>CAZVOD010000012.1:0-76007 GCA_964628385.1 uncultured Saprospiraceae bacterium
TACAATATCAGGTTCTCCGAACCTTATTATATATCTTAATTTCGCGAACTACTTATACGGGAAAAAATGATTTATTTACAACATCAAATGATTCTTTTATGAAAGAACCTCTGCCGGTAGAAAAATAATAAACTCCGTTGACTCTCCGGGTATACTCTCAAGATCTATTTGTCCATTATGAGCTTTAACAATGATTTCGTGGCTGATGGATAAGCCCAGGCCGGTATTGCCCAGGCCGGTAGGTTTGGTTGTAAAAAAAGGATCAAAAATCTTTTCTCTTATTGCTTCAGGAATACCCGGCCCATTGTCTTTGATACGAATTTCAGCCCCTCCATTTACATTGTGTGTACTTATAAACAGTGCAGGTTGATAAGTAGGCCCCTGCGCCAGCAGTTTTTCCTGCATAGCATCGCAGGCATTATTGATGATATTGATCAACACCCGGCTCAAATCCTGAGGAATGACCGGAATAAGCGGCAAAGGACGATCGAGTTTTTTTTGAATATCACAGCTAAAATCTTTTTGTCCAGCTCGGTAGCTCTGATAGGCTAGGTCAATATTATCGCCAGCTAGCTCATTGAGGTTGGTAGGCAGTAAATTACCTTGCCCGGCCCGGGTATGATCCATCATACTTTTTACGATCCGGTCAACCCGCTTGCCATGATGCACAATATCAATAGCATTTTGCTTGAGCTCTCCGGTTAATTCTTCCAGTAATTCGTAATCAGTTTGAGCATTGGCTTTAGCTTCTTCCAGCACTTCGATCAGCTCGTCTGTCAAATAGCCAGACCCTTCGGCAAAGTTATTGATGAAATTGAGTGGATTCTTGATCTCATGAGCGATACCAGCCGAAAGTTGGCCTAAAGTAGCGAGCTTTTCCTGTCGCATGATCTGCTTTTCTAACTGGGCCTTGATTTCGGCCTCTTTTCTCCTTTTCCGTATATCCCTGTATACTAAAAAAGCAATAACAATAAAGGCTACGAGGCCCCCCCCCATCATAATATTGATCAGTCTTTGGCGCTGCAGCTCGTCGTTTTGCTTTTGCAATTCCCGCTCTTTAAGTTCTATCTCTCGGTCCTTTTCTAGCTTTTCATTCTTTAATTTTTCCCGTTCGTACTTCAAGCGTATCTTTTCTTTTGATAGCTGATCAGCCTCTGCCCTGATCGCTGCTCTTTCTTCCTCTGTCATGCTTAACCGGCGTTCCACATACGCCTTCTCAGTCATTATTTCGTCCCGCTCTTCTATAGCCATACCCAGGGCCTGTTCCGTGGAGTCAATCCCCTGCTGTACCAGGTCAAGCTTTTTTTCTTTCTCCCTGGCTAACAATTCATTGCTGAGGCGATCGTATTTTAATTGTGCTTCCTCTATTTTAGCTTTTCTTCCCGTCGTCTTAAAAAATTCTAATGACAGCCTTCGGGCTTCCAATTCTTTATCCTTATCGCGTAACTCCACAGCCGTTTCAATGGCAAGGTCAGTATATTTCCTGGCTTTACTTCTTTTGTATTGTTTTAAAAAAAAATGACTCAGATAAATCGCTGCCGGATAAGCTCCTGCCGGATAATTAAGGTCAATAGCCAGATCAGCGGCTTGCTCAGCGTAGGCTGCCAGCTCCTCCGTATACCGCTGCTCATTAATAGCAAGCAACTCATTAGTAAGCTCTACCTTCCGCCTACCCTCCGCCGTCGTCAGTTCTTTCTGAATAGCATCAGCCGTTTGGCCCTGTTGGGCAACAAGTGCAAAAACAGTACTCAGCAAAATAATCAATAAATAAAAAACTTTCTTCCCCTTCATGTTGGACACTCATCGTTTTGGGTCTCACAGATAAAATCCCAACTCATTATTTGCGGTATTGATTAGGTGATACGCCGTATGCCTCCGCAAAGGTTCGGGAAAAGTACTTCGGATCGCGAAAGCCTACCTCAAAGGCAATTTGTGAAATATTTAAATCAGAGCTGTCCAGTAATTCCCTAGCTTTTTTCAGCCTCAAAGAGCGCACATAAATGCTTGTAGACAGGCCCGTGAGGGCTTTTATTTTTCTATGTAACTGAGTGCGGCTCACTCCTATTTCTCTGCATAATTCTTGAATACCGAAGTCTTCGTCATCCAGGTTGTTGTGAATGACTTCTTGCATCCTCAAAATAAAAGCATCTTCCGAAGTGGTATCAGTACTCTGAGCGGCCTGTTCAGGATCAAGTTCCCGAAACCTTTCTTGTAGTTTTTTGCGAAGCTCCAGCAGTTTTTCCAGCCGCACCAATAATTCTCGCTTATTAAAAGGTTTGCCTAAATAAGCATCAGCTCCTTTCTGTAAACCAGATATTTTAGATTCGGCGTCAGCTTTTGCCGTCAGCAAAACAATAGGGATATGGCTAGTCCTACCATCTTTTTTCAATATATCACATAATTCAAAACCGTCTTTCCCGGGCATCATCACATCACTAACAATAATGTCAGGTATCAATTCCAGTGCTTTTTCAACGCCCTGCCTACCGTCGGTAGCAAAATCAAGGTGATAATGCATATCCAGAATGGAAGTAATGTATTTGGCCACATCTACATTATCTTCAACGATCAAAAGCCGGGGTAGGTCTTCTGATTTATTGTTAATATCAAGCCGAAATTCCTGCTCTTGCCTGTGATCAGTTATTTCAGTTGCCGGGTCAAAATGCCCTGTTGGTTTTATCTCTGCGTGGTGGGTTACCGGAATGCTAAAGGTGAAACAGGTCCCTTTATTCAGCTCGCTACTCACAGTAATGGTACCTTCCATTAACCGTACCAGTTCTTTTACCAACGATAATCCAATACCTGAGCCGGTACCTCCCGCTTTATTCTGCCCCTCGGCCTGAAAAAATCGATCGAATATTTTTTCAAGCTGATCTTCGGAAATGCCCAGGCCCGTATCCGCCACTTTTACTTGTAGTTGTTCCTTTACATTTGCTACCGTCAAAATAACCTTCCCCTTGGCGGGCGTAAATTTTATGGCATTATCCAGCAAGTTAGATAGAATTCTCAGCATTTTTTCGGGATCGTAATCCATGACCAGCTGATCCACTTGCTGATGCAGCTCCATCTTTACGTCCCGGCGGTCTGCAAAGGTTTCAAAAGATTCAAAAATATAATGGATGTAGGGTAAAATATCGGCTTGTATGGGCTCTAGTTTCATTTCCCCGGATTCCAGCTGGCCCAGTTCCAGAATTCTATTGACCAGATCCAGCAGGTTTTGGCCGTTGCGCAGGATCATACGTCCGCCCTTGCTGGCCCACCGTTCTGGTTCTTCAACGATCTGACTGGCCATACCATTGATGATCGTTAAAGGTGTGCGAAACTCATGAGAGATATTAGTAAAAATCTTCGATTTGAACTCATCCAGTTCTCGAAGTTTTTTGTTGCGTTCGGCTAGTTGGCCGGCCCGCTCAGCCTGACGAGCCACCTTGAGCTCTTTGATAGTCTTATCGATTGTTTTCTCTAGATCTTCAAAATCGATAGGCTTCATGATAAAGTCAAAGGCTCCCAGGTTCATTGCCTTACGAATATTTCCCCAATCGCCAAAAGCTGAGACGATGATGGTTTTCTGGTGAGCACCGAGCTCTTTGAGCCTAGAGATAAAAGTCAGACCATCCATCTTGGGCATTCTGATATCAGAAAGTGTCAGATCAATATCCGGATCTTTTTGTATCAATTCCAGCGCTTCCTCACCATTTCTGACAAATACAAAAGTGTAATGACCTTCTCTGATTTTTTTGCGCATGCGCTGCCTGATCAAACGCTCCACCGAAGGCTCATCATCAATTACAAGTATTTTTACGGGCATTTTGGGTTGATTATTAAACAGTTAGAAAGCTCTAGTTCTCCGACTAAAACCTTCTAACCGTGAATTAATTTCTTATTTTCAAAAATAAAAAAATTCAACCTTAATTTTCACTTTGTTAGTCATTGACCAAGATAGTCTTACTAATAAACTCATTATCAATCCTTAAGCGAAAAATATACATACCATTGGAAAGCGAGCTAATGTCCAATTGTTCTGTATAGCGACCAGCCGCTCTGCGTTCTGCATTATTCTGAATCACAGCTTTGCCTGATGTATCATAAATAGCAATTTCGATGCTGCCCGGCTCTGGTAGCGCCAAATTCATGTTGAGAATATTGGTTGCCGGATTGGGATACAGTGTTAATTCAAGCTCATTTTCTAGTATCTCTTCCCTACTGTTTACGGTATTGGATACATTGATATTGTCAATAGCCCAGCCCCAGCCTGTAGCAGCGGGATCAGACTTAAGACGAAAACGAATAATTACCGTATCACCATTTTCAAAAAATTCTGCCAGATTAATTTCGTTGGGTAAAAATAAACCCTGGTTGCCACTCCTATTTTGCAGATACGCTTCCTCCCACTCGGCTTCTCTTCTGGCATCGTAGCCGTCCATCACGATCCAGTTTTCTCCGGCATCTCGGGTAGCTTCTACCGCTACAAAATCCCAGAATTCAGCACAGCCAAAAGTAGGACATCTGCCGAGCTCTATCAGGGCAACTTCATCGTAGCGCAGCACACTGCTACTTTCTGTTATTAGAATAGGTTTTTGTAAAATACTGATCAACTCCGATTCATCAGGATAGGGATGGGGCGAATGCAAAGCATTATCACTAAAGCCCTGCGGTGAGGTGATATTAAAGCCTAACCTTGCCAAATCCCGCTTTCCATCATCGAAATCTGTAACATATTCCGTTTGTACGTCTTCATCTATTTGAAAAACAAAAGCTTCTGCACTAGCTACCAACTCAATGCCATCAGAATAGGACAATACGGTAACATCAGCGATCAATATGGTATCATCCGGAATATTATTAATTGTAAAGTCAAAGTTCTGCTGAATAGGCTCTGGGTTGGCTGTAATCCTATCACTCCTAAAATTAAAAGTATCCTGCCCAAATGGTATAGATACCGCCACAAAGGAAGAGTCGTAGGCTGATCGGAGCGAAAAACTACCATTGATTGTCCTACCAAAACCCGTACCGTTAACTGCAATTTCCGGCAATAGCACTTCCGGCTCTAGAGGCTCATATCCTTCCAGCTCCGATAATTCTACAGACCAGATGCCCCGGCCATGAGTGGCCAGCACAACTTCATTGTTAACTATTTTCATTTCAAAAATAGCTACCGGAGGCAATCCATTATCGGCATAACTCCAGCTCTCCCCTCCATCTAGCGTTTGGAATAAACCAATTTCAGTACCCGCCCAAATGATATTCGTATCAAAAGGCATCACGACCAAACTGTAAGTAGCAACGTCTGGAAAGCCCGTCGTACTTTCCTCTCTATTGGTCACAAAACCAGAAATATCTTCCCAGCTCTGACCATAATCGGAGGTCTTTAGTATTTTAGGCCCATCTGCCGGAGAGAACAGGGCATAAGCGATATTAGAACTAAAAGGATGAGATACTATATTGGTTACCCTACCCATGGTTGCATTTTCGTATAAATTGGTAGCCTGGAAACTGTTACCTCCATCACGCGAAACAGCAATTTTGTTGTTCTCTATCATGGAAGAGCCAGACCATACTACCAATGGAGAAGCCAGCGAAACTTCCAGGGCAGGCCCAAGGTTGCTAAAGCGCCATTCTTCAGGCATAGAAGCGACTTTCCAACTATCTCCAAAATTTGTTGAACGAAGCACCCCCTGATTATTTATAGCAAAAACCAGTTCAGGGTCTTGCTTAGGACTCGCCAGGCGAGTAATGAAAGGGCCTCTGCCGGGGGGTAAAGACAGCCGATCCCAGGTAGCCCCTCCGTTCAATGAGCGATAGATGTTATTGAATTGGGAAGACTCCAGCATTTTATTCCCATCTTCATAATGCCACACTGCCTCAAAACCATCGCCACTGGGTGCATAATTCCAGGAGTTACTAGCATCGGGGTTTAAAGAAGAATACCATGATCCATTGTCCTGTGTACCACCAATGTATCTATCTTCTCCATTTTTCTTATCTACGCCATAAAACTGCGAGGTATTGAAGCCATAAAGGGTTGCCAGGGCTTCAGCGCCAAAAAGGTCACCGGTCTGGATAAAGCTCTCTCCGCTATCCGTTGAGAAAGCCACACCACCATCGTTGGCATTGACAATGATAAAGTCTTGCTGAGCATTGTTGAGTGGTATTAGGATGAGGTTGTGATGATCCACATGTACGCCCTTGGAGTTAACAGATGATCCAAATTGATTGTATCCGTCAGTAACTGCCGTTATAGTTCCCGAAGCATTTCTGATAATATTTTTCTGGATGCTCAGCTCACCGGGAGTTACTTGAGTGAAATCAATAGTTTCCTGAACAGCAGATGCTGCAAAAACTAGATACATGGATCGGTTGTAAAAGTCAGAAGTAATGGCTAAGTTAGGACGAATGGCTGAGTAATTAAAACTATAGAGACTTAAAAACTCTACATCCTGTCCTTCCTCAGTATCGATGTTTAGGTCCCATTCACCATCTTCATCAGAATCCACAAAGGCTACTGCCAATTGAACATCATTTTCCGTATCCCAAACCTCAAAGGGTACTTCTACATAATCTTGATAGGCTGCTCCTAAAGTAAACGCATCGAAGAAAAAGCGATGCGCCATCTGACTTTTTTCTGGACCAAAACGAATTTCTACATTTCTATAATTTTCTACTACTAGCTGAGTATTTCGGTTGGCAAAATCTGCTAGCTCCTGAGTGATTTCTACGCCGTCACCCAGACGATCAGCGGCTGTCAGGGTCAAAAAATCTGTCGTATTATCGATTGTTCCCAGTTCGATTTCATCAGAAAAACCGGCCGCTGTATTGATTCTGACAATAGGGCCGGCACCGCCAACAAAAACAGTAGTAGGATCATAAGGATGCACAGCAACCGTATTGTCCCACCAGCCCTGGCCACTAAAAATAGGCCCAAATGGCGACCTGCTACCGGGCTGGCGAACATTATAAAAATTCTCACCCGCATCAGAAGAGCGGTAGAGTTCAAAGTCATTTTGAGAAGATTGAGCAGAGATATAAACAAAGTTAGTATCGGTTGGAGAAATGGCCAATTCCATTCTGCCTAGGCCTAAGCCTTCAGCATTAAAAACGCGTTCCCAGGTTCTGCCGGCATCATAAGAACGGATGACTTCTCTGGAATTAACAGCAGCGTACATGGTACTGTATTTTGATGGGGTTGCATATACCTGATGAATGGTCCCGTTGGAGGTGTAAGTAGTTGTCCAGGAATTGCCGCCATCCACACTTCTCATAATATGAGCCAATGGAATATCCTCATCAAAATCTACTCTTGCCGACGTACGAGTCGCAATAACAATTTCATCGGGATCAGCAGGGTTGACTGCCATACGCATGATATATCCGAAGCGACGATCGTCATTAGCGGTACTTTCCAGCAAATTCCAGGTTTGCCCCTTATCAGTTGATTTCCAGATTCCATTGCCAACCACGCCAAGGGTATTAAACCCTTCGCCAGTTCCGGCATAAATAATATTGGGGTTAGCCGCAGACATGGCCAGCGTAGAGGTAGCCAGGTTAGGAATATCGGTGGTTAGGTTAGCCCAGGTCTGGCCGGCATCTTCTGTCTTCCAGATACCGCCACTGGCAGAACCCAGATACCAGGTCTGATGAGTTGAATCTTCCGGATCGATAAGCAAACCGCGGGTACGTCCCCCCACATTAGCCGGCCCGCGTTCTATCCAGGGTAAGCTTTGACTAAAATCCGTATTATTCTTCCGCCCAGAAAGTGCCTTTTTAAAAGCTTTATGCTGATAATTTAGCTCATACCGGGGACCTGAATCTCCAGCCCTAGTTCTGATGGCATGATGAAAAGCCGAATAGTAGGCCGCTCCGGCCATATTTTTTGGAAAATGCTCAGCAGTTTGGTATTCAAAGGATGATTCAGAACTTGCAGTTGAGGAATTGCTATAATTAAGGCTCCAATAAACAGCTAGGCCTAAGATAGAGAACAAGCCTACAGAAATAAGTATCTTTTTCATATTTACTTTTTAACTAGCGTAATCGCCCCGATAAGGGATGTAGTGAGGTAAGGATTTGCTAAATACGAGTGAAAACCATATTCAAACTCCGTATTTAAATATTTTTCCTCCTTTTATACAATACATTAAATATATAACCGAATTTTTGCTTCTGCGAGTCCGAATCCGAAATTTGACCAGGAGTTGTCAAAACTTCTACTTCGTAATTGTTAAGCCAGCTAATTTTACCCCCCGGTACGGCATCCTGGTATATTTTTTCCTTTTTTCTATTATCAAATAAAATGAAAGGGACGGAGCCGGCCTTCTTATCTTGACTGATTATGATGACGTGCGTAGCTGCTTCGTTCCATTTTAGGGAGTAGTTATTACCAAAATTAGTAGTGGCTAAATCTTTTAGAGCGGAATCAATACTCTGAGCTGAAGCACTAGCAAGCTTCTGGGATTTGTTATTACAACTCAGTATCAAGAGCAAGCAAACGACGAGAGCGAAAACACTAAATTGAAATTTTAACATCATTGGTAGTCATTAGAAAAGAGAAAGGATAGCAAGAAGGTAAAAGAAAAACAATGCTGGTCGGACCACCTATCATATATCCACGGGAAAATATCGGTGCTCTGCTAGTGGTTCGACCATCCATGTCAAAAAATAAATACATCAAAAACTAGAAAGTGGAAATAGTAAATCCCACAGCATGCCTGCATTGATTATCCACTTTCTACTCTCCTTGTTTTTCTTAGAAGATGACCAGAATCAATGAGAGTATCGAAAAGGTGAATGATGGAAGAGCTCTGATAAAGGGGTCTTTAACTTTTAGATGCATGCCAACTGCAGCTAGCATCATAATACTAATACCCAGGGCAGCAAAGTTTTCCAACCAGTTTATCCAGATAGACAAGATCAGTAAAATGGCAAGTATAATCTTAATATTGCCAATCATTTTCATGAAGCCTCTTGATATTCCGTAGTAGGCAAATTCTTCCGTCAGGTTAGCTGCATTAGCACCTCTCCAGCGGGTTGGCTTATTGGCACGGATCAACCAAACGTTCAGAACGCTCAATCCAACAATAATTTTGATGAGAACGATAAGGAAATTCATTCGATAATTGTGTTTTTGGTTCATAAATAGAACGACTACTTAAATGCCATTGTTTGAGAATGATTACGCGGTAGCACTACTTTTTGTTCACATTCACAAATTTTTCCTTTTTTCTATAACTAATTACGATCATATCATTTTGGGTACCGGCCAGGCTACAGGAATATTATTGGGACAACTCATCCTTCAAGTGATTCTATTACTGTTATAGAAAGGGCCAAAACTATCAGAGTAGGAAAAAATATTTATATCAATGTGGGCACTTATCCCTTCGTACCTCCTATTGAAGGAATACAAGAAGTGCCGTGAATGGACAGCTCCAAATTGTTGGACCTCCAGACCTTACCGGATCATAGCGGAATACCCTGCAGAAGGTACAAAGGAGTGGTATTGGTGCATCCAGTCCAACTGTATCAGAATTGATGCCCTATGTGCTTGATAGACTGGAAAAGATCAATTGAAGTAAGCTGTAATTACAGCGTTTAACGCTACAACGAAAGGCATTTGTATAGACAGACTTCGGGCATTCATTGTCTATTTGACAGGAAGACGAATTAATAAACATTCAATTAATATACATCAATCTTTATGTCATTGAAAATTATCTACTTTTACAGGGAGTTATTTTTTACAAAAACAAAGCGAAATGAGAAACCTGTTCACTCTTATAATTTTGGCTACAATGACGTTTGCCTGTAGTTCTGGTGATGGTAGTGGAGGCGCGGAGGTTACTACGATAAAAGTTACAGGCAGTACTACAGTAGGGCCTTTGGCCACGACAGCGGCTGAGGAGTTTGAAAAAATGGATTCCACCATCAAGATTTCTATCAGTGAAGGTGGTAGTGGTGTTGGAATAGCTAATTTACTAGATGGAACGACGGATATTGCGATGGCTTCCAGAGATATGCAGGAATCAGAAAAACTGAAATTCGATGCTGACCAGCAATTTGAGGAGATTATCCTGGCACTTGATGCTTTGAGTATTGTGGTATATCCCGGGAACCCAATCGAAAAACTTACCAAAGAGCAAATCAGAGATATCTTCACCGGCAGAATTACCAACTGGAAGGAATTGGAGGGGGAAGACCAGGAGATCGTTCCTGTTCTAAGAGAAACAAGCTCCGGAACTTATGAATATTTTAAAAATGAAGTTTTAGATAATGAAAACCCAACCGCGAAAGCTCTTTCTCAGGGTTCTAACGGAGGAGTAGTACAAACCATCTCTCAAACTCCCGGTGCGATTGGCTTTATAGGCTTTGCATTTGAAGACTCCGATAAGGCTAAAGCGCTGTCTATCTCCTGGGATGGCGGCGAGAATTATATAGAGCCGGTGCTAGAAAGGGCAATGAGAAAAGAATATCCACTAGCCAGGCCTTTATTTTTCTATCACAGGAAAAAGGATGCGGCAAAGGTAGCGCCGTTTGTTGATTTTATTTTGTCAGAAAGAGGCCAGGAGATCGTTCGTGAAGTAGGATATATCCCCGTAAAAAAATATTAAGGTGAAGAAGACGCTAGGTGAAATCATCATTGAAACGCTTATCAAAGTAAGCGGAGCCGTTTCAACAATAGCTGTATTGCTCATTGTCTATTATCTATTTTCCGAAGGTTTAGGATTATTTAGTACGCCTCCGATAGAAGAAGGATACATTGCGGTGGTCAGTGAAAATGTCCCGGTTGAAGCAGTAGATGTTGAAGTTATCCGCTCTATTTACAACGAAAAAACTATCAATAACTGGAATCAGCTTGGAGGTCCGGACCAGGGAGTGACAGCTCTCACTATTGATAATTTTGATGACCTTTTGCCGGATTCCATCCTGGATAATGATCAATTAGAAATAGAAGAGAAGCTAGCAGCTTTTATCGGCCAGACGCCGGGTACAATTGCTGTTCTTCCAAAAGTTTATTCAGCTCCCACACTTAATGCTGGTGCACAGGAAGTGACCCTTGATAAAATTTCCTTCGGAGATTTTCTTACCGGCCAAGCCTGGATTCCCACTGCGAATCCTTCTCCTTCCTTTGGCATTTTACCCTTATTAGCCGCCAGCTTGTTGGTTACTTTTGTCTCCATCATTATCGCCATTCCCATCGGATTAATCACAGCGATATATATGACACAAGTAGCCAGCCCCAAAGTCAGAGGTATTATGAAGCCCATTATAGAATTGCTGGCAGGTGTTCCCTCGGTAGTGTATGGTTTTTTTGGTTTAATTATCGTCGTACCTTTAATACAAGATTGGTTTGATTTGCCCAGTGGTGCCACAGCGCTTGCCGGTGCAGTTATGCTGGGAATTATTTCCCTACCAACCATTATTACATTATCAGATGACGCTTTGAGGTCAATACCCATCGAAATGAAAGAGTCCAGCCTTGCACTGGGAGCTAGCGATCTACAAACAACTATTCGGGTGCTTATTCCCTACGCCTTGTCAGGGATTTCATCAGCAGCCATATTGGGAATAGGCCGCTCTATCGGCGAAACTATGACAGTACTGATGATAACGGGTAACAGCTCTCAAATGCCTACCTCTATACTGGATTCTGTACGAACTATTACGGCTACTATTGCCCTGGAGCTCGGAGAAGCCCCTAAGAGTGGTAACCACTACGAAGCCCTTTTTCTTCTGGGCTGTGTAGTATTTTTGCTTACTCTGATCATTAATATTATTGCGGAATATATCGCCAGTAAACAGCAAGTTGCCTAATGAATAGAAAAAAGTTAATCCAAAATATAGTTTTTGGCTTCTTTGGCCTCGTAGCGCTCTCGGTTATTGCATTTGTGAGCGGCTTACTATTCTATATTTTTACCAGAGGAGCTCAGTCCATCAGTTGGGAATTTCTATCACAAGTTCCCAGAAAAGAAGGCCTGGAAGGCGGTATACTGACTTCTATAATTGGCACTGTATTACTGGTACTTTTTAGCGTTTTGTTTGCTTTCCCGGTAGGGGTATTATCAGGTATTTACATGAATGAATATGCCAGAGAAAGTTTGTGGAAAAAATTTGTAAGATTAATGACCAACAACCTAGCCGGGGTACCTTCTATCGTTTTTGGCTTGTTTGGACTGGCATTATTTGTTAAAGCTTTTGGCTTTGGTACCAGTATTTTAGCGGGTTCGCTGACGCTTGCCACCCTGATCTTACCCATTATTATCAGAACTACTGAAGAGTCGTTAAAGCAAGTACCCAGAGAGTTTGGAGAGGCTAGTTATGCATTGGGAGCATCGAAGTGGTATACCATCAGGAATGTCACGCTACCTATCGCCTTTCCCAATATTATCAGTGGTTTGATCCTAGGAATTGGACGTATAGCTGGCGAAACAGCTCCGATCATCTTTACTGTGGCGGCCTCCTACCTGAGCTCTTTACCCAACTCGTTGTTCAATCAGGTAATGGCTTTGCCGTTCACCATTTACTACATGGCTTCCGGGCATCCCAACTTGCAGGCAGCGCAGCCCATTGCTTATGGTGCTACTGTAGTATTACTGGCAATAGTTTTTTCTCTGAATTTATTATCCCGCTTCACGGTAACCAGACAAAAAGGCCATGCGCTTATATTTTTTGGTTCTTTACTATTTCCCGTCCTTGGCGGTGCTTTATACCTTTTTTACCAAAATAAAAACAAAAAAATAGCTGAGCAATCCGCCTATGGTGCCGTAGTAGGCTTAGTAATTATAGGGATAGTACTCCTTCTTTATGGTCTTATTTCTTAAGATAATTGTTGGAAAAAAGAAAATATGATTTCAACCTTTGGGAAGGTAAACTACGCCATCTGATTTAACTAAAAGCTATGCAAAAGACAAAGACAATACAAATAAAAAACCTTGATCTTTGGTACGAAGATTTTCAGGCTATCAAAAACGTAAGTTTTGATGTGGAAGACAATACAATAACTGCCCTCATCGGACCTTCAGGTTGCGGCAAATCTACGGTCCTGCGTTGTATCAACCGCATGAATGACCTGATCGATGATGTAACTATCAAAGGACAAGTACTTGTAGACGGCGAAAATATCTATCGCAAAGAGGCTGATGTATTTGAATTGAGAAAAAAAGTAGGCATGGTTTTCCAAAAACCAACGCCTTTTCCCAAATCTATTTTTGAAAATGTAGCTTACGGACTAAAAGTCAATGGAAGGTATAAAAGAAGTGAGATATCAGATATTGTGGAACAGTCTTTAAAGGGTGCTGCACTATGGGAAGAAGTAAAAGATAAGCTGAAAAAATCAGCGCTGGGGCTCTCAGGAGGCCAGCAACAACGTTTGTGTATTGCCAGGGCAATCGCTCCGCAGCCGGAGGTAATCCTTATGGATGAGCCTACCTCTGCTCTGGACCCCATTGCCACCAAGCAGATCGAAGACCTGATCCAGGAATTGAAAAAAGATTTTACCATTATCATTGTAACCCACAATATGCAACAAGCCCAACGGATCGCAGACAAAACGGCCTTTTTCTACCTGGGCGAACTGATGGAATACGAGCCCACCAAGCAATTATTCCAACACCCCAAACATCAAAGGACCCAAAATTATATTGCCGGGGAATTTGGATAGTCTTGCTCAACATTCAGGCGATTGCTCTGATTAGAACAATCGCCTGAATCTGAAATATTTTTCTATTTATCTTCGTGCTTTAGCGGGCTCTTTTTCGATAATCAGTCGATTACCCACCTTTTCAAAAGTCACTACCTCAGTAAATTCTCCATTCGCAGTGGATAAGAAGTACTGACGATTAATGCCCGGGCCGATCAAGGTTACCACCACCTCGTTGGGCCTGAACGTTACTGTATAATCATGAACTTTAACCTGATAAGTCCCATCAGGCGCATCCTTATTCCAGTAGATATTTTCGGGCCCAATACCATCTGTATCGTCCCTGTCCAGACGTCCTCCACCGGCACCATAAGGATTGATGTAATTGATGGTATTCCCATCCGGGCCTACAATGTAAAGATCCTGATCTGTATCATTTGTCCAGGAAAGGCTAACCTGTAAATTTCCGGTACCAACCCTTACTACTTCTACATAGCTGGTATCCGGTTGGCTGAGGACTCCTTCTTCATTCGTCAAAACCGCTACCAATTCTACCTCACCTTCTCCTAAAATGGTAGAAAACCCAACAGGTACTCCCAGGACGCCGGATGTATCTGTAATTTCCAGAGGAATATCGTAGAAAAAGCTGGATCCCACTGCTTTAAATAATATGCTTTTGGGCCTGCTTTTCCCGCTGTTATAGTCATAGTTGACCATCACAGTAGAACCATTGGAACTGGTCAGGTACTTTTGTACTGATTTGAAACTCAGGCTAGATTGATATTTGATTTTAGGCAGCGGCCCTTCCACTACACTGGCCCCGGGCGGAATACTCAGCGAATCCATCAATTCATCTCTCCTGGTCATCGAATAAATGGCGGTATCACCGATCTCAGGATCTACTTCCGGCCTGAAAGGCATTGGCGCCACTCTAATACCATCACTCATCAGTGCTTCCGATGTAAATACCTTCAGAAACACCCTTCTATTTAGAGCTCTTCCCTGAGGAAACTCGTTATTGGCCATAGGCTTTTTTTCTCCTAAGGCATAAATAACTATTCGGTTTTCCGCAATCCCTCCTTTGAGTAATACATCCCGAACGGCAAGCGCCCGGCGTTTTGACAACTCCATGTTGTAAATACTATCCCCTACATTATCAGTGTGGCCAAATAACTGTATTGAGTCGCATTGAAACAATGCAGTTTGTACGATTCCCTGCAGAGATTCAGAAAACGAATCTGTAACTTTTGAAGATGCATTCCTGAAAAAGACCGTAGTGGTATCTACGTTAATAATCAAACTATCTGATTCAGCGGTTAGAACATTGGCACTAACCGGGGTATTTTGCCCCATCAAAAAACTGGATAAGCCCCAAAAAAGGCAGTATAAAATAGCATATCTCATATAGCAAAAAAGTTGATTTCATTTTTTTTGATATGCCTCAAGGATGTATATTTTATTTAATCATAAAAATCGTGAAATAATTCCATAAATCAAGATATTACTCAGCAATGCGGCTCTAAAAAAAGTCATTTTTGTAAATTCGTCGATTTCCCAAAAATTTACTCCAGCTTTTTAGTAACTTTAAGGATCAAATAGTGAAGCTTATGAGTGATAAAAATGCAGTCAGAACATTTGACGGCCTCAGGCGCTTCGCGCTTCTGGGTTTTTTAATGTCTTTAGGGTACTTATTCTTTGAGCCTTATATACCTAGATTCGAGCAGGCTATCAAAGAGATTGAAGCGAAAATCAACGAAGAATTCAATTTTGAGCAAGAAAACGAAATAGTAGAGGAGTATAACTATGAAGAAGATCGCTCAGAATCAATAGATTATGATAATTCAGTAATAAATCTGGAGTTGTTAAAATCAAAATTCTTTGTTTACAAAGGAGTAATTAACCCTATTAAGATTACTGTTGAGGGCTACAATTTGGATCAGTTATTCAGTAAGCTAAGTACGGATTGTGGCACGCTCAAACATGCGGGTGGTGATAATTACCACCTAATTCCTAATAGAGGGTCTGGCGTTTGTTATATTGATGTAGCGTTGGGTGGAAATAATTCTGAATCCATTGAAATGCAGTTGAATGAAGTGCCTCAGCCCATAGCTAGATTTTCTGCTCTATCATCTGGTACTGTCGAAGCCAATACCTTCAAAAATCAAAGAGGTTTGTTTACGGATATTCCTAATTTTGAACTGGACGTTCACTGCCGGATAACTTCCTTTGGAATTAACTACAAGCCAGCCAACAACTCTCAGGTGATATCATTGCCCAATCAGAGCCCCTTGCTGGAAGCCCCTACCGCGGCATTAGTAAAATTGGCCAAATCAGGAGATCAATATCTTTTTGATAACATCAGGTGTAAATGCCCCGGAGAGCGTCAGGAAAGAAAATTGGACAACCTCGAGTTTGCCATTAAATAAAGGACTTGTTTCGCAGGTATTAAAATTGGTTCTTTTTTTACCACTATCCTACCCCTGCAAAACAAGTCAAATTTTTTCATCAAACTCCTTAACGGTATTTTTCAAGACTTTCAGTGCTTTACTAATCTGGTTTTCAATGACCTTAGGCGCGACATTTAGTTTTTCAGCGATAGTTTTACGCTGAGACCTTCCAGACGGCGCAACACAAAAATTAGCCGGCAACACTCCGGTAAATCGTCTAGGGCCTTTTTCATAGTCACTTGCAGGGTTTTATCAGCTATATCCTTATTGATTTCCCAAAAAGAACTTTTAGCTTCTGTCATTTTCCCTCTTCAGCAGATTTAAAGCACGAGTGATAATTGCTTCTTTTAAATATTCTGGCATAGAATCAGGCTTTTCAAACTTCGTTCTAGTTTTCCAAAGCTCAAAAAACACCTCCCGGGTGATATCACCGGCAGTGGAAATATCATTAAACATATTAACAGCAGTTGTTAAAAGTGTGGTGTAATATTTATCAAAAACCTGCCTGAAAGCCTCCTTATCTCCTTCTAACATCCGCTCGATACGCAACTGATCCGAAAGTTCCTGATTTGATAACATAACTATTTTATATGCTCAAAAGTGAAAATAAATAAATTTCGTTGATGTAGAATTTTCGATTGATCAGATTTTTTTCATTAGTTTTATCATCGATCCAATTTTTAAAATAACTTTTAACTCTATTTCCATACAAATCCTGATCAAGAATAAAAAATACCATATAAAATGTCGTATAAATTCTTCAAGGTAGACCAGGCAGCCTTCATTGCTACCGTTTCGTTCAACAGGCCTGAAAAGGCTAATGCGCTACACCGGGCAGCATGGCTGGAAATGAAGCATATTTTTGAGGCATTAGATGAAGATACTGCGGTGCGGGTGATTATTCTTAAAGGAGTCGGCAAACACTGGTGTGCAGGTATAGACCTGGAGCTTTTGATGAGTATTGCCCAGATCTCAACGAAGGATGAAGCCAGAAAAAGAGAGCAGATAAGAAAAGAGATTCTATTTTTGCAGGAATGTATCAATGCTATAGAGCATTGTAGTAAACCGGTTTTAGCAGCCATCCATAATGGCTGTATAGGTGGCGGAGTGGATATTGCTACCGCTTGTGATATTCGATATTGTACGCAGGATGCCTATTTCAGTATTCGGGAAACAGACCTCGGTCTGGTTGCTGATGTTGGGACCTTACAACGACTACCAAAGCTCATTCCCGCCGGAAAAGCTTATGAGATGGCATACACCGCCCGAAAAGTGGCAGGAGCTGAAGCAGAACGGATTGGCCTGGTGAATACAGCTTTTATTGATCAGGAGCATATGGATCAGGCTGTACAGCAGATAGCTGAACAAATCGCTGCCAAGTCTCCCATCGTACTGAGAGGAATCAAGGAAAACATACGCTACTCCCGCGAGCACAATACGCAGGATGCCTTACATCATGTGGCTACTTATAATGCAGCATTCATGTTGAGTAATGATTTAATGGAGGCTTTTCAGGCTTACTTACAAAAAAGAGCTCCTGAATTTAAGGAAGAGTAAAGCCTACATTATCGGCTCTTCATCTTAATTTTTAAGGTAAATGCTCCGGCTTGCAGCCCATCCGAGCCTGCCACTGCGATCATTACCTGATAACCTCTGGTGGTTGCCAGAATATCACTTATTGATCGGGTATGGTCTTGTTTTTTTCCTCTAACTTTTCGAATCCTCATGTAGTCAGCCTCACAGCGTACACATCTTTCGAGTTGAGGAACCAGCTCCTCCTTAGAAATCTGACCTACCTGATAAGCGTAGATGCTCATTTCGTTGGACTTGTCATCAGGAATTAGCTCAATTTCCAATTCTGAGTACTCGGGAAGATCCAGGAAGTAAAATACATGGTTGCCAGTGAAATGCTCAGCTTCTTTTTCTACGAAACAAGCCACAGAACTATTCCAAGCCCAACTCAAGTCTTCTATTACTTCACCTTGGTTTAAATTTCCAATAACCTTTTTCTCCGTATTTTTATCTATTTCCAAAAAATTAATCTTTTCCATTGAAGATTGTGCAAGGCCATTGAGAGCTACCGAAAAAGTAAAGAGACAAAGGAATTTCAAGTGTTTCATTTGATAGTTTTATGGTATAAAATGATAATTTTAGATGGAATTTAAGATAACTAATAAATGAAAAAATCAATTTACTTTTTCTTATTCTTTTCGTTTCTAATAAGTTGTGAGTCTGATCCGGTAAGCCAGCAGGAAAAAATAGTGCAAGAGCAGCTCGATGCTTACAACGAGCGGAATATTGATCGGTTTATGACAGTATTCTCAGCGGACCCGGTTGTACTGAATTATCCCGGTGATCAAGTGCTTGCAAGCGGCCGAACGGCCACCAGGGCACTCTACCAGAAGTTATTCGATAATTCTCCTAATCTACACAGCAGGCTTGTCAACCGAACGGTTATCGGCCAAAAGGTTTTGGATTACGAAAGTATTACAGGCAGGGATGGCAATCCTGAAGCGATTGAATTGGTTATAATTTATGAGATAAAAAATGGAAAAATAGACCGCTGTATGGTCATTCGTTAAAACTAACTAGAAATGAAAAAGCAATTAACGCTAATTATAGTTCTTTTGGCTATTGGTACGGCTGTTACGGGTTTTTTCTGGTTGGATAGTTCCATTAGTCAGGTGGGAGCCCGGGCTAACTACCAGAAATACTGTGCCAGTTGCCACGGTGAGCAATTGCAGTCGTTTGTAAATCGCAAGTGGTTGTACGGTAATTCATGGAATGAGGTAAGGGCCAGTATCAAAAATGGGATTGCTGAGGAGGGTATGCCAGCCTATGACACTACCTTCACCCAAAAGGAGTTCAATGAATTGACTGATTATATTATGGGGGGTATTGAGAGTCTGACTGAAGAGGATTTTGAAAAAGAGCCGGATTTTTCTGGTATCATCAATAGTGAAAAACTGGATTTTAAGCTAGAAAAAGTGGTTGATGGATTGCGCTCTCCCTGGGGTATCGCTTTTCTTCCCAATAACGATATGTTGGTAACCGATAAATTTGGCAGCCTTTATCGCTATAATAAGCAAAATGGGTTGATCAACATTGTAGGCCTTCCGGAGGTTAATTCCGGCGGTCAGGGCGGTTTGATGGATGTAGCAGTACATCCGAATTTTAGAGCAACCAATTGGATTTATTTAAGCTTTTCCAAACCCAGAGGTCGGTCCAATACGACTGCCATCCTGCGTGCTGAGTTGATGGACAATAAACTGGTCAACGCTAAGGAAATTTTTGAAGCTAATCCTTATCTACCTACCCGTCATCACTATGGTTCTAAAATGGTATTTGACCGAGCTGGTTATCTTTATTTTTCTGTTGGAGACCGGGGTCGTCGAGATCAAAACCCACAGTTTCTGGATAATCACTGCGGGAAGATCCATCGCCTGAATGCCGACGGCAGCATCCCTGATGACAATCCATTTGTCGATGATAAGGGCGCTAAATCTTCTATCTATTCCTATGGCCACAGAAACCCGCAGGGCATAGCTGTACATCCGCAGACGGGCCAAATTTGGGAAACAGAGCATGGTCCAAGAGGAGGAGATGAGGTCAATCTGATCCAGCCAGGCATAAATTATGGCTGGCCAGTAATCTCGTACGGGATCAATTATAACGGCACTACTTTTACGGATAAAACCCAAAAGGAAGGGATGGAACAACCTCTAAAATATTGGGTACCGTCTATTGCTCCCTGTGGTATGTCATTTGTGAGTACTGATCGTTATCCAACCTGGAAGAACAGTCTTTTGGTTGGTTCTTTGAGGTTTGAATACCTGGCACGCCTAGAATTGGAGGGCACTACAATTGTTAGTGAAGAACCTTTATTGAAAGGCTTGGGTAGGATGCGTGCCATCACCCAGGACAAAGAGGGCTATTTGTATTTTTCTGTAGAAAATCCAGGCCGGGTATTTAGAGTACTGCCAGTAAATCAGGATTAGACTTGTCTCGCAGGTATTAAAATAGGCTCAAATTGGTTCCTTTTTGGGACAGCTTTCACTCAAGCGTAAGCTTTAATTCCTGAGCTGCTCTATGAATGATAACGAAACAGCAGCATTCCGAAGAATGGATAAAAAAGAAAGGCCTAACAGATTAGGCCTTTCCTCTAAAGATTGCCTTTTCGTTTTGTTAAAATGCGCTGTAAAGATAAGGGTAATTTGGAAAAGATTTTGACTCAAAATCAAGCAAAATGAGACACGATATAACTGGAGTGTGCTGTAAATGAGCTAGTTATAATCAAACTGTGTTGTAGTCCAATATCATTACCTCAAGACATGTCATGTCTAGACATGTCATGTGTATTTTTTCCAATGCTATTTCTCATAAAAATTGTATTGAACAAGCGTGATAGGTACCTTTTTTTAGACATGTCATTTTTAGAAATGACATGTCTTGGGGGAGTACAATTGAAGCATACCCCAATAAAGCAACATCCAAAAAATTAGCTTTTTTTTAGGAATAGCAGAATAGACCTCAAAAAATCAACAAAAACAGAAGCGCGTAAAACAGGAAAATCTCAAGCCACTGACTAAAGGCAGTCGTCGGCAGATTTAAATTCCTCTGCGATTTACTTCTTTTTTAATGAGTTGGTATTCCCGGCTCATGTCTCCTGTGACAGCGGTATTTTCCTCGGCTCGCCGGATGAGGTAGGGTACGACCTCCTTTACCGGACCGTACGGAATATATTTTGATACATGATAGCCTGCCCTGGCCAAGTTGAAGGTTAGATTATCACTCATCCCGTAGAGCTGTGAAAACATCAGATGTGGATGATCTTTAGGAATGTCTTTATCCTCCATCAGCCTTACCTGAAGCTTATTGCTAAACTCATTATGAGAAGCATTACAAGAAGCAATCTTTTCGTAGTTATCGATGCAGAACCGAACAGCCATATTGAAGGAATCGTTGGTAGCCTTTCGGTTAGGATTGATGGGCGATGCATAGCCCATTTTGGCAGCACGATCTCTTTCTTTTTCCATGTAAGCGCCACGAACCAGTTTGGCCCCCAGAAAATACCCTCTTTCCTCTGCATCATTAAAAGAGTGTATCAAAAACTGAAGCCTATCCTTTCTGTACATCTGAAAGGTATTATAAACGATCGCTTTCTCCTTATTATACCTTCTCATCATTTTGGTGACCAGATGATCCAGTGTATTTTGTATCCAGCTTTCTTCTGCATCAAAAAACAAACTAACACCCTGCTGTGCCGCCACGTGACAAATAGAATCCAAGCGCTTTTTTACATTACTCCACTCTTGCTGCTCTTCTTTATTCAGGTTAAGTTGATTTTGGATTTTTTCAAACAAACCAAACCTTCCCAATCCGGTAATTTTGGCACTTACTACAGGTACAGCCGTATTTCTACTGGCAAATTCCAGGCTCCGAATAGTTTCGTTCATGGTATGATTGAAATCATCCTCATTTTCTTTAGCCTCCACACCATAATCAAGAATAGAATAGACATTGTGAGCTTCCAGTAGCTCTATCACTTTTTGCGACTCCAAAAGTGTGGTACCCGCACAAAATTGCTTAAAAATAGTCCCCTTCAAGGCAGCAATAACAAAAGGCATCCTCAGCTTTATAGCCAAAAGTGCAGCCGTGGTAGCAAGTTTAACCAACATAGGACGATTCATCATATTAAACAACCACAAGGAGTGTTTCAGCTCTTTATCCGTTTTGTAGGCAAAGGCTGTTTTGGTATCGCTAAAATCAAGAGAAGAAATTACTTTCCCTTCCATGTATTGTTGTGCCAATTCTTCCAGCTGCTTTATAATTGGATTTACCGGTTCGCCTGTCATCTTATCACGCTAATTTTATTTGGAATAATCAGAGCTAACGATCATTTTATACTATCGGCTAATTTGAGAATAATTGCAAGGCCACAGCCTTATTTTTCTGTCCAAATTTTCCAGGCTGCTTCAGCCTGTAGGTGTAACATTTGTAAACCATTGATGGTTTTGGCTCCCGAGTTCTCTCCCTTCTGCATAAATAAAGTTTTTTCAGGATTATACACCAAATCATACAAAAGCGTATTAACGGACATTGCCTCGTAGGGTAAATCAGGAAATGTGCTGACATTGGGAGACATGCCAAGGGGAGTAGTATTGACGATCAGATCGATTTTTTCAATCCCTTCATTTGTAATATCCTGGTAAAGTAAATCCCCTTTTTTTTGGGTGCGGGAAACAACTTTATAATCTATCCCTAGTTTTTCCAAAACAAAATAAACCGCTTTGGCGGCACCGCCGCTTCCTAATACCAAGGCCTTATTTAGTTGTAACCCTAAAGCTTCTGCTTTTTCCAATAACGATTGCTCAAAGCCTATAATATCTGTATTGTATCCCTTGAGCTTTCCATCAGGCATTCGCTTAATGGTGTTCACCGCGCCAATTTTTTCTGCTGCTTCATCCAACTCGTCCAAAAAAGGAAGCACTTGCTCTTTGTAGGGAATAGTCACATTGAGGCCCTTCAAGTTTGGCAGCCGTTCCCACAGCAATGGAAATAATTCAATAGACTCGATCGGAAACGATTCATAAAAGAACCCTGGAAGCGATTCTTTGTTAAGTTTTTGGGAAAAATATCCTTTAGAAAAAGAATGAGATAAAGGATAACCAATGAGTCCCAACAGATTATCAAAAGTGATCAGGTATTCATAGTCAATTTTCATGCCTTAGGATTTAATCGTCTGTTTTCCAAATCGATCCAAAATAAATACCAGGCCAAAACCAATGATCACCAGAATAATCACTCCAATCACCTGCGCATCTCCCTCAAAAGCACCGGGCAAAACACTCTTTTCCAGGAAGGGTACCTCTTCCCCGCTGCTGTTGATCCGGGTAGAGATCACATTTCGCCATGGCCAGATCTTATTGAGAGACCCTAGCATGAACCCAGCCAGCAAAGCCATTGTCAAATCGTGAAAACGCTTGAACATCCAAGAAAGCACCCTTGAAAAAGTTGCTAACCCAATCAGACAGCCTAGCCCAAAAACAACCATTATAATTAAACTTCCCGCATCCTGGGTCTTGATACCATCGGTGAGCGCCCCCAGAATGATGGAATACATCCCCATAAGCAAAAGAATGAAACTACCAGATATACCAGGTAAAATAAGCGCCGAAATAGCAATGGCTCCAGCAAAAAACACCAGCACCAAAGATTCACTGCCCTGAGCCGGACTCAGTATTGTTATGGCGTAGGCTACCAGTGCACCGATAACCAAAGCGGCAATTTCTTTTATTGACCAGTTTTTTACCTGCCGGCCCACATAAAGTGCAGAAGCCAATATCAATCCGAAGAAAAACGACCAAAGAAAGACCGGATAGTTTTCTTCAATATATTTTACCCCAAAAGCCCCAAGTACTATCCCCAGAACCATGCCGGCCAGTAAAAAGACTAAAAATAAGCCACTTGCCTTTTCCCAGGCCGCTGCCAATCCCTGCTTTCTCCAGGTTGTCCAGACTTCAGGCCCCAAAATAGATTTTATGGATTCTATCAATTGCTCGTAAATACCAGTGATCAAAGCAATGGTACCTCCCGATACGCCAGGGATAATCTCGGCAATGCCCATGGCCATACCTTTGAGCGATACAGCTATTTTTTCTGTCCAGTTTTTCATAGCCGCGAAGATAGTAAAAATTGGAATTGAGAAATATACAGACTTATAAACAAGAGTCTAATACTAATTCTCGTGCTTTCTGATCTTGAAGTCAGGATTATCAGTCTGGGCCTCCAAAGCTCTGAGCCGCTCCAGTTCTTTTTTGGTAAATCGCGCATCGTCAATCCGACCGAGATCCGGCTGCCCAGCATCTACCCAGGCCGTATACCAGCAAGAAGCCACAGCATGAATAGTAGACCGCATCCTATTCTCCACCATGCCATTCATGGCTTCCTGGTAAGCTCTCGCATAAGCCTCACATTGAGTCCGAATGGTTCTGTTAAGCCTCTCGTCAAAACAATATTGCTGATCTTCAGGGAAAGTGCGGCTCAATCGCTTTTCTATAGACAGTACACTATCTACCAGCCGATGACTAGTCAGTACTATTTCCCAAAAATACTCTTTTGGATTGTCTATATAATCTGCCTTTCCCGTAAAAAGGTCGTACTCTCTGTCAGCAAAAAGCTCAGGAATACGACTTTCCCAAAAAGCATGAATCCCTACCTGATTCGTTAGTTGACCATTGTAGTTTTTGGTGGTATGTAGTGGCACACTGGCATCCCCAACGTAATGTCCCATTTCGGTAGCCAATCTTAAAATAAGCTTGGCATCCCTTTGACGAAAAGCTGTAGTCAGCCGATTTTGCATTTGTAGCAAATGATAAGGTACTATTCCATACTCTGAAAAACGGTCAACTGCAATTATCTTCTCTCCTTTGACCCTCATACCGAGCCGTTGTTTTATCAACGATACCGGTAAGCTCCATTCTTCCTCATAGTATTGGGGTTGTAAATATTCCCTGAAAAAATCTGTGTAGCTTTCCCAATCCATACCAGCTTCCGGCCACATAGAAGCCACCTGAGGATTTTCTCCCTTGTAGAATACTGTTTTTCCATTTTTACTAACAATATCATTTCCGCAGAAATGGATAGTATCTAATTGAGCAGTTATACAATAAAGGTCAGTGTATTTAGCAAGAGCCTCCGTCCAGTCTCTGGGAACTTCCGGGAACGGATAGGTCCCCCAATGATCTATATCAATAAAGTGGCGCGAACCTTCAAACTTGGTAGCATAACGCCGCTTATCAGGATCGACAGCATGCTCCGTAATAAATTCTATATGTTTCTTAAAAAAGATGATCATATCAGGAGGTAAGGAAAAAACTGCTACCCGGTTGATTCGCCTGTGCCCCCAAAAACCCCAGTCAGGTTTTGAAATATGAAAGCTACAACACAAACAGGCAACCAGAACAATTATAAAAATACGTTTCATTGGCTTTGGGTATTTTTTTCAAAAAAGAAATCATAGGACCACAAAACCCTCCGGACCAGTTGATTTTGCGCCAGCATAAAATCTTTATCGTTGACCTCTGCAAAATACCGCTCTACTGGCTGAGATGCAAGCGGGAGGCCAGTATCCGGGTTGATGGTGATAGCCTTCGGAATGACTGGAAAAAGCACTACTTTATGTATTTCATTTTGAGTCGTATTGATTGTTATGATACTAAAGGGTAATAAACTGGTGATGGAATCCCGAACCGGATTATCATTTTCAAAAGCTTCAGCAATAATTTCCTCAAACCCCATCAGGAAAGCCTCTGTACGGCCAGGCACAGGAGCACCGGCGTACCTGGGGGTCGCTTCATAAAACGGTTCTACCTCGTAAGTCAACCCTTTTTTAAATAATCGAAAAGATTTACTTTTCTGCCGAGGATATTCAATGCTTACCTCAGTAATGGTGGCGGGCTTGAATCGAAATAGCGCTTTGTCTCGCCAGTCGTCGCCAGTTAGGTTGAAGCGAAAGCGCAGGTTACCGTCCCATCCGGGCAGATGGGTTACATAGGGCTGCTCTGCATCTGCCATTATAGCGAAGGTTCCCCGCTCATCCTGAGTAGAGCCGCCTATATAATAAGCTTTAAGCAGCCTGTTGGCGTTATCGTAAAGCTCCACTTTGATGCCCTCCGAAGCCAGATTCTTAACCATAGTCGGAACAGCAGCATCTGCTGGTTTATACTTTACTTTAATGCGCTCAATAGCATCCAGTAAATTATCCATAGCATTTTCGCCCACCGGATATTTTCCATTAACCATCCATTGATTTCCCTGCCTGACCAAGTCAGAAGTATTGCCTTGCCGATCTGCGATAAAAACTCGATTGACCTCTTCTATTTGCTGGAGCGCAAAAGCTCGATCCGCTACAAGAATAGAAAGGCTATGATCACTTTGTTGGGAATAAAAAACAAAGCCGGCAGCAGCTCCCAGGCTTATAAAAATTATCAGTAACAGTCGGTTATTTTTCATTTTTTGTCAGGATTATTTGCGGTCTCATTAAGGAGCTTAAAATTAAGATTTTATAACCGACTACTATAACCCCTGCTGATAGGAAAAAATAGGTAGTTGGCCAGTAGACTTATCCAGTATATAGCACTTTCATGGAGACTTCCATGAGTAAGATCCTCGCATTCGATGTCGCCGTGATGTCGATAGAGCCAGTATCCCAAAGCCCCATCCCATCTCTTATGGACAGTTCCTGTCCATCAATAGTTACTCTGCCATCCAGGGTGAAGGCATAAACACCGTTATTAAAATCCTTCAGATTATAGATTACTTTTTTCCCCTCGTCTAAAGCTCCCATATAAAACCACGCATTCTGATGCATCCAGCCTCCTTCATCATCGGGATTAGGAGAGAGAATAGCAAATCCGCTTTTTGACCATGTAGAAAAATAAGATTTGATTGTAAAAATCGAGGATTCCCCCTTTAGCGAGTATACCGATATCTTCTCACAAAATTGAAAAGCCAACCAAAAATCAAAAGAAAGGCCAGTGGCAACGCAATATTGATCACCTGCCAATACCCCTTTTCCTCTTCGACTTTTGTTCTATCCAATAGCCGTAGTTTGATTTCTTTGCCCCTGGCCGCAATCAGGCCGGTGTCATCAACCAGATATTCAATGGCGTTCAGCAGAAAATCTTTGTTGGCATATCTTTGACCATCAAACTGGTTAAATCCCAGCGGTATAATCTCTTGCGTTCGGGGGTTAACCTGATTGCTGGCCAGATCCCCATCTGCTACGACGATCATTTTGTTGGGCAGGCTTTCTGTTTTTAGCTCCTGGCCAATCTGGCTCAACGCAGCCCTCATGCTGCTGGTTACCCGGTTTTCGTACATAGAAGGAAATGTACCTTCCACCAGCATAGCCACTGTTTGTGGTCCTTTATCAAATTGACGGGCATCAAAGCCCGTTTGCAGAATTTCAAAATTCATCCGCAAAGGCAGGTATTGCATAAAAGACCGACCAGCGGAAGACAGGAGTATCGTCTTTTCCAGCGCCGTCTTTGTACGTATGTTCGTATCTATGGTACTGACATATTTCAAATTAACTCCGTCTACACTTTTTACTATCGGATGATCAGAGCCGGGTACGGCAATAAGATGGTAGGGGTATGGAAAATAATCAAACTGCGGCTGATTGCCCTGCCGACCGACGACCTGAGGTATTCTGGTACACTGTAAGTCAAGGAGTAAGTTAGGTTGAATGCGAATACCGTAGCGAAACAGCAGATCATCAATATTTAAATCGTATTGCTTCGGTAAATATACCTCCCTGCGTAAACTATCCAGGCTGACCGCTAGCTTATCGATCATCCATAGTAGTTTCCCTCCATTCATAACATATTGATCAAGCTTAAATTTATCTTTTTCGGAAAAAGGTTCTGTAGGCTTGGCAATGATTAAAGCCTGAAGGTCAGGGTTAATATATGGCGTACTATCCAGGTTGAAGCGGCCAGTTTCGTAAAATCGGCGCAAAGAACGCTCCAGATCGGCTGTTTGTGCCGGTGGTAATTCTCCATGGCCGGTAGTAAAGGCGATAGGTTGTTTGACCCCTTTTTTCAGTTTCTGAATGGCATTAGCAAATTTATATTCTAAAAGCGAAACCGAATTATTTAAAACCACCTCCTGGGAAGCTGAAGGGCTTTGATTTTCCAGTAATGATACAGCTGCCGAACGCCCTTTGTAATAAAAGATGACGTAAGGGAAAATGGTCTTGTTAACGGTCTCCCCACTCTCTTTCACCCTTAAGTTGGTTGGAATGACTCCTTCCTGAGTCAGCTTCTTATACCTTTCATTAACCTCCTCTGGCTTGCCCTCTGAGGGGTTTTCCAGCGTATATTCAATGTATCCAGATTCGCTTCTGAAATCGTCTAGCATTTCAATAGTTGCCTTTTGCAATCGCTTAAACCCCGCCGGAAACTCACCATCCAGCAATATTCGACCATAAACCACATCGTCCAGATCGCGCAGTAAGGTTCTGGTGGGTTCGGTGAGCGTAAAGCGTTTATCTTCTGTCAGGTCCAGGTAGGTGTACAGGGGTTGGTTGCCTAGCCGGGCGTTGGCCAGGATATTGAGAAAAATAACAATCCCGAGAAAAAGACCGAATTGAAAAATAGATTGCAATCTTTTATTTTGACGCATGAGTTGAGTTTTTTCCTTAAAAAATGTTACCATTTTCTTTTCTCCAAAGACAGAAGGGTCAACATAATAAAAAGGCCGATGACAGAAATAAAATAGATCAAATCTCTGGTATCCAATACGCCCCTACTGATGGAACTGTAGTGATAATCAATGCCGATCATCTGGATAATGTCATCTACTTTTCCCACAAAAACAGGTAGCTTGCTAAAAAAGAAAAAGCCATAGTACAGCAAAAAGCATAAAAAAGTGGCTAGTACAAAAGCTACTATCTGATTCTGGCTGATAGAGGAGGCAAAAAGCCCTATTGCCACAAAACAGCCCGCCAGAAAAACCAAGCCGATATAAGAGCCCAGGATCGCACCAGAATCAAGGTTGCCTTTCTGTGCACCGAGTTGATAAATGGTGTAGTAATAAATTAAAGTGGGTAAAATAGAGAATGCCACTACCAGCATGGCCGCCAGATATTTCCCCCAAATTATTGAAAGCTCTTTCACCGGTTTTGTTACCAGCAATTCAATCGTACCTTCCTGATTTTCTTCGGCAAAAAGGCGCATAGTTATGGCAGGAATGAGAAACATGAAAATAAGCGGTGCAATATCAAAAAGCTGATCCAGCGTGGCGTAGCGATACTCCAAAATACTGGTATCCGGAAATACAAAAAGTACCAGCCCTAAAATGACCAGAAAAACGCCCACAGCGATATATCCAATCAGAGAGCTGAAAAAGGCATTTACTTCTTTGATGAAAATGCTTAACATAAATTATTTGGCGTTTTTTTCTCAACATGAATCGGTGATGCCATACCAGCATCCCTAAAGGGGGTTATTTTGGTTAAATCTTTTGATCACGTTCAGTAAAGTCTTCAGGTCAATATCGCCTGACATGCCTCGAAGTACTTTGTATAGTTTATTATCCTTCTGTATGGCTATTTCCAGATTGCGTTTGGATAGCGGCCAAATTTCACCCTTTTCCAAATCAAGAACCTGGTGTACAAATCTAGTTTGCTTACGGTTTACGGTAGCTTGCCGAAACGGACGACCATTAGTTGGATTGTAAGCTTTGATATCTACTTCTTCATAAAAGACTTCTTCATAGAAAAAATAATTCAAGCGACCTTTCAGGTAGAACCCCGCAAAAGAAGGCACTGTTTTTCCTACTTTCTCTTTGTCTATTTGAATAAAAGGACGCCCTTCGTCGCAGATAATCCTGACCATTTCCAGATCGACGAGCTTTCCGGACTTCTGTTTGATCATCTCCACCTGAGCCAGATAGGTAGTCGGGTTGATGGCCAGCACACTGATTAGGCTATCCTCCACAAAGGCCGGTTGGTTAGCCTTTAGGCTACTCAGGTCAAAATAAACCCCGTCTTTAAACTTGAAGTCAGCCTTAATTACGGGCCGCTCTTGGGCTTTTAGCAAGCAACAAAGCAGAAGACCTATTATCAATGTATTCAACAACTTTTTCATAATCAATTCCGGGTCAATTTTTGGAAAACATCTTCAACAGTAGAGCTTTCTGGATAAATTTCCAATAATTTGCGCTGCTGCACTACTGCAAAGTCAAAGACTGCTGCCCGGATATCATCATCCGAGAAAAGCTGCCACTTATTGCTATCCAGTGCTTTGACTTCAGCTACTCCCTGTATGGTTGTTAGTTCCTGAGCTGTTACTTCCCTGTCAAATAATACGATGATGGATTGGCGCCCGCTAATTTTTTGCTGCAATGCTTCGATACTATCATCTGCTACCAGTTTGCCTTTGTTAATGATGAGCACCCGGTCACAAATAGCCTGTACTTCCTGCATGATATGAGTAGAAAAAATGACTGTCTTTTCCTTACCCAATTCTTTGATCAGGCTCCGTATTTCTACCAACTGATTGGGATCGAGTCCTGAAGTTGGTTCATCCAGGATGAGCACCTGAGGGTCATGTATCATGGCCTGTGCCAGTCCTACCCGCTGCCGATACCCTTTTGACAGGGCGGCGATTGGCTTCTTACGCTCCCGCTGCAAACCGGTTTTTTCGATCATTTCCTCTACCTTTCGGTTTAGCTGTTTTACTTTGTGAATCCGGCCTACAAACTCCAGGTATTCCTTCACAAACATATCTTTATAAAGGGGATTATTTTCCGGCAAATATCCGATACATTTACGAACTTCCATGGGGTGGGTGGCCACATCGTAGCCACAGACACTGGCCTGGCCGGAACTTTGTGGCAGAAAGCAGCTGATAATTTTCATGGTGGTTGTCTTTCCGGCTCCGTTGGGGCCCAAAAAACCGAGAATAGTACCTTTTTCAACCTGAAAAGAAATCTGATCTACCGCCTTTTGAGTTCCAAATTCTTTGGTAAGTTCCTGCACAATGACTGACATATACTAAATTTGGTTGTAAGTTTTCCTCGAAGTTGTTTAAGAACCTGGGTTTATAGTTGAAGGCAAAGGCTTATGCAGCAAGGCGAAGCGCTTTTTTCTTTGCGTAGCCAAAGCTACGCAAAGAAAAAAAGCTGAATTATTTGCTGCACAATGTTTTGTCTGCAAACAGGAAACGACATTTTTAAACAACTTTCTCTATAACTATCCAATGGACAAAAAATTATTATCAACTCCCTAATAATCTGGCAACACAATGGACCGAATTGCGAAAATAGAAATTTATCAAAAAGATATTCCGCTAAAGCAAACATTTGTTATTGCATTAGAAGAAATAAGGACTGCCTCCAACTTGTTCGTCGAAATAACCACTGAAGAAGGATTGGTGGGTTGGGGAGAAAGCAGCCCATTTCCGAGTATTACAAGTAGAAACCGGGCACTCTGGCATGGCAGTAGCCTCGGCCCTAGCCCGGCCGCTTTTGGGGCAGCCATTGTTGCATCTGAACCACAATATCCGGCAGCTACACGCTGTAATAGCTGGTAACCCAGGGACTAAAAGTGCTTTTGACATGGCTTTGTACGACCTTGTCGCCCAGCAGGCCGGTATGCCTCTATATGCGTAACTTGGCGGAAGTGCAGACAGAACCGTCATTACCGATATGACTATCGGGCTGGATACGCTGCAGGAATCAGAATCAGTGCCGTATTGTACTTTCTGCCGGAGCAATTTATGTTTTTGAATAAAAAACCATTCCTTAAAACTTTCTATCTCCCGGGGTAGAAAGTTTTTTTCCCCTTACTTCTCCCGCCTATTATCTTGGTTGTATCCTAACACGACCATTATTTTTCCCATCGTATAGCAGAATTTGCATCTGTAATTTTACAATATCACCACCAAGGTTAACGAGAGTTTGTATACATTAGAGATTGTTTGGGAAGGAATGATTTCCAAATCCAGACTCCTTTTTGACGTTAGCCATAACAAGTCGATCAATCTGATTGGAGTCGTATTTGTTTCATTCTTACTAGACTTGTTTTTATTGAAAAGTAGTTGGAAAGTAAGCACGATGAATAATAAAATAACAACGGTAACACTGGATAATTTAGCTGGGCAACTAAAGGGAGATTTGCACCATGACGAATTGATGAAAGTACTCTATGCAACTGATGCGTCAGTTTACAGGATGCTTCCAACCGCAGTTGCGCTTCCAAAAGATGAGGAGGATATCAAAGTACTGGTAGATTTTGCTCATCGATATCAAATCCCTTTGATTCCCAGGAGTGCAGGCACTTCGCTTGCCGGGCAATGCGTAGGCGAAGGTATTGTAGTGGATGTTTCCAAATATATGAACCAAATACTGGAAGTCAATAAAGAAGAACAATGGGTGAAGGTACAACCCGGCGTCATCCGGGACGAATTGAACTTGTTTTTGAAAGACTACGGCTTGTTTTTTGGCCCTAATACTTCTACTTCCAACAGATGTATGCTCGGCGGCATGGTGGGCAATAATTCTTCAGGTACAACTTCTATCGTTTACGGTACTACCCGCGATCATGTGATGGAACTCCATACGGTATTGAGTGATGGCAGTATTGCTCTATTTAAATCCCTGACAAAAGAAGAACTCAAAGAAAAATGCCGGGATCATTCCAGTCTGGAAAGTAAATTATACTTACACATTCTCGAAGAATTGCAACAGGAGGAAATCCAGGAAAATATTCACCGGGAATTTCCCAAAAAGTCTATACACAGAAGAAATACAGGATATGCAGTTGATGAGCTGCTGAAGTTACAGCCTTTCAATAAAAATGGGCAACCTTTTAATTTTTGCAAATTACTGAGTGGGTCTGAAGGGACCCTTGCTTTTACAACCGCCATTAAACTGCATGTAGATTTATTGCCACCGCCTCAGGAGGTAGTGGCCGCTGTACATTTTGATAATCTATCAGACTCTTTAAAGGCTACCGTTATAGCTATGCAGCATAACCCTACGGCTTGTGAGCTGATGGATAAAATCATTCTTGACTGTACGAAAGGTAATATAGAGCAGGAAAAAAACCGCTTTTTTGTTGAGGGGGATCCCGAGGCCATTCTTTGTGTAGAGTTTAAGGCCGCTACTGCTAAAGAAGCGGAAAAGCTGGCTGCCGCAATGATAGCGGACCTTAAAGCTGCCGGATTAGGGTATAGTTTTCCCATCGTTCACCCGCCCAAAACCAAACGGGTCTGGAAGTTACGTTCTGCCGGCCTAGGCCTGCTGAGTAATGTTCCGGGAGATGCTAAACCGGTAGCCTGCATTGAAGATACTGCGGTGGATGTAGAAGACCTGCCAGCTTACATTGAGGAGTTTGAGGGTATTATGGAAAAATATGATCAGCGATCAGTGTTTTATGCTCATGCCGGAGCCGGCGAATTACATTTGCGGCCCCTCCTCAACTTAAAAAAGAAAAAAGACCGGCAGCTTTTCCATGATATCACGGAAGATACAGCAAAGCTGGTAAAGAAATACAATGGCTCGCTGAGTGGAGAACACGGTGATGGCCGCGTAAGGGCCGCTTTTATTCCACTCATGATCGGACAGGAGAATTATGAGCTCATCAAAAGAATCAAGTCTGTTTGGGATCCCAATCATATTTTTAATCCGGGAAAAATTGTGGATGCTCCTCCTATGGATGAATCTTTTCGGTACGAAGAAGAACCGGAAGAAAAGCATTATCCTACCGGGCTAAGCTTTGAACGCGAAGGCGGCTTACTGCGGGCTGTAGAAAAATGTAATGGCTCGGGCGACTGCCGGAAGTTGCCAGCTGCCGGCGGCACTATGTGTCCTAGTTATCAGGCTACACGGGATGAGAAGGACAGCACCAGGGCAAGAGCCAATGCCCTCAGGGAGTTTTTGACCCATCCACCTGAAAACGGCAGTGTTTTTGCTCGGCCGGAACTAAAGGAAGTTATGGATTTGTGCATTAGTTGTAAGGGATGTACCTCTGAGTGTCCGTCCAACGTAGATATGTCCTCAATAAAGGCAGAATATGCTTATCAATACCAAAAAGCAACAGGTTTTACGTTTCGCTCAAAATTGTTTGCCGAAAATGCCAAATACAATGGACTGGCTGCCCGGTTTCGCCCAATTAGTAATGCGGTATTTTCCAATCCACTAACCAGTAAGATCATGAAAACCATTATGGGGATTCACCCGGCCAGGGCTATTCCCCAATTATCCAAAACCACTTTAAATCGTTGGTATAAAAAGCAGTACAAAAAGATGAAGCCTCAGGGGCCTTTGAAGGGCCGGGTCTGGCTTTTCTGTGATGAATATACCAATCTTTTGGAATCACATATAGGTATTGCGGCGATAGAACTATTAAGTGCATTGGGGTATGAAGTTAAAATGACCAGGCATCAGGAAAGTGCCCGTTCTCATATTTCTAAGGGTTTTCTGGAAAAAGCCCAGAAGCTGGCCAATAGCAATGTGGCTCAATTTTCAGATTTAGTCTCTGATGATGAACCATTATTAGGTATTGAGCCTTCTGCCATCCTGGGTTTCAGAGATGAATATCCTCGTCTGGTAGATGAGAATAGGATTGATCAGGCTAATGCACTTAAGCAACATGTATTCCTGATCGATGAATTTTTGAGCCAAGAAATACAAAAAGGTAATATCACTGCTGAACAATTTACTCAGGATTCAGCACAAGTTTTGCTGCATGGCCATTGCCACCAAAAAGCGCTGTCTTCCATTGAAGATACAGCCTGGCTGCTAAGCTTGCCTGAAAATTATACGGTACAAACCATTCCATCGGGATGTTGTGGTATGGCTGGTTCTTTTGGATACGAAAAAGAACACTATGAGGTAAGCATGAAAATAGGAGAACTAGTACTTTTTCCAACTTTAAGAAAAGCTTCCCAAAAAACAATCGTCGCAGCTCCTGGCACCAGTTGTCGTGCCCAAATACTCGACGGAACCCAACGCGAAGCATTTCACCCTGTAGAAATCCTGAGAAAAGCCCTGATTTAAAGTCAGTTATGGCATGAATAAAAAGATCGTTCTACTGATTTCGATTAGTACACTAATTTGGAAGGTATTTCACAAAAAAAGTCACAAAGAAGTGATATTATTTCTATAATTGTAAAAAAGATAATTAGCAAGCATTATGAGTTTGGATCCAGTTGTTTTGGCTATACCGATGTATTTTACCCTAATGGGAGTTGAGCTTATCTACGAGGCGATCAGTAAGCGGAAGACCTACCGCCTGAATGATGCTATTACCAATATGAATACAGGAGTGTTAAGCCAATTGACAGGGACTTTTCTGAAGATTTTCAAGATTGGTATCTATGCTACTGTATTTGAGTATTTCGCTTTTTATAAAATAGAACCTACCTGGACAAGCTTTTGGATCTTATTCATACTATGGGACTTCGCTTACTATTGGGATCATAGGATGGCCCACCGGGTAAGCCTGTTTTGGGGTGGCCACTCTGTACATCATCAAAGCGAGGATTACAATTTATCAGTAGCTTTAAGACAGAGTTCTACAGCCATGATCTGGGGAGTGCCTTTTTACTTACCGCTGGCTTTGATGGGCTTTGATCCCGTTCAATTTACGATCGTAGGTGGCCTGAATCTCTTGTATCAATTCTGGATTCATACAGAGCATATTGATAGGATGCCCAGATGGTTTGAGGCTGTTTTTAATACACCTTCGCATCATAGGGTGCATCACGGTAGAGACCCTAAATACATCGATAAAAACTACGCTGGTGTTTTTATCATTTGGGATAAGCTTTTTGGCAGTTTTAAAGCTGAAGAAGAAAGGCCACACTACGGAGTCACCAAACCCATAAATAGCTGGAATCCAGTATACGCTAATTTTGCTCATTATATTGACCTTTTGGGTTATGTTAAAAAAGCCAGAAAACCCGTGGATGCCCTGAAAATTCTTTTCTACCCACCGGGATGGATGCCTGACTACCTTGGCGGCCAGGAAAAGGTAACTGAAGTAACGCAGGCTTACCAGAAATACAATACCAGCACTATGCTACAAATGAATCTCTACATACTGGTACAATTTATTGCTGCCTTGGCCATCAATGCCAATTATTTCTTCAATAATGAAAGCTATGATGATACCACAAAAACGCTCTACGCCGTTTGGATTGTTATCACTACTCTGATGTTTGGCTTCCTGTTTGAGACGAAGAAAAGATGGATTAAGGTATTGGAAATAGTTCGTCTTGTTGCTATACCTGCGGGCATAGGAACGCTCAATTATATTTCAGACAGTCCTGTCCTGACCATTTTATTTATTTCGTCATCGGTCTTTGCCCTGCTAAGTATATTTATGCTTATAGGAATAAGAATAAGTTCGAGAGAGCTTTCTGAAACGAACGATCAGCAATTGGCAGTGCCTAAGGTTTTTGAAGATATATAAACCATCAATTTTTCTTTCTATTCATATATTGTTCAAACCGCTGTTGGTATATCTGGATTTCTTCCTCGGTCATTCGACCCATGTAGCGCCTGGATAGATCGGCCCGTTCGCGTACACCAGAAGGCGCCAGATCCAGAAACCTGTTTTTACCATTTCCGCGTTTTCTCAGCTCAAACTCGTCGTATAATTCTCCGGTAGCGGTATATGCTTTGTAGTTTAGGCGATTTCCATCCACTTCAATGATTTGATAAAGCTGGGTATTGGAAGCTACCCGCTCTAGCCATTCTTCGAAATTGAGCGTGTACATTTTAGGACCACTTACAGAGACTACATAAACCGGACCGAGATGGTCGTTTTTTTGTCCAAAATTCACATTATGGCCCCTGCCATAAGTATGATCATGGCCTTGCAAGACGATATCCACGCCATATTCTTCAAACAAAGGTTGAAATGCTTCCCGCAGCTCTTTGTTATCTCTGCCGGCAGCAGTAGAGTAGATAGGATGATGTTGAATGACTACTATCCAGTTTTTATCGTTATTTTTTAACACCGCTTTGAGCCACTTCTCCTGCCTTTTCAGGTTTTTTTCATCCTGAAGCATAGGCATGGTATTGAGTGCAATAAACCGGGTATCCTGATAATCTATGTAATAAACTGTTTCTTCCATTTCTTCCGGGCCATTCCGGGGTAGTGTAAAAGTGGGTCGCCAATGCTCAGATAACAAACGATCTCTTCCAAATCTGTAATACTCGTGATTACCTGGCACTACAATACTGGGCTTCATACCATAAATCCATCCTCCGGCGTAGAACCATTCGCCCCATTCCTCATCGCGGTTGGCAACATTGATCAAATCACCAGCATGGACCATAAAGTCAAAATCCGGTGCTGCAAGAATGGCTTCTCGAATACACCTGGACCAGTAAGACTTAATTTCATTTTGAGCATCTCCAAAGTAGATAAAAGAGAAAGGTGCTGACTTATCTGAAGCCGTAGTAAAATGTAACCACTCGCTGTAGTTTTTTCCATCTCCCACCCGATAAACATATTTAGTATCCGGCTTCAGACGAATCAAAGAAACGGAATGATAGATAGCTACGTTCCTATTACTTTTCAAAGTTTCTGAAAAAGCTAGTACCGTATCTGTATTATTGTAAAAAGTGGGGTCTGATAGAGCTTCAGCAATTTCCAGCCTTGCTCCTTTGACAGACACATCGGTTCTCCAGGTAACAGATACTGCGTGAGAGGGATCCTGACCGAAATTGAGCATTATACGATCAGGTACCGGACTGGGCGGATAAGGATCAGTAGTTTGTGCAGACAACGCTGAAAAAACAACCATCAACGCTGTAATCAAAGGGAGTAACTTCATACTTAAGGCTTTTTCTTTTTTCCTCTAATAAATATAGGTAAAACTTCTTGAATACTTGCCTACACCTTGTTAGTTTTCTTCGAAGAGCTCCCTTTCTTTCCCTTCAAAGAGCTGATTTATTAGAATAAAAATGGACCACCTTCTTTTCAGAAAATGGCCCATGCTAATCAAATACGTTTATGAAATTCTGATTCTCTCAAAGCGCAGAGAATAAGTAGTATTGTTTCTATTTATTCCCATCCGAAATTCTGCGTCAAATTCGGGTTGATGATTACCTGAGTAGATGGAATAGGACGATAGTAGTATTTAGGTTCAATAAATGTTCCTCTTTCATTGATGGTTTGTACATTTCCACTTGTACCGTTTTCCAGGTATACACCACCATCACCGTCTGGCAAGCTGGCTCTGTAGTAGATCAATTGTTTTCCTAACTCATTTACTTCTTTATTAGAACCAGCAGGAATAGTTTCAGATACATCAATTAGGATAATATCTTCCACGCCATCACCGGTCAGGTCGTATTTACCAAGGTCTGAGAAATACAACCCTTGTGGCACTTGTTCTAACAATTTACCTGCTTTCCAACGCATAATATCATCGAAGCGATAACCTTCCATTGCCAGTTCTACACGACGTTCACGGCGGATTTCCAGCAGCTCTGCCCATTGGCTGGTAGAGGCTTCGATACCGGGATAGCGAGCCTGCTGTACCGGATCAACCTTTGGCCCTATTGTCATCGCTGGCATGTTGACACGCGCTCTTAATTCATTGATTGTCAAATCCAGATCAGCCTGTGTTAGTTCTTCCAGCTCTGCTCTTGCTTCTGCATAAATCAATAAAATCTCGGCGTAGCGAATTATAGGATAATCTACTTCTCTGATAACAGCCGGATCAGTAGAGTTAACCCATCCTTTTACCTGGTGGTATCCTGAGAAGTTTTTGTTCAACTGCTGAATATATGGCTCACCAGCCTCTCCCTGAGCATAAGTCTCCACGCGATAAAGTATAAACCCGGGAGCAGCATACGTCTGAGACAAACGTGGATCGCGGTTTTCGAACTCCTCTACAAAAGTCTTCGTTTGGTACCCTTCCTGCTCGGTATAGAAAGAACCATCAGCCATCAAGTAAGACTGTAATAGGTCTTTGCTTGGGCAAGTTTCAAAGTTACCAAAGATGATAGTAGAGTTTCCGCTATTCTTAAGGTTATCAACCGAGATATTGGTGAAGATCACTTCCGGGTTGGAAGTCAAATCACCGGAAACAAATAGATCGTAGTAATCAGATTCGGGATTTCCAGTGTTGTAGATGTTGAATTCACCGCTATTGATAATTTCCTCGGCTGTAGTTTTTGCCAGTTGGATATAGCTATCAGCTGTATTTTGAAGGTTCAACTCATCATGGTATTTTCTGTAGGTACCTTCGTACAAAGCCATACGGGCCAACTCTGACTTTACTAGCATTTGGTTTACAGCGCCTTCAGGCTGATCTGCGAATACATTTTCGGCCGCAAACTGTATGTCTTCAAAAATTCTATCCACCACGAAAGTACGTGGGTCACGATCTTTGAACAATGCTTCTTCATCGCCGGTCTCAATAACCTGATCATACCATGGTACATCTGAATAACGTTTTACCATACCCATATAATAACGAGCTCTGAAATAACGAGCAACCCCTTCGTAGTGGGCCTTAACGTCATCAGCTACGTCAGCTTTATCAAAATTGTCAAGAAAGAAGTTAATGGTACGCAGCCTACCCCAATTCCAGCCTCCCTGGATAGTATTTGAAGAAGGGCTGGTAGTCATTATTGTCTTCAATTCTGTACTACCGGTATTTGCACAGTTGTCGGTTGTGCTATACCCATCAGCAGTGTACATCCCTCCATTCGGGAAAGTGTACAAATTATTTACGTAAATAAATAAGTCTTCCTCGGTATTGAAAAAGTTTTCTCTACCGATTTGTGTTTCGGGGAAACGGTCTAGGAATTCATCATTACAAGAAGTAAAAATGGAAGCCGCCACCACGAGGAAAGAAAATAGAAATATATTTCTCATGATATAAGATGTTTCTTGTTTGATAAATTAGAATGTTAGGTTAATACCCGCTGCATAACGACGTTGGAATGGATAAGCATAACCAGAACCACTCTGACGAGATACGCCATTTGCCGGATTGAACCTCACCTGTACGGCATCAGTAATTGATTCAGGATCGTAAAAATCTTTTACCCCAGACCATTCTGTTAGGTTTTCACCACTAATAAATACTCTCAATCTTGCAATATTAACCTTCTGAGTTAAAGCCGCTGGAAGCGTGTAACCGATAGTGAGGTTTTTAACTCTCAAATAAGAAGCATCTAGCAAATGGGCCGTCTGTGGAATAGCCAAACCTTTCGTCTGATCTACACGCTCTCCCAGGTTACGGTCAGCCAACCAGGCTTGTAGGTGTGGGAAAGAGGCATCCAGGTTTTGATCAGCCAATCCCTGATCAACATATGACTTGGAGTGCTTAGCTCTTTGTGCTTCACTGTCAGCATTAGCACGGTAGTAATCCAAAGTGTGCACCTGCCCACCTTCGTACGGCTGCTGGTAGAATGACCAATATAGATAATCCTGTGGGTAGTAGTCTCTATCTCCTATCCCCTGTAAAAACAGGCTAAAGTCAAAGCCAGCCCAATCGAAGCCAACATTCAAACCAAAGTTAAATCTTGGCATAAAGTTACCGATGACTTTCAAATCTCCTGGATCGTCAACTGTCAATGAACCTTTGTCTACTGCACCATCACCGTTTTGGTCAATAAACCTAGGCCATCCGGGTACGATAGAAATAGCGCCCCATGGAATCAAAGCGGTTTGATCTAAAGCAGCAATTTCCTCTTCGTTGGCAAGGTAGCCATCGCTTTCAAGTCCCCAAATTTCACCAATTTCCATTCCTTCATAAAACTGCGTTAGTCTTCTGTCTGGATTATCAAATCTTGTAATAAACGTACGGCTGTCCGAAAGCACCCCTCTAATATTAAAGTTGAAAGGCTTACCTCCTACATTGAAGCTGTTTCTGTACTCCAAAGAAAGATCCCAGCCTTCGGTTTCCAAATCAGCTGCATTTTCGTTTGGCTCAGCTGCACCCAATACGTCTGGAAGGTCTCTACCCTGGGTCAACATGCCTTCTGTTGTTCTGCGGAAAACATCAAAATTTACCAGGAACCGATCTTCAAAAAGTCCTAAATCAATACCAAAATTAATGGTGTTCACATCTTCCCAGGTGTAGTTAGAAGAAACCAAAGAAGGTGGAAGAATGCGCTGTGGAATTTCACCACCAATAACAAAATTACCTGGTGTAGCAGTCAATGATGGAATATAACCGTAGTTGGAAGCAGCCTGATTACCCAAAGCACCGTAAGAAGTACGCAGCTTCAAGTAACTCACTGTATTTAGTACATTAGCAAAAAAAGGCTCTTTGTCCACCCGCCATGCTAAAGAAGCAGATGGAAAGAATCCAAAGCGATTCTCTTCAGGGAAGCGAGAAGAACCGTCGTAACGACCGTTGAATTCAACGATATACTTATCTTTGAAGATATAGTTGATTCTACCAAATACACCACGTACTGACCAATCTGCTACAGATTCAGAAACATCATCCTCACCTGTTGCCAGTGCTAAAGAAGGAAGGGCCGAAGAAATCAAACCTTCTCTTTGAGCTGCGAAGAATTCCTGACGGAAAAATTCCTGGTTAAAACCAGCAATTACCTGAATTTTGTGATCATTACCAATGCTTTGGTCATAGGTACCATAAACGTTCAATACATCATAGCGATCAGAAGTATAACTTCTGTAAGCTCTGCTTTCACCCTGCTCGCGGATATCACCAGGAGCGTAACCGATTAAGTAGGGTGTTCTGAACCATTCTCTGTTGGTATTTCCTCTTCTTACCGTAAATTCTGTATTGATTTTGAAAATATCTTTGATCACTCTTGCTTCTGCAGAAATAGTAGTCTGGAAAGAGTTGTATCTGACTTCATCCTCTCCACCATTTTGCAATTGTGCCAACTCCCGGCCTACGTCATTGTTAGCAAAAGAACCATCAGGGTTCATATCCCATGAAATCGGATCAAGGTTGAAAAGCTCAAAAATGCTCAAATAAGATGGACGTTGAGTCAAGGTGTTAGAAAGGAAAGAGTTATTTCCGATGGTTAACCAGTCATTAACCTGGAAATTAACCTTTGCTCTCAAGTTGTATCTGTCAAAATAATCGTCAGCTACAGCAAGTGCACCATTTGTTCTATTGAAACCACCAGCAAGGTAATAATCAGCATTGTCAGATCTACCGCTAATGCTCAGGTTGTGATCCTGAGAGAAAGAATTTTCTCCCATGAAGTAGTCTACCCAATCTCTATTACCCATGTATTCCCATGGCCCGGTGCCGTTCACCTGCCTCACCGCTGGAGCACTTTCAGGATCATCAGAACGCTGTCTGGCCCACTCGTAAGTCTCATCTGAGAAGTTCTGGTTATCCCATGGAGTGTTATCGGTAGAAGTTTCTTTTACCCTCAAGAAAATGTAAGGATCAGTAGTTCTTTCGGATAAAACAGTGGGTGTACCAATAAACAAGTTATTGGAGTAATTTACGGTAACGCCTTCAGACATACCATTTTTGGTGGTAATCAATACGACACCAAAGGCAGCTCTTGCACCATAAATAGCTGCAGCAGAAGCATCTTTCAATACTGAGACACTCGCTACGTTCTGTGGAGCAATACGGTTCAACTCAATAGGATCAACGGGTACGTTGTCTACCAGGATCAAAGGTTCACCACCATTAATAGAGGTAAAACCACGAATGTTGAACGTTGCTGCCTGGTTAGGTGCACCTGAGTTAAAACCAATATTCAAGTTAGGCGCAGCACCCTGTAAGCCCTGAGCTAGGTTGTTGATTGGTCTTGATTCCAGTTGTTCCGTATTGATTACGTCAACAGCACCAGAAAGATTAGCTTTCTTGGCTACACCGTAGCCTACGACTACTACCTCTTCCAAAGCAGCAGCATCTTCGTTCATTACAAAATCAATAGTTGTTCTTCCATTGATAGCTACCTCAGCAGTTTTGTAACCGATGAAAGAAAAAATCAATACTTCAGCCTCGTCAGATACTGTCAAAGTATATTTACCGTCAATGTCAGTAGCAGTACCACCTGTTCCTCCTTTCACAGTAACGGTAGCTCCGATCAATGGCTCACCATCAACATCAGTTACTGTACCGGAAATAGTTTTGTCGAAAGCATTGTTTGCTGCCAATGTGTCAATACTACCTAATAGTAGCATAGCAGCAAGCACCAGGAAAGACTTCACCATGTTCAGTCTCAAAAACTGTTTCATGCTAGTTAGAATTTTTGTTATTAAATACTAGTCGTTAAAATGTTGTTAAATACGTAGTCGGCTATATGATGATTTTTTTTTACCAATTTTAGTCATAAACCTATGAAACCAGCCAGCTTAATGCTAAACATGTCAATTATTTGACTTCACTTTTAGCCTTAACAAATATAAGTTGGTTCATATTTTCGGTAATCCTGCCCCCAATTAAGTTTGCGTTAATGGATTATTAAGCTTTTGAAACTTCAAAAATACAGTCATACTACATCTGTTACTTTTAGTCTGGCAACCGGATAATTTCATCTATTTCAATTATCCGATAGCACAGCGTGTTAAAAAATAAGCACAACTATTCCCCTATGCCGTAGAACAAGCGCTACAAGCGTCTTTAACAGCATTTTCCCTGGGAGTTGGCTTTCTTGTGATATAGAAATATTTATATATTTTTTTATAATTGCCTTATAAATCGTTTGATTAATTTTGACAACTCAAATTAAGTAAATTGAATAACCATTCAATTTACTTTTAAGGTTAAAAAATCATTAATTCTATATCTGGAATGGGAAGGAAAAACCTAAGTACCCAACGACGCCGTGAAATTATCGATACCTTTTGCGAGGTAGCAGAAGAATTGGGAGTAGAGCGGACTTCACTGGGCAGATTAGCTAAAAAAATGGATATCAATGTAAGCTTAATTTCTCATTATTTTGGATCCAAAGAAGAACTCCTAATTGCTGTTTGTGAGCACATTATGCAACGGTATTCCTTCATTTTCTGCGACTTTGATGACAGTCGGCCTATTGACAAGGCAACTTTAACAGACCTTATAGATAATCTTTTTTCCAGAAGTTGGCATACGCTGATAGATGACAGCATCTTTTATGGGTTTTACGCTATGGTATATCGATATCCGGTTGTCAAACAGGAATACAGAAAACTACATCGCAGCCTGCACGACCAGCTGAAAGACATTTTGGATAATGCCAGGACCCACGGCATAATTGAGGTAGAAGACCCATTTGAAGCGGCAGTAGATATTTTCATTATTTTAGATGGCTGGTACTACCAAATGGGCATGATCGATGATGAGCAATTTGTGGAAAAAAGACTACTGAGTAGTAAATCTCTTGTTTATAGGATATTAAGGTTCAAAAATTGATATTTCGCTCTGTGGTTCTTTTTTTCTATTTTCTCTGGATATTTTAAATATCATAAAAACAGCCATGGCAGCCCACAGACTGTTGACTACAATATTGGGAAAATCATTAAGTGAAGCTCCATTAATGATAAGGCAACCCCCCCCCAGTGCGTTCAAAATATGGTAAGCATTTTTTTGAGCCGACAAGGTACCTCTAACCAAGAGAAAGTAGGCCAAGATATAAAGTATACTACCAATCCAACCAATGTAAAAGACTATTGACATCGCAAATTTTTTCCCAAAAATAATCAAATTTCTCCGGTATTCGCACGAATGAGTATGAACAAAACTTTACTGAAATTGCTAATTTATGGATGCTACAACTTAAGGAACAAACAGGTGTTAGTCAATAATCCAGTTGGAAGCTTGTTATGGCAACTTGTTTCTTCCGTTCTATTAACCTGCTCTACAATCAAAAAAATACATGGAAAACGTTCAAGTACAGCATTATCCTGACCGAAGGCGGTTTGAGATTCTTGTAGGCACCCATCTAGCAGTTTTGGAATATCTTCAGCCGGGAGGCCGTATAATTTTCACTCATACTGAAGCACCTAAAGCCTTAGAGGGGCAGGGATTGGATTCCAAATTGGCTCAAACAGGCCTAGAATATGCCAAGAGTAAATCATTAAGAGTTATGCCGTTATGTCCATTTGTGGCAGAATATATCCGCAGGCATCCAGAGTATCGACCTCTGGTACTTGAGGGCTTCAACCTATAAATGGCAAGTATTGATAATTCAGAAAATTTAGAATAGAGAAATGAACAGATCGGAAAAGTTGGGAAATTCTCCAGTAGGTAAATTATTATTTCAGCAGGCAGCGCCCGCCTCTGTGGGTTTCCTGATTCTATCCATTTATGGTATTGTAGATACAATTTTTGTGGGTAGATATGTCGGCTCTTTGGCCATTGCTGCAATTGCTGTTGTTCTACCTATTACTTTCCTGATCTCGTCTATTGGTATGGCTATTGGAGTGGGCGGAGCTTCGGTTATATCAAGAGCCCTGGGCTCTGACGACGGGGATAAGGCTCTGCTAACCTTTGGAAACCAGGCGGCGCTTACGCTTTTATTGTCTACCAGCATTGTCGCTTTAGGGTTTTATTTTGCCGATGAGATACTATTTGTCTTTGGTGGTCGGGGTGATATTCTGGAGCCTGCCAAAGCCTACTTTACGATTTTGTTGTATTCTGTGCCCTTTTTAGCGTGGGCCATGATGTCCAATAATGTTATACGTTCAGAAGGCGCTTCAAAGATCGCCATGTTCACGCTTATTGTTCCGGCGGTAATGAACATGATACTTGACCCAATATTTATTGTTTGGTTTGAGTGGGGAATAGAAGGCGCGGCCTGGGCGACTTCTATTGCCTATATGTGTAGTGCTTCTTTCACGCTGTGGTATTTCTTGAGTGGCCGCTCAGAGTTGCTATTAAAACTTACCAATTTCAAGCTTGACTTCAAAATTGTAAAAGAAATAGGCGCCATTGGCGGAGTAACCTTGGCCCGGCAAGGTACGATTAGCCTTTTATCCATAGTACTCAATAATTTTTTGGTTACTATCGGTGGGGACATTGCCCTTTCTGCATACGGTATTATTAATCGGGTGATGATGTTTGCCAATTTTCCGGTACTTGGCGTAACACAAGGCTTTTTACCGATAGTAGGCTATAACTATGGTGCGCAGAATTACAGCCGGGTAAAATCTGTGATTGGCACAGCTATACGGTCGGGTACATTTATTGCCTTTGGCATATTTGCCTGTATTATGATATTTTCGGATGCGATTGTCAGCATCTTTTCCAGTGAACAGGAATTGATTGACCTGACGGCCCCTGCCCTGAGGAAAGTTTTTTTGGCAACGCCCCTCATTACGATTCAACTGATTGGCTCTGCTTATTTTCAGGCCATTGGAAAGGCAGTTCCGGCGTTATTGTTGACGCTTACAAAGCAAGGGTTTTTCCTTATTCCTATCGTCTTAATCCTACCTCAATTTTTTGGCCTGGAAGGTATTTGGTATGCCTTCCCCATCGCTGATGTGATGGCAGCGGGCATCACCTACTGGTATCTGCAAAGAGAACTCAAAAGGGCTATCGACAAAAAACAAGACGAAGCTATAAAACAGAAGGCGATTGCAGCGGAGTAGGCAATTACTGGAGTCTGTGGCTGATAAGTGCCTCATCCTCAAACATGTCATATTTAAATATGTCATTTGTAGAAGTACTACCGAGAGCATATCGCTAATTTATTCAAAATCAATTTTTTACGACCTTTTTTCAGACACGTCATTTTTAAGAATGACATGTCTGAAAAATCGTACATGACATGTCTAGACATGACATGTCTTGAGGGAGTATCATTAGACTCCACCCCACTTTCATTATAATATCACCAATTGCAGTACACTCCAATCATACCAAGGCTCATTTTACTTGTTGTTGAGCCCACACTTTTCCTCTCCTTACCCACATTTGCAACATATTTATACCAAACTGAAAGACCACTTTTCAAAGAAAAACTTCGATATCAGGCTATTTTTTCTACGTATTTTTTGAAAATGTCCGACTTTGCAAGATTTTGCAAGGTTTTTTTGCCATTTATATTTTAAGAATATATTAACTTTACATTAAGGCTTTAAAATCACGTTCGATTTTTAGGAGGGGCTCCCACAGGGGAGCTTCTCTTTTATTTTTCCGCCCTAATATTACTCCAAAAACATCTTCTTTCTCACAAATAGCCATGATAATTTCCCATTCAACTTCGTTCTATTTAAGGAACTCAAAATGGGGTTGTACCGAAAGATGCATAGGCTTGTTTCACAGGTATTAAACCAGATGCACTACGTGACTAACTATAACATTGCATCTCTAAAAACCTGGCCGTTGGGATACCCACAATTTATCCTAATGGAGTAAGGTTTCTGTTTTCCAATCGTGCTCTTTGACACAATACCCAGAATAGAGAGCCAAACTGGAATCTAATAAAATTTTTATCTAAATATTCTTAAATGAAAAAATACTCCCATCCCAAAGTAGTCAAATTGATTTCAATAGTCGGACTGTCACTCCTTCTGGTCAACTGGTTGGTTAATAGCGGGGGCGACCAAAATATTGAAGCTACCAGCTCTACTGCCGAACAATCCGAAGAAAGTACCCGGCAAGAAAATACCGGAATGACCATTTCGAAGCCTACCATCCCGAATTCTAAGGATATAATACCTACCAAAACAATAACCGACACGCTGGCCTCCTCCGGCACCTCCTATAGCTGTAACGGAGAAGAATTCGAACTGGAAGAGTATCTCAATAACTTCGCCGAGCAAATCGAAGCTCAAAATATTTTATACAATACTGAAAAACTGTCAGATTGCTCCGGAATGTTCCTGAGGTTGTGTAGTAATTTGAAGAAAAAATGCGACGATTATATTTTCCCCTCTTCCAAAGCAGTGAGGGATACGCGTCGGTTGGCAAAGTGGTACGCCAAAAAAGGCAGGCTGACTATTATTGAAAATGCCGAAGCCAGCGGATACCTGATCAAGCCCGGGGCTGTCATGTTTTACGGCCATGGAGGCGTCACTTATAATGATTTGACCATAGAAAAAATAACAGCTAACGATGGAATAGAACACGTTGGAACAGTTACTTCGGTTACTAAAGATAAAAATGGAAAAGTAATCCAATATAGCCTTTTTCATGGCAGAAGTAACGGTAAGCCTGCCGGTAGAACGACTTATCACCAGCTAAAACCCTACAGAACTCAACTCCCGGCTTATGGCAACTGGAATCAGCAATGGGTAGCTGTTGCTGATATTATGACCCCAAAAAAGGAAAGCTGATACCGTTTCTGATTTTTGATTATTTTAAAAAATAGTACCTTGCCGCTTATTTTAAGTCGCTATCTTTTTCAACAAAAGAAACGAACTATTTATGAGCAAAACCTTACATGTACTCGTTATTTTATCCTTTTGCCAATTGGTAAATGCGCAAATTGATTCGACCATTTTTCAACTACCGGATATTGTCATCAAAGAGAACCGATTAAAAATACCATTTAGTGAAGTATCCAGAACTATCGAAATTGTGACAGCCGAGCAGATCAAGACCATGCCAGTTCGCAGTGTCAATGAAGTACTGCAATACGTATCAGGCCTTGATGTTCGCCAGCGCGGTGCTCATGGAGTACAAGCTGATATCAGTATTCGTGGTGGTACTTTTGATCAAACGCTGGTATTGATCAACGGAGTAAAACTGGCAGATCCCCAAACCGGGCATCACATCATGAATCTGCCAATTGATATTGATAATATTGAACGTATCGAAGTGTTGAAAGGGCCATCAGCCAGAATCTATGGCCAAAACGGCTTCGCCGGTGCTATAAACATAGTGACCAAAAACCCGGACGAAGAGTTTGTAAAAGTTAGATTGCAGGCTGGTTCCAACCAATTAGGTGGCGCTAAAATAGGGGCTTCCTATCTCAATGATTATTCCAAGCACTACTTTTCATTTGCTAAAGATTTTTCAGAAGGTTATCGATACAACACAGATTACGACATCACTAATCTGTTTTATCAGGGGCAATTTGAAGTAGGAGGACAAAAATTGAGTGTGCTAGCTGGATTTACTGAGCGTCAGTTTGGTGCCAATGGTTTTTATGCCAGCCCTGACTTTACAGACCAGTATGAAGAGGTCCAAACCAGCCTGGTTACCCTAAATTATGAAATGCAGGTGGGAGATTGGCGCCTTAATCCAAGGCTGTACTGGAGGCGCAACCAGGACGAATATATATTTGAAAGAAGTAACCCTTCCCTTTTCAGAAATATGCACATTGGCAATTCTTTTGGTGCTGAATTTCACGCTACCAACCAAAACAAGCTCGGCCAAACTGGCATGGGGATAGAGCTACGTCAGGTAGACCTTAATAGTACCAACCTCGGTAACCGCAACCGCTTCACTACCAGTGTATTTGTAGAACACCGCTTCCAGCTTCTCAATGAACGGCTGGATATTATCCCGGGAGTTTTGCTCAACCACTTCTCTGACTTTGGAACAAGAGTTTTTCCCGGGCTGGATATGGGGTATCGCCTGGATGATCATTTCAAAATTTACGGAAATATAGGCTACACCTATAGGGTACCTACTTTTACAGATTTGTACTATGAAGACCCAGCAAATTTGGGCAACCCGAATCTGGAACCTGAAGAGGCGCTGGCTTATGAGTTAGGCTTGAAATACAATCATAGAGGTATTAACGTACAGGCAAGCTATTTCCAACGAGATGGTTCCGACCTAATCGACTGGACCCGGGAAGGAGAAGACTTACAATGGCAGCCCATCAATATCAATAACCTGACCAGCAGAGGAGTAGATATTTCGGTAAATGCTTACCTCCCAGTAGTGACCGGAAGAAAAAGTCTGGTAAACCGGCTCAACCTAGGATATACCTATATTGATGCCCAAATAGAAAATAACGAAGCTAATATTTCCAGATATGCACTTGAAAACCTAAGACATCAACTGATTGCAGGTATCGAACTACAACTGGGAGAGCGAATCTTTCATTCTACTCGTTATCGCTACATTGACCGTGTCACAATGGAAGACTACCAAATTGTTGATATGCAACTGACCTATCGAACTAATAACTTCGAAGCTTTTCTGAATGCTTCCAATCTGGGTAATATCGAATACAGGGAAACAAACCTTGTTGTGATGCCAGGCCGATGGATCAGTGGAGGAATAGAAGTGAAATTTTAAAGAAAAAATATGCTCAAGACTCTGGCCATAAACAGCCTTCCGGCATTTGGAGATGCTGGCCTAAAATGCGTGTTATCTGTCCTGCAAACCCGGGTAGTTCCCGTGCCCTCACTGATATTATCCGGCCTGGGTAATGTTAAGGGGCATCGGCGCTATCTCTACGATTTTCAGGATAATTTGTGTCACACTCTTGAACATTTGATCGAAAACGAAGATAAAATCATCATTTATATTGGCTATCTAGATCATGCCGACCAGATTGCGCAGATAAAAAAGGTGATTCTTCGTTTTCGACAACATATAGAGCATATCATCATTGATCCTGTTGCCGGGGATAATGGTCAGGCTTACGTACCGGAAGCTATTATTTCTGATTGGCCAGCATTGCTGGAACTAGCAGATTGGGCAACCCCAAATATCACAGAGGTCAAACTACTCACCCAACAACAGGATCTTGATGAGGGAATCAGCCAACTGTGCCGAAGATTCAAGGATACCAACTGGATCGTTACCAGCTATCCGACAGAGCCTGGAAAGATCGCCAACCGCCTAATTACAAAAGACTTGAAAAGGGATTACACCACCGAACACATTCCCCAAAAAATCTCGGGGGCTGGAGATACTTTTACCAGTCAGTTTATCAAAGCCTTTTTTTACGAGCAACACTTTCTTGAAGAAGCGGTAGACACAGCTACGGCCAGAACTTTTCAGATACTGAGTGATGGATAGCATTAATCTTGTTTCGAAGGAGTACAATAGTGGGAAAATTGAATTATTTTTTTACCACGCGAAGGCTTTTTCTGATCAGAAGGGCAGGGTTTCCTTCTGAGCTTCAGACGCGCTAAGTGACTGATAAAAGACACTGTGTAGGAGATGACTGAGCGTTACTTCGCCACGAGTGGAGTTTCTCGTTTCCACATTGCCAGTAATATCAATAAGGGTAGCATAAAATGAGGAATCCGCACCACAAACTCAAAAAAAGATTGATGCAGGGTAAGCCAAAAAAGATTACCCAGTAGGATCATTGTCCGTGGCCGGGCTATTGAGGTAAGTAGCCCCCAGAGTGCCGCGTAAATCAAAGCGGCTTTATCCATTTTGGGTACAAAGAGTAATATCACAACCAGCATATCCAGAACTCCGGCTATGAAGAGAATATTGGAAGCCATTTCATTGCTAACTCCAAGACTCACAATGGTCATGTATACAAAGTTACCGGGTACCGGAAATACTCCCAGCGCATAAAGGCCATGCCCCAGAAAGGTAAGTGCCACAGCTATTTTTCCCAAAAAAATAAAGGGCTGCGTAAAACGTCCGCTTTGTACCCAAAAAGCCAGGATGGGAAACATAAACTGAGAGCTGTATTCTATCCATTGGGCCCACTGAAAGCCTTTTTCACAGTAATAACAAAAAGCCAGAAAGAATAAAGTGAGGGCAGAAAAAGCAACTGCCAAGCCGCTAAGCCATTTGGGTATTTTTTGAAAAAAAATAAAAAATGAGGCCGTAATAAGCCACAGAATCCCTACTATTCTCGTATAAAAAAGAATGTTAGGATCCAACCCCTCAAAGCTGATATAATCAAACCAGCTCAAATCAGTGAATTTTTTCACTACTCCCCCAAATAGAGATTCATCCATAAAGAAAGCCCGGTAGGGACCTTCAAAAAACAGATGCTGATAGCTGCGTCCCAGCAAAAAGAGGGCCGCTGTCCAACGAAATATTTCCTTAACGATGGATGAATTCATAATAATTATCAGAGTTATTCAGATTTGATCATATACCAGCGCTGATGTGTATTTAGGTAGACACACAACACAGCCTGAGCTTAAATATAAAGCTTTTAGGTGGCTTTGCCAGAAAAATTTCAAAATGAATAATTGTTAACAAAAAATTAAAATGCCTGTATCTAGATCGTAGCAAGTAGGTAGTATCTTGTACATGCAAAACATAAATAAAAAATATTAACATGAATAGGCTTTATACTTTAATAGTATTGCTTTTTATCAGCAGTTTTCTGAGCGGTAAGACAGACAAGTACCGCCTGATCATCACGGATGATCCTTCTACGACCATGACTATTGCCTGGAATCAGATTTCCGGACACAGTGTGGCTGTATTTTACGACGAAATTGATCATGGGCAGGAAGTCAACGCCTACACCAATTTCCAATTGCCGGACCGCACGGTAGCCTTCAAGGATATGAATAATTATTTCGTACGCCTGAAAAACTTAAAGCCGGCTACTGCTTATTATTTTGTAATAAAAGACAGTGAAGGAGTGAGCCAACGCTTTTGGTTCAGAACCCTTTCTAATGATCCAAAAGTACCTTTATCAATTATAGCGGGTGGTGATTCCAGACGTTCTGGTTCTTCTACAGTACCTCACGAGCCACGTATACAATCTAATAAAGTAGTAAGAAGTATTCGCCCCGATTTTATCGCCTTCGGAGGTGACTACACAGATAAGGATACGGAAGGGCAGTGGAAAACATGGTTTGACGACTGGCAGTATACCACTGGAGAAGATGGCTTGATGATCCCGATTTTGGCTACTCGTGGCAACCATGAGCGCAGCAATGATATCATGATCAACCTTTTTGATTCGCCACACGAGGATATTTATTATGCCATCAATTTTGGTGGTAATTTATTGCGTTTTTACACGCTTAATGTTATGATCTCGGTAGCTGGCGAGCAGACACAATGGCTGGCTCAAGATTTGATGGAAAACGATACCAAAACGCGTTGGAAGTTTGCGCAGTACCATTATCCTATTGCACCGCACCAAAGCGGAAAGTCATTCAAAACACCTCAGTACGTGAGTTGGGCTCCATTGTTTTACGATCACAATATGCAGTTGATCATCGAATGTGACTCCCACGTGGCAAAAAATACATGGCCTCTTAGGCCCACCGATGAATCTGGTAGCGATCGAGGCTTTATCAGAGACGATGAAAATGGCAATATTTATACCGGCGAGGGTTCCTGGGGTCTGATCAGAAATGCTAATGTAGGCTACGATTGGACGCGTGACAAGGGGAGCTTCACGCAGGTAAAATGGTTAAAGGTTACGGAAGATACTGTAACTGTTTTTACCATTAAATCTGCAGATAGTAACTTTGATGATATGGTAAGTGATGATGATCGCTTTAGAATGCCTGAAGGTCTGGTTATTTGGGATACCGAAAACGGTGACCATTTGCTCCTGACCAATTCCAACCCAAGGTTTGATGCCACTACTACACCTGTAGAAGATTTCCCAACCAGAGAATTATCAATGATTAAACGTCTTTTCCCTAATCCTACACAAACGGACTTACAGGTAGAATTAGTGAAATCAGAGACTATTAACTATACCATTTATGATATTCAGGGAAGAGCTATCAGAAGTGGCATTTTCCTGAACAAAGTCAATTCTGTAAATATTTCCGGCCTTTCTGATGGTCACTACTATCTAAAGGCATGGAACGAAAATAATACGGCTTCTCAGGTTGAGGTATTTATTAAAAACTAAAAATACCGGAACTTTGAGAAAAGGCAGGAAGTAGAAAGCTTTTGTTTTCTGCTTCCTGTTAAAGTCATCTCTTGCACTTACTTTATCCAACCATTACCATAACTATTTTCCATAAAGATTAATTTTAATTTTTAACAAGGCCCAAAGGCCTTTTTTGCCAACCACTAATTTTAAACTAGTATTATGAAACAATTTCTTTCTTTACTGGCGCTATTCTTAGCATTCAATTTATCTGCCCAGGTTCCTGTTTCATTTAGCTTTCAGGTATTAGACGGAGCTGATGATGCAGAAGAATCAACCGCTAACGGTGCCATGAACCTGAGTAGTACTGACCTGGAGCTTACCAGAGAAAACACCGTACAGCTGATAGGTATTCGCTTTGCCAATATCCAGATTCCTGCTGGTGCTACGATCAATAGTGCTTTTATTCAATTTACAGCGGATGAAACGGATAACGAGCCAACGAATTTAACATTAACCGGTGAATTAACAGCCAATTCGGCTCCTTTCAGTAATACGGATTTTGATATTTCCAACCGTCCGAATACATCAGCTATGGTGAGTTGGAATGAAATTCCGGAATGGGACGAAGTTGGCGAATCAGGAGTAGACCAGCAAACGCCGGATTTGACTGCTATCATCCAAGAAATTGTCAATCAGGATGGTTGGGCACCTGGCAATGCATTATCCATTGTCATTTCAGGAGATGGAAAGCGCGTAGTGGTTTCAAACAATGGAAGTGCGAGTGCTTCTGCTGTTTTGGTTGTTAATTATGAGCTGGATGAATTTATCGTTCAACCCTTTCCAGTAAATACAGCATCCATTTGGAAGTACGACGATACTGGCGTAGCATTGGATACCATAGATTGGACCAGCCTGGAGTACGACGACAGTGCATGGGCATTTGGCCAGGCTAAATTTGGTTTTGGTGATGATAATGAAAATACAACACTTGATTTTGGTCCGGATGAAAACAATAAAATCCCTACTTATTATTTTCGTAAGGCGTTTTCAGTAGCCGATCCAACTGGCATTGATTCTATTACGCTTTCTTTGTTAAGAGATGATGGAGCAATTGTCTATTTAAATGGAGTGGAAGTTTTTCGTTCCAACATGCCTGAAGGAGAAGTTACATTTTCTACGCCGGCCAGTTCACCGGTTTCGGGGGCTGATGAAGGACAATTTTTTAATACTAAAATCCCAGCCAACCTAAACGAAGGGATGAACATACTGGCAGTAGAGGTACATCAGGCTACTGCCCAAAGTTCTGATCTTGGTTTTGATCTATCCACCACGCCTGAAGTGACGCTTCCTCCGGCAGTGCAGTTAGTGCACAATTCACCAGACCCTTCTTTACTTCTTGTAAGCATTTGGGTAGATGCTTTTAACCTGGGGAATTTTGTAAACTTTACAGGTGATACTCCAATACCTTTCCGTTTTGCATCAGACTACATCACTGATCTTCCGCAGGGAACTCACACGATCGCTATTGCTCCATTTGGAACTGAAGATTACGAGTGGAGTGCAACAGAAATTACCATAGAGAACAATAAGCGCTATATTGCCATGGCAGCTGGTGTGAGAGACACTTCTTTGTTTAACACCAGTGTAAATGGAGGAGAAGCTATTCAATTTCAATTGGTTGTAAATGAAGTACCCGGTCCGGATGAGGTAGAAGCAGGCGAAGTTCTACCACTACTATTTCATGGTACGCCAGATCTTCCAAATATCCGCCTTATCGCGGTGGGTGTAGGAGATGCAACAGCTGGGTTTCCAACAGGCCTGCCTTATGGTCTTCCTCCAGTTGGTGGCGGCGTTGATGCAGTAACTTTCCCAAGAGTACAAGTATCCAATAATGCTACCACAGAGATTTATAGCGAGCATAAGGTAGATTTAGTACCTTTTGAGCAAGAGGTAGTTGTGATCACCACTTCCGGCTTTTTCTCCCCTGAAGGTAATACAAATGTGAATGCCTCAAATTATGGCGTATTCGTCATTCCACCAGTACAGAGCCCATTCATTGAACTACCTGAACCAGATCCTGCTGCCCCCGGCACATTGGAGATTATTCATAATTCACCGGACCCTTCATTAGCTTTTGTTGATTTGTATCTAAATGGTAACCTGGCAATTGATAGCTTGGCTTACCTTAGCAGCACCGGCCGTTTTGAAGTACCTGCTGGCACGCAAAGGGTAGCTATTTCGCCGAGTGGCGTGGTAGATACAGCATGGAGTGCTTTTGATTTTGAGGTAGAAGCCACGCTTAATACCACAACATTTTCGGATGAAGGGCTAGATTATACAGCTGTCGCCTTTGGGGTGAGAAATACCGAGAATTTTTCTAATGAGGCAAATGCAGATGTAAGCTTCGGTGTGGCAGCCACACAGGCCAGAACACAGGCTAATAACGATACAGACACAGATATTCTTTTCTTCCACGGTGGTGTTGATGCTCCGGGTATTGACCTGATTTTGGGTGGAGAAGTAGTGCCAATAGTTAATAACTTGACATTTAGCAATTTCAGCCCAATATATGTTTCCCTTCCTTCCAGTGAAGACTTCCAAGTATCATTAACTGATCAGGATGATAATGACGTCTTGCTATTCACTTATGACCTGGATTTGGATGGCCTGGATGGTAGAGCAGTCACAGCATTTGCTGCCGGCCTAGTAGCCCCACAGGAAAGTCAAAGTGAGTTTGGTGTATTTGTAGCCACTGGTGATGCAGGCCCTGCAGTAGCTTTGCCACTGGTTATTGTGGATAATATTGCTGAGCTTAAGGAAGCTGGTATAGAAATATTCCCGAATCCGGTAGTTAATAACCTGCAGATCAAGAGTCCTAATGGCCTCGAGCAAATTCATCTGACGGATTTACAGGGTAAAATACTATCCCAATTTAAAAATACAGCAGTAGTACAAGATATTCCAGTGAGCCAGTTGCCAGCAGGTACCTATATTTTGAGTATCCGCCATGAGCAAAAAAGCTACACTGTACAGATAATTAAGCAATAGTCAATTTATTAAAATTGCGATAGGAATTTAGAATTTTCAAAAATTAATCATAAAGAGAGTAGATAGACTTCAATGGTTTTGGGGCTTTCTACTCTCTCCCATTCACCTCTCTACATATTTAATAGTTTTTTATTGGATATTTTTTCTTTTTCTTATATTTATTTTGCAAATTTGCAATGTAACAGACATCATCCCCCCAAAAAGGCATTTCCCCAAACAGGTAAAAATTTTCACTTATTTCTATACTAACAATTGATTAGTCTTTGTATTTGTAATGCATTGACATTTAATTGTAATCTCATTAAAATAAGTCTTTATATAGGGTAGTCTCGACCGCTACCCTATTTTTTTTGTTTGAAAATAAAATCTAACTACTCTTTCGTTCCTAAAATCATAGGTACATGAAAACCAAAATACTTTGGGCTCAACCCTTACTTACCCTTACACTCAGCGTTTTTTTAGTCGCTTGTAACCAGAATAAATGGCCGGAAAAAACCTACGTCCGGGATTCCGAATATTTAGCTGAAGTGGAAAATGATCCTCGCCTTGGGATTAGCCTGCAGCCTCCTTTACAATGGATGAAAGCTCCGCTGATTAATCCGGAAGTCTACAGCAAAGCCTTAAAAGAGGTTAGCCATTATCCTTTGGAAGTGAGGAGTATGTTCTTAAATAACAATATCAGAAGTATGATTCTCATTTCTGACATCCATGAAGCTACCAATGCCGATATTCAGAAGCTAAGGAAAGAATACAAAACACTTTTAAATCCCAAGGAAATGTGGGATGAAGTCAGAGCTTCCAAGGTTAAAATCAATGACCTAACCGCTGATGAATACATCACAGAGAGTGATGTCCTAATAGGCTACAAACTCCTTTTTACCGAGAATACAGACCAGCCGTTTCAGGTTGATTTTTTTCTGCCAAAATCTTACATGACTGAAGATACTAAAGAAATGGTAGCAGCTTTTCTGGGTTCTATTGAGCAGGATTAGTAGGAATTTTAGTAGACTTGTTTCGAAGGGATAGAATAGTGGTAAAATTGAACCAATTTAAGCCTATTTTAATACCTGCAAAACAAGTCTCGTATCTCTCTTTTATAGAATAACAATGAAAGCGGCAGCCAGGAAGTTTAAATGGCTAGAATAATTTGTAGGCGATACCGACATTTATATTCAGAAAAGTAATCACAGTTGGAACTTCGGGAGCTACTTCATCCGGCAATCCCAGAGAGTAATCCGGCTGCGCCTGCGCATAAAGCACTCCAAAACGTATTCCCCAGTCATTTTCTTTGCCGACATAGTAGATAAAATCAGATGCCAGGAAGAAGGAAGCCACGATCTGGGAATCTTCAGGATTGGCAGCAGCCAGGCCTCCCAGTTCACTAGTAACGCTTACCGCGAAGTTATCAATTGTACTACGTACCAGACCGAAGCCGCCGCGGAAATCCCAGGCCAGGTTAGTCACATCACAGGGAATAAGTCGAATGAAGGGGCCGGCCATCAAAAGGGCAGAAGTATAATTTCCGGCTGTTAAATCCACAGAAGATGCCAGGTAATTCTGAACAAAAGCATCGCTAAGATCATTCTCATCTATGTCATGTATTTGATATGCCAACAGGCCATTGATACCGAAGCGCCTGTTTTTACTTAAAAACCAATGTACGCCAAGCTCAGCACCGAACCCGGATTTGGCAAATCCACCCTCGTCAAGCCGTTCATTACCATATTTTCCTACGGGAAGAGATGGCCCTGTAGCCAGGTGAATTTCCAGGCGGGGTTTTAATTCATCAGGTAGGGTATCACATTGAAATTGTGCTGTAAGCGGACAAGTCCAAAGACCAATTAAAAGGATGCTGAGTAGATGTTTCATAAGCAGAATGTTGACTGAAATTGATTATTTTTAAATCACTTTATTAAGATTTTGATAACGCTTCGGTTAAGTGATTTGCCGTTATACAAAATGAGATTGAAAATTCCCTGTTCTTCTGTATCCAAAATCCAGAAAATTAAAAATATTAATTTTTATTTAAATATCTCAAATTTTAGTTGCCCCTCTGCAGAGAAAAACGAATTTACTAACACAAACAAACGTTTTACAAACGCGCAACAAGAACACCAATGTTCAAAAGCAAAAAAATCCTGAAAATTACTGCCAGAATTATTCTTTATGCTTTAGGCTTTATCCTCTTGCTATTGATCCTACTCAACTTACCGCCTGTGCAAAACTTTCTCTCCAAACAGGTAGCCAATTACCTAAGCAATGAGCTCAATACCGAAGTTAGTGTGAAGGGAGTATACTGGAAATTACCTAAATACATTTCCATACAAAAAATATACGTTGAAGACCAACAGAAAGATACATTGGTGTATGCAGGTGAGATTAGAGCTGACCTAAAATTGTCAAAAATTTTTCAGCAGGAAATAGGCATTAAAAGTGTTCTGCTTAATCAGATCAAACTTAATGTATATCCCACTGGAAATGGCAGTAATATTGATTTTATTATTGAAAACTTTTCTGCTGACCGTACTCAAGCCCAACCAAAAAGGGTGCCGGAAGATACCTCTTCAAGTGCCTGGAAAATCACTTTCCCCGGTACAACACTACTATTACAGAATATTGATGCTTATTACGCTGATCAATCGCAATCCTATGACTTTGAAATTGGGGAGTTAAGTGCTAATGCCGAAAATATTGACCTAGAACAACAATTGTTCCGGCTCAATGAACTCAACCTCGCTAATACCCGTGCATTTATAAGCCTTGGCGAGCAGGATTCTACCGTTACCGATACCAGTAGTAACCCGCTAGCTTTAACCCTGGGTACGCACCATATCAACTTTGATAACGTTGACTTTGGCCTCGATATGCCCGAATTATCTATAAGAACCAGGGTAGGTATTTTGGATGCCGATGAGGTTGATTTCAGTATGGGGCAATCTATGGATATTAACGTACAAAAATTTCTCCTCAATCGGAGTTTTTTCAGCTATGAAGTACCGGGTACGCCTAAAATTGAAGGGTTTGACCCCAATCATTTTAGTTTGGAAAACATCAATATAGATGTTGCCGATGTCACTTACCACGACCTAGATGTTTACGCTACTATCAACAACCTGGCGGCTAAAGAACCCAAAGGCGTAGAACTAAAAAGCATGCAAGCTCAGGTACATTACAATCCGGACACGGCCGAAGTGCATCAGCTCAAAATGGCCACTGATAAGTCCAATTTACTGGCTTATCATACCCTGGTAACCTTTCCCTTTGTAACTTCTGATGCGCCATTGGGAGCCATACGATTAAAAAGTGATATTGAGCGCGGCGTTTTTCATCCCAGAGATGCTATTTTCTTTGCACCACTACTTGAGGAATTTTGGTTTATTGAAAAAAATATTGACCGCACGGTAAGGCTGCGAGCTAATATTGACGGAAAGCTCAACGAATTAGCTATCAAACAACTGGATTTCAAAGGCTGGGATACTCACCTAAATGTTGACGGAACCCTGTATGAACCGCTAGACCTGGAAAAGACTTTCTTTGACTTCAAAGCCAACATTATAGAAGCCTCCCAGGAAGGCCTGCAAACCTGGATTCCGCCCAACACCTTACCGGATTACATAGAACTTCCGGCTTCAACGCTGGCTCGGGCAAAAATTAAAGGATTTATAAATGATTTGGCGATTGATCTCGAAGCAACTAACACTTCTCCTATCGAGCCGATCTGTTCTAGAGTTGTGGCCAGTACGCAGCTCAGAAATGCCACCAAAACAGATAGCCTTAGCTTTACTGTCAACATAGATACTTTGTATACCAGTAAAAGTGGATTATTGAATTTTATTCCGGCTACTGCCCTACCCGACTATATTGATCTACCTCCCGAAATAGAGCTCAGAGGACAGCTTAATGGTGACCTGGATATCATTTACACCGATTTTAAGCTTTATGCTATCCGTGGCGGTAACTTCAGTTACTTGAATTCAGTGGGTAATATCAAAGACTTCTTTGGAGGCGGTGATCCTAAATTCGATATTTCTATAAAAGAAATGGATTTGAAAGAAGAAGAGATCTTGGCTTTTATTCCTAAAGGTATTTTACCACCTTACATAAAAATACCCGGCATTAACGGAGCAGAAGGTTTTGTAAGAGGAAAACAGGGAGACCTGGAGTCTACTTTCCAGATCAAAACGGAAGTAGGGAACCTGAAAGCCAAAGGTTTTTTGAGGGATTCTACCTACGAAATGGAGGTAGACCTCAATTCATTTGATATTAAGAAACTCTTCCAACCGGGAAAGTACGAGGAAGTAGTAGGCGTGCCGATTTCTTCATTTGGCGCCACCCTCTTTGTTTCTGGCCAGGGTTTTAACCCGGACAGCAACCTGTTGGCCAGCTACAAACTGGTTATTAAGCCCAATGATGAATTATATAAATGGAAGGAAGGAATAGTGGTAGAAGGTGTTATTGATCGTCAATCGGGCACTATGAATGCCAGGGTAAACGAAAATGGGATCAGTGGCAAGGCCAATTCTATTGCCAATTTCAACCAACCGAACGAAGCGTTTGACTTCAGTTTAAATTTGAATGAGTTTAATTTTACCAAACTCAACCTCACTCCTATTCCTTTTAGTGTGAGAGGAAGCCTTACAGCCGATAGTGAAGGCAGCGCACTCAGTGATCTGACGGGGCAGCTGCGGCTAGACAATTGGGTAATAAATTACGATACCCTGCAGCAAAGTATTGATAGTCTGGTTTTAACCGCTGATTTGGATACTACCTTCAACAAAATAGCCGTGGAATCTGACCTTATTTATGGTAATTTGGATGGTAAATTTTCTTTTGGAGAAATTGCTCAGCAAATACAGTTGCAGGCCAGTAGCTACTTTGATCCTACCGTACAATTAGAGGATACCCTGCCGGGGCTTCGGGATGCTTTCATGAATATGTATTTTGAAATTGATAAACCGGAGCTGCTTACAATGGGCTACATTCCGGGGCTAGAAAAACTTGATCCCTGCTTTATTCTTGGCTCTTTTAATGCCGCTGAGAAAACCCTTAAGTTGTACTCTGAAGTACCTTATCTCAAATATTCAGATTATGAACTCAATCAATTGTTTTTCTTCTTTACTTCTGACAAAGATGCCCTGCAATATGAGCTGAATTTTCAGGACATTTTCTTGTTTGAAGAATATCAGGTACAAAATGTCAATTTCACAGGGGAAGCAGAATCCGGTAGGCTTACTACCCGCTTCAATCAGCGAGACAGTAGCCTAACCGAACGCTTTAATATTGAAGCCAGGGTGCTCAAGGAAGCTGATCAATTTGAGATTGCTTTTGATCCGGATTTATTGCTCAACTACCAAGACTGGCAGCTCAAGCCCAGTAATCGCATACTCTACGGAGCTAACAACGTCAATGTAATTGATTGGCGATTGAGCTACGATAATCAATATATAGAATTGATCAGTAATGAATTAAATACAGAAAATCTCTCCTTTGAATTTGGTCAATTCGACCTGAATTTTGTGGCCGATTTGATTGAATATGACAGTAAAATCGTAGGAGGTATTCTTAGTGGTCAGGCGGACCTGTATAACATTTTTAGCAAACCCGCTCTGAAAACTGAATTAACAATTAAGGATTTGAATCTTCTTCAGGCTACCCTAGGTGATCTTCAGGCTAAAGTCAATTATGATACCACTCAGCTAGCCACCATCAATGCCAGTTTTCAGGGATATGGCAATGACCTGACAATTGCCGGAAAATACCGCGCTGATTCACTTCGGGAAGATTTCAACTTTGACCTGGGAATCAATCAACTAGATTTATCCAACTTTGAACCTACACTCACTGACTATCTCGGCCTTTTGAAAGGTAATTTGAAAGGAGATTTAAAGATCAGTGGAGAAACAAAGGCTCCTAAACTTCAGGGGACCCTAAATCTTCAGCAAGCTGCCGTTCGTCCTAACATGCTGAAAACCCGCTTCAATTTAAATGATGTGGCTGTACAATTCAACAAAGAAGGATTTACAATCCCTGAGTGTATCATACGAGATTCGCTGGGCCAGAAAGCCACTTTTTCCGCTCAGGTACTTACCTATAACTATCAGAACTTCGGCCTGGTGATGAATTTCGATGCTAAAAACTTTATGCTACTCAATACCACAGAAGATGACAATGAATTGTATTACGGTAAAATGGTAGCTGATGTAAGTGCTGAAATTATCGGGGATTTTGAAGAGCCGGTAATTACTGTTGATGCTAAATCTGAAGAAGGCTCTGACCTCACTTACGTTTATTCTGTAGGCGGTATTCAGAGCATTGACAAAGGGGATGGCGTCGTTGAATTCGTCAGCCTGGATACGGTAGGCCAGGAAAAAAAGGAGGGCATTATTGGAGAGATCCGTACCGGCTATGGTCTGGATATTTCTGTTAATGCCAGCATCAATGATAATTTGAAAATCAAAGTAATCACCGATGAGTTGTCAGGCGACAACTTCGTAGGGCAAGGAGAGGGAGATATCTCCCTGCGAATGCTTCCCAATAATGATATAGAGCTCACCGGGCGGATAGAATTACTCAGTGGAGACTATCAATTTACTTATTCGGAAGTAATCAGAAGGCAATTTCAGGTAGAACCCGGTTCTTACGTAGCTTTTGTGGGTTCTCCTTATAACCCTGAGTTGGGCCTGACGGCTAATTATCAGACTAAGACTTCTCCGTATCCGCTAATTATTTCCACGTTGGGTGGCGAAGGTAATGTATCAGAAACGGACCGGGCCTACTGGAAAGAAAACCTGCAGAGACCAGAGACTTTTATTGCCAAGATCAATGTGAATGGACCCTTGGAAGATATAGAATTATCTACGGATATCGCTTACCCTAATATCAGAGGTAATTCAAATAGCCAGGAGGTTAGAGATGCCCTGAGCAGAATTCGGGTAGATGAAAGTAAGATGAATACTCAGGCATTCAGTCTGGTACTCTTTAATGGATTTATTGCAGAAGATATTGGCAGTGGCGGCGGTGGTTTTTCTATGGCCGACGTAGAAGCCGGACTAAGCAATGTTATCACCAAGCAGCTTAACAACCTTGCCAATCAGTATATCAAGTTTGTAGACCTTGATTTTGGCATTGATAATGCCGGAAATTCTTCCGGTAATCTATTTGAAGATTCTGACTTCCGGGTTAGCCTGAAGAAAAGTTTCCTGGATGACCGCCTTACGGTCAATGTGGATGGTGTAGCCAGCACTCGCGAGGAGGCCAGCCAGTCAGGGTATTATTTAAATAACATTTCTATAGAATACTCTTTAAGTGAAAAGGGGATTATGAAAATCAGGCTTTTTAACAAGCGCGAAACAGAAGATGTCTTTAACGGAGATGTAGTAAAACTGGGTGGAGCACTACTTTTCTCAAAAGATTTTGACCGCCTTAGTTTATTTGGAAATAAGAAAAATGGAAAAGAATAAATACTCATGAACAGCAGAACGTTAAAGATTTTTTACATACTTATCATTCTTTTCATAAGTTTTTCCTGTTCTACAACCCGTTCACTGGAATCAGGTGAATACCTGTATACCGGCTCGAAAATCAATTTTGATTCTACGGCCAATGATAAGCAGACAGATATTCTTTACCCCAAAATGCAGGAATTGTTAGCCCCATCAACTAACCGGGAGTTGTTAGGAGTTCCGGTCAGATTGTACTGGTATAACTTCTTTCACGGTCCGAAAGATAAAGGGTTGGGGAAATGGATGCAGGGCCTGCTGGGGGAAGAACCGGTCTTGTACGATGAAGAAATTACAGGTAAAGTATCTCAACTGATGAGCAACAGGCTATTTAACAATGGCTACTTTTGGCCATCAGTTGTTACACAAGTGGATAGCAGCCGGAAAAAAGCTACTGTCAACTACAATATTAGCCCTGGTAATCAATATACCATTAATTCTTTCTCTTATGATATCAGTGATACTTCTTTGAGTAAAGTACTGGCGCCCATGTATTCTGGAAGTATTATAAAAACCGGGCAACCCTACAACCTCAATGATCTGCGCCGGGAGAGAGAAAGAATCAGCTCCGTGCTTAAAGAATTGGGATACTTTTATTTTGAGCCTGACTATCTCAAATTTGCAGCCGATACCACAATGGGGACTCATGCAGTAGACGTGAGAATGCAGCTCAAGCAAAATGCGCCCAAAGAAAATTTACGCCCCCTTTTTATTAATGAAATTATTGTATATACAGATTATCAGATCGGAAGGCCTCCCGGTGCCAAGACTACCCACTTTGAGGATATTGATTTCGTTTATGATGAGTTAGATATACGGCCCACCAGAATAAGGGAAATTGTTTTTTTTAATAAAGGAGATAAATACAATCCCAGGAAGCATCAAACTACTTTACGCCGTTTATCCAACTTTGGTTATTACAAATTCGTAAGTCTGCGTCATGAGCGGGATGAAGAGACCAGCAACCAGCTCAATGTCAAAATTTACCTGACGCCCAAGCGCCTCAATACACTTGAAGGATCTGTAGGTCTGGCATTAATCTCTAATCAGTATATTGGCCCGGAAGTCAGCCTGGGATATACCAACAGAAATATTTTCAGAGGGTTAGAACAGCTAAGGCTCGAAGCAACCGGTGATTTCAACTTCCCGCTACGGGAGGATGCCGGCAATTATTTTGAGTCGATATCGGCCAAAGCCTCCATCACGCGCCCGGGGCTGGGTATTCCTTTTGTCTCAAGTAAGGTATTACCTTCTTTGATCCAGGCCAACACTCGGGTACAATTCAGTTATGAAAGAGAAAGAATACGACTGGAGCTATCCAATGACCAGGAATTTCTGGACAACCTCCTTTTCTTTGGCTTCGAAAATCTACTGAATGAGATAGAGGATAATCCTAATTTTGCACCGCCTATTTCCGTTGAAAATTATGAATTGAGCTTTGGTTATATTTGGAAAAGACAGCCGCTGATCCAAAGTGAGCTGAATCCTTTGAGATTCACTTTTCAAAATGTTACCTACGGCAATCCCGACTTAAAGCCATTGCTGGAATTTATCTTATCCTTCGAATCACAGGAGGATCAGTTGCTCAATTTAGAACGTATGTTCATTCTTCAACCGGATTATATTTTCACTTATGATACCCGGGAAGGGCCCAAGCGTCGCAATAATGTCTTTTATCGAGGCCGCTTGTCCATTGCTGGTAATAAAATTCTGGAAGATGAGCAAACGGCTATTGCCGAGGAAAATCTCGAAAATGTAATCCTTCAAGTAGAAAACGATGTGAGACTTTACCTGCGGGTCTCTCCAAGTCAGGTTCTGGCTTCCCGCTTAATCGCTAATATTGCCTACCCTTTCAGTGACCGGGTAATCTTTTCTATTACCGACTTGTATTCGGTAGGTGGCCCCAATAGTGTAAGAGCTTTCTACCCGAGAACGATCGGGCCTGGTACCACCCTGGTAGGTGGGGGCGGTGGCGGTTTTGGCGCTCTTCAGGGAAAAGGCGATATCAAGTTGGAAGGAAGCATAGAGTTTCGCCAAAAATTCAATTCCTATCTGGAGTTAGCAGTATTTGCAGACGCCGGTAATGTCTGGCGAATAGAAAAAGATGTGGAGGATAGCCCTACCAGCTTTAATTTTGATACATTTTACGATGAAATCGCATTAGGAACCGGCATTGGCCTCCGCCTTGATTTTAGCTACTTGGTATTCAGAGTAGATTTGGCATTTCCCCTCACCAAACCCTTTTTACCCGAAGGAGAGCGCTGGGTCGGTAACCAAATTCGCCTTGGTGACCCTGAATGGAGAAGGGAAAACTTGGTTCTGAACTTAGCCTTTGGCTATCCGTTCTAGGAAATGCTATGCCAGCAGCTTTAATGCCCAGGGATATGCAGCCCCAAACTAATCGATTTGCAGGTCTTAATCCGACAGTTAAATGTTTAACATTGGAGTCAATTATGAATCAGTTTAGACATAAATACTTGTCAGTCCTGTAAACAAGTTTTACCTTTACATTTCTAAATCAAATACGATATGTTATTACCAAGGAAATTAATTATTCTGGCCATATTCATCCATATGGTGACTATCTTTGCCTGTGCTTCATTACAACCACCACAAGAAAAAGAAAATAAAGAAGCGGCAGAAAAAGTCTTAAATCAACAGGACGATACAAACGAAAACATTGAAAAATAAATTTAATCCTTTTTTAAAACTCACCGTTTAAAAGAGGCCATTGTATCACGATGACCTCTTTTTTAGTAATAGACATGTTTCGCAGGTCTTTAAATACACAAGTCAAAATGGGTGGTTTTCGTCCCTGTTTTGCTCCTACAAAACAAGTCTCATATCCAAATAATGTGGAAGTACATCGCTTATACGAACTCAATGAATTTATCAAACGTATTGTGGCTCTGAATTTCCCAGAAGCCATTTGGGTGAAAGGTGAAATTGCTCAGGCCGATCAATCGCGGGGGCATCACTTTATTGATGTTATCGAAAAATCAGGAGAAGATATTATTGCCAGAGCCGATGCGGTAATCTGGCAAAAAACCTATCGTAAGCTTTATCGACAATTGGGAAAGCAATTGGAAAGCCTAATACAGGAGGGGGTCGAAGTTATGGTAAAAGCCAGAGTGGATTTTCACGAGCGATATGGCTACAAGCTTATCATTGAAGATATTGATCCTGCTTTTACACTGGGACAGCTAGAAGCTCAAAAGAGAGAAACCCTGGAAAAACTTTATGAAGAAAAGTTGTTGGGAAAAAATAAGAATCAGCTCCTGCCAGCGGTCATTCAAAAAGTAGCAGTCCTCTCTTCTGAAAAAGCGGCGGGGCTCCAAGATTTTATTTACCAAATGAAAGATAACCTCTATGGCTATCATTTTGATATTCAGATCTTCGAAAGTCAACTTCAGGGAACAGAAGCCCCCGGAAAAATGGTCAAGCAACTGCATAGCATTCAACAAAACCATGAGCGTTTTGACTGTGCCGTTATTATACGGGGCGGCGGAGCTAAGATAGACCTCGCCCCTTTCAATGATTACGAGTTGTGCAAAAAAATTGCCAAAATGCCGCTTCCGGTATTAGTTGGTGTTGGTCATGAAACTGATGAATCTCTTGCCGATCAGGTAGCTTACAGCTCGCTCAAAACTCCAACTGCAGTAGCAGAGTTTTTAATTAATCATAACCTTACTTTTGAGTCCCAAATCGTTCAACTGGAACAGCAATTAAGGTGGATTGTACAACAACAGCTAAATACCCAACAATTAGCACTGCAGCGCCTGGAAGAAATGCTTTACCTGCCCATTCAACGCCAGATTGCTCAGCACTACCAACAAATCAGTTATTTGGAGGGGCAATTACAACCGCTTGTCAGCAGCCAACTACAAAAAGCTATTTACGAACTCCGTGAGTTGGAGGGAATCAACAAATTACTTACTATTGAAAATACACTGGCTAGAGGCTACAGCTTGACCTACCGCGAGAATAAGATCATCCGGCACACCAAAGAGGTTAATGATGAAGACCAAATCCATACCAAGTTGCAGCATGGACAATTAATTTCTATTGTAAAAAAAGAAAACCAGTCATCCAATGAAATATGAACAGGCACTAGAAGAGTTAAAATCTATTATACAGGAACTTCAAAATGGTCAAACCAATATTGATGAGTTAGAAAAAAAGAGCCAAAGAGCCTCGGAACTCATCCGGTTTTGTAAGGAAAAACTGCGCAATACAGAAGAATCCCTAAAAGAGATATTTGAGGAGTAGCATGGATATTACGCAGTTTTATTACTAGACTTGTTTTCTAGTAAACAACGCTACAATGGCGGCCGTTAGAGTCCCCATTATCAAAGCGCCAATAGTCCCCTGAATGATATAACTTTTGAGATTGAAGGTTGATAAGGCGAGTTCTTTGGACATTTTCTCGCTCTCAACAGAGTAGGCAATCATATTATCAAAGTAATGTGGCGTGATAATTTTCGAAATGATAAGTTGTGTCAGAGGAGTAAAAAGCGCAACTATTCCCGTAATGATTAAGCCACTTCTGAGTCCCTGAAGATAAGTCATCTTACCACCGTAGTCATTCTTTCTCTTATCCAGTAAGGCCAATACGTAAATTGTTACCGCAGGAATAAAAATCAAACTGGAAATAATGTAATGCTGACTGATCCTTTTATCGTGAAACCCCAAAAGTTTTTCCATTAAAAGCCAGGCCAGCATCATGACTATAAAAATCAAGGCCCACTTTAATTCGGTTTGAATAGCTTTCATAAGCATGGATTTTGGCTGTTTGAAAAGTAAAATGTCATTTCACTGTAAAATAAACATTTTATTTAAAATAATCAAACAATTTGTTGACCCTAACTTCCCTAAATCAAACGGTCCACTTTAGTAGAAACAACACCAAAATGGCGTGTACCGTCCAGGTTATCGTTCTGATCCAGTTGCTATTGACCAGCCTGAGATGTTCCTCTCTAATAAAACCTTTGGAAAGAGATTCGTGTAGTGGTACTTGTATGAAAAACGTAGAAGCCCAAATAACGAGAATAAGTGCAAGATTAAGCCACCAAAATTCTTTAAACCGCTCTGCCTGAATAGCCAGTAAAACAGCAGTACCCAATTCAATGATCATCTGCGGCCCTACCACAAAGGTCATCAACATGGTATGGGTTCTTTCGTAATCTATAAATTGATCAGTACCTACCCGCCCCATTAATGGATAGTGAACAATTTGTACCATCCAGATAATGCCTGTCATGTAAAGTGTAAAAAAAAGATGAACAAGGAACAGGAATGACATAAGAAATATTTTTAAGAAAAAAATTCAGACGAACACAAAAAAATGTGGCGAATTGAAATCATTTTACTGATATCCAATTCGCCAAATCCTTCTTACAGATAATGCCTTTACCAGAAAATGTTGCGGGTTGGCACTCCTATCGAATCAAAGTTACATCCCCTTTAAAAGTTTCGGTAGAGCCATCTTCCAGCCGAACTTCTACAATGTATGCATAAACGTCCGACGGTTGCGGGGTACCGTTGAAGGTACCGTCCCAGCCCCCCTCAGGCCCCAAACTTGGATTTTCATTGTCGTAAACGCGTTGCCCCCAGCGATTGAATACCTGGAAAGTCACCACTTCCTCTATAGCATTGCCAAAGTCCAGGACATTAAAACGTTTATTATTACCGTCCGGGGCAAAAGCATTCGGAATCGCAATATTAACAACAATAACTCTCACAGTACCTTCCAAAATAGGACCACATCTACCTCCAGCCTGATACTGAATAGTGTATGTGGTGGAAGAATCAGGCCTTGCAACAAATTCTAGGCCTTCAACACTGATTTCAAAGCCATTGGCAAACCAGAATATAGAATCTAAAACCGAATTAGTAGGTGTTGGCGTAACTGTTGCCGTAACCGTGGTTGTTCTATCCGGATCCTGAACTCTGATAACCGTTCTGGATGCTCCGACCTGAATTGCCTGTGCATCCTGAATTGCCGTAACTTCGAAATTCCTTATCTCGGGCGGACAAACCTCATTCGTTACTTCCACTGTGTATACAGCATTTTCAACGGTAGGAGTAGCCGTTATAACCGGCCCGGTAGCTCCGCCAAACCCAGGGTCGGTAGATGTCCAGTTGTATTGAAAATTCCCGACATTAGCGTTTAAGGTAATAGACTCTCCATCACAGATCACTCTGGATTCATCCGGCCCCAATTCCGGTCTTTCTGATGTACTAACAGTAACATCACTTTCAAAAGTGACGATATCACAGCCTCGTTGCCCAACAAAATTAAAGGCATAAAAATTGAGCATTTCCTGGGGTATATCCGTTACGACAAGACCCTGCCCTATGGTATCACCATCAACAAGCGACCAGACCGCCTGATCCGTAGCCTCGTCAAACCCAGGCACCTCAGCGGTTAATGTAACGGGAGAACCTTCACACACCACCATTGGATCAGCCGAGATAATTACATTCTCAGCAGCAAGTGTATCCGTTTCATCCACCATAATTTCCACATTACCAGAGAAATCAGGGCAAGCACCAGGCCTATCTAGTGTAAAAGTATATATCGTATTCGTCTGCGGCGCTACTGATACTCTGGTTCTTGACTCAGTCAGCCGGCCCATATTATCAGTCCAAAGGAAAGTCTCTCCCGGAAATGGCGTAAACTGAGCTTCCAAGAAAGTCAGGTCACCCTCACAAATAGTCATATCATCGGCAACGAGTGTTGGCTCTTCGGGCCTGATCACCTGGACAGTAATTTGTGCTTCAAAGGGCTGGCAGGTAGGGGCATCTGTCCGGACAGCAATCAGAGTATAAGTCGTTGTCTCTGTTGGGCCCACCAGCGGTTGTGCATCCGTGACAGTGCCAAATCCATTGTCAGGAGAGGCCGTCCAGGTATACTCCACCAGCGGGTTACTAGTCTCATTTAACAACACAGAATCCCCCGGGCAAATAATTGTTCTGCCATTGAAAATAAACCCTGGATCAGCAGGAACATTAACATTGGCAGAAGCGGAAACCGGACAGCCGTCAATCGTACCACTTACCATGTATTGAGTAGTTGAAATGGGTGTAGCCGTAGGGGTCAGGCAATCCATACAACTCAAAGAACCATCTTCAGGCATCCACATGATCTCTTCCAACTGCTTGCCGTCGGGAACAATTACCTCAAGATTGACTTCATCGCCGGGACAAATAGTGGTATCGGAAGGTTGAATGCTTATCTCAGGAGGAATGACAACATTTATAATTGCTCTGGCCGTATCCGTACAAGCATTATTAGTTGTAATTCTAAAATATTCAATAGTATCCTGCGGCGTTACCACCAAATTGAATAACGAGTCGGGCGTTTGCTGATCATTAGGTGGAAACCAAAAATGCTCAATGTCCGGAAAATCAAATTGCTCATAAGCCGGTGCTCTCAACACAACAGGTACACCGCTGCAAATGGTCGTATCAGCGGGCTCAATGGCCAGGTTTTCAGGCAGTGAATCGACAACCACCAGAAAAGAATCCATCTTTACGCAACCCATATTCATAACCGTTCCAATGTAAAGTATTGAATCGGTAGGTACTTCTGTGAAGCTCGTATCCCTCAGTGTATCGGCATTGATACTGTTGGTCCAGAAAAATTCCGCTCCATTAGGTGTAATGTCTACCCTCGCATTAAGAGTATCTCCCTGACAGAAAAAAGTTGTATCCGCTAATGGAATATCTACGGAAATAGGAATTACATTGGCTGTAAAGCTAGCCTGGCTGGTACAACCTGCTCTGTTAGCTAGAAGAGTATACACTCCGGTATCCACCGGAAAAGCCAAAGAATTGGGATCCGCTGGATCTTCAATTCTCGATGGGCCCGTCCAACTGTAAGAAACATCTTCTTCCGCCATCAGCGCGCTCAGCAATAAAGGTTCTTCCTGGCAGATAGTAGTGTCATTGGCTACCGTAATTTCGGGTACTTCTATTACCGTGATGGTCACACTATCTATAGTAGGTAGCGGGCAAAGGCCGTTAGACACTTCGAGAAAATAAGTAGTTGTCTCTTCTGGCGCTACTACTGGATTAGCCGCTTGCGAGATAATAGAACCATCAATTTCATTTTCATACCAAACATAATTTACGCCATCAATACTAGCTCCACCAATAGTGGTACTCTCTCCGGGACATATACTTTTATCGTCGGCAATATTGTAGTCAGGAATGGCCTGTTCAAGTACATTGAGAGTAAAACTTACCTCTTGTTCACACCCCGGAGCATCCAGTGCAACAAATACCTGATAATCACCCGGCGTATTTACTGTTATAATTGGATCAGGACAGTTTATGCAGCTTAGCTCCACTTGCGAAGGAGCGGTCCAGAGGTATTCTGCATCTCCGTTATAATCTATTCCGGCACTTACCTGAAACTCATCTCCCAAACAACGCTGTGTATTAAAACTAGAAAGTTGTAAATCAAAAATCCTTACTTCTACATCTACAGAATCTACAAAACAGGTGCCCGTGACAATTGCTCTATAATTACTGGTAACTGTAGGACTAGCTACAGGATTCGGGCAGGTTGTGCAGGATAATGTAGCTGTATCTCCAACCCATCTTACACTGTCTGTTCCGGGTGCCAGCTCGAGTTGTACGATATCATCAGCACAAATGGAAGTATCCATAACATTGAGCTCCGGCCGAATGGCCTGAATTACCTCAGCGTCCGAAGGCGACCAGTCAATTTCAATGGTTGCATCTTCTATTTCATTGGCCCAATCATTTAACAAAACAATATACACTTGGCCTTCCTGAGCATCTATTGTACGAACAAAACCATCACCTCCAGAACCGGGTATTTCAGTCGCACAATCGTAATTATCAGTCACTGCTTCTCCTGTTACGGGATTGGTCCTTACCAAGCCTGTCATGGGGGAAGCTGATGACCAGGATGACCTGAGTGGTTGATTATTTCTTATAAAATTGATTACAGCCTCTCTATCGTCACAAACCTGATCAGCATCAAACGGGCCCCACACATTGATATCCAAATCAGATACGCCTTCCTGAGTGCCGGAAGCAATAAATCCAAATTGACCGTTGGCTTGTGCCTGTATCGAAAACCAGAAATAATCTGGCTCCGGACCATCATTTGACCAACATCCGGCATTCACGTCCTCCACCAAATCAATATCCTTGAATCCATCAATAAAATTGAATTCAACGGGAGCGCCGTTATTGAGATCACAGCCATTAAGAGGATTACACAAAGAAGCCTCCAGAGAAGGTTCAGGAATACAGGCGGTCTCCTCTATCGCAATATCAAATGAGTTACAACCAATACGATTTGCTACGACAATATAATAGGTGCCGCGCATCCGGAAATCAGCGCTAACAACAAAACCATTGATGCTTTGTGCTACGCAATTTGAAGAAGGGTCTGTAGGTAGGCCATCAAAGACCTGAATACCTGTACCTTCCAGTTCACTATCTATTCTTATCTCGGCGCAAATATCACCCGGAGAAGTATACTCAAAAACATAATCAGGACCCACCAGAAAGTCATCGACTGAGCAGGAGGTCTCGCCTAGTGTCGCTCTTCCTTCACAAGTAGAAAACTCACCTAAAAAGGGCAGGTTATCTACCAGAGTGGGATTATCCACAGATGAGCCATCACAGGAAGCCTTACATTGCCAACGCAGTTCAAAACCATCAAAATTTGTTATAGCATCACTGCGAAACCTTACCGTTACCGGACCATTAGCTTCTATTGTAAAAGGAGTGACCAATACACCGGAAACTTCTGCGATCAATCTTCCCGAAGTACCCTCTCCTTCAAAAAATTGCAAAACATCACCAATTTCCTGAAGGCGGTTTAGCGTCTCTATGCGAAAATCTACCATTCTAATTTCCAGGCAATTGACCTGAGGGGGATTGATAAGAAAGGAAAAGTCTTCATTGTTATCATAACTGCCGGCCTGGCCCCCACTATCCAATAAAGTACCAAAACACGCACTTGATCCTTGATCTGCTCCCATCAGGAAGGGTGACTCCCTTTCATCTAAACACAAACTAAAATCGCCCGAATTGGCAGAAGCTGTTTGTGAAAAATCATTTATCCTAATGTAATACGCCTGGCCAACAACAAGGTCTGTGAGCGTTACAACAGCCTCTGTGGCAGCATCTGTCGTTGTGGCACATGCAATCTCGGATAATCCATTACAATCACCTCTGTATACCTCCACCTGCGGATTTCTTATACTACCATTAGCTCCCTGATCCGCTCCTTCAAGACGCAAGGTCACATTTTCGAAAGCAGCTTCGAAAGTAAACCATATATCTCGCTGTGTAGTCCCCCCATTAAAGCACGAAGGCGCATTGTTATCGCCAATATCACTGGTGGTAGCATTGACATTAGTAAAAATATCTTCGAAACAATACGGCAATCGCCCCAAATCTATGGCATTATCACATTCGTCATTACCAGGCACCTGAGCGTACAATCCTGTAGCGAAAGCGAAGGTTAGAAGGAATAGTAAATGTTTCCTCATTATTTACCTTTTCGTGTTTTGCAAAAAATTCTGATCTGACCAAAAATAATCAAATTTTGAGATTTTCAATGGGTTTGTCCTTCACTTGAATGATAACCCGACAAAATAAGCCGTAATCGATGATGTTAAAAACTTAAACCTATCTCTTTTAGAGCTATAAAACTACATTCTGATTCAATTTTTAACAGTAAGAAGGCGGCATGGCGGACCTGCTAATACCTCACCTTGCATCAAATCCTGAAGGTGCTGCGAACAATTGTATCTTTTTATCTTTCTATTTGAGAAAAATAAATCACTACTGAATTGCATTGAAATATGAAAAAAAAATGGGTAGCCTGTAATAAAGTAGCTCAACATATTACCTATTTGGGAACGGGCACCAACATAGGAGATCGGCTACAAAATCTTCGCCAAGTCAATCAGGAAATAAAACGTCAGGTTGGGAAAATAATATCACAATCTCAGGTTTATACTACTGAAGCATGGGGTATCAAAGATCAGGATCAATTTTTCAATCAGGTGCTGAAGGTACGTACCCCTTTTACTGCCGATGAATTACTGAAAAAAGTCCTTGATATAGAGCTTCAGATGGGACGGAGAAGGGTTCAGAAATGGGGCCCGAGACTGATCGATATCGATATTCTGTATTTTGATAAACTCATTATTTCAAAACCTCATCTAAAAATCCCCCACCCCTATCTCACAGAAAGGAACTTTGTATTAGTGCCATTGGCAGAAATCGCTCCTGATTACAAACATCCCCAGTTGCAAAAAACTAATAAAGAATTATTGGAAAGTTCGTCAGATGGCTTAAAATGCGTTCCTTTAGAAGGTTAAATTAATAGTTATGTCAAAACCGAAAATCCCTTATCGTTTCATTACCATTGAGGGAAATATAGGAGCCGGTAAAACCACTTTGAGCAAGAAATTAGCACAAAATGAAAATCGCCATCTGATACTCGAGCAATTTACTGACAATCCGTTCTTACCTTTTTTTTATGAAAATAAAGATAGATATGCCTTTCCGGTGGAGCTATTCTTTATGGCGGAGCGCCATAAACAATTACAAGAAGAACTCTCTCAGTTAAACCTTTTTCAAGAAGCTTTGATTAGTGACTATTTTTTCCTAAAAACTTTACTTTTTGCCAAAAGCAACCTAAACCATCAAGAATTTCAACTTTTTCAACGACTCTTTAAGGTGCTAAATGCTTCTTTCCCAAACCCTGACTTGTTAGTGTATCTTCATCGTCCTATTGATGCATTAAAAGAAAATATAAAAAAGCGGGGTCGGAGTTTTGAATCAGATATAACGGATGCTTATTTGATGAGTATACAGCGCGCCTATTTTGACTTTTTTAAGTCGCAGATGACTTTTCCCATTCTTTTTTTAGAATTGGGAAATAAAGACTTTAGCTCCAACAGAACAAATTATGCAATAATTCGACACCTTTTAACTCAAAAGTACCCAAACGGCCTCAATCAAGTGGTTTTGTAATTTCTGTACATCTAAGATAACTACCACCAATTTCTGCCCCTACTCTACAATGCAACAGCGCATGGGTTGGCAAAGAACCAATTTCAACCTATTTTAATACCTGCAAAACAAGTCTATTAACTAGTCCCGTAACAAGAGCCTTCTAAAACAAAAAAGCCCCCCTTCCGGCTTTCGCCAGAAGGGGGGAGCTTTTTTTCAGTATCT
>CAZVOD010000013.1:0-72569 GCA_964628385.1 uncultured Saprospiraceae bacterium
GCTGCACTAATCTACTGATTTCAAAGAACATTTTTTATTACAAACATACGAGCGTATTTGGATGCTAACATAGCATCTCTTAAATAACAATCTGTTGAGTAATTGACTAATTTTTTTTCATGCGAAGGATTGTTCCCAATTTTATCACTTGTATCAATATCATGACCGGCTGTATTGGCATGGTGCTGCTCATGGATCAGCAATACGGGCTATTTTTGTGGATATTTGGTATTGGACTGATCGCTGATCTGCTGGACGGTGCGGTAGCCAGAGCGTTGAAAGCTAGTTCAGAAATGGGTAAACAGCTTGATTCGCTAGCCGATATGATCAGTTTTGGATTTTTGCCCGGTTTTCTACTTTACTTGTTGTTGAAGGACTCTTTGACTGGTACTGACGGCTGGAATAAAGTATGGCCATTTTTGGGCTTCTTAGTGACTATTGCGTCTGCTATCCGACTGGGTAGATTTAATATAGAAGAACAAAACCTTGAATATTTTAAAGGTATGCCCACACCAGCTAATGCCCTTTGGATAATTGGTTTATTTTTTATTTTGGAAAATGGAGGAGTGTCCATCTCAGGAATAGACAATAGGGTTTTTATTGTGGCACAATTATTACTTTCCACTTTTTTATTGAATGCCCCGTTTAGGATGTTTACCCTTAAATTTAATCTTCGGGGATGGAAAGGCAATAAGCCAGGGATACTCTTTCTCATAATTAGCGGTATAATGATTATTTTTATGCAGTCATTTGCTATTTATTGGATCATTTGGCTCTACGTATTGGTATCCATCTATTTTCATTTTATCTCCAAGGCTCCAACACCATGAAATTTAAAGCTCAAATTACTATACTCCCCCGACCAGAAATTACCAGCTACGAAAGTCAGGAGCTGGGAAGGGCACTTGAATCAATAGAAATAAAGCTGAGCGCTCCGCTGCGATCAGGGAAGCACATAGAACTCATTTTGGAGGCTGAATCAGAAGAGCAGGCCCATGAGTTCACCAATAAAGCTTGTGAAGCGCTTCTTTACAATAAAGTATCAGAGACTTTCAGCTACCAGCTACAATCTATTAGCGAAGAATAAGAATAAAATGCTGTACTTAGTACCCACACCTATTGGCAATCTTGAAGATATGACCTTCAGGTCTGTACGCCAATTAAAAGAAGTCGATTTAATTCTGGCAGAAGATACCCGCACGAGTAAGAAACTACTGGACCACTACGAAATCACTACGCCTTTGAGGGCTTTTCATGCCCATAATGAGCATCAGGTCACCGAAGGTATCATTGATCAACTGGCCGATGGCGTTAATATGGCGCTAATTTCTGATGCCGGCACACCGGGCATTTCCGATCCCGGCTTTTTACTGGTACGGGCCTGCCACGAAAATAACATCGCCATCACCAGTTTGCCCGGAGCTACCTCTTCGGTCACGGCACTGGTTGCCTCTGGCTTACCTTGCGACAAATTTCACTTTGAAGGTTTTTTACCTCATAAAAAAGGGCGACAGACCAGACTGATCTACCTGGCTGAGCTTCCCGTTACGACCGTACTTTTTGAATCTCCACACCGGCTGGTTAAATGCCTGCAACAATTGGCTGAATACTGCGGGACAGACAGAATGGCTTGTGTATGTAGAGAACTCACCAAAATGTATGAAGAAATAAAAAGGGGAACACTGGAAGAATTGATTCACCACTTCAGTCAACAAACAAAAGTGAAGGGAGAAATAGTTATAGTGGTTGAAGGGAAAAAATAGAGGGGAAACATGCGTCTATTTCCCCTCCATTGAAATAAACTTATTTCAAAATTAACTTCTTACTTGCCACTCCTTTATCTGTGATCAAACGGAAGATGTAGAAACCGGCTCTTTGTTCTGATAAGTCTATATTAATAGTATTGTCTTCAACAACCTCGTTGGATAATACCACTTGCCCATTTTCATTAATCAGCTGGTATGCCTCAGCTTTGCTATCTCCATCTAACCTAACGAAAACATTAGAATTAGCAGGGTTAGGACTGATCGTAATATTTTCCCCTAAAATTTCTTCCGCCCTTGTATTTGTTACCAAATTATCTACAAAAGTCACACAGGCAGTATCCTGCGGTAATTTAAAGGGTAGCTGCTGACCCCTGGAGTTGATCATTCTTATACCAACCACTCCCAGTTTGAATGGCTCAGATGGCTGGTTGAGGAATTCTACAATATCTGCGCTAATGATGCGAAATGATGTCACTACTCCAAAAGAATCAATTCCAAACGAATTCTTACGAGTAAGGGCATAATCATAAAACCTATTCTGCTCATTTCTACTCCCCAGATAACTAACATCCAGAAGCGATTCTGCTCCACCCAGGATACTTTTTTCCAAATCTATTGGAACAATATCAGTAATGTCAGAGAGTTGATCATAAAGCTCAATTCGAAAAGCAATCCCGTGCAGGTCTTCTATTGGCTTATCAGCTGTGCCGAGTACGACATCAAGTTTGAACTCTACACTCACCGGATTGTTATTATCGTAAACGACTACAGGCGTGAGCAGTAGCTCAATGGGAGGCCCCTCAGCATTGGTATCATCGTAAATAACAGCGGGAGCATAATTTTCCTGAATCGCTAGAATATCCTCTTCGTCTATAAATCCATCGCCGTTGCAGTCTACATGTTTTAGATCAACATTATCTACATCAATTTCCCAGTCCAGATTGAAGTTGGGCGCCCAGTAATTAGGATTATCGGGAATTGGATGAATTTTCCTTGGATGACCGCTATGCCCAAAGCCAAGCCCTAGGTTTAGCAGGTCATAATTGTTGGCCATACCATCGCCATCTGTATCACCAGGCCATATACAATCAGTCAGCGCACACATTTCTTCAGCATGCCCATCAAAAATAGTTCTGCACAACTCTGCTTCGCAGCCATCGGCATTAATCACGCTCAAGCATACCTCCACCGTATCCTGCAGCATCAACACAAACACAGAATTTTCGTAGTCAGCCAGAACGTCTCCGCCAGATATTGTCCACGCTACGCTATCGTACTCCTCTGCATCAACCAAAAGTAGCAAGGTATCATTGTGTATAACCTCAAACATAAAATCAGCGGAGAAGTCTTCGCACTGGGCAGCCGCACGCTGTGGCGAACTTACGGAGAGTGCCATAAACAAGAACAGAATCGCAAATAATTTTATACAGTTATGGTTCATAGGGCATCAATTTACAGTAGCACTAAGGCTTGTTATTCGATGGTTTATAAATTTCTACATTGCAAAAGTGTCTTTAATTTATTGCTTACTCAAAGACAAAAATTAAAATTTGTACCTTTTTAACCACACAACATCTTAAACTTAATTACTGATTTCCAGTTATCTATATACTCCTCTTGCTACAAATTGTCTTTTAATCATGAAATACCAGCTCCTATGCCTAGTCCAAAACTTATTGCACTACTGAATGAATTTTCAGGTCATGACCTCAACAAGTTTCAGAAGTATCTGGACAGCCCTTACCTTAACGAAAATCAAGATTTAACTAACCTCTACCGGATTGTCCATTATTCCTTTAAAAAATCAGGTGACAATCTTTTAGTAGTAGAAAAACAGCTAAACAAAAAAGTTGTTTGGAAAAAGCTATTTCCCGGGCAGGATTATAAAGATTTATATTTACGAAGGTTATGCTCAGACCTTATCAAGCTGGCCCAGCATTTTTTGGTTTTGGAAAATGGTAAAAAGGATTCACTAGCTGAGAGTGCGCAATTGGTTAAATTATTGAGTAAGAAACCTTTGGAAAAACATTTTAGAGGAGCAATCCGCCAGTTTGACCAGGAAAATCAAAAGCGAAAGTGGAAGCATGATGACTATTACCTTCACCAGTTTACGGTTCAAAAGAGTATTCAACAATACCTTGAGCGCCCGGGCATACCCTTTAAGGACCTATCCAACCTGGAAAAAGCAGATTTCAACCTCGATTGTTTTTATATCATAAAAAAATTAAAAAACTACTGCGACGCAATTGGGTACAGGAAAATCCTTTCTTTGGAGGCAGATATTCGGCTGCCCGATCGCTTTCTGGAAGCCATCGCTGATACGGAGTATATAGAGGAGCCCGTTGTTAAGGCTTATTATTTTATTGCCAGCATGATGCTGGAACCGGATACGGAAGCTTATTTTTTTGATTTAAAAACATTTGTAAAGCAAAACGCCGATTTGTTTCCCACTTCCGAGCTAAAGACCATTTTCATTCACCTTAACAACTATTGTATCACTCAAAAATTAAGCATTGGCAAGACGAGGTTTGTACATGAAATTTTTGACAACTTCAAATTTATGCTAGCTCATAATCTGGTGCTGAAACAAAATACGATTGCACAGCAGGACTTTAAGAATATTATCACTATCGCGCTACAAGTAGAAGCCTATCAGTGGGTAGAAAAGTTTATCAAAGATTACACTCCAAAACTACCACAAGCCAATCAGGAAAATGCGCTGGCCTATAATCTGGCCAAGGTCTATTTTAAGCAGGAACAATACGAAAAGGTAATTGAGCAATTGCGGGAAGTTGCCTACAGTAGTCATGTCTATGCGTTGGGAGGTAAGCAAATGCTGCTGAAAACCTACTACGAGCTGGATGAGTTTTTGGCACTGGATTCCTTAACGGAAAGTTTTAGGACTTACCTCAGGCGCCAAAAGCTGGTGACAAAAGAAACCAAAGAGCAATACATGAATTTTATTAAATTTTTGAAAAGACTCTCCAAAATAGATACCCGAAATCAGGAAAAAGTGAGTGCTTTACTGGAGGAAATAAAAGTATGCAGGCTTTTAGCTTCCAAATCCTGGCTTTTGCACAAAACCAGAGCTCACCTCAAAGCACAAAAAGAGATAGATTATTAACGGGAAGTAAGCTGTAATTCTGGTAGAGCAAGCTCCGATCACCTTTGCTTACAGCTTACCTCTCGCATTATAAGTCTCAATATTTAGATATGTATTGATCGATTGGCTGTAGCGGCCAAAGCAGCTTCTTTCATTGCCTCTGTGTAGGTCGGGTGAGCATGGCTCATACGAGCAACATCTTCTGCTGATCCCCTGAACTCCATAACGGCCACAGCCTCGGCAATCATATCGGCTGTACGGGGCCCTACCATGTGTACACCAAGAATTTCATCCGTTTCTTCGTGTGAAATAACCTTCACCAAGCCTTCAATATCGGTACTCGCTCTGGCTCTACCCAATGCTTTGAATGGGAATTTCCCTGTCTTATACGGAACTCCTGCTTCCTTTAGTTGAGCTTCTGTACGCCCTACTCCGGCTACCTCTGGCCAGGTATACACCACATTAGGAATGAGATTGTAATCAATATGAGGATGCTGACCAGCGATGACCTCGGCTGCAAAAACCCCTTCTTCTTCAGCTTTGTGTGCCAGCATGGCGCCTTTTATCACATCACCTATTGCATAGATATTGTCAATGTTAGTTCTCAACATGCCATCTACAGGAATTCGGCCCCTTTCGTCCCTTTCTAATCCTATATTTTCCAGTCCCAATTTATCGGTAAAAGGAATACGTCCGATAGATACCAGGCAATAATCTGCTTCTACAGTCTGCGTATTATCGGTATCTCGCTTTTGGTAGGTAATTTTCACTTTATCATCACCAGGCTCTACGGCTGTCACCATATGCTTTAGGTGAAACTTAACACCCATCTTTTTCATGGATTTCATCAGTTCTTTTCCGCAGTCTTTATCCATTATCGGAATGACACTATCCATATATTCGATCACATTCACCTGTGTACCCAGACGTCCGAATACGGAGCCCAGCTCCAGGCCTATAGCACCTCCACCGATAACGACCATTGTTTCGGGAACGCTAGTAATTTCTATTGCCTCATCAGAAGTGATCACACGCTTGCCATCGTAATTGAAAGCAGCAGGCGTATTAGGAACAGACCCGGTAGCGATAATGACTTTATCCGTCTGCACTTCAGTCGTTCCTCCTTCATTGAGTTCTACTTTGATGGTATTTTTATCGATAAAAGAACCAAAGCCGTTGTAGACATCGATTTTATTTTTTTTCATCAAAAACTCAACACCTTTGACTGTTTGATCAACCACTTCTTGCTTACGTTTGATCATCTGAGGCATATTGACTTTTATCTCATTGATGTCAATACCATGATCTTTAAATTTCTTTACCGCATTATGATAATGTTCGGAAGAATCCAGCAAAGCTTTGGAAGGAATACAGCCTACATTAAGACAAGTACCACCGAGGGATTTCTTTTCAATAATCGCCGTCTTTAACCCCAATTGTGCCGCCCTGATCGCAGCCACATAACCACCGGGGCCAGAACCGATGACGGTTACATCGTATTTCATTCGTTTAAAATTTTGGTCTTTGAATCCGTTATGTTTACAATATCACTAAAAACAAACTTACTCAAAAATTGGTTGGTTTTTCACGCAGTTACTCTTTCTTCTTCTTTTTAAAGCGTCTGGATTTGTTCCTGTTAGGATTAGGTTTGTTCTCTCCTCCACCCTCGTTGCTGTTGTTCTGAGACTTTTTATTTCTGGAATTGGCATTGCGGGTACCCGAATTATTATTGGAGGTAGCTCCCCCCTTTTTAGGTCCTTGGTTCCCTGAGCGGCCTTTTTGATCCTGTGGCTTTTTGTTGCCTGCACCTCGATTCTGATTATTGCCGCTTTGCTTGTTCTTTTTAGATCGCTTCTTTTTCTTTTTGCGCCTTTCAGCCGGTAGTTCAATATCTCCGGTACCATCCTCAAAGTCTATTACCTCTTCAAGATCTTCAATATGGACGATGGCTTCACCCTCCAGTTTTTCAGGCTTTTCTCCCTTGATATTGAGTTCGATTACTTTCTTTACCCGTTCCAGCTCTAGGGCAAACACCCGGTCGCGATCTCTTTCTACTGGCAAAACGTAATACATGATCTTTTTGAAAATATCCGTTTTGATCAGGGTAGCCGTTCCCGTGAGCGTGTAGAGCTTATCCGCATTTTCGGGGAAACTGTCCAGCGCATCCAGGTAGGTATCCAACTCATAGTTTAGGCAACATTTCAATCGACCACACTGCCCGGAGAGCTTAGCCTGATTGATGGCCAGGTTTTGATACCTGGCGGCCACAGTAGAAACCGATTTAAAATCAGTTAACCAGGTAGAACAACACAACTCACGTCCACAAGACCCAATTCCTCCGATTCGGGCAGATTCCTGCCGGGCACCGATTTGTCGCATTTCGATTTTCACCCGAAATTCCTTGGCGTAATGCCGAATTAATTCACGAAAATCCACGCGGCCATCAGCGGTGTAGTAAAACGTTGCTTTGCGCTTATCCCCCTGATACTCTACATCGCCAATCTTCATTTCTAATCCTAGCGTCCTGGCAATCACTCTGGCCTTGACCATTGTAGCCACTTCCATATCTCTGGCTTCTTGTAAACGCTCCAGGTCCCGGTCGTTTGCTCTTCTGACGACTTCGTGAATGACATCTTCTTCGTTCACTTTTTTCTTCTTCAACTGCAACCTTACCAACTCACCGGAAAGGCTGACCTTTCCGACATCAAAGCCATTTCCTGTTTCTACCACGACAAAGTCGCCAGTGACTACCCGGACGTGCTCTCTCAATTTATAGAAGCCTTTACGTGCTCCATTCTTAAAATTCACTTCTACTATATCAAATGGATCCGCATCGGTGATATCCAGAGCGCTCAACCAATCGTAGGTATTCAGGCGATTACAGCCTCCTGTAGAGCAATTTCCTTTGCTTCCGCATCCTTTAGGCGTTCCGTTTTTTGTACTGACTGTGCATCCTATACATCCCATTTCTTACGTATTTAGTTCAAATTGTAATGTGGTCATACTATATATGATGAAACCTATTCATCTTTCACAGTACAATTTGGTTTATTCAATCAAAGGGCTTATGGCCCATGAAAATTTATTGATAATTACCCGACCGTCAGCTGCTGCTCGTAACGCAGCTTTTGGGTCAGTATATGATTCATTTTAATAGAAAAATCCAATGATAAAATTTTTGGATTGGCATTCCGCTCAACAGCGTAAATGCCGTCATTCAATAGTGCTACTATTGATTCTACCTGCTCGAATTCCAAAACCCTGATCATCCTTTTGGCCGTTTGTAATTCTTCTTCGTTGAGTCGTATCTGGTCGCTTCCTGTCATTTTGAGGAACAAATATTCCCGCAAAAAATGTAGGGCATAGCGAAGAAAATACTTCTGGCTTTCTCTTCCCCAGGTAGCAAAAGCTTCCGTCCACTTGACAAGCTCCACCGGATGCCCTTTGTAGCACTTCCGCATCCATTCCACAAATCGGGTAGCCTGATCATTTACGCGAGAAGCTACTAATTGTATGGCCTCGTTGAGGTTGCCATTAGACAGGCGGGCAATTTGCGCTAAGTCCGCAGCCGAGGTATCCGTATATATCTTTAACTTTTCGATCACTTCTTTGTCAGAAAAAGCCTGGATGCGCACAGTTTGGCACCTGGATAAAATAGTATTGAGAATCAGCTCCTGCTGCTCTGCGATGAGAATAAAATGTGTATTAGCCGGTGGTTCTTCGATGATTTTTAAAAGTCGATTCCCTTCCTTTTGAAGATATTCCGGCATCCAGATGATCATCACCTTCTTACGGCTTTCATAAGTCTTCAAACTTAGCTTTTTGATGATATTTAGGCACTCTTCTTTGTTGATATTACCTTGCCGATTTTCTGCACCAATTAGCTGCAGCCACTGGTTGATAGATAGGTATGGATGGTCGAGAAGGGCAGAACGCCACTGGGCCAAAAACTGATCACTAACCGCCTTTGTGCCTACTACAGGGAATACAAAATGCAAATCTGGGTGAATGATCTTGCCAGTTTTGTTGCAACTGGCACATTGCTGACAGGGCCCCTCTGGCAGGTTTTTTTCGCACAATAAATGCCTGGCCAGATGCACTCCGGCCGCTAACTTTTCAGACCCTTCTGGGCCGATTAGCAACAGAGCATGAGGCAATCTATCCTGATGGATAAGCCGATTTAAAGAGCTGGTGTATTTATTTTCTATAGCATTCTCCAAAGCCATCTTTATTCCATTTGCATGGATTAACCCGGTATGCTGCCAGTCAGAAACTTATCGGGAAATCCAAAATTGCCCGGATAGCTAACTTTAGGAAGGAAAAAAGGAAGAGTTTAAAATAGAGAACTATAGGTACTTTATTTGCAAATTAGTTTTATTGATTATTAATACTTTTCTAATCTGCTTTTATTCAAATAGCTTTACCTTAAATGGTGAAACTATATTTATAGCTTAAGTTTATCAAAAATCACAAAAAGGATTTTCTATTTCTCAAAATAAGAGAATATACTATCCACTGATTTATAAGAAATAACATCTATGGTTTGTTTTTATAAAACCCAGACTTTTTATTAAGGTGCCGCCGGTAGCCACACTGTTTATATTTAAATGCCTTTTTGCTTAATTTTACTCTATTTTTCCTCTCACACTCCAATCCTTACTGCCTAAAAGCGTAAAGCTTTATCCTCAACAACTGAAATATACAAAAAGTATTCAAGACAAATATAGAGAATTTTATCCGTACTAGCTACCTTCCTGATAGTTATGTTTTTACCCGTTCAACAAAATATAAAAGATTGTCACCTACAACCACACGGAAACCATCGCCCCACAAATTTGTTTTGCTAATAAAATTTAGAAAATGAGAGTTGCAGTATATAGAAAAGCCCATTTTAACGCCGCTCACCGATTGAATAATCCCAAGTGGTCTGCAGAGAAGAACAAAGAAATATTTGGTCTTTGTAACAATCCGAATTATCATGGCCATAACTATGATATGGAAGTGAAAGTTAGTGGAGAAGTAGATCCGGAAACAGGCTACTTAATCGATTTAAAGGTTTTGAAGGATTTGATTAAGCATGAGGTGGAGGAGCGTTTTGATCACAAAAACCTAAATTTGGATACCAAAGAATTCAAAGACCTCAATCCGACAGCCGAAAACATATGCTTCGTCATCTGGCAATTGCTAAGAAATAAGTTAGATGAGAAATATGACCTGGCTGTAAGGCTTTATGAGACACCGCGAAATTACGTGGAGTATCCGGCCTGATCAACAGGCTTGTTCTGCAGGTATTAAAATAGGCTAAAATTGGTTCTTGGCTAAATCAGGCGCTGCCGCGTTCCCTCACTTGAATGCCCATAGGGCATTCACTTTACAGGATCGCTCGGTTATCTACTACACTGTGCCTTTTTTCAGTCGCTCAGCGCTGCTGAGCTCAGAAGAGAAGCCCACTCTTATTCGCGAAAAAGCCTGTTGATCAGGGCCGGAAACTATATTTGCTCATTCTCATGGTCTTAATGGTATCATTCTCCCTATCGAGTAGCCGAACCAGATAAACACCCTGCGGAAGGTCATATACTTCGTAGCTAGCTCCGGTGTAAGATTTGAATAGCTTCACCCTTTGACCCAGCATATTTCTGATCTCTACCTGATCGACTTTTGTATCATTAGAAATACGGAATTCATTAACGACCGGATTAGGATAGATGAAAACATCCTCCAGTTCTTCAGGAGAATAGGTATTAGTGGCTCCGCTCTTGACATTAGCCAGGAAACTTACACTCCCAATGATAGAATCCGGATTATTGACAGTTGAAAAATCCAGATGATAATTACCAGTACCCTCCTGACCGTTGGAAATGATATAAAAAATCATTGTGTAAGTACTATCGGGCGGAAGCACCATTGGCTCAAACAAAGCGAGATCTTCAGCAATATTACTGTACACAATAGGCGTATAACAGCGGTTGTTATCGCACACTTGCGTTTCCCAGTTCTCCGGGGCAGCAACTGACACCCTATTCCATCTTAAAAAAAGCGTATCGGTAGTTGAGGTATTGGACACATCTACATACATTTCTTCTATTGATCCGGGGTCCGTAAGGTCCACCAAGAATTCCTGATCTACTTCTGAGACGGACAAGTTGAAACCCTGAGCATAAGAGAAAGTCAGGGAAACAGACAAAAACAGGATAGTATAAAACAGTTGGTGTACAGTTTTTTTCATATATTCTCTTTTAATTGCAAGTACTCGGAAATACAGGAATTCGGACCTTTTGGTGTAGATGCTGTATTCAAACACTCATAAATATAAAATATATTTGTAAAGGTTGCCAGTGCCATCATCAGATATTATACCTTTTAGCAAAAATATAACTAAAAAGCCATCTCTTTTAAGTCCTATCTGCAAGAGCGTGAAAGTTATCTTACTGATCCCTTAAAGAAAGTTTAAGTGCTAATAGCTGTCTTGAATAAGACACCGATACCGATTATAAGACTATAAATTTACCGAGGCATATTTGAAGGATGATTATTTTTTTCCTTTTCACATTCATTAGATCCACCCTCAAAAATTGTTGACATGCATATTGCAATTATAGGTAACGGCATAAGTGGTATTACAGCGGCGCGATTCATTCGCAAGCTCAGTGATCACAAGATCACGGTGATCTCTGCCGAAACCGATTACTTTTTTTCCCGCACAGCGCTCATGTATATCTACATGGGTCATATGCGTCTGGAGGATACCCGTCCCTATGAGCCCTGGTTTTGGGAACAAAATCGCATTGATTTGCTCAATGCTTATGTAGAAGAAATAGACTTTAAAAATAAAAAGCTGAGTATTAAAGAGGGCCAGGATGTGGTTTATGACAAACTCATTTTGGCCTTAGGTTCTGAGCCTAACAAATTCGGCTGGCCGGGCCAGGACCTCAACAAGGTAGGAGGCTTATATACACTCCAGGACCTGGAAGCCATGGAAGCGAACAGTGATGGCCTGAAAAGGGCTGTAATTGTTGGCGGTGGACTGATCGGTATAGAAATGGCAGAGATGTTTCACTCTCGCCATATCCCGGTTACTTTTTTGGTTAGAGAAAAAAGCTATTGGAATAATATTTTACCTCCGGAAGAGTCAGAAATGGTCAATCGGCATATTTACGAACATGGCTTTGACCTCAGGCTGGGAGAAGAACTTCAGGAGATCGTCGATGATGGCAGTGGTAATGCCTGTGCGGTAATCACCAAAAACAGTGCTGAGCGAATTGATTGTGGCTATGTAGGGCTTACGGCGGGCGTTCACCCTAATATTGGTTTTTTGAAAGATACAGAATTGGAAACTCAAAAGGGGATATTGGTAGACGAACACCTGCAAACCAACATTCCTGATGTTTATGCCATTGGCGATTGTGCACAACTGCGCGAGCCTCGTCCGGGTAGACGTCCCATCGAAGCCATCTGGTATACTGGCAGAATGATGGGAGAAAATGTAGCCTATAATGTTTGCGATCACGAGGTTCCTTATGATCCGGGAATCTGGTTTAACTCGGCAAAATTCCTGGATATTGAATACCAAGTATACGGTGATGTGCAGGCTCATCCGCCGGAGCACTATCAGTCTATTTACTGGGAGCACGAGGACGGCAAAAAAAGCATTCGGGTGGTTTATGATGAGGAGACGCTGGAAACAATCGGCTTTAACCTGATGGGCGTTCGCTACCGCCACGAGGTCTGTGAAAAGTGGTTAGCCAATCGTACCCACGTTGAAGAGGTGCTCACTAACCTGGGCATTGCCAATTTTGATCCCGAATTTTATAAAGAATACGAATCTAAGGTTATTGACATTTATAACCAGCAAACGGGAAAAGAATTGAAGTTAAAAAGGCGCCGCAGTCTTACTGAAGCTATTAAATTCCTGAGGAGTTCTGTTACTCCATAGGTAATATCCTGGCCTGAATCTAACAACCTAATATTGTGGAGTAAAAAGCATACTTCGCAATTGTATTCATAAAACATAAAAATTATCAGATCATGAACTTGATCCAAAAAATAGGTGTCGGACTATTTATTCTTGCGCTGCTCATTTTTACTACTTTACTAGGTTTGGACAATTATGTACTTACTGAAGAAAGTATTAGCGCCAATGACAACCAGTATCACAAAAAAGAGATCCTTGCTGTCGCTCAGAAAGAGGACGTATTGGGAAAAACATATAGTTCGAGCTTTGCATTTACAGACGCATTCAAAACAGTGCTAAAAAAAGCGCAACAATCATTAAACGAAAAAGCTAAAAACGAGGGAGTACCAGAGGGGGTCAATGAGTGGGATTATAAGCTGGGGAGCTGGCTGATCAAGGATTATGTCCTGTATACCACGAAGCATTCCAGCACCGGGCCGGTAGCGGGCAACCCGGTTTTATTTTTATTGCTTACTATTGGTTTGGGTATTGTGGGAGGCCTGCTATACATTTTACCCTTATTTAATCTCATTCCCGGGATCAAAAACAACCATATATATCAGAGCACTATCACCCGGGGTATTCCATTAACGGTGAGGAGTTTTTTTCTGGGAGCTACCATTGTTGGTGTACTCATTTATGGTTTTTATTATATGAGTAAAGCCTATTTTTGGCCGCTGGTATCCGCTTTGATCGCTCTTCTGATCATTGGGTTGGTATGGTTTGTAGAAAACCAGAAGAAGAAAACGCCTTCCCGATCTGCTTCAATGAGTGCTACAGCTTGGATTGGTTTATTTACAGGTATTTACCTGATCAGTTTTTACGTCCTGTTGTACTGGCAGCCCCAGCATATTACAAGCTGGATGCTCTTGTCTGACCCATTGAGCCTTTCATTGAGCGGTAATGAAGCCAGCCAGTGGTTCTTGTATGGTTTGTTATACACTGTCATGGTTCTGGTGATGGGAATCAGAATGATGACCAAGTATATGCACAATAAATACCAGTTGATCAGAACCGGATCGGTCATGTTTTTTCAGCTGGCTTTTGCATTCCTGCTGCCTGAAATTCTGCTGCGATTAAATTATCCGTATTACGACTTTAAAAATATCTGGCCACTTAACTATACCTTTTTCTTTGAATTGAACATTAACGATTTGATCGACAGCGGAGGCCTGGGTATTTTCATGTTGGCATGGGGAATAGCTTTAGCGGTACTGGGCGTACCTATTATTACTTATTTTTATGGAAAACGCTGGTACTGCTCCTGGGTCTGTGGCTGTGGTGGCCTGGCCGAAACCTTGGGTGATCCCTACCGACAGCTTTCTGATAAAAGCCTGGCGGCATGGAAGTTTGAAAGATGGATCATTCATGGCGTTCTGGTCTTTGCCGTGATTATGACAATGGGCGTTCTTTACAGCTATTTACCCAATAACGATGTATGGTTCAACCAAAGCAACTTCCTGCTGCTGATGATGGCCTTACTCATAGGAGCAATGGGGTACGCTTACTACAGATGGGCAAGTGGTACAGTAGATATCTCCAGACTTGGTATATACATTGGTATAGGAGTTACCTCCATACTTGTACTAATATCCGGTTATCACTGGATAACAAATAGTAGTGACTTCCTCTTTCTCAGCAGCGAAGTTACTCGTAACTGGTATGGTTTCCTTATTGGCTCAGCGTTTGCCGGAGTAGTAGGCACGGGTTTTTACCCTTTGATGGGCAATAGAGTTTGGTGCCGCTTTGGGTGTCCACTAGCAGCCTACCTTGGATTGGTACAGCGTTTTAAATCCAGATTCAGAATTACAACCAACGGTGGTCAGTGTATTTCCTGTGGTAATTGCTCTACCTACTGTGAAATGGGTATCGATGTACGCTGGTACGCACAACGAGGTCAGGACATCATACGCTCTTCATGCGTAGGATGCGGAATCTGTTCTGCAGTATGTCCGCGCGGCGTTCTAAGGTTGGAAAATAGCTCAGTAGATATCGATACCAGAGCTGATGAGCTACGGGCACTGCATATCAATAAGGATGGAATCCAACTCGTGCACTAGTTGTTAGAAGCACCAATAAATAATGAAACCACAGGAGCGTAACAGGCATGGAGGTGGATTCAGATGTAGCTGAATTCACCTCTTCACCTGTTAGACTTGTTTTGTGCTATCTTATCTTCGGTACTGTATACTACTTCTTACGCTTACTATTGTCGAAGTAAGCACTTGCTCCAGGTTTCTGTAACATTTCGTACAACATCTCTTTTGCTCGGAACAGCTGCGCCTTCACAGTACCTAGAGGTATATCCAGTTCCTTGGCAATTTCATCGTAGCTTAATTCTTCAAAGAATCGCAATTGAATCATTAATCGATACTTCTCACTCAACTGATTCACTACAACCCTGGCAATTTCCTTGCGCTGCTCGTAGATAATCTGTTCTTCAGGATTTCTACCACCTGCTTTGAGGTAGTCAGAATACTGTGTGTCGCCATCCGGCTCGAAAGTTTCGTCGATAGACATCGTCTGCAACCTCTTCTTACGGATGTGATCGATACAATTGTTAATCGCGATGCGGAACAGCCATGTGCTAAAAGCGTAGGTTGGCGAGTAACTTGACAACTTTCTGAAGGCCTTACTAAAGGCTTCCAGTGTCAAATCATCTGCATCATCTCTGTTGTGTACCATTTTAAGAATGGTCTGGTGGATGTTACCACGGTAACGATCCATAAGCTGAGCGTAAGCTCTCTGATCCCCGCCTTTTGCGCGCTGGATCAACTGATAGTCCTCGGGATTACGTTGTGCAAGGGGTGTCATTGCATTTACCATTTATTCGTGTTACCAAAAATCATTGACAGTCCAAAAAATATATAATACGGGACGAAGGCAACATCTAAAATGGGAAACCAATAGATAAGATCTTTCTGCTCTAATCGCTTGAGTATAAACCACAGCAGTACTGTTGCGATTAATATTCTCAGGAAATAAGCAGCAAAAACTACAGTTACCCAATCATTGGAAAGCAGCATAGCAAACCCAATTACATAGTGTAAAAAGTGGCTGGCCGAAAAACCTCCAAGCATCAATTGATGCGAAAGCTTATACTTCTTTCCAGTAGTAAGATGTCTAGATTTTTGATAGTAGAATTTTAGCCAGGAGCTCTTTGGAATGGAATAAACGAAAGTTTGCGGATCTAAAATAACTTTGATGTTGGAAAAACTTGCAGAAGCATTGACGAACAGATCATCGTCTCCGGAGGCAATATGTTCATGTGATTTAAATCCCCCTTGTCTTTTAAACAGAGACTTTTTGTAGATCAAATTTCTACCAACTCCCATGTATGGCTGGCCGAACAAAGCAAACGAAAAATATTGAATCGCTGCTATAACCGTTTCAAAACGAATGAAAGCATTTAACAGACCTTTTGATCTTTTGTATGGAGAAAAACCAAGACCAATCTCGATTTTTTCTCTCACCCTTGCTTGCATTCGATCTACCCATAGATGGTTAGTCGGATAACAATCTGCATCTGTTAGCAGTAACAACTCATGTGTGGATTTTTGAATACCCAGCTTAAGAGCTGCCTTTTTCCCATAATGTTTTTTCTCACGAATATTTACAATATGCAATATGGGATATTTTTTCTGAAATTGCAAAAGAATTTCATGTGTTTTATCAGAAGAATTATCATCAACAATAACTACTTCATAATCAGGGTATTCTTGATTTAGTACGATAGGCAGAAATTTCTTCAGGTTTTCGGCTTCATTTCTGGCACAAATTATAACAGATACGGAAGGCTTTTTATCACATATTTTTTTGGCTTCCCGATAAAAAGAAAGCCGGGAGAAGAGAATTATCCAGTAAAAAAGCTGAAGTATTGTGGCTGACAGGAAGACGATAAGAAGGAGTACACTCATGGTTTGGGTGGGAAACTTTGGATGGTAAAAATTAAAGTAAGTTGTTTGGACCGTTTTGAGGCTTTTGCTCTATCCCGTTAATTCTCTTTCAGAAATAATTCAGCCAGTTTTTTTTCTAATTTATCTCCTCGTAAGTCCTTATCAACGATGATACCGGAAGGGTCGATCAAAAAATTGCTGGGCATGGCATTCACGCCATATATCAACGCGGCATCATTTTGATTGCCTTTCAGGTCACTCACATTGACCCAAGGAAGTTTATCCTGATTTATTGCCTTTATCCATTCCTTTTTTTGCTGATCAAGAGAAACGCCAACAATTTCAAAACCGTAATCGCTATACTGCTTATACATCCTTACCATATCGGGATTTTCAGCACGACAGGGCGCACAATTAGAAGCCCAAAACTCCAGAAGCGTGTACTGATCCTTGACTTTACTCAAGCGAATCGCATTGCCGGAAGTATCTGGCTGTGTAAAATCAGCCATAGGCTGGTCGAGGGAGACATCTTTATTTACCCTCAAAAACCGTTGGATATTTTCCCATTGTGGCGTCCCTTCAAATCTGGTATCCAGCTTTTCAAGAAGCTCTCTGACCATTTTCTTATCCCATGTAGTGTTGTACAACTCTAGCGTATTGAGCGAAACATAAGAAGCGGGATACCGCTCAAAAAAATCATAATATAAAGTCTGCTTTCTTGCTTCCAGCTGCTCCATTTCCTGCCTGAATCCCAACTTTTCCTCGTCGCTTAATTTCTTTCCATTTCTCACCATATTCATAACCACTGCTGTCAGGCTATCGATTTGTTTTTCTGCTCGATCCTCCATAGCTCTGAGTACTGCTACCTCGTCTTCAGCCGAACAACCTTCTACTTTTGCAGCTTTGAAATTGCTGGCAACGCCCGAAATCTTACTTACTCCCGGGCAAACATATAGCGATTTGAATGTGAACAATGGTCTGGTTTTGATAAATGCCAGCGAAGGATAGTCAATGATACCCTTGAATGAAAAAGTGTCATTTTGCACATAAGCGGAATCTACATCGATATTATTGATACTCAACATCAACAGTGTGCTATCTTCAAAGCCACTGACCTTGCCGAGGAGTTGAAATTCGGATGCCTTATTTTTCGTTAAATGCTCTTTGGGCGCCTGTTGGCAGGCAACCAGAAAGGACATTAGTAGAATGCTCCAAAGCAATTTTTTCATAATCGATTTTTTTTTGGATAAGCTGCATTTACTTAAAATCCAGCAAAAATTGCCTGACTGATTCGTCAAACTGCTCTCCTTCATCAAAGTGGAACTGGACGCTAACCGGCAGACTAAAAATAGGCATTTTATTTTCTATAATAAATTTCTTGTGTAACTCCAAGCGCATAGCATCCTTCTCGGTCGTTATGATCAGTTTATTGGGAACGTCCCAGGATTCAAAACTCCTGAGCAAATTAGACACCTCGTAGGGCGTAAAAAAGTGATGATCCTCATATTCCAGAACCCTCACATTCTCTACTCTGTCATTCAGATAATCCACCAAATAATCGGAGCTGGCAATGGCACAAATCAACAATACAGAATAATTAGGCTGCAAAGCTACCCTCTGAGAGGAATTGAACATGTAGTAGGGATGATCATAATCATAGTAAGAAAAAAAAAGCTTTTGATGAGCTTTAGGCTTTATCTCTTCACTAAGACGCTTTTTGTCTTCCTGGGTTATTTGTTTGGGGCACTTACTCACTATCACAATATCAGCTCGTTCATAAGCAGAGCGCCATTCACGAAGCCGCCCTGCCGGTAGCAGAATATCCCGACTAAAGGGTTTATTGTACTGTGTCAATAAAATATTCAGCCCGGGAATAATGGCTCTGTGCTGAAATGCATCATCTAATAAAACTACTTGCGTGTCGGGCTTGAGCCCGATCAATTTTGGTACAGCCAGCGCCCGGCTCTCACTGACAGATACGAGAACATCAGGATATTTCCTTTTAAATTGCAGCGGTTCATCGCCCACTATTTCAGCATTCATCCCACCCTGGACCAGTAAAAAGCCCTTGGTTTTTCTCTTATAACCTCTACTAATGGTAGCTACATTGAGGTATTCTTTCAGGAGCCTTATCAGATATTCAATGTGCGGCGTTTTACCTGCCCCGCCCACAGAAAGGTTCCCTACTGAAATGATAGGTATATTAAAGGATACTCCTTTTAGAACTCCGGTTTTGTAAAAAAAATTTCTCAAACTAACACCCGTACCGTAGAGTATGGTAAAAGGTGTCATCAGTACTTTAAACAGCGTTTCTCGTATCATGAATATTGGGTTGGTCTTTTATCGACTGACTTTCGGCTGTAGAGCTATCAGGAAAAGAGCAATACGCCTCCTGATAGCCATTTGGTTTTTCTACTTCAAAACTAATGTAGAAAAAAACAGGTCAAGGATTTCCTTTGTTGCTTGTGTATTGCCAAAATTATTGGTCCGGCTAACCACAAGTGCGCCATTAGCATCATTATTATAAGCGGCCACCGTAAAAGTTTCCATCTTACCCATATACACCAATGTGCGCTTACGGCCCAAAAGTAATTGTTTATTTCTGGAATACCGCTGAAATACCTCTTCGTGATACTGATACCCCTGCGCCAGCAAATCTTTAGTCAACTCTTCCATCATAACGCCGATCATCTCACTGGGGTCCTGGCCGTTAAACTCCTGGACAAAAAAGCCAGAACCATCCTCTGTAATTAAAGAACTCATGTTGACGTCCTGCTCCATAGGAATAGAAGCTAATGTGTAAGCCTGTGGGTACTCGAACTCTGCTACTGTGCCCGTATAATGAAGAATCTCTTGCTTGATCAGCCTGATAGGCAGTTCCTTACCGCTGCCATCAACGTAGATATATTGCATATCCGGTTGCATAGAAATAGTGTCTGGTCCTATGATGAGCTGATAGCGTTCTTCAGCTTGGCCACACAGGTTAATGATCGTTAGAATAGATAAACATAAAGTGAATAAAACTTTCATGGCTTTTTATTTTAATTTGGTATTTTTCAGATGCTTGAAGGAAAGTAAAGTAACAATTCCTCCGCTTTTTTACCTGCTGGTAAGTACATGTAGATGAATATTTTTTACAGTAGCCTTTTCTATTTCAATTTATCTAATAATTACCTACGCCCGTAGATAATTTATCTTCAACTGTTTGAATTGTACTTATTTCATGTTGTCCAAGATAGCTCCTCCAAAATAATACACTGTGGGATCAATCATTTTTAGGAAAACAATCTTTGTGCGTATGAATATTATCGAAACCCAATCCCTATCATTCAGCTATGGCAAACAAGCCATTATCGAATCATTGGATCTTCAGGTACCGCAGGGAGCCATTTATGGATTTCTGGGCCCAAATGGCGCTGGTAAATCAACAACGATAAAGCTGCTCCTGGGCCTGTTACCCGTCAAACAGGGCAAGGTCAGTATTTTTCAGCAATCGATTCAGGAACATCGCCTGGCTATTCTGAGGAAAATCGGCAATATGATTGAATCCCCTTCTTTGTATTTACACCTGACAGCCTGGGATAATCTCCGGTATGCTGATATTCTTTTCGGAAAGGGAAGAAGCCGTATCGAAGAAGTCCTGGAGTTAGTAAACCTCCAGCATGCGGCCCAAAAGAAAGTCAGGCATTTTTCTATGGGCATGAAGCAGCGCCTTGGTATTGCTATGGCGCTGTTCCATGAACCCGAGCTATTAATTCTTGACGAGCCCGTCAATGGGCTTGACCCTGCCGGTATCCGCGAGATTCGGGAGTTATTCATTAAATTGAGAGCGGAGGGCAAAACTGTATTCATCTCCAGCCACTTACTATCAGAAATCGAAAAAACCTGTACCCACATTGGAATTATTCAGCAGGGACAACTCCGCTATCAGGGTGAGATACAAGATTTCCTCAAAACAGCTACCCGCAAAATACGCATCAAAGTGGATCATATGCAAAAAGCATTGAATATTGCCAGCATGGAAAACCTTGATGCGACAGCCAGGGACCATCATCTGGAAGTGAATATTCCGTCCGACGAAGCATTTAATCATTTGATGCGACTCCTGGTAGCAGAGGATGTTGCTATTTTTGACATAGAACGAGAGGCAGCAGGCCTGGAGGATCTATTTATTGGTATGACCAAAGAAAATGTCTATGCATAATCGTTTTGATTGGTTTTTCACAAAAAAATTATTCACATGTCTATACCATTTACCAAAATACTACAAGCGGAATTTAAAAAGACAAAAAATATATACGGCCTGAGTATTTCGCTAGCGGGACCGGCCATAATCGTATTGGGCATTACAGCTTATTTAGCTACAAAGCTTGGTGGGATTAAGTCAGAAGACTCTTATGCCTGGATGAACCTTCACAGGTATGCCTTCAATTTTTACTTTTTCCTTTATCCATTATATACAGCTTTGATCGGCTTTTTACTCGCCAATATTGAGCATAAGAATAAAGGTTTTAAACACTTATTCACCCTACCGGCCCCCAAGGGATATTTTTATGTAGCTAAAATACTGATCTTACTCTTTTGGATTACCGCCTCCATGGGGCTGGGCTGGATACTCATTATCGTGTGTGGTCATCTTCTTAATGCTGTTTTTCCGGGGCGGGGATTTGGACTCGATTATCCCACCGCTGTGGCAAGCACTTTCATGATTAGAATGTACATCATTTTGTTGGGAATATTAGCCATTCATTATTTTTTAAGTTTATATTTCGATAATTTTATTATCAGTGTTGGGCTGGGCTGTTTTATGGTAGTCGCCGGGATGGCTATATTTCAGTGGGAATACAGTCATTGGATTCCCTATTCAGGCCCGGTATTTTCCTTTATCGAATTTCGTGGAGGTGCTTCTGAAGTACCAGATAAGCGCTTATGGATTAGTCTGGGGTACGCTGTTGTTTTCTTTACAGCTGGTTACTTTCTGATGGGTAGGAAAGCAATAAAGTGAAACTATAAAGCAGCCGATACTGAAAAACCATAATTAGAACAAAGAATACATAACCTGTAGAAGTTTAAAGGAGGAGAATCCGCCGGGCTTCTTGCTGAGCTTATCAGGCCATTCAACTTCTTTACTTTCTACCAAAAATAAACCTATGAAAAATGCACACGAAATAGATTATCAAATCTTTGGAGAGGAGATGCAGTTTGTGGAAATAGAGCTGGATCCATTAGAAACAGTCATTGCAGAGGCTGGAGCCTTCATGATGATGGACCAGGATATAGAATTAAGCACTATTTTTGGTGATGGTAGCCACAAAGCAAGAAATCAGGGCCTTTGGGACAAGGTACTGTCAGCCGGAAAGCGACTGCTCACGGGCGAAAGCCTGTTTATGACTGCCTTCACACATACTGGAGAAGGTAAGCGCCGGGTGTCATTTGCTTCGCCCTATCCGGGCCGGATTGTACCCCTTGACCTTTATGATTTGGGTGGAAAAATTATCTGCCAAAAAGATGCTTTTCTTTGCGCTGCACAAGGCGTATCAGTAGGTATTGAGTTTTCTAAAAAACTGGGCCGGGGCTTTTTCGGTGGTGAAGGCTTCATCATGCAACGTCTGGAAGGCGATGGCCTTGCTTTTTTGCATGCCGGCGGAACTATTGTTGAAAAAGAACTGGTGCTGGGTGAAGTACTACGAGTAGATACCGGATGCCTGGTAGGCTTTACTAAAGATGTAGACTATGATATAGAAATGATCAAAGGCATCCGGAATATGTTTTTCGGTGGCGAAGGCGTTTTCTATGCCCGATTAGAAGGGCCTGGGAAAGTGTGGATACAATCCCTGCCCTTTAGTCGATTGGCTGATCGCGTACTCCGCAATGCCGGTAATTATGGGAAGGGTGAAGGCAGTGTTCTCGGTGGCCTTGGTGACCTTCTCGACGGTGATGGATGGTAAGATCACAACGATAAGAGATCAATGACGGGCGTAGAGAGCCAGCCTTTTAGGCTTTCTATGCTCCACCTTATTCCAACTAAACCTTCCATGATTCAACCAAAGCCCCTATCTTTGCATTTCAATTGAAAAAGCTTCTAGAAAGAAATAGCAGAGCAAGTTATGGCAACACCACGTACAGTCGCATTTTATACATTAGGCTGCAAACTGAACTACTCTGAGACGTCCGCTATTGGTCGTCTTTTTGAGGATGCAGGCTATCTGGAGATGAAATTTGATGACGGAGCAGATATCTATGTCATCAATACCTGCTCCGTCACTGATTTTGCTGACCGCAAGTGTCGGCAGATCGTCCGTCGGGCCTTGAAGTTTTCTCCTAACGCCTTTGTTGTCGTTGTGGGATGTTATGCGCAATTAAAACCCGGTGAAATCGCGGACATTCCCGGAGTGGATCTGGTGCTTGGCGCTGCCGAAAAATTCCGCATTCTAGAATTTATTGATGACCTTTCCAAAGCCCCTGGTAAAGGCATGGTACAAGCCGGAGAAGTTAGAGAAGCCAAAGACTTTATCCATGCTTTTTCTTTTGGAGACCGCACGCGCTCCTTTTTAAAAGTGCAGGATGGATGTGACTATAAATGTTCCTTTTGTACGATCCCACTGGCTCGGGGGCGCAGCAGAAGTGATACCGTCGGGCAAGTGGTTAACAATGCTCAAAGGATTGCAGATATGGGAGTCCGGGAAATTGTTTTAACCGGAGTAAATATTGGCGATTTTGGCAACGGGACAGAAGTCATAGAAGGCACAAAGCCTAAAAAGGAAGCCCTTTTCATAGACCTGATCAAAGCGTTAGACGAAGTGGAAGGCGTGGATCGCATTCGTATTTCCTCTATTGAGCCAAACCTTTGTACGGATGAAATTATCAGTTTTGTAGCCCAATCCAGAAGATTCTTACCTCATTTTCATATGCCACTTCAGTCTGGCAATAATAAACAACTAAAGGCCATGCGTCGCCGTTACAAGCGCGAGCTGTACACCAGCCGTGTTGAAACAATCAAAAAATTAATGCCTCACGCTTGTATCGGAGTGGATGTCATTGTTGGTTTTCCGGGAGAAACAGAGGAGGATTTTCTGGAAACTTACCGGTTTATCAACGAAATAGACATTTCCTATCTGCATGTATTTACCTACTCTGAGCGTCCCAACACTCCGGCCAATGAGATACAGGAAGTGGTAAATATGGGAGAGCGCAAGCGCAGAAATAAAATGCTCGCCATTTTGAGTGAGAAAAAACGTAGGTATTTCTACGAGCAGCATTTGGGCCAGGCCCGGCAGGTCCTTTTTGAAAAACACAAGGATAAAGGCCTGATGTCTGGTTTTACTGATAATTACATCAAAATAGAAGCTCCATTACAGGAAGAGCTACTCAACCAGCTTGCCGATGTCAAACTGGAAGCCATCAACGAGAATGGCCAGGTAGATATAAGCCTGGTGTCATCTTTAGTTGGCTAAATCATCTGATCTTTTTACTTTTAAATGGTAAAACCAGTACAGATGATACATAGCTCCCTTCTCTAGCTGCACATCGTTAGTGGTCTATAACTTTAAGAACATTGGTTTCGGCTGTAGTTTTTTCCTACATTTCCTTCCTACAAATCAGTAATGGTAACTCTAGCGGCATCATCGCGCTGGTTTTTGGGGGCATCGGCTTTTTATTTTACATTCAGGATTTCAGAGTTTTTACAGGCCGCCTGAAGTCTTCAATTATTCGGTACAAAGTTCACCTTTCCAGAATTATGGCGGCCTACATTGCCTCTACGACCGCTTTTATCGTTGCCGGTCTGGATATGGTCAGCATTTGGGCCTGGCTTTCTCCTACTATCGTAGGTACCACCCTTATCTTTTTCTTTATACGAAAACTGAAAAACGGCTCATTACTAACCTCTACGAAACAAGTCCAATAAATAGCTCTATTCATCGGAGGCTGCCCCGGCAATTCTTTCATACACCTGAAAAGTATAATTATAATTATTCTTTTCATCTGCCTGGTAGACGTCCTCAGAAGTTAGTTTCCATTCCAGTTCGCTCAGTTCCGGAAAAAATACCTCGCCATCCACTGCTACCTCCACTCTGGTTAGGTAAATGCGATCCAACTGAGGGAAACTCAGGTTGTAAATTTCTCCTCCTCCAATAATGAAGACTTCATTTTCTTCCCCTTCGTAAGCCAAATCCAGGGCTTCTTTTAGTGAAGACATGACCACTATATCTTTAGCCACAAAGAAAGGGTCTCTGGAAAGCACTATGTTCGTTCGCTTTGGCAAAGGCCTTCCAATAGAAAGGAAAGTTTTGCGCCCCATGATAATATGATGATTAATCGTTTTTTTCTTGAAGTATTTTAAATCTGCCGGTAAATACCAGGGTATATCGTTATTCTTTCCAATTACATTATTTGAAGAAACAGCCACAATAGCAGAAACAATCATCTTTTTAGCTTTTTAATGTCTTTTTGAAGGCCCAAGCCCAGTGAATTCAAAGTTAATATTCTTTCTCTACTAGCAAAGCGCGATAGATGATCGCGGGTAGTTTTTGCAAATGACTTCATAGCAGCTCTATCGGCGGCATTCATACCGATCAGCTCCTCTTTACCATCTTCAAAGGCGGAAATCGGTACTATCCTGTAAATAGATTTCCCTTCCCGGCGCTGGATGTAGCGCCATACCGGAATGTACCTATGGCCTACTACCTTTGCTTTGGAGCGTAGTGTTTTCTTTTCTATCTCAACCTCAAACATCAGGCCGCCGTCCGTATTTTTACGGCGTTGGCCGGAAACGAAATTCCCCAGAGAAAATGCGATCACCTCTCGCTTAATACTGCTATCCGGCTGAATGCGTTTATATTCCTTTATTGGCTGTACGACATGCGGGTGTGCGCCAATAATCAAATCGGATCCCCATTGAAAAACAGAGTCCGCTAACCGATCTTGTTTTTTGCTTTCTATAAGCTGATACTCATTTCCCCAATGCATGACGGTGACGATAAAATCAGGATTTAATGCTTTGGCTTCTATCAGGTCTTTTTTTATTTGCTCTTCCTCAATCAAATTGACGATAGTAGGCGGAATGGTGGGAATTCCATTGGTGCCGTAGGTATAATTCAAAAAAGCGATCTTGAAATTGTCTTTGTAGACAATAAGCGGGTAAAATGCCCGACGTTGCTCCGGGTTTTCAAAAGTACCTGTGTAGTAAAAACCGTAGTCGTCCAAGGTCTTAATGGTATTGATCACCCCAGTTTTCCTGGCATCGTTGGAGTGGTTGTTGGCAGTGACCAACATGTCGAAGCCAGCACTTCGCAGGGCCAAAGCCAGGTCAGAGTGGCTTCTGAACTGTGGATATCCTTTGTAAGGAGGCTTTCCCGGTAGAGTAACTTCCAAGTTACCAACTGCCAGGTTTACATTTTCTAAAAGTGGAGCGATATATTCAAAACAAGGCTGATAGTCATATAAAGAATCTTTGACGATTTGTGCTGAAGCAATCTGTGAGTCATGCCCCATGATGTCACCGACAAAGATCATTTTAAACCGATGCGGTTCATTTTGGGTTAAGGCCGTGGAATTAAGACTGAGGATGGCGATGATGATCATTAAAAAGCGAATCATAAACTTTTTACAACCAAGATAGGGAATTTAGTGGTTTTAACATCTTAACACCACAGGAAAGCCTAGCCCAAATCAATTATCGAATCAGGAATCCCAATTAGTACTAATGGACAGGGGTTGCCGACGCCTCTCCTCACCCTATCTTCAAGTTGCTGCCAGTGCGTAGTTGCTTTTCCAAATTTATCAGCTACAAATGTTGAAGCCTTTTGAGTGGAGTCTTTCAAACATGATCACGGAACTTGTTCTATAGCTAATTACAGATCTTTCAACGGAATTCTTATCTGCTTATTGACTGACGAACTCTGAGAATGATTATTATAAGTTTCCCACTCCGGATAATAATCATCAGCCTGATTACCCCAACAATACCAATTGGGTCTTGACCCTCTGGAAAACATCTCAAGATATGGGCCCCAGCTACAGGATTCAATGATATCATATTGCTCATCCGGCTTACGACTATGCTCCCTTTTCCTAGATGAAATAATGTTTGGCTGAGTTCTTCCTGCGTCCAGGGTCCTAATATCTTTACCTCTAACACCAAAAAGAATAATTTCAGTAACATTTCTAAAATAAAAACCCACATCTCCTCGACTATCAACCCTATTTCAGTAATAAAATCCTCGCTACTGCTCCGTCTGGATTAGCGGTAAAGCCAGTAAACCTTGAGCTGCTAGTGCTAAAAACCAGATAGACTCCCGAATCTGCCCGCCGCCCGTTATAGTCGCGACCATCCCAGATAGCCTGCCCGCCCAGGGCTGTCGTTTCAAAAACCAGGCGCCCGCGAATGTCAGTAATCTTTACATTGGCATCTCTGGCCAAACCTCGTATTGCAATGGGCCCATCGTATCCTGGTCTTACCGGGTTGGGAAAAACCTGAATCTCCGCACTATTGACTCTTTGGCCTTCAATAGCTTCTCCCTTGTAGGAAATTACGCCTTTGTTGGTACCGATAAATGCCTCCCCGTTCAGAGGATTGATGGTAATATCAATAATACCATTATCAAACAAAGGGGAATTATCGACCGTAAAATGCGCTATCTGTTCTTCGCCATTCGGTGAGAGGACAAAAACGCCATTTTGAGTACCAATCCATTTGCGATTGGCACCATCAACGGCGATAGTCTGCACGTTTTCCGTTTCTAGCAGAAAAGCCCCAAATCCATCTTGTTCGACTATCTTTCTAAATCCAACACAAATATTCTCAAATACACTTCCGCCACATTCAAAAATAACCACTCCTTCGTTAGTACCCACCCACACGTCACCATCCAGGTCTACGGTCACACAATTGGTATTGTTGGTCGGTAACTCACTGTTGGAAGTGGTAAATGTTTTACAACGATCATCGGTGGGGTCATCAATTATACCTTCGTCAAATACGATCACACCAGCAGCACTTGTATTGACCACCATCCACTTAAAACCACTCTGATCAATAGCAATCTGATGGATTTCTTCTTGCCGACAGGCTGGGGCGAAAGCTCTCCAGGTGCCATCCGGTTGCAGTACAGATAAAGGGCGTTCGGCAGAATGATTGGTTACCCACAAGTTTTCTTCCTCATCGAAGGCCAGCCCTCCAACCCTGGTTCTCAATGGATCCCCAATGGCATTGCCCAGAGAAGAATTATTTTCATCAAATTGCACAAAATTTTCCCCATCAAACGCCATCAACCCTTCATAAAAAGAGCCAGCGTACACCTTACCATTGGAAGGGTGAATGGCTACCGTCATAAAATCCAGTAAATCATCAATACCGTCGTTTTGTAAAGGCCCCTTAAGGGCATCTCTGGTATTGCGGTTAAAAATAGTCCACTGCCCGTCAATGAAAGAGGCAAAACCATGGTCGAGGAACCGATTGCTGAATGTCTGATTGACTCCCCCAGCCGCCAGCCAAAGCTCATTGTTGCGAATGGTAAGCTCACGGCTGTTTTCCGACCACGGAGAATTAAAAATTCTGGAATCACAAAAAGATTCAGAAACGCTGTTCGTTCTTCGGAATCCTCGAAAATTATCGCCGTACCAGACCCGACCAGTCTCATCTTCAATAGCATAGTTAATTTGTCCAATACAGGCCGGGGAAAGTTCTCCGCTAATATCTCCGGGAGCAAAAAACAAGCCTTTATCGCCACTGCATCCCCCGGAAATACAGCGCGCACCAACTAACAAATGTACGCCCTCGGCAGACATAAAACGAACCTGATGACCTGGCTCATAATAGAACCGCTGGATAGGATTTTGGCTTATTACAAAAATAGTATCGTTGATATCAGCGTATAGCTCGTCATTGTATACCACCATACTTCGAGTAGTATAAATACCCGGAAAACCTTCCTCTGCGTCAAGGAATTCCCATTGACCAAAATCCTCTAGATTGAAGTTATTTACACTGGCCCGGTATATGCCTTCTGCCGTAGCAGCGTATATAAACCCATTATACCTTGTAACTGCCTCCACTTCTATTCCCATAAAAGTGGTAAAAGCAAATTCATTCCGGTTAGTATTAATTTTAGAAACCCCATAACTAGCTGCCAAAAAAGCCGTACTGTCTGTTTCAATAAAAATATCGTTGATCTGCTTTTCTCCAATAATATTATCAAAATTCCGGATCTGGTTCATGGTAATTACTCCTGAAGGTTTTACCAAATCAATAACACTGTTGGTATAAACAATGATCAGCACATCACTGCCCCGATTGTACCGGATAAGCTGTATACCGGTATTGCTAAGGCCATCCACTTTAGACAGGAATTCTACAGCATCGTCAGCTTTATCGATACCCACTACGGACCACTCCGTAGCATAGAAAACCCGATCGTCACTTTGAGTGACCATCCTCCCGGCCTGATAAGGCAAATGGGAGCGCCATTGTCCAATTTTCAGACTGCCTTGTGCAGAAGTATTTTTCAACCCAAATACCAAAAACAGTACACAGAAAGACAATGTAATACGGTTGAGTACTTTTTCCATAACTTCAATTTAAAATAACATTTCAACTTAGGGAGATGCTAGCTGAGCATCCAACATAAGCTCCTACTCGCAAAGGTATGATGCTTTGCCGGAAAAAATTCGTAAACCAATAGAAAGGTTGTCTTATGACAGCCCCCCGGCAATTATCAAGCTCATACCGTACATTAGATTCCCATAAATAAGGAAATGGCTGCCTAGCTTTTGTACATAGAGCTGCTTGCCAGATAATCGAAGACAGGATCAGGTACTAAATACCTGACGGAGTACCCTTCTTTAATACACTTTCGAATATACGAAGCAGAAATTTGCATTAGTGGCACATCAAAACTTTTAACATTAGGATAGAACTCGTACTTGTCCGTCTCGTATCCCGGCCGGTGGTACACATAGATATCATGGTACCTGAGAATAAGCTCATAATTTTTCCACTTTTGCAGTGTGGCCAGATTGTCCCCCCCCATAATGAGTGAGAACTGCTTCTCCGGGTATTGCTCCTTGAGATAAGCCAAGGTATCAACGGTATAAGAGGGTTGAGGTAATCCAAACTCGATTTTGCTGGCTCTTAGCCTAGGATTCCCCGCGATTGCCAATTCCACAAGATGCAGGCGATCGTAATTATTAGCCAGTGATTTTTTCTGCTTAAAAGGGTTTTGTGGAGAAACGACGATCCAGACTTCATTCAGCTCCGTTTGGGTAGCCATAAAATTGGCTATAATTAAATGCCCAATGTGAATAGGGTTGAAAGATCCAAAAAATAAGCCGATTTTCTTATTCATACCAGCATTTGCAATTTGATAATTTGATCGCTTGTTTTTTGATCAGGCAGACAGGCGCCCGGAAGTGGTCAAAAGCTATTTTCGGGGGCATCTACTTTCCATGTGCTATCAGCCCGAATCAACTGATATTCCGCCTTATACTCACCATCTTGATCTTCCAGGAGGCAGAAACAAAGGGTAGTATCTTTTTGCTGGTTACACAATATCCTTTTGAAAGTTGTTTGTAAAATTGTAGAATCCAGGACTTCCTGCTCTGCATTGGCGTAGATGAATTGGGCCAGCGTATCCAGCCAGGCTTTCCCGCTTTCAGTACTCAGTCTTTTTGCTGCTTCAAACCGATTACTGTCTACATAAGATTGATAGAGCTTCACAATAGCTTCCGGTTCGGTAGGGAGTGCCTCGGTATTTGATGTAGTGGTTAGCTCTTTTCCTTCTTTTGAATCCTGTACACAAGCCGAAAGAAAAGATAGGCCCATCAGCAAGAACAGGAAAAGCAGTTGTCTCATAAATAAATTGTATTTAGTTGTCGGATCAGCAGCCCATAGTTGATCTAGTTGCTAAGCATTACAGGCATTACCAGCATAAGTATTTCCTCATCCTCTTTCTCATCCGTAGGCAGCAAAATACCAGCGCGAGTTGGCGAGGATAATTCCATTTTCACCTCATCAGATGATAAAACCCCCAGCATCTCTACCAAAAACTTAGCATTAAAACCAATGGTCAGCGAATCCCCTTCGTAGCTACACTGTAGTTTTTCGGTAGCTTCGTTGGAGAAATCCAGATCCTGAGCTGAAACAATTAGCTCCTTATCTTTGATATTTAAGACTACCTGATTAGTCGTTTTATTAGCATATATGGCAATACGCTTTAAAGAGTTTTGAAAATCAACTCTTTGTAGAGACAAGGTATTAGGATTGTCGACGGGAATTACCGCATTGTAATCAGGGTACTTGGCGTCGATCAGGCGGCATACCAACTGTGTATGTCCAAAAACGAAGAAAGCATTCGCTTTATTGAAAGACAAATGCAGATCAGCATCGTCCGACACGGCACTTTTAAGTAAAGTCAACGCTTTCTTAGGTATGATAAAGGAAGTAGCTACTCCGCTACTCAGATTAGTGTAAGTATATTTCACCAATTTGTGAGCATCCGTGGCAACCATAGTCAGTTTATCAAAATCAACCTGAAAATATACGCCGGTCATTGCTGTACGCAATTCATCTGTACTGGTCGCAAAGAGCGTTTTGGTAATTCCCTCTGTCAGGGCACTTCCAGGTAACGACACCTTATCTACATCTTCCGGCTCCGGTACGTTCGGGAAATCCCTACCACTTTCGCCGGCCAGCCTGTATTTTCCATAAGCAGAAGTAATCTGAATACCAAAATTGCTGTCGTCAATATCAAAGGTAATCGGCTGATCTGGCAGCGCTTTTAAGGTCTCTAAAAGAATTTTTGCCGGAACAGCTACTGAACCCTCCCCTTCAGAGCGTACCTCTAACTCGGTGGTGATGGACGTTTCCAGATCGGTTGCTGCTACTTTGAGCTTACCAGCACCGATAGTGAAAAGAAAGTCTTCCAAGATTGGTAAAACTGTATTTTGAGAAATAGATCCGGCAGCTATTTGGAGTTGCTTGAGTAAAATGGAAGAGGATACACTGAATTTCATAACTTTATCTTTAATTACCCGTTTTTGCTTGTGGCTGTATATCAGACTTATCTGAAAATTTTAGGTTATGCTATAAAATACGATGATAATACCGTTATCTCTACAAAACAAACCTGTTTTCATCTTTTGATTAGGGAGAAAATTAATATTCAAAAATAGATTTAAATTTACACTTTTCCACAGTAATTAATCCACAAAATGTGGATAACTTGAGTAAGAGTAAAGATCAAAAAAAGCGTGCCCATGCCTGATCGCATACGACAACCGGATTTACAGAAGATAAAATCCCTTAACTTACCGTTCAGGGAGTATTTTGAGTTATCCAATGGAATCCCTGTTACCTATTTACCTTCTGCGGGCCATGAAGTTGTGAAGCTGGATATTGTTTTTAGGGCGGGCCGACCGTACGAGACAAAGCAGTTGACCTCGCGCACAACTAATATCATACTGAAGGAAGCTTCGCGGCAATACAGCAGCGCCGAAGTGGCTGAGCATCTTGATTTTTATGGTTGCTCTTTGGGGGCGCCCTATCATATTGATGCTTCCATGCTTACGTTGTACTCACCAAGCCGACAATTGTCTAATGTTTTGCCTATAGTAGCGGATTTACTTGCTGCCCCTTCTTTTCCGGAGCAGGAGCTGCATACCTTTATCAATAGTAATAGTCAGCGATTGAATGTAGAATTATCAAAAAATGATACTGTTGCATACCGGGCGATCACTGAATCGATTTTTGGCTCACAGCATCCCTACGGCTATAACAGCAGTCCTGAGGCTTACCATCAAGTCAGGAGAGAAGACCTCCTGAGCCATTATCGAAGGTGCTATAATTCGAATAATGCTTTTATTTTTTTGAGTGGTCATCTTGACGATACGACGCTTAAGAAGCTGGATACCATACTGAGTGCAAGCATTTTATCTGGTTCAAAAAACCAGCCTAATATTCCAAATGTTGAAACAAAACCTCAAAATTTGAGTATTGAAAAACGAGATAGTATTCAAACAGCCATAAGAATTGGCAGGCGATTATTCAACAGGCATCATCAGGACTATCCTAGTATGTATTTGTTAAACATGATACTTGGCGGTTATTTTGGCTCCAGGCTTATGTCCAACTTGAGGGAAGAGCAAGGATATACTTACAACGTCTATTCGTCTCTTGATACGATGTGCTACGACGGTGGCTTTTACATTGCCACAGAAGTCAGTAATGATAAAGTGGAAGAAACCCTTGCGGAGATATACAAAGAAATAGAAATACTCCAGGAAGAGCTCATTCCTACTGAAGAACTGGAAATGGTAGTCAATTATACTATGGGATATTTATTAACTTTGATAGATGGCACATTTAATGCATCTGAATTGATCAAATCTATGCAAATAGAAGGCTTACCTGCCGATTTCTTTAACACGATGGTTGAAAGGATACAGCACACGACGCCTAATGATATCAGAGAACTGTCACAAAAACATCTTAGCCGCGACCAATTGTGGCAGGTCATTGTAGGGACAGTTTGATGAGCTTTTAGGTAGGTAGAACGCTACCAATAAGGAGAACCGCTTTGTTATTTACACAGCTTGAAGGACTTTTGCGTGATTCTGCGAAAAATTGCTTTTATTTACGCCAAAGTCAAAAAAAGATACCAAACAACTGAATAAAGTTTAGTATTTTTCAAGGTCGTAGAAAATCAAGCCTACTACAAGAAGCTATCACAGGTAATTGTATTTAACTAATCATGGGGACAAAAAGGATATTATTAATCCCTTAAACAAAATGAATGAGACTGTTTAATTTTTTTAAGCAAGAACTAGCCATAGACCTTGGCACTGCTAATACGTTGATCATTCAGGATGGAAAAGTAGTTGTTGACGAGCCCTCCATCGTAGCTATTGATAGAAGAACGGGAGAAACGATCGCTGTGGGAAGGAAAGCGATGTTGATGCATGAAAAGACACACGAGGACATCAAAACCATCAGGCCTTTAAAAGACGGGGTTATTGCGGATTTCCAGGCTGCTGAAAGTATGATTGAGAGCTTCATCAATATGATTGGCCCCACTCGCCGTTTATTTTCCTACATGAAGATGGTTATCTGTATCCCTTCCGGTATTACAGAAGTAGAAAAGAGAGCTGTATTTGACTCTGCTGATCATGTTGACTCCAAGGAGACTTATCTGATCCACGAGCCAATGGCAGCCGCCCTGGGTATTGGAATCGATGTGGAAGAACCGGTAGGAAACATGATTATTGATATTGGAGGAGGTACCACCGAGATTGCGGTAATCGCACTGTCTGGTATCGTCTGTGACCAATCCATCAGAATTGCAGGTGATGAATTCACCAATGATATTATGGGCTACATGAAACGTCAGCACAATATCCTTATCGGTGAGCGTACTGCTGAACAATTGAAAATACATGTCGGCTCTGCTTTGGATCATCTGGATGAAGACCCTGAAGACTTTGCCGTCAATGGTAGAGACTTGATGACAGGTATCCCTAAACAGATAAAAGTCAATTACCGGGAAATTGCCCATTCCATTGATAAATCCATTTCGAAAATTGAAGATGCCGTATTGAAGGCGCTGGAAGCTACACCACCTGAGTTGGCGTCCGATATTTATCGAACCGGATTATACCTCACCGGAGGTGGCGCTTTACTTAGAGGGCTTGACAAGAGAATAGCGCAGCGAACCAAGCTGCCCATACACATTGCCGATGATCCACTAAGGGCAGTTGTCCGGGGCACTGGTATAGCACTAAAAAACTCAGACAGATATACCTTCCTTATTGACCGGAAGAGTGTTTAGAATAATAAAGGAAAACCAGGGTAGAGGGTTGACCTCTCGACCCTGGTTTTGCAGTATTTGTCTGACTGATCAGATGGACATTACCCGAATATAGAGAGCACTAGCTTTATGCGCAGGTTATTTGAATTAATCATAAAGTACCGCAACTTTCTTACTTTCCTCTTCCTTGAAGGGATAAGTATATTTTTTATCGTTCAGTATAACCTGGAGCAGCGCCAGATCCTATTTAGCTCGGCTAGTCTCTATTCCGGTAAGCTCTATAATGTTTATGCAGGGCTCAATGATTATCTAGATTTACGGCAAGACAATGAAAGACTTCTCGAGGAGAATCGCCTTCTACGCGAGCGTCTCCAGATAGAGCTTGGCACTGATGTCCTCCAAATTGATACCTTCTACAATGATACCATGAGCCCGGAGTACAGTTTTATTGCGGCCAAGATCATCAAAAATTCCATTGCCAGCCGTGATAACATGATTGCACTCAACAAAGGTCGCAAACATGGCGTGCGTGAAAGAATGGGAATAGTGGGTCAAAAAGGAATAGTGGGAATCGTAGTGGGCGTTTCTGAGAACTATTCATTAGGCATGTCGATTTTACATCGTCAGGCAAGAATATCGGCCAGCCTGAAGAGCAATGACTACTTTGGTTCTTTGGTCTGGAAAGACGAAAACGAACCTACCATAATGAACCTGGAAGATATCCCCAAGCACGCCAAAATAGAAGTAGGGGATACGGTACAAACCAGTGGTTATTCAGCTATTTTTCCTCCGGGCATTACTATTGGTACGGTTCTTCAGGATAGTATGCTACCGGGCAACAACTTTTTCAATATCAAAGTCAAACTACTTAACGATATTAGCAACGCGCAGTATGTTTATGTAGTCGACTATATTGCCAAATACAAGCTCGACGAGCTGGAATCGAAAAAATATTAATGAGTAAGGATTTTTTCACAAACGCTTTTCGCTTTGTAATTCTGTGTTTGTTTCAAATCTTGGTCTTGCAGGAAATTTCGCTGTCATTTCCCGGGATTCCTTATATTAATATTATAGTCTATCCGCTTTTTATTTTATTGTTACCATTTACCATCACCCCCATAGTACTGACCATTCTGGGTTTTGTTACCGGGATTACTATTGATATTTTTTACGATTCGATGGGTATTCACGCAAGTATTTGTCTGGTCATTGCCTACTTCCGGCCCTCTTTGATACGCCGCCTTGAGCCCAAAGGCGGATATGTGGCCAACTCCACTCCGACTCCCAATAAAATGGGCTGGCCATGGTTCTTACAGTATTCAGGAATATTAATGACAATTCACCTATTCCTCTATTTTTCGGTCAAGGCCTTCACTTTTGTCTTTATTGTGAGCATCTTATTAAAAACGATTACGGCCCTTGTCCTGTCAATGATTTTCATTATATTACTAGTAGCAATTTTTAACCCCTCCAGCTGATTTTAGTATTTAACTGGGTAAGGAAAAATAAACTAACGTGGCTGATAATCATAAAAAACGATTTAGAAGTATACAAATCATCTTTCTGCTATCAGCATTGGTGCTGGTTGGTAAGGCGATGCAACTGCAACTGATTGACAAAACTTTTCGCAGCAAAGCCAATGCTACAGCTATCGAAAAACTTACCGTTTATCCATCAAGGGGAGTGATTTATGACCGGGATACTTCTTTGCTGGTGGTCAATGACCCCATTTACGATCTTATGGTGACCTACAATCAGGTCAGTCCAGAGATGGATACCGCCAAGTTTTGTGATCTGCTAAAGATTGATAGGGAATATTTCAAAGAGGCTCTTAATAAAAACTGGAGGAGCATCCGCTATGATAAGTCAGTACCTTTCGCATTTATGAACAAAATATCAGCCAAGCGCTTTGCTTCTTTCCAGGAAAGCATGTATGAATTTCCGGGCTTTTTTGTTCAGCTAAGGAACGTCCGTGGTTATCGAACGCCCATCGGCTCTCATGTTTTGGGTTACATCAGGGAGGTAAATAAAAGAGAAATTGATAAATACGATGGTGTCTATGCAGCTGGTGATTATATTGGCGCTACCGGCCTTGAAGCATCCTATGAAGAAAAACTCAGAGGAGAAAAAGGGGCTAAATACGTATTGAAAGATAAGTTGGGCCGGGTAGTAGATGCCTACAAGTCCAGCGACAAAGACGTTGACCCCAAATCAGGAACAGACCTGCTCAGTACCATTGACCTAGAGTTGCAGCAGTTTGGAGAGTTTCTTATGAAGAACAAACGCGGCAGTATCGTTGCTATAGAACCTGCCACAGGTGAAATCCTAGCAATGGTAAGTAGTCCTACTTACGACCCTAATAAGCTGGTTATTGGTAATGAAAATAGAGGGAGAGAATACCTGCGGCTCAACAGAGATTCGCTCCGGCCACTTTTTAACAGAGCAGTGCTTGCTCAGTATCCTCCCGGCTCCTTATTCAAGCCTTTGGTAGCTTTGGTGGCCATGCAAAAGGAGGTATTATCAACAGATAAAACCATCCGCTGTGCCGGCGCTTATTATCATAATGGAATTCGCTTGACCGGCTGCCATGGGCACCCTACCTGCACTAGCGTCTCAATGGCAATTCAGCACTCTTGCAATACTTATTTTGTAACGGTATTCCGAAATATTGTGGATCAGTATGGTTTCGATCAACCCAATATTGGCCTGGATACATTCAATGCTTATCTCGACCGTTTTGGTATGGGGCAAAAGCTAGGTATAGATTTTCCTACCGAAAAGGGAGGAAATTATCCCACGTCAAAATACTATACCGAATGGTTTAACCGACAACAGGAGGGCCAGCGATGGAACTCTCTTTGGATTCGCTCACTTGCCATAGGGCAGGGTGAAATCCAGATGACTAACCTGCAAATGGCCAATGCCGCTGCCGTGATTGCTAACCGAGGCTATTATATCGCACCCCATTTAGTGAAAGGCTACCTGGATAGTGAAGATCAAATAAACAGTAAATACAAAAAAAAGAACTTCGTAGGAATTGATACCGTCCATTTTAAACCAGTAGTAGATGGCATGGAACGAGCCGTACTAGCCGGAACTGCCCGATCAGCTTATATCCCCGATATACCAATATGCGGTAAAACCGGAACGGCCGAAAATGCAGGAAGTGACCACTCTATCTTTTTCTGTTTTGCTCCCAAAGAGAATCCTAAAATAGCGGTAGCTGTATATGTAGAAAATGCAGGGTTTGGAGGTACTTATGCCGCTCCGATATCCAGCCTGATGATAGAAAAATACTTAAGGGGCTACATCAGCAAAGGCCGCCAATGGACTTACGACCGTATCGTGACTGCTGACCTTCTAAATACTCAATAAAGTGGGGACTATTACTTACCGGACACCGGTATAAACCGTCTTCATGATTTCTTCATAATAAGATTCGTAGTGCGGTAAGATATTTGAAATATCAAAAGATTTAGCCTGCTCCAGAGCGTTTCTGCGAAATTCCAGGAGCATGTTTTCGTTCTTTAAAATATTGATGGCATTCCTCGCCATATCCTCCACATCCCCCACATCGCTCAAAAAGCCCGTCTTCCCATGAATATTAACTTCCGGCAATCCACCTGCATTAGTTGAAATAACCGGCACTTCACAAGCCATAGCTTCTAAAGCCGACAAACCAAAGCTTTCTTTCTGCGAAGGGATTAAGAACAAGTCTGATACTGCCAATAATTCTTCTACAGCATCCTGTTTGCCCAAAAAGCGGATTTCATCACATAATCTGAGTTTTCTGCATAACACTTCAGCCTTATTACGCTCTGGCCCATCCCCGATCAGTAATAGTTTGGACGGCAACTCATTGTGAATGCGATCGAAAACATTTATGACATCTTCTATCCGCTTTACTTTTCTGAAGTTGGAAACGTGCGTAATGATGCGCTCGCCGTTAGGCGCAATAGCCTTTTTAAAGTGATCTTTATTAAGGCGCTTAAAACGATCAAAATCAATGAAATTATAAATTACTTTTATATCTCTTTCTATGTTGAAATGATCTAAAGTATCCTGCTTCAAACTCTCAGATACAGCTGTTACACCATCTGATTTATTGATAGAAAAAGTGACTACCGGAGAGAAAACCTTATTCTTGCCCACCAGCGTTATATCCGTACCGTGCAGCGTAGTCACTACCGGGACATATCTGCCCTCTGTCAGTAATATTTTTTTGGCTAAATAAGCAACTGCCGCGTGCGGAATAGCATAGTGTACATGCAAAATATCCAGATTCTCATACTTCACTACATCAACCATCTTACTGGCCAGCATACTGTCATACGGCATATATTCAAAAAGTGGATACTCAGCAGTGTCCACTTCATGGTAAAAAACGTTTTCGTGAAATGCAGAAAGACGAGCCGGCCTCTTGTAAGTAATAAAATGAATCTCGTGCCCCAGCTTAGATAAGCCAATGCCAAGCTCTGTAGCCACAACGCCACTTCCTCCATATGTCGGGTAACAAACAACTCCTATTTTCATCAAAGAGAATTTGGTAGTAATGATAGTGTAAAAAAGATACAAATGGATAAGGAAATGGTTTCGATTTATTCTTAAAACCCTCAAGTAATAAAAGGGCTATCGGCCAAAAGAACCTTCAGCATAGAATAAGGTATGTAAAGGCTTCTGCCTCCCTGGAAATTAATTTTCAGGGAGGCAGAAGATAAAATTCAGCTCGCTTGCTTTTAGTTTGCTTTGATCAATTTCTTTACAACTCTCTCGCTTCCAATTTGAACAGCGATAAAGTATATGCCGGGGGACTTCCCGGACAGGTCAATATCTTCCCGAAGTATTTGAACCGTATTATAATTGCGAGTCCAGATTACCTGGCCAACGATGTTCATTACGGCAACATTAACATTCTGACTTTCGCCAAGCTCAACGGTAAGCTGAGCGGACTGACGGGTAGGATTGGGGGCCAATACTACTGATGCCGGCTCTTCCTGTACTTCTTCGACGTCGGTTGTCAACCCAACCAATACTTCAGCAATATCTGTACAACCAAACCGGTCAGTGACAGTGACCGTGTATACCCCGGCTGTGATTTTTTCTATGGATTTTGTAGTGGCTCCATTGCTCCATCTGTAGGTGTAAGGGCCCACTCCGGCCTGTGCATCTACAGAAGCGATCCCGTTATCAGCATCTATACCCACTTGATCAATGGCGCTGGTAACCAGCTGTAGTGAAGCAGGACATCTGGTGATGTTGATATTATCCAGCTCAAAGAAGTAAGCATCTGCTCCTCTATTGACCAGAAAGCGAAACCTGATATTTTCTCCGGCATAATTATCCAGGCGGATAACTACTCTGGTAAAATTAGCTGTCGTTTCATGATTACTACTATTAATCATCAGTAGAGTATCATAGCTGGCTCCGCAGTCAGTGGTGGCCTGAACAAGCAGCTCGTCTCCATCATCCAACGGTTCTCCAGGGTTTTCCCCCGCTGCATTCGCCAAAAACCTATACTCGAAAACGAGACTGTCATTAGCCTCCACTATGCCCAATAATGGCGTTATGCCTTCAAAAGCGTTATCGATATCACTCAGAGCATCTGACAAAACAAAGGAGGTATTTCTCACTGAATCCCTCACTACTTGTCCGTCACTGATCCAGTTCTCTGGTAACCGGCCGCCTTCAAAGTCCTCTTGATAAGGCAACGGCTGTAAGGTTTGCAATCTTAAAGAAACTGTATCATTATTGGTAAACTGATCTTGTTGATTAACAATCCAGGACCTTATGTTGATCATCGACTGGGCTTCAGAATCAAAAGGAGTCTCGAACTGATAAATAAAAGAATCTCCAGGCTCCAGAAGGATGTCATCGACTTCTTCAAAAACAGGAGTAGCTGCTCCAATCTGATAAGCAAGAGTCAAGCGCTCCACGGGGGTTGTTCCCAGGTTACTTGCTATCAATATCAGGGAATCAGAAGCAGCACCGCAAGCATCTTCTACAACATTACTCAGGTTAACTGCAGCTATATCATTTTCAAAGGGATTTCCAATAAATATATTGTCAATACCGACGCCTTCGCTGGCAACACTAAAATCAGAATCGAAAACAAAGCGCAGGCGAACATCTTCAAAGCCTGCTGTAGCCTCTAGTACACTATAAGCATACCCCCATCCATCAAAGCCTACATCACCACTCCACCATTCGTTTTGATCATCATTATACCAGTTGACTGCATCAGCAGAACTGCTAACTCTTCGCCAGGTCTGGCCACCATCCGTACTGCTTTCCAGCCATAAGCGATCACAGCATTGCTCCGTTTCTACATAAAGAGAAAAAGAAATTCTGGGATCTTCCGTTAGCGTAGAAAAATTTAGGCAGGGAGAAACGAGGAAAGAAGACTCGGAGTCGTTGTAATTGCCTGAAAGGTCAGTTACCCAGGCATTTTGGCCCGTTGCTGCATCGGCGATCAGATTGCCGGATGGTTGCCCAAACTCCCAACTTGGATTCAGACTTTGCTCATCCACAAGCCATCCCTCAGCCCAATCTTCAAAAGAGGTAAAGTAAGGATAAGACGTTATGATGGGAATATTGACCACTGTCAGCTCTAGCGTATCGTTTTCATTATCGGAATCTCCATCTAGTTCTGTCCAGCTCTGTATGATATATTCACCAGGAACAGAAAAGTTGGTACGCGCATCAAAAAGAGCCAAATCAGAACTATCTTTACTCAATACGCCCGTGTAAAGCCCATCAGTGGGCATACTTACGCCAGCTCCCATACCATTGACCCCATAATTGAACGGAATGAGTGTTTGAGGATTACCTCCAAAATTACTGATCTCGACAATAACAGAATCTGTCGTAATACCACAGGCTGTCTGCGGTTTAATAATCCTGCTGATACCTACATCTACAGCGAAAACGGTAACAAACGAGAAAGGACCTACGATCACGCTTTGATTATCCCCCTCGCATACTGTATTTATATAAAAATCATAGGCCGTATTTTCTAACAGGCCTTCCAGACGGATATTGTTTTGTGTTGTTTGGACAATGGTACCCTGTCCTTGTGCAGGCGTAAAGCCTTCCAGTCCAAATTCCAGAAAATAAGACTGAGCAGTAGAGTCGGCAGGTATCCAACTGACATCGGCAAAATCGGCAAAAACGGCATCAATAAATACCTCCTCTTTATTGAGGGCTATACAAGAAGGACAAAAAAACCTTTCCTCAAAAGGCTCGCTCAGGCCAAGAAAATCCTCAAAATCTATTACCAACTCCCCATTAGGATCGAAGAAGGACCAGCTGACCTGTTCATCATCAAACCCTCTGGTATACTCAAGTAGTAAAGTATCGCCATCTGTAATAAAAATAGGAATACGTTCCAGCGCACCATTATCGTTAACACCGTCAAGGGTATAGAAATTTCGATCCCCATTAATAGTGAGTGCCAAAAAAGCCCCGTCCCAGCCATTTCCCGAGAGGCTGGACAACTCCAGGGTATATTCACAGCTTCTTGTCTGTGCAGTAGTAGTACGGCTAAAAAAGAAAATAAAAGAAAGGAAGAGCAAACAGGTATAAGTCCACTTCATATTACACAAAGGTTTTCTATTATCAAGCTGCAATAAAGTTAATTAAAATTTCAATACCATAAATTTCAAAAGAAATTATCTTGTCTGCCAGCCGCTGTAATCTCATTATCTACCTAACTCAAAAGCAATCTATTATCTATGTCACACCTTTGCTTAATTATGTGAATACTTAAACCTTTTCAGAAGGCTACTGTTATTTCTACGATTTTGAAAAAAGTGCTTGAACTCAGGATTTTTTCTCGCAAATATAAAATTATTCTACTAGTTTAAAACAGGCATTCATACTCAAAGATTAGCAAATTCGAAAGGCTCTATTTTTTAAGTGGTATCATAACAAATTAAAAATTGCACTGTGGCGGTTTATTCCATCAGAGACTTAGAAAAATTATCGGGGATCAAGGCTCATACGATACGTATCTGGGAGCAGCGCTACGGTATTATCACACCTCAACGTACTAAAACGAACATCCGTTACTACAAGGATGATGACCTCAAGTTTTTGCTGAATATTGCATTACTCAACAAGAATGGGATAAAAATCTCTAAAATTGCAAAGATGTCTGGAGGCGAGGTAGCCGAAAAAGTAGCTGCTATTTCTGAGATCAATTTTGAATATGGAACTCAGTTAGATGCGCTAACCATTTCAATGATTGAAATGGACGAGTTGAAGTTTGATCGCATTGTTACGACCAATATTCAACAGTTGGGTTTTGAAAGAACAATGCTGGAAGTTATATATCCTTTTTTGGATAAGCTCAGTGTACTATGGCTCACTGGTTCCATAAATCCGGTGCAGGAGAACTTTATGAGCTACCTTATCCGCCAAAAAATAATCGCGGCTATTGACCAGGAGTCTCTTCCTACCGCCAAAAATGTAAAGAAATTTATGATTTTTCTCCCCGAAGGAGAAAAACAGGAGTTGAGCTTGCTCTTCATGCACTACCTGCTCAAATCCAGAAAAAATCACGTCATATATATAGGGCAGGACATTTCTCTCATTGATCTGAAAGATGCCTATAATATCCATCGGCCGGATTATATCTTCACTATGATCACCGAGACTTTTGCCAAGGAGCCCGTTCAAAGCTATATTGATCGGCTAGCGGATACTGCCAAGGAGTCCTCTATTCTGCTATCTGGCTATCAGGTAGTTGCTCAGCATGTAGACCTTCCGCCTAATGCCTCTATACTGAGGAGCCTCGATCAAACTATTGATTTTTTAAATAAACTTAACCACCAGTACAACAAAGAGTTACAAGATTAAGCATCTTCCTTATTGCTGTACATAAGGGCTCATTATTATAACTTGAACTTTTTACCTACCTTAATGGACAGTAAAGTAAGAGCGTGTTTGGAATTTGCTTTTGATGCCGAAAATAAATTTGGGACGATGAAAATGAAGCTGTTTTTGAGTTGCATAGTAGGGCTATGGAGCGAAAAAAAGCTGAAATATCTTGTCCCGCTGAAAGCGGGAAGCGTTATTCTAAATGTATTTGCAGGCCAAAAGGTAAAATCCAAACACGCTCAAAGACCTTAACTGAGGATATCGCCTTTAAGCCAGATTCAGGATGGAATTCAGAAGACTTTTTGAGCTGTTCAATTATCAAAAGCTAATGTATGCCCAGAAGATCGCATTAGCACGAAAGCAAGAACTCAGTTGGCGGAGCTATTCTACTGATGAGTGTATTGCAATGGTCAATCAGGTGAGCGCCGGCCTACTGGAACTGGGCTTAAAAAAAGGCGAAAAAGCAGCTATTATAGCACATACGCCCGATCCTAAATGGACTTTCCTTGACTTTGGCATGCAGCAGATAGGTATTGTTGTTGTTCCGCTTTCTGCCACCTTTCCCGATGAGCAATTAGCTGAAATCCTAAAAGAGGCCCATATCAAAATAGCCTTTGTTTCTAACAGGGAGCTATTCCAACGCCTAGAAAAGCTACAAAATGAGCTGGCTAACCTTGAGCAAGTCTATACCTGGCACCAACTCCCTGATATTCCGGGTTGGGATGATTTTATAACGGTGTCTACTGAAAAACATACAGAAAAGTTTCAGCACCTTCGTGCCTCTATTCACGAGGATGACCTGGCAACCATAGTGTACACTTCCGGCACTACAGACCGGCCCAAGGGAGTGATGCTTTCCCACAAGAATATCATCTCTAACATCAAAGGTATCATGGAGCTTGTTCCCGTTAATTGTGATAAACGAGTGATCAGCTACTTGCCGCTGAATTTTATTTTTGAAAGAGTAGTTACTTACGTTTATATAGCTGTGGGTGCCTCAATTTATTATCCAAAAGAGTATAGCATTCTCGGAGAACAACTTAAACTTATAAAGCCTCATTTCTTTACTGCCGTTCCCAAAACCATTGAAGATTTTTATGTGGAGCTCATGGTAAGGGCAGATGCCGGTGACGTTTTGAGAAAAAAACTCAATGACTGGGCTTTCAGAGTAGGAGCCCAATATGATGACAAAAGAAACCTTTCCTTCACCTATTGGCTGCAATTGGTTTTTGCCAACCTATTTGTATTTAGATGGTGGAGAAAAATATTTGGCGGACAGTTAGAAGGTATCATTTGTGGGGCAGCCAACCTCAATACAGATATCGTCCGTACGTTTTCCGCTGCCAATATAGAAGTCAGAGAAGGCTATGGCCTCACCGAAACTTCGCCCGTTGTAAGCCTGAATGGCTTTGAAACCCAAAATAACCGATTCGGAACCGTCGGAATGGCACTGAAAGAAACAAAGGTAAAAATAGATCAGCTACCTGAACAGGAGGCTGTAGGCGAAATACTCGTGAAAGGCCCGGGAGTAATGCTTGGCTATTTCAATAATCCAAAGCTGACCCAACAGATGTACAACCAGGATGGTTGGCTTAAAACCGGAGATGTAGGTGAGCTTGTTGATGATCAGTTCATTCGATTGATTGGTCGAAAATCGAGTTTCTCAAAATTGACCAATGGTACTGGCTATTTTCCAGAACAAATTGAGAAAGCCCTCAAGTCTTCCCCTTTGATATACAGTTCTTTGGTTGTTGGAAATAAACGGCCGTTTATTTCGGCTATCATCCTGCCCAATTTCAAGATACTTAGGAGCTGGTGCAAGTCGAACAGTACAGCGTGGACAGCTCCGCAATTTATGATCTTACAAGAAAAGGTGATTGCATTATACCAGCAAGAAATCGCCCTGATCAACCAATCTTTTAGGCCGGAACTGAGAGTCGAAAATTTTTTGCTTACTTTCAAAAATTGGAACATCTTTAATGGCGAAACAACGGCTTCCAAAAAGGAAGTCAGAGATACCATCATCCATAATTATTCATCAGAAATAGAAAAATTATATCCAAAATCATGAAAAACATCCTATTTACCTTTGCTTCTGTACTCTTGCTTTTGTTTGGAGCACCTTCAATTCTTTTTTCTCAGAATACTGTTTCCTCAAAACAAATAAGTCTATTTCAATATCTAAAACAACAGCCTTCAGAAGTTGTCGATATCACCATTGAATCTGACTTTCGCGAACTTATCCGAAACAAATACAAAGAAGAATACCAGCCGGCTTTGCTAACCATCAAAGGAGATGATGGTCAGGAACATACTATTGAGGCGAAAATCAAGACGCGAGGTAATTCAAGGAAGAAGATTTGCTACTATCCTCCATTTAAATTGAAGATTCCCAAGAAAAACCTTTTTCCTACAGGTCTTGACTCTGCCATTAACAAATACAAGATAGTGGTTACATGTAAGTCTTCCAATGCCTACGATGATTACCTAATTCGGGAGTATATGGCTTACAAGATTATGGGGGCGGTATATCCTTATGCTTTTGGCGTTCAATTGCTTAACATACACTATAAAGGTGTCAGAGATAATGGCAAAATGAAGGAACGCACCCAGATGGCCTTCATGATAGAAAGCGAAGAAGAACTGGCGCACCGGATGAATGGTATCATCATAGAGCGAGAGCGTTCCGGTTTTCATCATTTAGAAAGAGAAATGTGCCTGAAAATGTGTGTATTCCAGTATATGATTGGCAATGAAGATTGGGCATTACCCAACCTCCACAATATGAAGCTCATGAAAGTACCAGAGCACGAGAAAATGGTGCCAGTACCCTATGATTTTGACTATTCAGGCCTCGTCGATACGGATTACGCAGTTGTCAGAGAAAACCTCAATGCGGATGATGTAAAAGACCGATTCTATCTGGGCCCTGTAATGCAGGAAGGCGAAGTAAAATTAATACTACGATATTTCCAAAGCAGGAAATCAGAAGTATTCAAGACCATTGAAGAACTAAAAGCTGTAGACAAAAAGATTGCTGAATCAATAGAAGGATACATTAAATCTTTCTACATAGAAGTAGAAAATAAGAATACACTCGCCAGAGTACTTACTCAGTATTAAAATAATTTCTAACAATAAAAACCGATAAGGCGGCTATGGACTCTATAGAAGCATAATTAATAGCCGCCTTATCGGTAGTCTTATGTGATACACTTGTTTCAAAGGTATTGAAATAGGTCATTTCTTAACCCACTGTGCTTTTTCTCAATGGCTTGTCGCGTTTGAAGCTCACAAGGAAACCCGGCACTTCTTCACCGAAAAAATTTAGTCAGGTAAAAAATTATTTAATTTTACGGTTATTCTATCCCTTCTAAACAAGTCTTATTTTTCTTGCCGCATTCCAATTAGGAAGCTGATGGTAGATAATCGAAATTACTATTGTAAATATACACGATCCAAATCACCAGAATTAACAGGAATACGAAGAAAAATAAGAACAAATATCCTTTTCTTCCTTCGTTTCGAATTTCTGACATGTCTTCTGTTTTTATTGTTTATTAATAAATTCAGGTTAGCAGGCAACTTTTAGAGCTATAAGATATAACCTGATTATCTAATAAGGCTAATTATTGTGTAAAGATGTATGAAAATTGAGCAAGCCCAAAACTATTTTTGTTACTTTAGAATCGTTCCAAAAACCGATACTTACAAGATTTATTTGTCATTTTTTAGTAAGCAGCGTGCACCTGAGCAGCAATAAGAAAGCCTTTTCTAATCTATCCGAGATCAAAAAAGGCTTTCTTATACTGATTTATCTTCTAATTCAGCAATCTATACTCTGAATATACTGGCCAACTAGTAAAAAGTAGCTCTGTTGTCTACAATCTTGGCATTATCCTTCAACCCCTTTATGATACTGCTGGATACCTGAGCACGCTTGGTTGCGCTCAAGTTACGACGTACTTCAGGAATATTTGTAGCCGGTGGTGCAGGCATCTTATTTGTGACCTTTACAACAAAGACACCTGTTTTGCCAACAATAGGCTGAGATACAGAGCCGGTATCCATCATGAATGCCTCCGCTATGACCTTGGGCTCAGCCCCTAACTTAGGAATAAAAGTAGCACTGAAAGCTACGTTGTTGGCGGTATCTACCTTCGTATCAAATTCACTTACCAGTGCAGACAGGCTCTTGCCAGTCATCTTTTCCTTCAACATATCGCCCTTCTTCTTGTTGATCACAGGAATCTCAATTTCAAAGCGGATGTTATCTACGCTGGGCAACCCTGGAGGCTGAACAGAACGCAAGCCAGCAACTACATATTTATTGTCAAAATATTCGATCGGATCTCTGTAGTCAAAAAGCTCCGATGATACCTCACCAACTCTTGCCTGCTCGAAGGCCCATTTTACCATTGCTCTTGTCCCTTCGCCACCTCCCAGTGGGTTGAATGTGTAATCATTTCTCTTCAGACTGGGCGAGGTATTGGTTTCCATACCCATATCAGCAGCTGCATTTCTCATTGCATCCAAAGAACGATTGTTACTCAAAAATTTCAGTGCTTTCGCCCGATATTGCTGCTGCGTTTTATCCGTGGGAATCACCTTCTGAGTTAAGTAACCCAATTTATAGCCTTCATCGTTATTGATGAATCTTTTATCTGTCACTTCTACCAGGTGGATACCAAACTGTGTAACCACCTTGTAAAGCTTTCCAATTTCTGCTTTGTAGAAAATCAAATCGTTGAATGGCTTCACCATAGTACCCGGACCAGCGTAATCCAGATCACCGCCTTTAGTTCTGGTAGCATCTGTTCCAAACTGTTCTGCTAGAGCAGCAAATGTATTGTTCCCGGATTCGATTACATTTTTCAAACTATCAATTAACTTATTGGTAGCAATAAACTCTTCCTGTGTCTGAGCCGGACGCAAGATGTGACGTGAGCGAACAGAATCAGGGATAATCATGCGATCAATAACCTTTACGGCTTTGTAGGTACCCTCTTCGAAATAAGGTCCGTAAACCTGCCCGGCCGCCATATTTTTTATGGTATCCGCCGCTACACCCGTAACCGCATCTGCTTTTATGTAAGCAGGGTCAAAAACACCTCGATTTGCCACAATAAACAGAGAATCCTCTCTGGTAGAATCCAATTCAGGAATCAAACGATTCACTTCTTCCCGCCAGTAAGTAGAATCTTCCGACGAAGGTGACACCTCAAATGATACATATTCTACGATGCGGGTTTCTTCCTCTTGCTCATATAAATAAGCATTCTCTTTGATGTAATCTTTGTAGTCACTATCGGAGACAGCTATCTGAGTATTATCGATCTCATCAAAGGGTACTTTTACGTAGTTGAAAGCAACCTTTTCGTTCTTTTCTTTATTGGCCATTTCAGCCTGCCAGGTCGGAATATAAAGCCCCTTACTGACCATGCTGCGAATCTTATCCTGAAGGCGCTGAGTAGCTACCTCTTCTTGCTGATATTTCCAGAAAGCTCTGTAGTTAGGCTCTGTGAAAGTACCGTTTTCGATAGCCGTTTTGATCTCGTTGAGCCTTTGGCGATTAATCTGATCGGTATTAGGATCGCGAAAACGCTGACTGATGATAGGACTCAGGTTATTCCCGAACTGCAGTTCTATTAATTCTGCCTCGCTTACTCCCAAACCTAGCCTTTCGGCTTCCTGAGCGACCAATTGCTGATTGACCCAGGTATTCCACAAGGAATTTACATTAGCGTAAGTGTCTGTATTTGAATTACCATACAATATTTGCAAGTCATTGCTGAACTTGAAATAGTCTAAATCTGAACCGTTTACACTACCGAGAGTAGTATCCTGGCCTCCAAGCTGCCCTCCCTGGCTGGTCATATCCATAGCGATAAATGCGGCAAGAGCTAAACCAATAGTGACCACAAGTATCCAGGAATTTTTTCGAATTGTACTAATGACTGACATGTCCGATAAATTTAATTCTTAATCCTTTGTACATCTTAACCGTTATCCAAACGTTTATAAAGCATCTGCTGCTTTCGAAAAGGATAATGGCTTTGTTTTTAAAAAAGCCATGCAAAAGTAATTGGTTTATAGCTATATTTCAAAAAAATTGATGAATACAAATGCCCGCAAATGTTAATTAATTGAATTTTATCCTGCCGAAAGGTTCAAGCGGAAGCCTACGCCGTGAATATTCTCAATTTTTATGCGCTCATCCTTTTTTAAATATTTTCTTAGCCGGGAGATGAATACATCCAAACTCCGTCCTAAAAAATAATCGTTTTGTCCCCATATCTTCTCCAAAATGACTTCTCTTTTCAATACCTGATTCTGGTGGTCAAGAAATAGCTTCAGCAATTCGGCTTCCCGCTGGGTAAGCTGACGACTATCTGCGTCAATGGTCAACTTCAGGTCGTCAAAATCAAATTCGTAGGCACCAATTCTATACTGAGGCTGCATGCCGGTGTCATTGACCCGACTACGCCTAAGAAAAATATCAACTTTCAAAATCAATTCTTCAATACTAAAGGGCTTAATGATATAGTCGTCTCCTCCGATCTTCAATCCTTTTAGTTTATCTTCTTTCAGGGACTTGGCTGTCAGAAAGATGATAGGCACATGCTTATTAAACTTTCTGATTTCCCGGGCCAGAGTAAAACCATCTACTTCAGGCAGCATCACATCCAGAATACAAAGATCATAGGTCTCACTTCTAATTTTCTTAAGCGCATCCTCTCCGTCAAAGGAGCAGACGATATCATAGCCCTGTAGCTGTAAGTTATCTCTCGTGACAAAGCTGAGGCTTTCATCATCTTCTACGTATAAGAGTCTGGGTTTGCTGTTCATAGGATTATATATAATTGGTTTGCACACTTATTCATAAAATACTAAAATTAAACTATTTTCGCAGGTGTTAAAACAGGCCCAAGCAACCATCCTCCACCTAAGCCAGGAGATATTTATTTGTAGGGGGTATTCCGGCATTTTTCAATATTTTAAAATGATGGTAACAGTGGTGCCGCTACCGGGCTCGCTTGCAAGTTGTATTTGCCAACCGTGCTGATCGCATATTTTTTTTACATAAAATAACCCCAGGCCAAATCCTTTTACATCGTGGATATCACCAACCGGAATGCGAAAAAACTTTTCAAAAATCCGATGCTGATATTCCCTTGGAATGCCAATACCTTCGTCCTCAATAGATAGTACAACTTTTCTATCTCTTTCCAGCTTTTTAAGGCTCATCTTTATTACAGGTGCCTTTTTTTGATATTTAAACGCATTATCAATAATACTGTAAAGAATATTGGTAAAATGTAGTCGGTCAGCCTGAATGGTGAGTTCGTCCTGAAGAGAGTGGACAAAAAACTGTCCATTGAGCTGTTCAACACGCATTTTGGCATCGGCTGTGATATTTTCCCAAATCTCCAAAATTGACAACTCTTCCAGCTTTAACTCCAGGCCCCTGTCCAGCTTTACCACCTGCAATACCTTCTCCACCTGTTTGTTCAAACGGTGGTTCTGATCTTTTATGATTTGAGCATAGGTCAAAAGGCGTTGATTTGATTGTATGGCCTGATTGGCTAGAAAAACATCAGCAGCGATCTGTATTGTGGAAAGTGGCGTCTTGAATTCATGGGTCATGTTATTAATAAAATCTTTTTGCAGCTCCGATAGCCTCTTCTGCTTTAAAATTACAATAGTGGCATAAGTAAAAAACAGCACCGTAATCAAAAGTATGACAGAAAAAAATATAGACAACTGCATTTTGTCGAAGAGATAGCCCGGTAAGTTGGGAAATTTAACACCAAAATAATAGGGTCCTTCGCCTTCTATGGTAGGCAAATCACCAAGTGCCGAAGGCGACTCATCTTCAGGTGAATACTTACAATAATTCCCGTAGATCATCTGGTCGGTCGTACAGTCAAAAATAGCGTATTCAAAATCTAGATTAAGCCGTTGTCTTGCAAACTCTTCTCGCAGGTAAAATTCTAAAACAGTAGAATCCAGCTCTGCATCCAAGCTTACGATAAAGTAGTTGCTCGTTTCCTGGTTCACGCTATTGGCAGTAGGCAGCACGATTCCCTCCAGATCAGCAATTTTAGAGGCCACATTATTCAGCGCCAGAGAGACTTTATTGGTAAAATCTTTATCATTGATTTCCCAGGTGCTGTACACCCAGTACATTTGAAAACTCAGTGTGCCGAGGACGGCCAAAACACCCAACACAAAAACAATCTTTATGATGATACTTTTCATTTCCCGGTACTTGAGTAGTTTTTGAGATTTCTGAAAGGGTGGTTTCCAATCATACATTTTTCGACGCCACCTAAAAATAAGTATTCATTATTTGAATCAGACGGGCTTAACAAGCCGTTAACAATGATTGAATTTTCTTTATCATTTGCTTATAGGATTATAAGGCTTTTTATAATTTTGGAAAAAATCAACTGAATTGATCAAAGGTATTTTAAACCAATCGCTTTTACGTACTAAAGCCATATGGGTTGTTGTGCTGTTATTGCTTTTGAGCCAACAATTGATGGCTCAAAACCCCTTTGATCTGACACCAAGATTGCCAGAGCCTACCACTGAGCGGGCGAAAGAACCACCTGCCCGAACACCTGTTGCTACGGAAGCACCTCAAAACCCCTTTGACCTGATAAAGCCCGAAAAGGCGCCCAAAGGCATGATTAAGCTACCGGGAGTGAAAGCCTCCGAGAGTACACCTAAAAAAGCCAAAGAAAGGAATGAAGCTGGTTTTAGGCTTGGTTTGGTTCTCTTTATTCTTTCTATGCTTGCCTTTTTGCTCACTATTCTCAGGAATGTAGTCAACAAATCTATTTCTGGCTTTCTGAATGTCAATTTGATGAATCAATTATTCAGAGAACAGGAAATAAGAGGGGTTTTTCCTTTTTTGTTCTTGTATTCCATGTTTTTGATCAATCTCGGGATATTTATTTTCCTGAGCCTGGAAGAATATGGTATCCAATTGTCAAATAATCAGTTCACAGCTCTTTCTTATTGTGTGGGAGGAGTCTTTGGTATTTTTATAGGAAAACACCTGCTTTTGGGCTTTGTCGCCTACGTTTTTCCCATCAATAAGGAAATTAGCCGTCATAATTTTGCAATAATTATTTTTGGTATCATCATTGGTTTAGTATTGGTACCTAGCAACTTATTACTCACCTTTGGCCCGGAAAATTTATCTAAACAATTCATTTATATCACTAGCTTTATTATCGGCCTCCTCTACGTTTATCGATATTTTCGTAGCCTAAGCTTTTCAGGAAGATTCTTAGTTTTTCATAAATTTCACTTTTTGTTGTATATTTGCACCATCGAAATAATTCCTGCATTGATAATTTTAAAACTTATACTAGATAAGTTTTAGATTTTTGACAGGGTCTATGCAATAAAAAACATTATTGAATGGCAGCAATCGGTAAAGTGAAAGAACAAACAACCTACAAGCCAGTACGGACGATTTTAGTTTCACAGCCTAAACCAGCGCGCTCGCCTTATTACGAACTTGAAGAGAAGTACAACCTCCAAATTGATTGGCGTCCTTTCATTCACGTTGAACCTGTTTCTGCGAAAGAATTTCGCAGGCAGCGCATACGCCCGGATGAGTACTCTGCCGTTATCTTAACCAGTAAAAATTCTATTGACCACCTCTTCCGCATTACTCAAGAACTGCGTATCAAGATTTCTCCTGATACCAGGTACTTCTGCCTGACGGAAGCTGTTGCTAATTACTTGCAGAAGTTCATAACTTATCGCAAGCGTAAGGTATTTGTGGGAAAAAGGAAGATTACAGATTTGGCGGCATCCTTCAAAAAGAATAAGAAAGAAAGCTTTTTACTTCCTTGTTCTAACCTAGGTAGCAAAGAGGTTTGTGCTTTTCTCGAAGAGGGAGGCTACACCTGGCAAGATGCTTTAATGTACCAAACAGTAAGTAGCGATCTCTCTGATTTGAGTGATGTCACTTACGATGTATTGGTATTCTTCAGTCCTTTAGGGATAACATCGCTTTACGAGAACTTCCCTGATTTCAAGCAAAATGACACTAGAATTGCCGTTTTCGGCAACAGTACGAGCAAAGCAGTAGAAGAGCGTGGATTAAAAATAAACATCAAGGCTCCAACACCTAAAGTCCCTTCTATGACTATGGCACTGGAGCAATACCTTCAACAATCCAATAGCTCCGATAAGGCATAAGAGTTAAACACTTACTTTATTAATTACCCAAATACTTCCCCTCATGATTTTTATGGGGGGATTTTTTTTACAACCATGCCCCGCTCTTGTTCGTTTTAAAAGTATGAGCGAAAAAGTTATAGAAATATTGTCCAACAAACTAAAAGCCCCCTTGCCGGGCCCGGTCGCCCAGCAAAAAATGTCTGCTATAGGCCATAAAATCATGGCTAGCGCTCCATCCAATGCCAGGGTGGCAGCAGTACTAGCTCTGTTCTATCCCAAACCCGACGATTGGCATCTGGTACTCATAGAAAGAGCCTCCAAGAATCTGAGGGATCGCCATAAAGGTCAAATTAGCTTTCCGGGTGGACGCGCAGAGCCCGAAGATCAATCACTATCTGATACAGCACTTCGCGAAACGGAAGAAGAAGTGGGAGTAAAAGCAGAAACAATAGAGCTACTCGGCTCATTAACAGAGCTGTACATACCAGTCAGTAATTACAATGTCAATCCATACGTTGGCTACACGGAATACACCCCAAAATTTATTCCCGAAGTAAGTGAAGTGGCAGGTATCCTGGAAGTACCCGTTTCTGCCCTCATCAATCCGGATACCGTCAAAAAAACAATGGTAAGCGATGAGAATGGTATTCGACTGAAGAATGTTCCCTACTTCGATGTTAATGGAAAAATTGTATGGGGAGCTACTGCAATGATGCTAAGCGAATTACTTGAGGTAATCAAAAGTTAGCTTGCATCACCAGTTTTTTACCAATTCTCAATACAATAGACCTGTTTAAGTCTTTTAAACAAATAGTCCCTTCAAATACTTGTAATATATGAGCAAAAAAATTTGCTTATTTTTACTTTTAGTTACGAATTCCAAAAAGCCTGTTAACCAAATAAATCCAATCTATGGAAAAGACAGCACCTTATCAGCTAAAGAACAAAGTAAGAATAGTGACAGCAGCCTCCCTGTTTGATGGTCACGATGCAGCTATTAATATTATGCGCCGCATTATGCAAAGCTCAGGGGCCGAGATCATCCACCTTGGTCATAACCGTTCTGTACAGGAAATCGTAGATACAGCCATTCAGGAAGATGTACAGGGTATTGCTATCACTTCTTATCAGGGAGGTCATACTGAATTTTTCAAATACATGTACGATCTGTTACGCGAGCGTGGAGCAGATCATATTAAAATATTCGGCGGCGGTGGAGGAACTATCCTGGACTCCGAAATAGAAGAATTACACAACTATGGAATCACCAGAATCTATTCTCCGGATGATGGCCGACAGCTCGGTCTTCAGGGCATGATCAATGATGTGTTACAGCAGTGTGATTTTCCGGTAGGCCAAAAACTAAATGGCGAACTCAATCAGTACAAAGAAAAAAATCCGGTAGCTTTAGCCAAGATGATCTCGGCTGTAGAAAACTACCCAGATCAAAGTATTAACTGGCTCAAAGAAGTTCAAAACGAAAGCCAGACCAAAGAAAAAATAACGCCGGTATTAGGCATTACAGGTACGGGTGGTGCCGGTAAATCCAGTCTTGTCGACGAGCTGGTCAGGCGTTTTCTACTGGATTTTGATGATAAAACGATGGCTATCGTATCTGTAGACCCTTCCAAAAGAAAAACAGGCGGTGCCCTCCTGGGCGATCGTATACGAATGAATTCGGCGTATTCTCCTCGTGTATACATGCGCTCTCTGGCTACCCGCCAGTCTAACCTTGCGCTTTCCCGGCATGTACAAAGTGCGGTTGATATTCTCAAAGCAGCTAGGTTTGATCTGATCATTCTGGAGACTTCCGGTATTGGACAGTCAGACACAGAGATTGTCGACCATTCAGATGTATCTTTATATGTAATGACTCCGGAATACGGTGCTGCCACCCAGTTGGAAAAAATTGATATGCTGGACTTTGCCGACATCATTGCTATCAACAAATTTGATAAAAGAGGCGCAAAAGATGCTTTGAGAGACGTAAAAAAGCAGTATCAGCGCAATAATATGCTCTTTGACCAGTCAGTTGAAGCAATGCCCGTTTTTGGTACTATTGCTTCTCAGTTTAATGATCCGGGCATGAATAAGCTTTACCGGACTATCATTGACAAGCTGGTGGACAAAACACAGGCAGATCTAAAATCCACTTTTGAAAATACGACCGGCAGCAGTGAGAAGATATACATCATTCCACCTAACAGAACGCGTTACCTATCAGAAATTTCTGAAAACAACCGGCAATATGATGAGTGGGTAGAACGACAGGTAGAACAGGCCAGAAAGCTCTATAGCCTCAGTACTACCATTCAAACGCTCAGGCAGAATGAGCAAATCGAAGAAAACCAACCGGTTATTGAGTTCCTTCAAAAGTCCTACGACGAATTATACCTGGATCTGGACGGGCAAGCCAAGCGCATACTTGATGCCTGGGAGGAAAAGCGCGCAGCTTATGAATCTGACGAGTTTGTTTATTATGTAAGAAATAAGGAAATAAAAGTACCCACGAAAGTTACTACACTTTCCGGCTCAAAAATACCCAGGGTTATGCTTCCCAAATTTAAGGATTGGGGAGAGATACTACGCTGGGCCATGCAGGAAAATGTTCCTGGTGAATTTCCATACACAGCCGGTGTATTTCCTTTTAAGAGGAAAGGAGAAGACCCAACCCGGATGTTCGCCGGTGAGGGCGGCCCGGAAAGAACCAACAAGAGGTTCCATTATTTATCTTACGGTATGCCAGCAGCCCGCTTATCTACAGCATTTGACTCCGTAACCTTATACGGAGAGGACCCTGATTACCGACCCGATATATATGGTAAAATCGGCAACTCAGGCGTGAGTATTTGTTGTCTGGATGATGCCAAAAAACTGTATTCCGGCTTTGACCTTTGCAACCCGAAGACTTCTGTTTCTATGACAATCAACGGGCCGGCTGCCACGATGTGTGCATTTTTCATGAATGCGGCCATCGACCAGCAATGTGAAATTTATATAAAGGAAAATAAGCTGGAGCACTTGGTAGAAGCCAAGCTAAAAGAGATGTACGATGATCAGGGCCTAGAGCGTCCTCAATATCGCGGCGAATTACCAGAAAGTAATAATGGGCTGGGCCTATTGCTGCTTGGTATTACCGGAGATCAGGTGCTGGAAGAGCAGCCCTATCAAGAACTAAAAGCCCGGGCCCTGAATGCTGTGCGCGGTACGGTGCAAGCGGATATCCTGAAAGAAGACCAGGCTCAGAATACCTGTATTTTCTCCACAGAGTTTTCCCTAAAGCTAATGGGAGATGTTCAGGAATATTTCATCCAGAATAAGGTCAAGAATTTTTATTCGGTTTCTATTTCCGGGTATCATATTGCCGAGGCTGGTGCCAACCCAATCACTCAGTTGGCCTTCACACTTGCTAATGGCTTTACCTTTGTAGAGTATTACCTGTCCAGAGGAATGGATATCAATCATTTTGCGCCTAACCTTTCTTTCTTCTTTTCTAATGGTGTAGATCCTGAATACGCAGTGATCGGCCGGGTAGCTAGGAGAATATGGTCTAAGGCTATGAAGTACAAGTACAATGCCAACGAGCGAGCGCAAAAGCTCAAATACCACATACAGACGTCAGGGCGTTCGTTGCACGCTCAGGAAATTGACTTTAATGATATTCGCACCACTTTACAGGCGCTTTATGCCATTTACGACAATTGTAATTCCTTGCATACCAACGCCTACGATGAAGCCATCACTACTCCGACTGAAGCTAGTGTGCGCCGGGCTGTGGCTATTCAAATGATCATTAACCACGAGCTGGGAATGACCAAAAATGAGAATCCATTGCAGGGATCATTTATCATAGAAGAGTTAACCGACCTGGTAGAGAAAGCCGTACTGATGGAGTTTGACAGAATTACAGAAAGAGGCGGCGTACTCGGCGCCATGGAAACAATGTACCAGCGGAGTAAGATTCAGGAAGAGAGCTTGCATTACGAAACACTGAAACATAACGGTGAGTATCCTATTATTGGAGTGAACACCTTCCTAAATAAAGATGGTTCACCAACGGTAGCCCCCGGAGAAGTTATCCGTTCTTCAGCAGAGGAGAAGGAAGATCAAATCAATACACTGAGAAGTTTGCAAAAAAATAAAGCTCAAATAGCTGCCCAAAAGCTTGATACGCTCCAAAAAGCAGCTATCAATAATGAGAACTTGTTCACTCACCTCATGGAAGCGACTAAAGTGGCTTCTCTTGGACAGATTACTAACGCCTTGTACGAAGTTGGTGGTCAGTATAGAAGAAATATGTAAAATTTACTGCCGAGAGATGTCAATACTATTGATATCTCTCCACATTTCAACTCAGCATTTCTCTACTCCCCAATAAATGCCATTGGGCCTGTCCAAGTGCCGTCCTTTTTGATGCTATAATGCAAATGAGGGTTAATGGATTGACCAGAGCTACCAACAAAACCGATCAAATTTCCCCATTTCCCTTTTTTCTCTGCTATCGGTACAATGCCCTCAGCCGTAGCTACAACACTGGGTTTTGCTGTTGAAATCGCAAATAGACAGAAATGGGTTCTCCCGAAACCATTTCCAAGTGGCATAGCATCTATTGACTGCGCTTCACCATATCCAACTCCATCATGCTTCCATCCCAGAAGGTCATCTTCATTTTTACAAAACCATAATTTTCACTGAAATAAAAAGTAGAGTAAGTAGTACCCTTGCGAGATTCGCTTTCTGCCGAGACTTCCCAAACTGGTACGTTAGCTGAGGTAAAGGGTAGTCGAAGGGAGGTTTTTTTATCAATCTGATAAGTATTGTAAAAGTAAAGGGTACTTTCAAAGGGAATTCTGGTGGCAACGGACCATTCTTCAGATACCGTCAAATTATCTTGCCAGGTTTTTCCCACTTCTATCGGGTATTCAACCTGAGGAAAAGGGGCCAGCTCCAACAGAGCGAAGCCTGAATTACGAGGAGGAAATAAAAATACCTTACTTGAATCTTCCGTCAGGCCACTTAGATCAGTGATAGGAATGATCGTACCTTTTTCATTAAAATACTCGTAAACAATCATAGTTTGCTGACCGGCCTGGGTAGCATTCGCAGTGTTCTTCAATACCTTCAACCGAATGCCATCAATTGGATACTCACTGCTTAGCAATTTTCCTGTGGGAACATCCATATATTTCCAGCTCAGTGGATCACGTGCCTGAAAATCATAAAAAGTGACGATCTTCTTTTCCTGACCAGTACTGTCAATGAATCGGGCCTGATATTCCTGAATAAGGCTGGCCGTGTAGATTTTATTATCTTTTACATTCTCATTCTCCGGCCCTACATCCCTGGCAAATTCGGGATATTCGTAATCGTAGAAATCAGGAGCCTGATAACAGCCAGTTATTGAGAAGAGTAAGCACCCTATTAATATTTTTCGCATTGTTCTCATTTTTTTTGATTTCAACCCATCACTTTTTTTTCCAAAACCGCACCTTCACCCCTCCAAAAATATTAACCCCCGGCCCCGGTTCAAAGAATCGATCCCCGAAAGCATTGATGCGGATATTGCTATTATAGTTGGTATCCAGAAGATTATTTACTCCGAAGAACGGAGTGAGCCGCCAATTATCAATATTAATCCGGTGACCCAATCTCAAATTTATAATTAAATAAGAATCATCCTGGCTGGTATTGGTATCATTAAGAAAAATATCACCGACAAAGCGAGCCTGTAAGGTGGAATACCAACCAGATTTATTAACGTATCTCACGGCCGAAGTCAGGAGCTGCTTTGGAATACCGGGTAAGAAGTTGCCGTCCAGGTCTACCCCGGCTATCTCGAAATTTTTGTATTGAAAATCTGAGTAGGTGTAGGAAAGGGTGCCGACTAAACCTTTGGCAATAAGCAGATTAGCAAATAGCTCTACCCCTTTTCTGGTTGACTGGCCAGCATTTCTGAAAAAAGTACGCCCCGGAAACGCTTCCAATTCAAAGGGGACAAGTTCATTTTCCAGATTGATGCAAAAATAAGTAGCACTATATTTTAGTCTCTTTCCTAGTCTACCTTTGATCCCCACTTCGTAATTATTGGCTTCTTGGGGTCTGAGACTGGGGTTAAATCCACCTCTTCCGGAAGGGTTGGCTGATAACTCACTTAGTGTAGGCGTTTCAAAACTACTGGAATAATTTCCATATACCCTAAGCGCATCTGAAACTTTGTAAGTAATGCCAAACAACGGATTCAGATTGTCCAGACCTGACTGACCGGAATCATCTCCATCCGAAAAGAAATTATCTCGCGCTTCCAGGTCCAGATCATCCCACCTCAATCCGAAGTGCACAAATAGTTTATCTAAGCTGATATTTTGAAGTAAATACAATCCCAAACTGGAAAAGCGCTCTTCCTGATCAAAAACGAGTTGTCCTTGTTCCCCTTCGTTATTGTTGTAGCGCCTGCGATCATCTACCTGATTTTCATAATCTGCCCCTACTTTTAATCGGTAGTCAGCAGCTCCTATTTTCCCATTGAACTGATAGCTGAATCCCAGTCCTGAAAAACCTCGATCGATCTCTACAATGCCACCAAAGCTAAATGGAAGCTTATTGGCGAATGTTCGGGTAAGATAAAAAGTGTTAGCAATGATACGATGGTTTTCACCGAATTGTCCATTGTACACCAGCCCTACTTTAGTTTGGTGTAGCTGCTCCCCTGCGTCAAATTCGACGTTTCTGTCTCTGGGTGCCCGTCTATCTCCCAGGGCTGTTTCTATGTCTACGCCACCCGGATCTTTAGCCACAGGGCTATTGACGTGATTGACTATAAACTTAAGATTTGAACCTTTACCCAGGCGGTACCCAAATTTTCCATTCATCAGATTGTTTTCTACCCTGCTGTGTCGTCTAAAACCGTTGAGCTTTGTATGATTGCCATGAATGATATAACTAAATTTTCCAAGGCTTTGACCGGCTTTGACCTGATACTGCTGCAAGTCAAAGCTACCCAGCAAAGTTCGGGCTTCCGCAAAAAATCGGTCGGGCGCTTCTTCCGTATTTATATTGATAACACCACCGGAGGCATTACCGAAAAGGCCAGAAGCAGGACCTCTGATAACTTCAATCTCATCGATAATCCCCAAAGCCAGGTTATCCACCTGAGACTGCCCATCTGGAGTAGTTTCAGGCAAACCATCTACAATAATTTTTATGCCACGAATTCCAAAAGCGGAACGTGCGCCAAAGCCGCGAATAGAAATTCTCAGATCTTGGGCAAAATTAGTAGGATTCAAGGCCAGGATGCCAGGTTGATAATTGAGCAGCTCATCGGCGGCGATCAATGGAAGGCCCTCGCTAACTTGTGATTTCTTGATCACACTGAGGGAAAAAGGCAGGTTCAGGTCTTCACCCTCTATTCGGGAAGCAGTCACTTCAAGTGGCTCAAACTCTCGTAGTAGTAGCGTATCGGACTGTTGTGCTTTACCGGAAAGCGCTAATCCATTAGCGAGGAGAGTACCCCAAAAGAGATACGGAATAGTATTTACCCAGGTTTTCATTTATTTTTTGGGCAAAAGTAGGGTTTCTATTACGCTTTAAAAAGGGCGGATCTAAACTGCCGGGGGGTCTTATTTTCGGAGCGCTTGAAAAGTCTGCAAAAATAGCTGGTATCACTAAAACCAATCTCATAACAGATTTCAGAAAGCGACTTATTGCGATCTGCTAGTAGCTGTTTGGATCGTTCTATACGCTCCTTGTTGATATATTCAACAGGCGACACGCCAAAAGTATTTTTAAAGCATTTAAAGAAATGAGATTTGCTCATACAGGCCTTCTGGCTAAGCTGCTCCACACTCAGGTCTTTAGACAGGTTTTTCTGGATAAAGTCAATGATAGCAGCCAGCCGGTTTTCCGATTTATAATTTTTATAATCATCTATTAATATTTTCCTGGCTTTTGACTGCATCAGGCGGATAACTAGTTCCTTTAATAGCATATCAACAAAAACGTCTTTGGAGGAGTGATCTTCCAAAAATAAAAAGACCAGCCGGGAGGTGAGTAGGTGAACAGCATAATCATTGATCAGGTAAAGATGTTCATCTTCAAGCTCCCACTCTTTTTGCTCGCTTGTCTGTAGGGTTTTTTCATTAAAACTTGCTATGGTCTGTTTTATGAGTTCCGGCTCAAGCATCAGCGCCAAACATTTGGCAGGAGCATCCATTGTAGCCTCCGGAAAGTCAATGACCATTTTTTCATCACTCGGTAAAACCACTGATGCTCCGGGCAAAAAATCAAAAGCCTCGCAGCCAGATAAGTGCATTACTTTTTTACCAGTGATCATGCTCGCAAAAATTGGATTATCAAACGTGAGCTCCACACCAGTGGCCGCCTGATGTGTTTCGTAGATATTCAGCTCGGCATGAGCAGAACTGTAAATAGTCCTGTTTTCTATCAGTTGTTCTAACCTTCTCTTCTTGTTGTGGTGATGTAGTGGGTTGTTCATATTTTTGAGAAAATCTCTTTTAAACTGACTACTAATATTTTTGTGCAATTATAAAATACTTTTGTACAATATATTGAAATTTTATTTTTTAAATTTTGTAAAAAGTAAACAAAAATAAAGAAAACAAAAATAAGACACTTTGATGATAAACTATTATTAAAAGTGAAATGATCATCACGGGTTCACAGACGGGTTACCGATTAGCCATTCACACGCTACTTATTTTCCACTCTCATTCAATTACAATACAAAATAAAAACTAACTTAATCAAAGTTAAACCAAATTAAACAAGCATGAAATTAAAAGGTCAACACAATTTTGCAACCACTCCCAAAATACTCTGGGACAAGCTCATGGACCCACAGGTACTAGCCCGGGTCACTCCAGGAGTGTCCCGGCTGGAAAAGCTAGAAGAAGACAAGTACGAGGCTATTGCTGATGTAAAGCTAGGGCCGGTAAAAGGCTCATTTAAAGGAGACCTAGCGGTGGAAGAAAAACAGGAGCCAGCGCATTTTAAGCTAGTTATCAAGCAAACCAGTAAGATTGGCAATGTTGCGGCTGAAGTCGCCATTGATATTACGCCTGCCGAAGGCCACCAGACAGAGATGTCTTTTGATGGAGCAGCCAAGTTATCGGGCTTACTTGCCCGCACGGGTCAGCGCGTACTCAGTGGTGTAGCCAACACCCTGACCAAGCAATTTTTTCAGGCGATGGAAGAAGAGTTGGCCAGTACACCTACAGAAACCTAGAATAAACAATCGATTCAAGATAAACTATTTATAAACCAAATCTCGCATATTTTATGAGCGTCACTATTAACCTCACTGTCAATGGTAAAGCAGTAAGTAAGGATATAGAGCCCAGAACTTTGCTGGCCTACTTCTTACGTGATGATTTAGGGTTGACAGGCACACACATTGGTTGTGATACCAGTGGATGCGGAGCCTGCACTATTCTGGTAGACGGACATGCAGTAAAATCGTGCACCATACTTGCTGTTCAGGCAGATGGTTGTGAAGTCACTACTATTGAAGGCTTGGCAGAAAATGGTCATTTACACCCACTTCAGGAGGGTTTCAAGGAAGAACACGGCCTTCAGTGTGGCTTTTGTACCCCGGGTATTGTTATGATGGCCAAAGACTTCCTACAGGACAATCCAAATCCTACGGAAGAGGAAATCAGACATGCTTTGGAAGGGAACATTTGCCGGTGTACCGGCTATCACAATATTGTGAAATCTATTCAGTATGCCGCCAGGCAATTATCTCAACAAAAAGAAAAAGAAGCTCAATTATGACTTTTATAGGAAAAAGTGTGAAGCGTGTTGAAGATAAGCGCTTCCTAACAGGAAAAGGAAATTATACAGACGATATTAAGCTACCCGGGATGAGTTTTGCCTATATCCTGCGTAGCCCTTATGCACACGCAAAAATCGTCAATATAGATACCAGTGCTGCTGAAGCCCACGAGGGGGTAGTGGCGGTATATACCGGCAAAGACATTGCCGAGGCAGGTATTAATGGCGTACCCTGTGGTTGGCAGGTTAATTTCAAGAATGGAGACACCATGAAGGAGCCACCCCATCCGCTATTAGTAGCTGACGTAGTTAAGCATGTAGGCGATAATGTCGCTATGGTTATTGCGGAAAGCAGAGAAACGGCAGTAGATGCTGCCGAGCTTATCGACGTAGAGTATGAAGAACTGGATGCAGTTACTAATTCCAGAGAGGCCATTAAAGAAGGGGCGCCATTGGTTCATCCAGATGCACCAAACAATCTTTGCTTTGATTGGGAACTGGGTAATCCCAAAGAAGAAGTAGATGCAGCTATGGAAAAGGCCCATCACATTACAAAGCTGGATTATATCAACCAGCGCGTTATTCCTAATGCGCTGGAGCCCAGATCAGCGATCGGGCACTACGAAGATGCCAGCGATAAGTACACGCTTTACACTACTTCACAAAATCCGCATTTGACACGCCTTTTGATGGCTGCTTTTGTACTTAGTATACCAGAGCATCGCCTTCGTGTAGTGGCTCCTGATGTAGGGGGAGGTTTTGGTAGTAAAATATTTCATTACGCAGAAGAGGCGCTTGTTACCTGGGCATCAAAGCAAATACAGCGCCCTGTTAAGTGGACTGCCGAGCGAAGTGAAAGCTTCATAACAGATGCTCACGGGCGTGATCATGTTTCTACAGCAGAAATGGGGTTTGATAAAGAAGGAAATATTGTAGGCTTGCGTATTAATACTCAGGCTAACCTAGGCGCTTACCTGTCTACCTTTGCCCCCTGTGTCCCCACCTGGTTGCATGGGACTTTACTCCAGGGACTTTACACCACGCCAAAGATCCACGTCCACGTCGATGGTGTCTTTACGCATACGACTCCGGTTGATGCCTACCGTGGTGCAGGTCGCCCTGAAGCTACTTACCTTCTGGAGCGTTTGATGGATACAGCTGCATTAGAAATGGAAATGGACCCGGCCGAGCTTCGTTTCAAAAACTTTATCCCTCCATTTGACGGGGTAGAACAGCCAGGCTATGCCACACAGGTAGCACTGCAATACGATAGCGGTGACTATCACAAAATTCTGAATAGAGCTTTAGAGATGGTAGGCTACGAAAATTTCCGTAAAGAACAGGAAGAAGCCAGAAAAGAAGGAAAATTATTGGGGATTGGATTCTCCACTTACGTTGAAGCTTGTGGTATTGCTCCCTCAGCGGTAGTTGGAGCACTGGGTGCTCGTGCCGGACTTTACGAAGTAGGGCAGGTGCGCGTACAGCCCACTGGCAAGGTAAGCGTTTATACGGGCGCCCATTCACATGGACAAGGCCACGAAACGACCTTTGCACAGGTAGTAGCTGATAAACTGGGAATTGATATTGACGATGTAGAAATCGTACACGGCGACTCAGAATCTGTTGCTTTTGGTATGGGTACCTATGGGTCTCGTTCCCTGGCGGTAGGCGGTAGTGCTATTGTGAAAAGTATAGAAAAAATTGTTGAGAAAGGAACGAAGATAGCTGCCCACAAATTAGAAGCAGCTCCTGATGATATAGAATTTAAGGAAGGAAAATACACAGTAAAGGGAACGGATAAGAGCATCTCCTTTGGTGATATTGCATTAACGGCTTATGTACCTCATGATTATCCTGAGGGGCTGGAGCCGGGTATGGATTTCTCCAGCTTTTATGATCCGGCCAACTTTACCTATCCCAATGGCGCCCATATCGCTGTTGTTGAAGTTGATAGAGATACGGGTAAAGTAAGCTTAAAGCGATTCATTGCCGTTGATGATGTAGGAAATGTTATCAATCCTATGATCGTAGATGGCCAAATTCATGGCGGACTGGCACAGGGTATAGGCCAGGCTCTCTTCGAAGGAGCTATTTACGATGAATACGGGCAGCTAGTTAATGGTTCTTATATGGATTATACCATGCCCAGGGCTGATGATCTGCCCTCCTTTGAAGTAGATCGTACGGTAACGCCGTGCCCTCACAACCCACTCGGAGTGAAAGGCGCGGGTGAAGCAGGAGCAATTGGCTCTACTCCTGCCGTTGTAAATGCTGTTATGGATGCGCTTTCTCCATTCGGTATCAAACACATACAAATGCCGATGACGTCGGAGCGAGTGTGGAGAGCAATGCATTCATAGGCAACATTGCTTATCCATTTTTTGATTGTTAAAAAAAATTATTACAAAATGATTCCAGCTAATTTTAAATACGAAAGAGCCAACACAGTGGATGAAGCTATTACCATGTTGGTTCAGCATGGCGATGAAGCCAAGCTAGTGTCCGGTGGGCATAGCCTAATCCCTGCCATGAAATTGCGTTTAAACGCTCCTGGTGTACTGATCGATATCGGGCGGATTCAGGATATGCGCTATATCCGCCAGGAAAACGGCCATGTTTGTATCGGTGGCGGCGCTACTCACGCAGATATTGCCAATTCTGACCAATTCAATAATGGCCTGGAGTTTTACCCGGCTGCCGCTAAATTAATTGGTGACCGGCAGGTGAGGAATAAGGGTACGCTTGGAGGTAGCCTTGTTCATGCTGACCCTGCTGCTGATTGGCCAGCAGTTATTATCGCTTCAAATGCAATTATGGTTGCTAAGGGTCCCAATGGTTCGCGCGAAATTGCAGCCAGGGATTTCTTCACTGGCTTCTATGAAACAGCAATTGCAGAAAATGAGATTCTAACAGAGATAAAAGTGCCTTTGCCAGCGGCCAATACCAAGTCTTCTTATCAAAAATTTATGCAACCGGCCTCCCGTTTTGCTATTGTAGGTTGTGCAGTAATGATAACCCAAAGTGGCAACACTTGTCAGGACGTACAAGTAGCCCTTACTGGCGTAGCTGATGTTGCATTTTCCGATAAAAATGTTATCAATACATTGAAAGGAAAGGAGATCAGTGCAGAAAGTATTCAACAAGCTGCCGATCAGGCTGCTCAAGGCGTTGATATTATGAGTGATCATTTTGCGTCTGAAGAATACCGCCAACATCTGGCCAGAGTATATGTCAAACGCGCTTTGACTCACGCTACAGCATAAAATTATTTTTAGGCTATATTTTCGAAAGTCAGATGGGCACTTTGCCCATTCTGGCTTTTTGCTTTTGTTCATTTTTGAAAAGTGTATTCATGATCACACACCCTTCTCTGGATAAGGTTCAGGAAATGCTGGCCAAGCAGGGCTACATCACAGAATCCAATATCGTCATGTCTGTTTTTCTGGCCATGGAGCTCAAAAAGCCCCTGTTGATTGAAGGCCCGGCGGGAGTTGGTAAAACAGAAATAGCCAAGGTAATGGCATCCGCCATGGATACTGACCTGATCCGGCTACAATGCTATGAGGGTCTGGATGCTACTCATGCTTTGTATGAGTGGAATTACCAGCAACAATTACTTTATCTCAAAATGGAGGAAAGTTCTGGCAAAACCCTGGAAGAAAAGGAAAAATCCATTTTTAGCGACCGCTTTTTGTTAAAAAGGCCATTGCTGCAGGCGATTACCCATCATAGACCCCCCGTACTCTTATTGGATGAAATAGACAGAGCCGATGAAGAATTTGAAAGCTTCCTGCTGGAAGTCCTCTCTGATTGGCAAATTACTATACCTGAAATAGGGACTATTAAAGCCGCACATATCCCTCAAGTTATCGTTACCAGCAATCGGGTAAGAGAATTATCAGAAGCGCTGCGCCGGCGTTGTATGTACCTATGGATTGATTATCCCGACTTTGATAAAGAACTGAAGATCGTAAAAGCCAAGACACCCAATATCAATGATAGGCTCGCGAAGCAAATTTGTATATTTATGCAGGAACTTCGCAAAAAGCGCCTGGAAAAGGTTCCTGGTATTGCCGAAACCCTTGACTGGGCGGAAGCATTAGCTACTCTTCATATTGATCACCTGGATAAAGAACTCGTGTCTTCTACTCTGGGAGTGGTGCTTAAAGATTGGACAGATATCCGCGAGACTTCCATGTCGCTCTCTGAACTGTTTGAAAAGGTAGGAGCCATCTCAAAACTATGACTTATGTCCAGGACAATTATTCATCGCCGTACAGATTTGACCTCCAACCTGCTGGAGTTGTGCCGATACCTCAGACATAATGGGTTTAACATTGGCCCGTTGGAAACCAGCCTAATGCTTGATGCCCTGGCTATTATTGCCCCTTTTGATGATCCTATCGCTTTTAGAAATTGCCTGAAAGCCACTTTGTGTCGCAAAAGACTAGAGCAGGAACGCTTTGATGCACTATACGATCAGTACTGGAAAGAATTGGAAAAGGCGCTGGATGCCAAACGTATTGATCAGGAACAGAGCAAACCTAAAAAGGGCGGTAAAGAGGGTTTCCAGCAAATAAAAGACTGGCTACAGGGAAATACTAATGAAGAAATCACCGAGGCGGCTACCTACAGTGAGCATCAAAGTCTTGGAGAGAAAGATTTCTCCAAAATGGATGAAGAAGAACTTCGGGAAGCTTGGAAGATCATTCAGCTCATTGCCCGGTCGATGGCCCGGCAGGCTAGTCGCCGTTGGGAAAGAACCCACCGCCGCAAGCGCCTGGACCTCAAGCAGACCATTCGTCAGAACCTTAGGACGGGAGGAGAAATTATGGATATTTACTACAAAAAAACAAAAAAAAACAGACACAAGATTGTATTACTCTGTGATATCAGCAAGTCAATGGACTTGTACAGCAAATTTTTGCTTCAGTTTATCTATACTTTCCAAAATGTAGATAAGAAAATTGAAAGCTTCGTGTTCAGCACCAATCTACACAGAGTCACTAATACCCTTAAAAACCAAGAATTTAAAAACTCGCTGGAAAATCTTCTGCAGACTGTACCCGAATGGTCCGGCGGCACCCGGATAGGAGAGTCATTGCATCAATTTATTTCTGATTATGGGTGTTTGGTAAATAATCGTACGACAGTGATATTACTCAGTGACGGCTGGGATACTGGCAATGTTCATCTTTTGGAAGCAAGTATGCAAAAAATTCATCGCAGAGCGGCCCGGACTATATGGCTCAATCCTTTAGCTGGCAACGCTTATTTCAAGCCTGAGGTAGAGGGTATGAAGCGAGCCCTTCCTTACATTGACATTTTCTCTTCCGGTCATAACCTGGAAAGCCTCAAACAATTAGCCGGCCGGGTAAGGAACAAACAGCGGTAAATATAGCTTACTGCCGCTTCCTGCTGCTTCCTGGCGCTTATTAGTGATTCCTATTAAAGCTTCCTTCTGATTTTTTCCTACTTATCTTAAAAAAAGTTAATTTAGCCCACCTCGAAATTGATACGAGACATATAAAATAAGCTGAAACAATGATCAAAATTACTTTCCCTGATGGTAAGGTAAGGGAGTACGAAGTAGGTACTACTGCCATGGATATTGCCAAATCAATCAGCCAGGGGCTAGCCAGGAACGTCCTATCGGCAAAGATTAACGGCAAAGTTTGGGATGCTACGCGTCCTATTAATGAAGATGCTCGAATAGAGCTGCTAACCTGGGATAACAAAGAAGGGAAGAATACATTTTGGCATTCATCAGCACACCTCTTGGCAGAGGCTTTGGAAGAGTTGTACCCTGGTATTAAATTTGGTATAGGCCCTCCCATTGACAACGGATTTTATTATGATGTTGATACTGGCGACACCGTAATTAGTTCTTCTGATTTCCCTAAGATTGAAAAGAAAATGCTGGAGTTGGCTCGCCAGAAGAACGAATATGTCCGCAAAGAAGTTAGTAAAAAAGAAGCGTTGGACTATTTTGAGGATAAGGGAGATGAATATAAGCTAGAACTGATCAGCGAATTGGAAGATGGTAGTATTACTTTCTATCAGCAGGGCAACTTCGTAGATCTTTGTAAGGGGCCGCACATTCCGGATACCGGAAAGATCAAAGCTATTAAGCTGATGAGTTTGGCCGGTGCCTACTGGAGAGGAGATGAAACTAAGCCTCAAATGACCAGAATCTATGGGGTTACTTTTCCAAAGCAGAAGGAATTGGATGAATACCTGACACTGCTTGAGGAAGCTAAAAAGAGAGACCATAGAAAAATTGGTGCAGAACTTGAACTATTTATGTTTTCTGAACGCGTGGGCGCAGGCTTGCCACTATGGCTACCAAAGGGCAATGCGCTGAGAGAACGCCTTATGAACTATATGCGCGAAGAGCAAGAGAAACGTGGCTACCAGCTGGTAACCACTCCGCACATTGGCAAGAAAGAGCTCTATGTGACTTCCGGCCATTATGAAAAATATGGCGAAGACAGTTTTCAGCCCATCAATACACCTAGAGAAGGAGAAGAGTTTTTACTAAAGCCAATGAACTGTCCTCATCACTGTGAAATTTATAGTAACCGTCCGAAGTCTTATAAAGACTTGCCCCTCCGCCTTGCTGAATTTGGTACGGTATATCGCTATGAGCAAAGTGGAGAGCTTCATGGCTTATCAAGAGTAAGAGGCTTTACACAGGACGATGCTCATATCTTTTGTACTCCTGAACAGGTGAAGGATGAATTCCTTAATGTGCTAGATTTGACTACTACTGTTTTGGGGAAAATGGGCTTTAATGACTTTACGGCTCAAATCTCTCTTCGCGACCCGGATAATCCAAAAAAGTATATTGGCTCTAAAGAAAATTGGGATAATGCAGAACGAGCTATTATTGAAGCGACGGAAGAGATCGGAATGAAAACGACTACTGTCGAAGGAGAGGCTGCTTTTTACGGACCTAAGCTCGATTTTATGGTAAAAGATGCCATTGGCAGATCTTGGCAGCTAGGTACGATACAGGTAGATTATAATTTGCCAGAAAGGTTCCAACTCGAATATACCGGCTCTGATAACCAGCCACACCGACCGGTGATGATACACAGAGCCCCATTTGGCTCTATGGAGCGGTTCATTAGTATCCTGATTGAGTCTACGGCTGGTAAATTCCCGCTTTGGCTAACTCCGGAGCAATATGCAATCCTGCCTATAGGCGAAAAGTTTGAAGGATATGCCAGAAAAGTACAGGATCAATTGGCAGTAGCAGATATCAGAGGCTTCATCGACGACAGAGGAGAAACCATTGGCCGTAAAATCAGAGATACAGAGGTAAAGCGTATTCCCTTCATGCTAATTGTGGGGGAAAAAGAGATGGATGAAAACACGGTATCGGTCAGACGCCAGGGAGAGGGAGACCTTGGTAGCATGACGATCGAAGAATTCGTAAAATACTTCCATCAGCTGGCTGGCTAAAAATTTTTAACTGGCAGCCAACTTACATTAAAATTTAGCAAAAAAAATATATATTTGTGATGCAATAAGTTGAAAGAATCGTCCAGCAACAATTCATGAGGAATTCCTTTGGCCCATTTTTAAAAAATTCCCATGCCGGTGCTTCCTTATTGCATCCAAATCTTGCTAATAGCTACAAATCTAATAAGCTCAATTTCGTAGATAGGATTTTTTGATTATACAGAAAACCCTAATTTATTATACCAATTATGTTAATTTTGTTTGAATACAAGTTAATGTCTGTTGTTCTGCCAACATTATTTGAATAACTTACTTTTTCTCATAGAGGAAATAATGAAAACGGCTTATGAAGAAAATTTTACTCCTTTTTATTCTAACTATTATTGGCTTTAATGTGTCAGCTCAAAGCGCTGATAACTTTGGAGACCGCTATCTTTTGTTTTCTTCTGATGAAAAGGAGGAGCCGATAGAAATAAAGATATTTCCCAATCCTGCTACCGATTTCTTCCAAATCAATGAAAGTGACAATATCAAAAAGGTTATGCTAATCAATATGCTGGGTAAAACCATCCGCGTTTTTGAAGCCATAACTGATAATAAGCAGTACAACGTATCAGACCTGCCACGAGGGATGTATTTAATCCAGATCGTTAGTAAGCAAAATAGAATTCTCACAACAAAGCGACTAAAAAAGCAGTAGTTCTTTTTTATTTATTGTTGTAGCTCGCTACCATTGCCGGCAGGCTTCTCATCGCGGCCAGTATTCTGTACATACCTCTTGCCTCAGCTGCCGGAGAGCCAAAATACGTCTTACCGTCTTCCAGGTCTTTTGATACTCCTGATTTGGCCAAAATAACGACTTTATTTCCGATTCTCAGATTTTGAGCAATTCCAACCTGACCATACATTACTACCTCATCACCAACTACTGTATTCCCACCGATACCGACCTGAGCGGCAAATAAGCAGTTTTTACCAACTTTGACATCATGGCCGATATGAATCTGGCCATCTAGCTTTGAACCTTCTCCGATGATAGTATCGCCGGATACTCCTTTGTTGATGGTACAACCGGCACCGATATCCACATTCTTTTCCAAAATTACTCTTCCTCCTGAGCGCCATTTCTGGAAGCCTTGAGCTGTTTTTTTGAAATAGAAGGCTTCCGTTCCAATAACAGAACCTGATTGCACGATTACGTTTTCGCCAATAACCGTATATTCTGCTACCGTAACATTAGCCTGTATGTAGGCATTTTCCCCAATAAGTACATGAGGGCCGATAATCACATTAGGCTCGATGATAGCGGAAGAGGCAATTTGGGCGGTCGGATCAATAGCAGTAGAAGCCGATATTCTTGGCCGGTATTTAAGAATCAAGTTATTGTAAACCTCAAAAGGAGATGTACACACCAGCAATGCCTTTCCCGGAGGGCAGTCCGTTTCTTCGTTGATCAAGACAACCGTAGCCTCAGAGCTTAGAGATTTATTGAAGTATTTTTTGACATCTACAAAGGTAATATCTCCCGGTTCCACCTGATGGATTTCATTAATTCCGGTAGCCATGATGGTCTCATCTCCAATTAGTTTTGCTTTAATACTAGCCGCTAGTTGCCTGACAGAAATAGGTTGTGGAAATTTCATCTATTTTTTCATTTTAACTTATGAAGTTGTTTAAGAATGTGGGGTTATAGTTGAAGGCAAAGGCTTGTGCAGC
>CAZVOD010000014.1:0-71839 GCA_964628385.1 uncultured Saprospiraceae bacterium
AGTATTTGCTGCACAATGTTTTGTCTGCAAACATGAAACGACATTTTTAAACAACGTCTACTTCCAAATTTTGATCATTCTTTGGAATATCCATGGTAAAAGTACTGCCTGAACTAGGGTGAGAATCCACAGCAAAAGTCCCCGAAAGATAATCGATATTAGACTTGATACTGTGCAGACCTATGCCAGAATGTGGATCTAAAGGATCATAATTAAACCCTTTCCCATTATCCATATACATGATATTCCAGCTATCGTAATGTTCTGTAAGAATTATTTCTATCCTATCAGCCTGAGCATATTTGAGGGTGTTATTGAGTAATTCTTCAATAGCTCTGAACAGGATTAACTCTGCTTCCTTATTAAGACGATCTTCGAATCCGTCTATGGCAAGATCCACCTTTAAACCAGATTCTCTAGTACGATCAGAAAGCGTAGCGATCCCTGCCGGTAAGCCCACTTTTAAAAGTGAAGGAGGTAGTAATTCGTGGGCGATTTTTCTGTTCTTTTGTGCTGAATCTGATAGGAGTTGCCCCAAACTAGCAAATTCTTGCTTGAATTTTGGAGCCGTCTCATCAATTTGATTAGATAAGGTGCTGTACTTATTGGTTATAAGGGTAAACAAATATCCCATACTATTGTGCAATTGCTCGGCGATAGCTTTTTTGGTCCTTTCCTGGCCAATGCGCTCGGCTTGTGACGCCTTAATCAATACATCATCACGAAGTGACTTGAGCTTTTGCCGGTCCAGTGCTTGCTTTTGCCTGTAGAAAAAGTATAATATCAGGATAATCGTACCGATAAATATCATTGATATCGTTAATATACGATTTCTAAATCGGACTTCCTTTATTTTTTCCTGATTTTCTTTATTCTCAAGTTCTTTTCTAGCTATCTCTATATTTTTTTGATTGACGGCGGAGGCTTCTATGAGCCGATTATTCTCTTCATTTTTCAGCTCTTCATTAATGCGACCCCATGCAGAGAGGTAGCTATAGGCTTTTTTGTATTCTGCAATTGCATTATGGGTTTTTGCAGAGAGAAGATTGAAGTCGGCCATAATGCGGAGTTCCTTATATTCAGCAGGTATTTTTTCAAACAACTGTAACTCGCTAAGCGCATTTGAATATTCCTCTAGTTCATTGAAAAGACTGGCTCTATTGAGATAGGACCTGGCCAATCCTCTCTGGTCATTTAGTATTTGCTTAGCTAATAGTGAACTATCGTAATACAATTTAGACTGACTGTAATTTTTGAGCTTCATACAGAGGTTGGCTTTGGCGTCGTATACTTTGGCCATGCTGTAGGGGGAGCGCCGATAGAGCTCATGGCTTTTGTCGAGGTAGCTAAAGATCTGTGCACTAGAGTCATTACTATGCAAAGCAGTTAGCGAAGTGACGTAGTTGTGCAAGGCAGTGGCTAGCCTAATAGAATCTCTGCGCTGTAAGCTATCGCGTAGTGTAGTTGTACTTATCGTAACAGCTTGTTGGTAAGCTTCCATGGCCCTTTTCTCGTTGCCTTGCATTTGATATGCGATTGCTCTGTTGTTGTGTATGCCGGCAAGCAGTCTTGGTTGCTGTGGAGAAAGCTTTAAAGCATAGCTTAATGCACTGTCGCAATATTCCAGAGCCTTCATAGGGTAGGCGCCTCTTTGCGTTTCTAATAAGATTTTATCACTGTAAAGCCAGGTGGCCCATAAGTTTTCTTTGGAAAAGTTGTTGGTTACAGCCAATGCCTCAGTCAATAGGCTATCTGCCAGTTTGTAGTCATTCAAGCGCTTTGCTTTTAAGGCTTGCGCCCTATAGACGAAGGCCATACCCGCAGGATAAGCATATTTGGTACAATTTTGCTCAACTATACCAGCAACACTATCGGCCTTGCTATAGTCGTAACTTTTAGAGTGGTTCCAGACCTTAAGGGCTAGTGAATCAATGCCTGGATTAGTACCAAAATAAAAATAACCAAAGCTGCTTAGTGGTAAGATGAAAAATGAAATAACTGAAATTATTCTTACTGCACACACTTTTTATTTACAAGTTATGGTATTTCTTTAATAATTACCTGGTTATATCTTGCTCACACAAAAAAATAATAAACCCTGTAAAAGTATAATAGACTAAAATGAAAAGGTATACAGGGGTTTAGCTTTTTACTCATTCTCGTACCTTATTTAGGTACGAGAATGGTCAAATCTTCTAATCTATATATTTGATATGGATAGTAACAGGTCTTTCTTTATCTAGATATTGTGATGCAAAAGGGTCGTACGCCGGTATCGGATCGTGAGGATTGGGATTCGGTATCTCAGGCGGATCGTCTGGATCGTCTGGATCGTCCGGATCATTTGGGTCAGTAGGATCAGTCCCCTCTACCGATCGGCTAGCTGTGCTTGTGGCAGTTGGGAGAATCAATTCGTCGCGGTACTTAAAGTAGCTCATTCTAGGATTAGCTTCATCACCATCCAGAATAACAGCACACTCAAACAGGGAATAATCGAGTATTGCTTTTTCGGCAAAAAAAGAAAAGTTAAGCTGCTCTTGTTCTCTGCTGACAGGCAGTGTTGTAGAAGTACGTCTTACTTCTATCTTGAAACTGTAGCGGGCAGTTAACTCATCGGTAAGATCAAACGCTGGAGCTTTATTCACCAATTGAGTGATCTTTACATCTACATCTTGCGGGTCATAAGATTTTCCATCAATAATATTCGAAATTAAAAGGTGCAGCCACCTGTCGTCAGTTCTACTGCGATAAAGGTGAGCTGCCTTAGCATCAGTGCTCATAAATCGATTTTAGAAAGTTAATAATAAGGAGGACCTTCGTTAAGGTCGGTGTTATTTTTATGTGACAGCGTAAAAAGTACTATTCAGTTAATGACCGTGTTGCGAAATGCCCTCTTACAATTCTCATTACTTCATGGGTTGATATACAGAGGCTTTCCAGAAAGTCTTCTCTTTTATTCAGATACTGTTCTGATGTATCCAGAAATGAGTGGGCCAAAAGGCTAAGGTTGACCTCCTCTATATCCTGGTTGAGTAAATGATGAACAGCTCCTATAAAAAGGTCATTGAGTAAAAAATTGATTCTTTTCAATACTGAAGCCGGATATCGGTTCGTCCTTCTCGCCGAAAGTCTAAAAATATCTATGCAGCTATTGTAAATAGCTCCTGAAAAAGAAAGACTTTGTTCATAATGATCATCTGTATGCTCCAGAAAATGGTTGTAATTGGATTTAACTATCAGGTTTCTAACCCCTTGATAGTGCTCATACAAATGATGACTGTACTGTTCGCCAATTCTGCTTATAAAGTTATCCTCCGAATCCGGAGCCATAAATTCCTGCGTACTTTCTATTGTTAGTTCGCATACATCATCCTGAGAGAGTAGTGAAAAAAACATCACCAAGTCAGAAAAAGCTTCCTTAAAAGCCTCTTTCTGAACATCGTGCCGGGACTTATCCAGGTTTGGAAAGAGTTGATACAAAAGATAATGCCCTACCTCGTGTGCAATAATGTCAAAAGACCGGCTGCACAGCATATCAAACCCTTCTAGATATAGGTCATTCAGATAAATCGTGTTTGTATTTTTAAAATACCCGATCAGTAAGTCTTCAAAATTATCTTCTTTTTCGTGATAATAATTGTTAATAATAATCCTGAGGTGCCCCTTGTCATAAACCCTCGAATGATCAGCCGGCTTACCAATGCGTTTTAAGCTATCATGAAAAGTATTTATAACAATCTTGGCAGTACCATAAACATTGATCACATTCTTTTCCAGCTTGTTTTTTGGCAGGTAGCCGATTACTGCACCTTTGCCCTGATCGTTAGGTACCACCGATAACCTCGTACTCACTTTAATGTACTCGTCTTGAACCTCAAACTTGTTTTCTTTTAGGCTATACACGGGAGAAATAATCGCAGCGATTTCTGCAGGCCGTAGGCCAACCTCAGCAACGCTTTGATCTTGCTTCCATATTGATAGCTTGAAATAAACCATAGTTTTCCCCCTTCACCTATTAATTTATTGCCGAAATGAGTATTCCCTTTTGTTTATTGTTCCTTTCAGACTTAACAAAAGGTAAATTTATTTTCCTGGCACGAATTTCGATATTTTATTTGTTTTGATCAATCGCCATTTTTAGGGAATCTGCTTATCACCAAAAATAGTGATTTACTTAAAGTAAATTTACTTTCGTATAAGTAACTTTTTTGACAATTTAATTGGGTAGATAAAGCATAAAAGGTGTATTTATTAAAAATTATACTTTTCTGCTAAAATTGATTAGACGACTGCCAATAATGCCTATGTGAGATTTTTTTTTAAAAAAATGCCCCATCCCAAAGTCGGAGTGGGACGGAGCCTCTATTATAGATCCCTCTAGTTCTGCATCTTCGTATGGTCGGATGACCAGTTTTTATTTTATGACCTTAGCCTGTAACCTTTTAAATGCCTTCTTTTCAAAAATAATAATGTTTCAGTGTGGAGCTTTTCGACTAATGTCAGGTATACAGCCGATAAACGATCCTACGAGCGTATTTAATTGGTAGCTAATAGAAGTGGGGGTCCTAACGAGGCCAGGCCTCGCCAGGGCCTCAGCTAGGCAAGGTATTTTCCTACAATTGGCATTCTTCTGCCCATGCCGAATGATTTTTGTGATACCCGCAGGACAGGAGCAGTCTGGTACCTTTTGAATTCGTTGATATTGACCATTCTCAGTATTTTCTTGACCAGGTTGTGTTTGTAGCCCATATCAATGATATACTGTGGACTTTTTCTGTTTTCTATATATTCAAACAGGATTTTGTCAAGGATATCATAATCGGGGAGGCTGTCGGAGTCCTTTTGGTCGGGTCTGAGCTCTGCTGATGGGGGCTTGGTGATAATGTGTTCCGGAATAATCTCTTCGTCCTTATTAATAAATTTAGCCAGATCATAAACTTCGGTTTTGTAGAGGTCACCTATTACGGAGAGGCCACCGCACATATCTCCGTAAAGTGTTCCATAACCTACTGCCATTTCTGTCTTGTTGGAGGTGTTAAGGAGAATATTTCCAAATTTATTGGAAAAAGCCATGAGTAACATCCCACGGGAGCGCGCCTGAATATTTTCTTCCGCAATATTAAATGGTAATGCCCAAAAATGTGGCTCCAGCGCTTCCATGTAGGCATCATAAATTTTGGAAATCCCTATAATGTCGTATTGCACGCCCAGGTTTTTCGCCAGCGTTCTTGCATCAGTTACACTGTGGTCAGAAGAAAACTGGGAGGGCATCAATACCACTCTTACGTTATCTTTTCCCAAAGCTCTAGCGGCGATAACAGCAACGACAGCAGAGTCAATACCACCAGAGAGCCCTAAGATAGCCTGCTTTAGATTCATTTTACCAAAATAATTCCTCAGGCCAACTATCAAAGCATCGTGAATGAGTTGCATTTTATTCTTATCCTGAAAGTGCTCTTTTTCACGGCCCTTTACTACTTCATCGAGGTCATAGGTCTTTACCAGCTCCTCAAAATACGGTAGCTCTTCAAAAATGGTACTATCCGGCGAGACCACCAGGGAGCCACCATCAAAGATGAGTTCTGTCTGAGCGCCAGAGTGATTGACGTAAAACATCGGTACCTTGTATCTGTCTACATTAGTTTTAACCACATGTATTCTGTCTTTGGCTTGATCATAGTCAAACGGAGAGGCTGAAAGGTTAAGAATCAGGTCCGGTTGCTGAGGCATTACTTCATCTAAAGGACAAATGGTGTAGAGTGGGTTTTCATTACCAAGGTTCCAGATATCTTCGCAAATAGTCAGCGCTATTTTTTTCCCTTTATATTCTACCAGCCCAAATTCTGTAGCTGGTTCAAAATACCGATATTCATCAAAAATATCATATGTAGGCAGTAATGCTTTGTGCTGTATGTGTTTGATCTCTCCGTCGGCCAGAAAATAAGCCGAGTTATATAAATCTTTCCCTTTTACTACTGGATTTTTACTAGGAGATCCAACCACGATAGCGATATCTCTGGAGGCCTCCGCCAGTTTATGGATGCAATTCATACTCAGGTGTATGAAGTCTTCAAATTCCAGGAAATCTCTGGGGGGGTATCCGCAAGTAGCTAATTCACTGAAGCAGATCAGGTCAGCTTGTTGTTGCTTGGCTTGCTCTATAGCCTTTAACATTTTTTGCAGGTTCCCTTCAAAATTTCCGATATGATAATTTAGCTGTGCTATTGATATTCTCATAAATTATTTGAATTAAGGGGGCAATTTATTATTTCTCATAACCTTAAACAAAAAATTAATCTTTTTGGCCTACGCTATTTTCAGGCATTACAAGGATGATGGCTAAAATGACAGTGATTTAATATTTGATAATCGAGCGTAACTTTGAGATAGGCCGTCTGGTTTTTTGTATATTAGTGATCATTTCAAAAATTCAAAATATCGGGTTTAGCATAATCGATAAGCTCTGGGAAAGAGCTGCTTGTAGTGTTAAGATTACTGCTGACCCGGATCAAAAATAGAGGATGAGTACATTCATTGTATCTGCGAGGAAATACAGGCCAGTAAGGTTTGACGATGTTGTAGGCCAGGAGCATGTCACCCAAACTTTAAAGAATGCTTTAAAGAATGACCATTTAGCTCATGCGTTTCTCTTTTGTGGGCCCAGAGGAGTAGGTAAAACAACCTGTGCCCGTATTTTGGCCAAAGTGCTCAATTGTCAGAATAAAACTTCTGATTTTGAACCTTGTAATAAATGTGAATCCTGTATTGCTTTCAATGATAATGCTTCTTTTAACATCATGGAGCTGGATGCAGCATCCAACAACAGTGTGGAGCATATTCGGGCGCTGATAGAGCAAGTGCGCTTCCAACCTCAGCAAGGACAATATAAAGTCTTTATCATCGATGAGGTTCACATGTTGTCCCAGCAAGCTTTTAATGCTTTTTTGAAAACATTGGAAGAGCCCCCCTCTTACGCGATCTTTATTTTGGCCACTACCGAAAAGCATAAGATCATCCCTACTATTCTCTCTAGGTGTCAAATTTTTGATTTCAAGCGTATCCAGGTATCCAGAACGGTAGAGCATCTGGCGGGGATATGCAAGGAAGAAGGTATAAAGGCTGATGACGATGCTTTGCACATCATTGCTCAAAAAGCGGATGGCGCTCTTCGGGATGCCTTGTCTATTTTTGATCGCATTGTCTCTTTTTCGGGCAACCAAATTTCTTATCAGGATGTAATAGCCAATTTGAATGTTCTGGACTATGACTATTATTTTAAACTGATGGAGGCCTTCATGATGGAGGATATGCCCAGCATACTTTTGATGTTTGATGATATCTTAAGAAAAGGATTTGAGCCGGATATTTTTATTAATGGTCTGGCCTCTCATATTAGAAATCTGATGGTTTGTAAAGATCCAGAAACACTACAACTACTGGAGGTTAGTGATAACCTAAAGGAAAAATATCAAGAGCAAGCTGGTCAGGTAAAGCTCAACTTTTTACTCAATGCGCTCAATTTGATTAATGATTGTGATATCAATTACCGGATGGCCAGAAATAAAAGATTGCATGTAGAAATGGCACTCATCAAGTTGAGCTATGTTAATAGGGCTGTAAAAATGGCTGGCCAGCCCGAAGTAGAAAATTTTGAAAAAAAAAACTTCTCAACTGAAATAAGCCGGGAAGAAGAGCAAGACGAAGCACCCAAAGCAATAGAAACCTCTGAAGAAAGCCATAAAGAAGTTGCTGCGGCTGAAGAAACACCGAAGGCAGCAATAAAAAAGAGCAAGCGTCAGTTCAAAAAGCTGGATGTTAATGCACTGCTGGAGGAAGTAAAACAAGATACTCAACAAGCCGAAGAGTCAAAAAAAGATATAACGGCAGAGGCTGTACAGGAACAGTGGGATGCCTATGTAGAAGGTCACGCTCAGGAGGGGATCAAAATATACCTCAGTAAGGCAGAATTGGAGGTCAAAGACAGAGAGATAACCGCTACCGTAGCTTCCGTTTTAGCTGAAAATGCCCTGCGGCAGGAAATTCCTCTGGTGGATCACCTAAGGGAATATTTCAGAGAACCAATGCTGTCTTTAAAAGTTGTTCTGGATAGATCAAAAGCGCCAGAGGTAGCAAAGCCCAAAAAAATGCTCACCAGCAAGGAGCGGCTAAAGGTTTTACATCAAAAAAATCCACTGGTAAAAGATCTGTGGCAGCGCTTCGGGCTCCGTTTTGATGAAGATTAGTGAAGATGAAAATAGCATCGGACAGAACTAGAACAAACTTCCTTGCGGAGCGTAGCTCATAGGGTTTTCGTGGGCCAGAAGGCTTCTTTTCATATCCAGCCCGTAGAAATACCCTTGTAAATCACCGTTTTTGGCAATCATTCGATGGCAGGGTACAATAATAGCGATAGGATTGTTACGGTTGGCTAAGCCAACGGCCCGCATTGCCGTTGGGTTATTCAGTTGCTCAGCGATAGCTGAATAGGTTGTCGTTCGACCATAGGGAATTTTCAGCAGTTCATACCATACGCCCTTGCTAAATTCAGCGTGACCCTCAAAATCCAGCTTCAGGTCAAACGAGGTCCTTTTTTGATCAAAGTACTCTGCTAGTTGCTGTACGCAATTTTCCAGCAGTTCTGGCACTTCGTTTAATTGAATACATGGCGTCTTATTGACCATTTTTACCGATCGAATGCCCTTGTTGCTTCCTTTGATCTCAAAACAACCAAAAGGAGAGGGGCAAAAAGTGGTGTATATCATGGTTTTTGAATTATACACCTAAGATACGGAATTGTTACTTATGGCGCTCTGCTAAAATATCAACAACTTCCTGAAAAGTATAGCCTTTTTGGGTAAGCAATACCAGATAATGGTACATTAGATCAGCAGCTTCGTTTAAAAACAGCTCCTTGCTGTCATCTTTGGCCTCAATGACTAATTCTACGGCTTCTTCTCCGACCTTTTGCGCTATTTTATTGATCCCTTTTTCGAATAGTTTGCTTGTGTAAGAACCTTCTTTGGGCTGTTTCTTACGGTCCTGAATAGTTCTTTCTAAATGGAATAGAAAATCTTCCTGCTGATTAATCTCATCAAAGCAGGTATCACTGCCGGTGTGACAAGTCGGACCCACCGGGTTGACATATATTAGCAAGGTATCTTTATCGCAGTCCAGCTTAATAGCTGTAGGATGCAGGAAATTGCCTGAAGTTTCACCTTTTGTCCATAAGCGCTGCTTGCTCCTGCTGTAGAATGTTACCTTTCCTTCGTTGATAGTTTTGGTGAGCGCCTCACTATTCATATAGCCCAACATAAGCACTTTAAATGTACTGGCATCCTGTATAATAGCCGGAATAAGACCGTTACCTTTATCAAAATTTATTTCATCAAGCTTTATAAGGTTTGTATTCGAGAGCATTGTATTTTTTTAGATTTATTAATACTTTAAAGGAGAAAAAAGCAGAACCATTTTCGGGGATTGGCAGGGCAAATTAAACTGCTTAAACCCCAGAGTAAGTCTGGCTATTTAAGGGCATGTTTGAAATGCATCCTTTAGTTTGCAAATGCAGGCAAATTGTGACGCCTCTAAGTTTAGCTTTTGGTCTTTTTAGCTTTGCTACAAAACAAAAAAAAGCGCTGTGAGCATCTATTTGCTTACATATTCTACCAAAAAAGCGATTGCAAAACACGCTCTTGGTCCTATTGATTATCAGGTGCAAAGCTAAAGGCTTAAGTCCGAAAAAGAAATGCTTTTCCTAAATACTCGTTAAAAACTCAAAAAACAATGAATTACGATCAACCATTAGATTCCGGGCTTGACCAAAGCCAGGTTGGCTTTTCTCCAGCCACCCGAGAATTTTTGAAAACAAGTGCCCTATGGGCTCGCTTCCTGGCTATTGTTGGCTTTTTCATGGCGGGCCTTTTCATTCTTGTTGCTGTTTTTGCCGCTTCTTTCTTAAGTAGTTTGGATATGCCCGAATTTGAAGCTTACAGTAATTCAGTAGCTATTTCGGTAGTTTACTTGCTCATAGCGGCTCTTTACTTTTTTTCCAGCCTTTTTATGATACAATTTGCCAATAAAACACTGCGGTTTGTTAGTTATAATCAGTCGCAGCAAGTGATTGAAAATGCGCTAAAGAGTCTGAAAAACTATTTTGTATTCTGGGGCCTGACCACGGCTATTATCGTGGGTTTATACGCTGTGCTTATTGTAGCGGGAGTTGCTGGTGCACTTTACATGGGACAATAAATAACAAAAGTACCCTGAAAATATGCTCCCTTTTTTGCTACAGCCTTATAGGTACATGCCTTTTTTGTAAATAAGCTTTTAGGTCATTGATCTCGATTTCCCCAAAGTGGAAAATGCTCGCGGCTAACCCTGCATCAGCTTTCCCTTTTGTAAAAACATCGTGGAAGTGCTGCATGTTGCCGGCACCTCCGGAAGCTATGACGGGTATAGAAAGTAACTCTGAAACCCTGGCAGTTGCCTCATTAGCAAAGCCTCCTTTAGTACCATCGTGATTCATGGAAGTGAATAAGATTTCGCCAGCACCTCTTTCCTGACTTTCCCTGACCCAGTCGAATAACCTGACATTGGTGCGTACCCGGCCTCCACTCAAAAAGACGATCCACTCGTTATCAATAAATTTAGCATCAACCGCCACTACTACAAATTGACTGCCAAAGCTTTTGGCCAGTTCATCAATCAGCTCCGGATGCCTAACAGCCGCCGAATTAATCGATATCTTGTCGGCTCCCGATTCAAGGAGGACTTCTACATCTGCTACAGATTTTATGCCGCCTCCGATGGTAAATGGTATACTCAGGTTGGCAGCAATACTTCTGGCCAGCTGGGCCAGTGTTTTACGTTTTTCATGAGTGGCTGTAATATCAAGAAAAACCAGCTCATCAGCTCCTTTTTCACTGTAGGCCTTGCCCAGTTCTACGGGGTCACCGGCATCCCGAAGATCAACGAAATTAATACCTTTAACGGTTCTGCCATCTTTGATATCCAGGCAAGGAATGATTCTTTTCGCTAGCATTTTTTTTAATTATACACGGTCCATAAAATCGCGGAGCGACTTTAACGGGAGTTGGCCTTCGTAAATGGCTTTTCCCACTATAGCGCCATAGCATCCAATTTCCTGTAATTTCTCCAACTCCTCTACTGTACTAACCCCTCCACTGGCAATGAGTTGAAGGTCTGGCATTTCTGCTCTTATTTTTTCATAGGTATCTATAGCACTCCCCTTGAGTAAACCATCCTTGGATACATCGGTAGAAATGGTGTATTTGATGCCCCGCTTGTGATAGTCGTTGAGAAATTTGAAAAGCTCTAGCTTGCTACTTTCCTGCCACCCACTTACGGTTATCATCTTATCTTTGAAGTCGGCTCCCAGGATGATTTTTTCATTCCCGTATTTTTGAAGCCATATTAGGAAAGTGTAGGGTTTCTTCGCGGCTATGGTCCCCCCTGTTATCTGTTTTGCCCCGCTTTCGAAAGCTATATGCAGGTCTTTATCAGATTTTAAGCCACCGCCAAAATCAATATGAAGCGAGGTGCGGTCCGCAATTTTTTCTAATACCTTATAATTAATGATATGTCCGGCTTTAGCTCCGTCCAGGTCTACCAGATGTAGTCTGCTAAGTCCGGCATCTTCAAATTGCAGGGCTACCTCCAGAGGATCTTCATTGTAAATGGTTTTTTGATCATAGTCGCCCTGGGTTAAACGGACGCATTTACCTTCAATGATATCAATGGCTGGAATAATATACATTACTGTAGTATTTTGTAGTCATTTTGTGCTTATACTGGCAAAAATAGTATTACTCGGCGTTTTAAAAAGTAATATTTCGAATTTCACCTGCCGCTCTTACCCAGGTAGACCAGATTTTAGAGAAATGTCCTCTGGTTTCTTTATAAAAAAACTATTGGTAACTATTAGCTGTAAACTGCCGGATCAAAAAGGGCCATAAGTTTTACTTGCTCAAAAAAAGTGGGAGACTGGTTTATATTCTTAAGGCCTTGATAAACTAAAATTATTCAATAACCTTTATGAAGAAAGCATTTTTCGATACGATATAGGGATTTACCCCTAAAAAATATATGTTATGAACTTATACACTGAATGCAAATCCTGTGGCGAAAGAATCAAAATCAAAAGCCAGGCCATGACCCGTTCGGAGCTGGAAGATCAACTAGGGAATTATTTTGGTAAAAACTGTCCGAATTGCGGACAGGAAGAGACGTATCATGTCAATGAAGTATTTGCTGAAAATGATAATCTGATTAGAAAAATAGGTACTTACGCCAGTGTTTTGATCATCGCTTTGGGACTGATTTTTGCCAGAGGCAATCAAACGCTGATGGTTTTGACAGCTTTCACTGCCGCTGCTATTTACATTGGAGGGAGAAGGCTATCTAGTGGGTCGGAAGCAGAGCTGTTCAATCAAATAGAGATCAGTAAATCAAAGCGCAATGAATACCTCTGACTACCTTGAGGTCAACAAAAAACTTTGGGATGAACTCACTGATTTACACCTAAAGTCTGACTTTTATGATTTATAGGGTTTTAAGACTGGAAAAAGCATTTTAAAGCAAAAAGCACGGCCACTGGGTTCATGGTTGATGGCCTTGAGCGGCGATTACCACTCACCTATTCATTAGTTGTCAGAAAATAAAATAGGCTAGGGAGATGCTCCCCAGCCCATCTTAATTTTTTTTTGGGAATGGTACTTTATACCCTGTTGAAAATCATAGACTTCGACAAATAAAGAAGAAGTTCTTGATTCATAACCACATGGCTTTTATTTAGCCCATTCCACGCCATTATATCTTCTACGGTACATTGAAAACGGTTAGCTATTGCCTCGAGGGAATCACCTTTTTTTACCGTGTAGGTCGTTTGGAATTTACCTTCCGGCCGTTGAGGCGAATCAGTTGTCTGCTTGCTTTCCAAATACTGTCTTACCGCTTCCACTTTGTCGGTAGGTAAAATCAGGAAATTACCTTTTTCGTACGCCGGTATAAACCCTCTAAGATACACCGGATTAAGTTTGGCAATTGTCTGATAATCTAATCCGGAAGCTTTGGTAACCTCTGTGAAGCTAAGCTTTTGCGGAATATGCAATGTACGTGTATTGTTCAGGTTGTACTCCGGAATTATTGGAATCAAACTGTGATTCTTGTAATAATTCGCTATGTATGCAGCCGCTACAAACTTGGGGATGTACAACTGCGTTTCTTTAGGCAGAAAATTCTTTACAACATCAAATTGCTTAGACCCTGCTGCTCTGATCGCTCCCCGTACCCGGCCCGGGCCACTGTTGTAAGCCGCCAGTACCAGCGACCAGTCACCGAATACCTTATACATATCTGAAAGCATGCGTACTGCCGCTTCCGTAGAGCGGTACAGATCATGTCTTTCATCGACATAACTGTTAACAGTTAATTTGTAGTGTCTGGCGGTGATAGACATCATCTGCCACAATCCTACAGCACCTGCATGAGAACGAACGTTCAAACGCAAGCCTGATTCAATCATCGGCAAATACTTTAGTTCTGCCGGTAGATCGTACTTTTCCAGATAGTGCTCAAAAACAGGAAAATAAACTTCACAACGGCCTAAAATATATTCCGTGTCTTTCTTTCCTGTTGTAACATATTGCTCTACCTTCTTGGTAATATACTCACTATACGTATACTTGAAAGGAATGTCTACCCTAGATAGACGATCTTGAATTCCAATTTCGGTAAATAACTCAGCTGTTGTCTCTGTTGTAATTGTGTTCGTAAATTCGTTCGCAGTAGTTGTTTTTGGATTAAAATAAGTTGTTTTTGTAGCGTAGAGGTTACAAAATGTAAACATCAAAGCTACTAATGTCCATGGGATACGCATTTTATAAGAGATTTTGATTGACTGCCCATCCAGGATTGAACCCTGGATGCCCATTGATTGCCCAATGAGCTGTGGAGACAAAAACTTTTTCTGTCTATTTGATCTACCACTCCTAGCATGTAGTATTTTTATTTCTTTTCGGATCATAACAAGCGCCAAGGTATACCCTTTCCCTGTAAATGTCAATGACATATGCAAGGCCTGGCATATCAGCTTAGGTAAATCCTAAAAAAAATTGATCTCTACTACAAAACAAAAAAAATGATGAATCAAATAAGTATTTGAAAAGTGGTTAAGTCCCAAAGTATATTCTAAATGGACTTAGGTAGGTGAAAGATAACTATGGAAATTCAGAATGTTTGTGTTCGCAATGTTCGAAACAAATATAAGTAAAGTAAACCTTAAAATCACGTTAAAAAAGATTTTTTTTGAAAAAAATGTGACGGTAAAGAGAGAAACGGTAAGAATCGGCAAAAAACCGGAAAGTCAGACTTTTTATTTTAATAACTTTGGAACATTTCTAATAAACAACATATGATGGAAATAAAATTATTAGCTTTTGGTATCGCCAAAGATATAGTAGGAGGGAGTAGCACAACTTTGCAGCTGCCATCCCTGGAACCAACCGTCGCAGATATCAAGCGGCAATTAGCAGCTACTTATCCTCAGTTTTCAAAATTGAATAGCCTGGCCATTGCTGTCAATGAGGAATATGCCCCTGATGAAGCTACCGTAAGCGCCCATGATGAGATAGTGATCATTCCTCCGGTCAGCGGTGGTTAAGAAATGACCTTGTTTCAAAGCGATATAATCGCTGGAAACAGGGCTACTTTCTTGTTAGCATCTTTTCTACGCTCTTTTTATCTTCAGGATCGTTGGCATTGAAAAGTGCCTGTTTGTTACGGGCATCGATTAATTCGACATTGGAATTTATAAGTGCTTTTCTGGGGCAGGAGTAACCTTGCGAAAGAAATTGAAGTAAGATGGGATAGCTTCTAGGTTCCCAAATGGTGATCAAAGGCTCTGGAAATTCATTATGCGGACTATTAAAAGCGGTTGCTACCCTCGAGGGGTTTCTGCTACCCGACAGCTGCCCAAGAGTGAGCTCATCTACTAGTGGCAAATCACAGGCAACAACCATCCAGGCTGCATCAGGATATTGCCGAAAAGCACTAAGGATAGCTCCAAACGGGCCAAGTCCTGCAAATGAATCCTTGATCTCTGGGAAATGGTCTGCTGTTTCCAGGTTTTGATCTGCTCTTACAGAATAAAAAGTTTTTTCACAGTATTGTGACAGGAGTTTAGCTGTATACTCTCGTTGTGGCAGGCCGTGATAGTCAATTGCTCCTTTATCCATACCCATTCTTTGGCTTTTGCCTCCCGCCAGTACCAATCCATACAAAGGTGCAATACTGCTTTTCATTTTGGCAAGAATGAAGTTAGCAATGCTGGCTATTTGGTCAATTTTAATCATTGGAGCATTTGCTATACCCGGTATTTCCTCCAAAAAGTCATAGCATTCCGTTTGCTCATCTGTTGTTAAGATTAGATCAACGTGAGTAAGCCTATCTAACTTTCTACTCAGAGATTCTTTCTTTTTAGGGTCCAGAATGACGATCTGTTTTTTCCCTAAAAAATGATTACCATTAATTAGTACCACATCCTGATCATTGAATAAATAGCGATACTGATACCGATCAAACTGCCTATGAACATCGAATCGATGATAGCTGATCTTGTCGGTATATACCATAGAGACATCCTGTATAAGCTCGTTCGCATTTTTGTCAGAATGGTCATCTCCTTTGTGGTCGGCGTCAACATAGGCAGTTGAGTACTGCTGCTGAAGTTGCTTTATCAATTGTCGGGCCAGTTGTTGAATCTGGCCACATGGGGCACCAATAAAAGCCCATTCATTTCTGTGAAAGTGACCATAGTCAGGGCGTTGTAATTTGGGATGTTTTTGATGAGTAGACATATATATAACGTGTATTATCTTTTAAAATCTCTTTTTCCTCCACTTTTGGCCATCAGCTTGATTTCTTGGATGATGATATCATGTGAAAAGGCCTTGCACATATCGTAAATAGTAAGAGCAGCTATACTTGCCCCAGTCATGGCCTCCATCTCTACGCCTGTTTTGGCAGTAACACTGGCTGTACAATCGATTACAACTTCATTTTGGGTATTAAAGTAGATGTCGAGCTGGCAATTTTCCATACCAACCGGATGACAAAGGGGAATGAGTTCTCCCGTTTTTTTAGCTCCCATTATACCCGCTAGTATGGCTGTTTGAAATACAGGCCCCTTCTTTGTGATTAACTCATTGGCATCCTGTAGCTGCCTGATAACATCATTGGGCAAAACGACTACTGCTCTTGCAGTAGCCACACGGTGACTGGCTTCTTTTTTACCTACATTGACCATAGACGGATTGCCAGAGGCGTCCAGGTGTGTAAATTGATCAGACATAATACATACTTTTATCCTCCTATAGTAGACATTGATTCGCCGACCGGGATGCCAAACTTTCTGCTTTGTTCAGCTTCAAAGCCATCCCTGGCCCTGTTGCCACAAGCTTCCAGAAATGTTGACCGGAGTTGCTCATCGCTGGCACCGGCTCTCATGATATCCTTAATATTAAAAACACCATCATCGTACAAACAGGTTTTGAGCATACCCTGTGGTGTGACTCTAATCCTGTTACAGGTACCGCAAAAAGTCCTACTGTAGGCAGCGATAACTCCAATGCTTCCTTTGAACTCGGGAACCTTATAATTGTAGGAAGTTGAGTTAGCTGGGTCTTTTAATTTTTCCAGGCCCGGATACACATTTCTGATGTGTTGAAGTATTTTCTTGTAGTTCCATTCCAGGTTTTGGTAATGGCTGCCAGTTCCATTAAAAGGCATCTCTTCAATGAAACGAACGCTTACCGGATACTTTTGAGTCAGCTCCACCAGTGGAAGGATATCTTCTATATTTCTTCCGTCCATAACTACTGCATTGATCTTTGTGGGCATACCTTCTTGCATGAGGGCATCAAAGGTCTCCATAACGCTACCAAAAACATCGCGACGGGTTATGTCAAAGAAGCGCCCGGGGTCCAGGCTATCCAGGCTCAGGTTGACTGAGCTGATACCTATTCGCTTAAGGTCGCCGACGATAGGAGCGGTGAGCGTTCCATTTGTGGTGATATTTATTTTTTTCAGGCCGGTAATGCCGCTCAGCCGTTCCAGAAATTCAAACATATTCTTTCTTACAAAAGGCTCACCTCCGGTAATCCGAACTTTATCGATGCCCATCGTGACCAGGAGCCTAATCAGCCTTTCCATTTCCTCATAACTCATCAATTCATTTCTGGCTACATATTTGATGCCTTCCTCCGGCATACAATAGAAGCAACGCAGGTTACATCTGTCAGTAACGGCCAGTCTTAGATAATTGATGACTCTTCCGTGGTTATCATAAATCTTGTCCATATTTGGTCTTATTTGTACTTTATTACTTTAAAGAAGCTACAAAATTTAGTATCTCCAGGATGTAATATCAGCACCCGCAGGTGGATTTTCTGTAATGTAAGCGGTCCATTTGGGAATAAAAAATCGATGATATCTCAATCTGCTAATATGATTAGGTTCATTTGGATAACCATTCCAGCAGTGTTCTGCTCGATCTCCATAATCAACCTCCCCATTGTAATAGGGTGCTGAAGTATTCTCTAGCATTTCTTCCATCAGATAAACTGCATTGTTGAGGTAGTAGTTATCCATATCACCGCAGTAGATATTGATTTTTCCTTCCAGTTGAGGTCCAATTTTTTTCCAATCTCTTTTCAAAATATAAGCCAGGTCATAATTTTCTCTCCAATAATTAGCTACCTCCCGGTTGATTTTACCGCTTTCTTTGTCCCAAATTCGTTTGGGGTATCCGTCGGTATTCACAGGGGAATACACTGCTTCCCAGATATCCCATTGCTGGCCAGAGCGCCCATGGGTGCCCAGTACCAGCTCTCGGTGGTTCATATCCATTAATGTAGAAGAAACCCTACCCAGGTAATCTCGCCTTCCCGGGCGAAGCGTTTTTCTGAATGGCCCGGCTTCATAGTAAGCATTGTCATCTTCATAGAGATTGACCAGACAGTAAGCCCTGAAATCAATAGGATCCGGGCAGGCTGCATAGCAAGAATTGTACGCCTCAGGGTAAAAAACCTGAGCTGCCAATGCTTCCCAACCTCCGGTAGAACCACCGTAAAGGAACCGGGCCCAGCCCTTGCCTATTCCTCTGAATTGTTTTTCAATATAAGGAATCAGTTCATAAGTAATAGCATCTCCGTAAGGCCCGAGATTGGCGGAGTTTACAGCATACGAATCATCATAATATGGATTGGCATGCTGTATCTTTATCGCAATAACCCGCGGAAAATCAGGCCCGGTCCATGCTCTGAAAAATTCGTAGGCCTCCTGCTGAACAATCCGGTTGTAGCATTCTACCCCAAATCGATCGCTGTATTGACAAGGTTCAGTGGTATCGGGTGGCGTTGTCCGAAATCCTCCAAAATCACTGGGGAAATGACCATGCATAATAGCCAAAGGATACTTAACATCAGGGTGTTCGTCAAAACCTTCAGGAATCAGTACATGAGCTCCAAGGTACATGGGACGCCCCCAGAATTCAGAAAGTAACTCACTTTTTATCTTTATGTGTTTTATGTACTTACTGTCTTTGGGAGCTTCGATTGGCGGAATTTGCTGATCCAATGTTATTGAGACAGCGGGTAGACGACCAGAACGGATGCTGACTTTTTGAGGCGTACTATATAAATTACCGGGAGCACGGTTCCACTTTTGTCCCTCTCCTCTATCCATGGGAAGCTTAACCGTTTTACCGTCTGCCCGTTCAAAAGTCTCGTATTTATGGAGAAAGGCCTGCAAAAAATAATCTCCATCCGGCAATTGATCTATTTTATTGATAGGATAGCCATAAGCCGATTCATTGAGGCGGATATTTTCCCCTTTGATCCATGAATCTACATTCTGGCCAAATATTTGCTGTGTATCATAGCTGTCACCAATTTGAAATCGTGGCTCGGATTCATTGTTATTTGCAAGGAGTAAAAACAGGCGACCGTCAAAGTCGTCAGTATGGAGTGATTGCTCAATAGAGACTTCCACCGGGGCGGTAGAATTGGTATCCTGGCAAGATGATGCTATCCACAGAATGAGCAGCAGAACTAGTGAGGCTGATTTATTTGAAATTTCCAAAAAAGACATAATAGAGTTGTTCATGCGTAATTTGGTTTAACTTAATATGAATGGACTGAAGTGTTAAGGTAGCGCAAATAATAATAAAATTGTAGCGCAATCCTATTTTATATTAGGCTAAAAATATTATCTGCCAAATTGTATTTTGTTTATTATTGATAAACAATTGATTAACGCACTATTGTAGTAGATTAGATTGGTATATCAATATTATCTTCAAAGGGTTAAAAACTCTGATTTGGCAGACTAACCACTGTGGAAGGCCGTCTATATTCTTATAAAGTGTTTACTTTGCGTTAAAATTTGGCCATTATTTTCGTAAAAAGAAAATTGGCGCACCTGATAGTTAGGAATAACTTTCTATTAAGATTAACCGCAAGCTATGAAGAGAGTTTTATGCCTGTGTTTATGCTTGTTTTGCATCTGGGGGTACCTGATCGGGCAGGATGCTTTAGATGATGAAGAACGGCGCATATTTCTGCAACGTACCAACGAAGCCATTGCACTGGATGGAGAGCTTGATGAGAGCCCCTGGTACAATGGAATGTCTGCTAACAATTTTTGGGAGTATTTTCCTACGGATAGTTTGATCTCTGAAACCAAAACGGAGATCTATATGACATATGATGATAAAAATCTTTACGTGGCTGCTATCTGCTATAGTATAGGTGATAATTATGTCACGCCTTCTCTGCGCCGCGATTACAGGGCAGGTGGCAATGATAATATAACTTTTGTCTTTGATCCCTTTAGAGATAAAACCAATGCCTTCGTATTCGGGATGAACCCCTACGGTGTGCGCCGGGAAGCCCTCATTGCCAATGGAGGAAGAAATGGAGGCGATTTCGATGAATCCTGGGACAACAAGTGGAAGGGCGTATCAAAAATGCACGATGGCTACTGGATTTGTGAACTGGCTATACCCTTCAGTACGATGAGGTACAAAGAAGGAGAAACGATCTGGAATTTCAATTGCTACCGGTTTGATACCCAGGCCAATACAAGAACCACCTGGCAGCGCATCCCCCAGAATCAGGCTATTATGGACCTAGCGTATCTGGGCACAATGGTATGGGATGAGCCGATTAAAAAGCCCGGAGCAAATATTACTGTTATCCCTTATGTTTCTGCTGCCTATGATCAGGATTTTGAAGAAAATGGCCCGGCTAACTATGCTTCTAATGTAGGAGGTGATGCCAAAATATTAGTCTCTTCAGGTTTGAATCTGGACCTTACTTTCAATCCTGATTTTTCTCAGGTAGAAGTAGATCGTCAGGTCATTAATACAGATCGTTTTGAAATATTTTTTCCGGAGCGACGGCAATTTTTTCTGGAAAATGCTGACTTATTCGGCAGTTTTGGTACTGGTGGTATCAATCCATTCTTCTCGCGCCGCATCGGAGTATCAAGAGATACATCTACCGGGCAAAATATTCAGAATACCATTCCCTTTGGAGCCCGGTTGAGTGGAAAGCTGGATAATAACTGGCGTGTAGGCTTATTGAATATGCAAACGGCCAAAGATGAAGGCAACGGTTTGCCTAGCTTTAACTACACAGTGGCAGCCGTACAACGCAAAATCTTTTCTCGTTCCAATGTAGGAATGATCTTCGTCAATAAGCAATCCGTATCCGAACTTCTAACATCTGAGCAAGATTCAACCAGTGAGTTTTCTGTATATAATCGGGTACTCGGCCTGGATTATAACTTGGCTACTGCCGATAATAAATGGGCTGGTAAGTTTTTCTACCATCGATCTTTCACCCCTAAACAAGATCAGGATAATGAATTTGCTTACGGTGCAGATATTCGTTATCAGACCAGAGCCTTTAGGGTAGGCTATGAACAACAATGGGTAGGAGACGGGTACGATGCCGAGGTCGGATTTGTTAGGCGTAGTGATTACTTTCGTATTAATCCGGATGCCAGATTGTTTTTCTATCCCAAAAGCGGGCCCTTCACTCAGCATGGGCCGGGGATAAGCACAGAGATTCTATGGCGTCCCGATCTGAATGTTACTGACCGCCAAACTCGTGTATTCTGGGATTTTGACCTGCGATCCACAGGTGGTATGTTTATTAACCTTTCGCATAGTTATATCTTCCTTGTAGATGGCTTTGATCCTACTCGCACCGATGCTCAGGAATTACCAGGGAACTCCAGCTATTCTTTTACCCGATTCTCCTTTTTCTATAGGAGTGATCCCCGAAAGAAATTTGCTTTTAGGATCAACCCTGAGATCGGGGAGTTCTTCAATGGGATGCGCTATGGTATTGGAGGAAGCTTGGTGTACAGATATCAGCCATTGGGCTCCATAGAGATGACTTTTGACTACAGCCGCATTGAGTTGCCAGAGCCTTATGCTTCGGCTTCTCTATTTTTGATTGGTCCGCGAATAGATTTAACATTTACCAAAAATCTATTTTGGACTACATTTTTGCAGTACAATAGTCAGATTGAAAACTTTAATATCAATACTCGTCTACAGTGGCGGTTTGCACCGGTTTCTGACTTTTTCCTCGTTTATACTGATAATTATGATACCCAAAGCTTCAATACCAAAAACAGGGCACTGGTGGCTAAATTCACCTACTGGCTCAATATTTGATAAACAGCGCAAGGACTTAATAAAAAGACTAAAAAGGGCAGGCCTTACCGGGCAATTGGCCTACCCTTACAGAAAAGAAGTAATTGAAATAATATCTTAATCTTGGTTTTAAATGGTAAACGACCTTGTGATAAAGTAAGAGCTTCCTGCTTCTAATACTACTTCTACCTCATACCTGCCTTCTTTCCAGGCATTATTGTTCCTGTTCAGGTTGGCTACTAATTGATATTCCAGACTTTTAGAAGTTGAAAGATCTCTGGGTTTTAGTATCAATTTATCCAACAGCTCTTTTTTGCCGTCTTTGTAGTAATACCAAAAAAATTTTACTACCGAATCATCCGTTGCATTTTCCAGAATACAACTTACATAAAAAGTATTGGTGTAAGGGCTAAAATAAGGAGCGTCCTGGTTACATTCACCATCTACGATTTCTGTACAAAGTTTTACATCTCGGATCGAGGTCGGTTCAAGCTCTGTTTTACAGGATTGTACCAACAACAGAACGAGTAACACGCTGATAGCTCGTAGTGCCATTGCTTGGGTATTTGTGCTAATTTTTGGGAAAATGATGTCAGGATAGGTCGTAAATAATTTCAGGAGTCTTGCTTTCTTACTTCTTGGAGCGTACTATTTTTTGGGTGGTGTTGAAAAATGTAAGATTTGAAATAATCCTGTTAGAGCTCAAGCGTGGGTAGAAAAATTAAGTTAGACTCCCCAGATTTTACCTCTAAAGGGATAATGCTTGTGATTTTTCAATCATATATCTAACACCTTTAGTTTTCATATAATAAAAGTAAGAATAATCCTTTAAAACATACCCTAAATTAAATGAAATTTTTATTCAGAAAATGAACATACACAGGTAAATACAGCATGCTTTTATCTGTACCTGGCATTGGTTATCTGAGTCTTATTTATTTAAGGTCTTGATTATTAGGTCTGTTATTAGCAGGAGATGCGAACATAATGAATTTCCACAGTGAAAAAATAGGAAGGATACCGATTACTCAGCACCTTCCTATATATTATCCCCACCGTAATTTGCCTTAATTAAGTTCAACAAAACTTATTTGTCTTTCTTAATCACTTCTTTTTACGCGAGGGTAAATTTTTTAGTTACGGTATTTGAAAAAATATTTAGTATATTATTTTTTATAAATTATAATTTAATGAAATTCGTTTCTTTCTTTACTAACGGAAATAATGTATTGCTTTACTAAGTGTTTGATTGTTAGAAAATAAAGTATAAAAATATTGTCCAGTTGAAAGTTGTATTTCAGAAGCAGGAATTCGAAAAATGTGTTGCCCTCCCATGCGTTGCCCCTGATTTTTACTATAAATCACTTTTCCGTTCAGATTAATCAGTTGTATCTTTAAATTTTGTGACTCCGGTAAGTCGACATGAATCAAAATATCAGCGCCTTCTTGCTGGCTCCAATGCTTAATAGTACTGGCGGTCAAATAATTGGTGGAAGTGGATTGATTGCAGCCGCTAAGGTTTAGGGCCGTAAGTCGCTCAAATGACTTTCCCATAAGTGCGTCAACCTCGCCGGCAGGTATGCAAAGCCAAGATTCAAGCAAGGTAGCGTAAACTTGCCGGAAATCAAGCTGATACTCCAGGTTACCAATGGGGTCAAGGTCCGTGAGGCTCGGACCATTTCCGACAAAACCATTTTCCTGGAGGGCTTTACCAAATAAAAGCATAGGAGCTGAAGCGCCATGATCTGTTCCATTTGAAGCATTTTGCTCCAGCCGGCGTCCGAACTCAGAAAAGGTCATGGCCAACACTCGTTTATCATCATCACTCTTTTGAAGGTCTTTAAAAAACTGCTCAACAGCGTCTGACAACGTTAGCATCAAATAGGGGTGTATGTCGTTTTGGCGCGCATGAGTATCAAAACCATCCAGCGTAACCATGAAAAAACGAGTCTGTAGCCCTCCTTTGATCAAACGAGCTACCACTGCCAACTGCCTTCCCAGTTCGTTATTGGTGTATTCGGTTTCGTTCTTTCCCTTATCATACGTCTGTGAAATTATTTCCGCATATTGAAAAGTACTATTGGCTACTGTACGCAGATAACTCAACTGCTCGCCCCGGTAACAAGCCGGAACATCACTGACGTCGTATAATTCTCCGTTGGAAGCAATCTGTGCCAGTTGCTCAGGGTCGTTGACGATCATACTAAGGTTAGCGTCTGAAGTACCACTAAATACCAAATTGCCCGTACCACCTATTTGAACAGCTGGAGGATGCTGCGGCGGTTCATTCAAAAAGTCTGGGTATTCTGTCTCCAGATAGCGACCCAGCCAGCCAGAAGTGACCACTTCGTTAGCTTCACTGGCAGAAGCCCATATGTCTGATGAGCGAAAATGAGATAGGCTCTGATTGGAATACCCTACGCTGTGAATAACTTTCATTTGGCCGGTATTCCACTGATTAATCGCGCCGTTCATATAATTTGGCATACCATAGGCATCCTCCAACATGGTGATACTATCAGAAGGAATGGCGATTGTAGGTCGATTAGCTCTGTAGTTGCCGTAATCATACACCGGGATGATCATACTGAGGCCATCGTTGCCCCCTTTCAGCCGGATAAGAACCAGTATTCGGTCACTATCAGCATTGTTGAGTACACTACTGACCGGATTAATACCCAATGCACTAACCGGGATTTTACCCAGCAGAAGAGAAGCGCCGCCTATCATGCCCAGATTTTGGATAAAGGTCCTCCTGCTGTATTGAATATGATCCTGAATATGATCCTGGCCATCTTCCAGCTTGCTACCCTGTCGATTATCTTTATGGTGATTACACATATTTTTTGTTTTTGGTAAATGGAAAATGAGCTTTCAGGTCAGGAAAGCTGAAATTCAGGGAGTTTGATAAGATACAAAAGCAATAAAGTAACCTGAGCCGGGACAAATTCCCAATCTAAATTCCATTGTTGGTTGTCAAAATAATTTTGAGGAATTTCATGCTTAAAAACCTGCGTTACTCGTTCATAATCTTCCCGGCGCTGTAAGCCATTCGGTAAAAAGAAATCAGTGATGGTACTGGCAGCATAAAAAGGGTCCGTGGTCTGGCCAATCAGGTCCCGGGCAAAAGACCATAATTCTTCCGGGTAATTTTCGTACAGATAGGCGACGAAAAACTCCATACCGCGCCACCTGCTGGTAATCGTATTATTGTTGACCCAGCTTCTGTTACCCGGCCAGCCCGCCACATCGACTGGCTCAAAAAGCTGTTGTTCTAATTGTATGGAAAAGAAGACGATACCCTCCAGAATCTGCTCAGGAGCCGTGAACCACCCACTCCTGATAAAGGAGATAAAGTATTCCATTGGACTTTTAATAACTGTACCTATGACTTTATCATCAAAAAAGTGCTCACTCTTAAAAAGTTGCCGCAGTACAGGGATCAACTCAAAGTCGTTATCCAGGAAGGTCTGCGCCATGCCTTCTACAATGTCGGGGTCAGGCTGTGGGTGAACAAAATGGCGATATAGCTTTTCACAAATAAACCTTGCGATCAGTGGCGCTTTTTTTTCAAACAGAATTTCATGGACGTCTTCGTAGCCCCAGTTACCGGTTTTGCCAAAGATCGTCTTCTGCTCCTGATCGTGCTGGGACTCAAGAAAGTTGATCGGAGCGCACAAGGAGCTGAATCCTACCCAGCCGGTAAGTGCTCTGGCTGTCTCCTCAATATCCATTTGTGTATACCCATTATCCCTACCCAGTGTGAAGAGTTCGTACAACTCCCGGGCATAGTTTTCATTAGGACTGATCACCGAGTTCTGTACGCCATTCAGGTAAACCAACATGGCCGGGGTGGTACCTATTGCTCTTACAAAATCTTTGAAGTTACCAAGGGCGTGTTCCTGGATAATTCGGTGGTACTGGTACATCCAAGAGGGACATAAATAGCTACTAATTTGAGTTACAAAATGATTAGACCAGAAAAGCTCCATTTTTTCCCTAAAACCATTTCTAATCATATCACTTACCCAAGAGGTCGTCCAGGCGGTGTAGTGATCTTCTCTTTGTTGGTCAAAATCTGAATAGTCGTCTATTGTCCAGTTGGCCCACCGTGGGGCTTCAGGAAGAGATTGCCGTGCTGCTGTATCCATAATCTGATCAACGAGCAGCCCGGGCCCAAGAGCTAGCGCCTCTCGTAGTTCGGCCGGTGAAATACCGTACCCCATCCTGCGAAACAAATGACTGATGCGAGTGGCGTTCCAGGGTTGATCGCCACCCGGCTCAAACTCACTAAGTGCCCCTTGTGCACAGTTCGTTAGTGTTTTCATAATCTGTAGATTGTCAATTGATAGACTTGTTTCGCGAGGGTAGAATAGTGGTGAAATTGAATTATTTTTTTGTCATACGAAGGTTTTTTCGCTCAGAAGGGCAGCGCCTACATTAACAACCTATTTTAATACCTGCGAAATAAGTCTGATAAATATCAATCAGGTGTTTATTTAAAAAAAAGCATTTTATTTTCTCTTTTGACAGATTATGATCACAAAATTAGACTAGATGGATAAAAAGGCTTTTAATATTTCTTCTCCTACGCCACCGGACTTCTCAGGGTGAAATTGAGTGGCGTAGAAATTATCTTTCTGCACCGCCGCCGAAAATGGTAGTGTATAATGACTGATAGCAGTAGTATAAGGCCCTTTTTCAACATAATAGCTATGTACAAAGTATACGAAGGAATCCTCTTCCGTATTTTTAAATATCGGCTCTTTTAAGTCCCCTATTTGATTCCACCCCATATGAGGGACTTTCTCCCCGTTTTGTGGCAGAAATCGCTTTACTCGTTGGGGGATGATACCAAGGCAGGGAGTGTCGTTTTCTTCACTGTGTTCGCATAGTAGTTGCATGCCCAGGCATATGCCCAGTACCGGTTGTTTTAGCGAACGGATTAGCTCATCCAGGCCTTCTTTTTTAAGAAATGCCATGGTAGTGCTGGCTTCTCCCACCCCGGGAAATATGACCTTTTCAGCTTCCTGAATGATCTTGTGATCACTGCTCAGTATAGCCTGTATGCCCAAGCGTTCCATAGCGAATAAGACAGACCGTACATTACCTGCGTTATAATCGATAATAACTGTTTTCATATATTTATTTTAAACAGCGATATGTTTTTTTACTATCTAATTTCATAGGACTCCTTTAGTGGAAGGAAGCGATTGGTTGTCGGTATCTATTCTTACGGCTTGCCGTATAGCCCTGGCCAGGGCTTTAAAGGTTATTTCTATAATGTGATGATCGTTTTGGCCGCTAGCCTGAACATTGAGATTGCACATTGCCATATCACTGAATGACTTGAAAAAGTGTGAAAACATTTCGGTAGGAAATTGGCCTACTTTTTCCCTGCGGAGAGAAGCATCCCAAACCAGCCAGGGCCTGCCGCTGAAATCTAGTGCTACTCTGGCCAGGGCTTCATCCATCGGCAAGATGGCAAACCCATAGCGCTGTATGCCCACTTTATTGCCCAATGCTTCCCTGAAGGCCGCCCCAAGCGCTAGTGCTGTATCTTCAATGGTATGATGTTCATCAATGTGCAAGTCGCCATTTACCCGGACATACAAATTACAGCCGGAATGCTTGGCTAATTGATCCAGCATATGATCAAAAAAGCCAATGCCAGTTTGATTATCGTAATTGCCCTGCCCATCCAGGTCAAGCTTTACTAATACTTGGGTTTCCTTTGTTTTTCGACTGATGGTAGCCCGGCGCTCCGGTTTGGACTTAAGATAGCGATAAATACTCTCCCAGCTCTGGGTCGTATGCATGATCGTATTTTCAAAAAGTTCTTCGTGTTTGGACGCCGTTTCTTCTGCTCCCAATTCCGGATCATTGTTTAGCCAGATACCTTTTGCATTCAGGTTTTTGGCTAATTCCATATCCGTTAGTCTGTCACCGATAACAAAAGAATTTTCCAAATCGAAATTACCCTTCATATAGTGATCTACCAGGCCGGTTCTCGGTTTGCGTGTGGGCGCATTATCGTGGGCAAAGGTTTTATCTATCAGGACTTCTTTAAATTTGATGCCCTCATTAGAAAAAGCCTCCATAATTTTATTGTGTGCTGGCCAGAAGGTAGACTCAGGAAATGAATCAGTACCCAGACCATCCTGATTGGTAATCATGACTAGTTGATAGTCCAGCTCTTCTACTATCCTGGCCAGGTACTGAAATACTTTTGGATAGAAGGCAATCTTTTCCAGGGTATCTACCTGATAATCTTCCGGCTCAAGTATTAGCGTACCATCTCGGTCTAGAAAAAGTGTTTTTTGCATGGTTAATAAGGTTTTAAGTTCTTAAACCAACTCAAAAGAAAGCATAGCTTTGAATAACTTTTCATTTTCTTCTGGTGTACCAATGGAAATTCTTAAGCATCCCTCACAAAGTAAGACATTAGAACGGTTTCTGACTATAATCTGCTTCCGCACCAGATGATCATATACCGCAGCAGGATCGTTTACTTTTACCAAAATAAAATTAGCTTCTGAGGGAAAAAGGCGTTCCACGTAGTCAAGGCCTGCCAAAAATTGTTGTACTGTAACTTTTTGGCCCAGAATTTTTTTTATCCACTGTTGACGTTCCTGACTTTTGTCAAATGCTTGTAGTGCAGCTTCCTGCGTAAGTTGATTAACATTGTAGGGGGCTTTCACCTTGTTGAATAATTCAATAACAGGCTCCTGGGCAAAGGCCATACCCAGTCTTATTCCGGCCAGCCCCCAGGCCTTGGAAAAGGTCTGCATAACTACCAGGTTAGGGTAGTCTTTGATGCGCGCTATCCAGCTGGGCTGGGAGGAAAAGTCAATATAAGCCTCATCAATGACTACAATCCCTTTAAAATTATCCAGCAATTGTTCAATCCGTTCTGCTTTCATATTATTGCCCGTAGGATTATTAGGGCTACATATAAAAAGTAGCTTTGAGTGCTCGTTTGATGCATCCAATATGCCTTCAACATCCGGCTGGAAATTGCTCATCAAAGGGATTTCCCAAACAGCAACGTCTGCAATATCGGCACTTACTTTATACATGCCGTAGGTTGGAGGGAGGGTGATGATGTGATCGTTTTTAGGCTCACAAAAAATCCGGATTAATAAATCTATAGCCTCATCACTGCCATTTCCCAAAAAAATATTTGCAGTATCTATACTCTTTAAGTCACTGATCTTATTTTTAAGATGCCATTGTAAGGGATCTGGATACCTGTTGTATCCAGTGTCAAAAGGGTTTTCATTGGCATCCAGGAAAACCTCCGCGGCGCCTTTAAATTCAGAGCGGGCCGAGGAGTAAGGTTTTAGTGCTTTTATGTTTTCTCTTACCAAAGAAGTAATATCCATTTAGCATTATTTTTTTGTGTCTTTGAGCATTTGCAATCGAATGCTTACTGCATTTTTGTGTCCTTCCAGTTGTTCTGCTGCGGCCATATGCTCTACGGATGGTCCTAGTTTCTGAAGGCCTTCTGCTGATAACTCCTGAAAGGTGATTTTTTTGATAAAGGAGTCAAGCGAAACCCCGGAATAAGTTTTGGCAAAGCCGTGTGTAGGCAGCGTATGATTAGTGCCCGATGCATAATCACCAACAGACTCCGGGGTGTAGTTGCCCATGAATATGGATCCGGCATTGATCACTCCGGAGGCAAAATCATAAACATCAGCTATGGAAAGAATGAGGTGCTCCGGTGCATATTCATTGATAATATTCAGCGCTTCAATCCTGTCTTTCATAATGACAGCTACACTATTTTCCAATGCTTTTTTGGCAATTTCCGCTCTCGGTAATTCTTGTAGTTGAATATTGATGGCTTGTTGTACATTTTTTACAAACACCTCATCAAAAGCTACCAGGACTACCTGGCTGTCAATACCATGCTCCGCCTGAGAAAGTAAATCGGCGGCGACAAAAGAAGGGTGGGCTGTATAATCTGCACAGACTAGCACTTCAGATGGCCCTGCCGGCATATCTATTGCTATTCCCTGTCGGTTGACCAGTTGTTTGGCGGCTGTGACGTACTGATTTCCTGGGCCAAAGATTTTGAAAACCGCGGGAACGCTTTCCGTGCCGTAGGCCATGGCTCCAACGGCTTGTACGCCACCTATTTTGAATATCTTATCAATTCCTGCCAGGTCAGCAGCATAAATGATGGCCGGGTGCAACTTACCATCTGAAGATGGGGGAGAGCACAAAACAATTTCTTCACAACCGGCAATTTTAGCAGGCACCCCAAGCATCAATACCGTAGAGAATAAGGGGGCCGTTCCACCCGGAATATACAAGCCTACCTTCTGGATGGGGCGGCTTTCGCGCCAGCATTTTACACCTGGCATCGTTTGAACAGTGGATGGCCGTTCCTGTTGTTGCTGGTGAAATTTTTCGATATTTGACCTAGCGGTTTGAATGGCTGCTTTCAGGTCTTCGTCCAGAGATTTATGGGCGGCTTTAATTTCTTTTTTAGATACCCTAAAATCTTCTAGTGTCGCTTTATCAAATTTGTGGGTATAATTGCGAACTGCTGTATCGCCATTTTGGCGAATATCCTCCAGTATGCCAGACACTGTACTCTCTAGTGTAGCGGTATCAAGGGTTGGCCGCTCCAGTATTTGTGCCCATTTTTCCTTTTCTGGATAATTGTATATACGCATTTACAAAAATTTATCTTAACTAAACGATCATTTTTTCAATAGGAATAACCAGAATGCCCTGCGCGCCAGCCACTTTGAGCTGGTCTATAATTTCCCAGAATCGGTCTTCCTGGATTACAGTATGGATAGAACTCCAGCCTTGCTTCGCCAATGGCATCACTGTAGGGCTTTTCATCCCGGGCAGAATTTTTGTTATTTCTTCCACACTTTCATTAGGGGCATTCATCAAAAGATACTTATTGTTTTGAGAAGCCAATACTGATTTTAGTCTGAATAGTAAGTTATCAAATATGGGCTTCATTTCCGCTCTTATATGTTCTCCAGAAAATAAACAAGCTTGAGATTTTAAAATAACTTCTTTCTCTTCTAGTCCATTTTTGAAAAGAGTACTGCCGGTGCTTACCAGGTCACAAATAGCTTCTGCAAGGCCAATATTGGGCGCTATTTCAACGGACCCTGATATCTCATGGATTTCTGCATTGATATTGTGCCGATCCAGATAGGCCCGCAGGGTATTGCGATAGGAAGTAGCAATTCTTTTACCTTCCAAAAAGCTACGATCCTGATAAGGCGTATTTTTGGGAACGGCAATAGACAACCGACATTTTGAAAACCCCAGGGGTAGTATTTTCTTCAATGGCTTTTGTTTTTCTTCTACTGTATTTTCACCCAGAATGGCTAAATCTGCAACACCATCGTAAACATACTGTGGGATATCTGAGTTGCGTAGAAAAAATAAATTGATGGGAAAATTACTTGCCTGTACTTTCAACTGATCTTTTCCCGTATTGATTTTGATGCCACATTCCTTGATCAGCTTCATAGAACCGTCCAGGAGTCTGCCTGATTTTTGGACGGCTATGTTGATTCTTGGTTCCATATTATTTTGATGAATTAAGGTAAAAAAAAGAGGTTTACCGGTAAATGGTAAACCTCTTTTTGAAAGTGAAAAATAGCCACCAAACACCTATTTAGAGAAGAGGATAAAATGATGGTGATATGTATTTGAAGTTAATAGAATCATTCCTTGCGCTTGATTTTGGGCAAATATAAGCAAGAAAGATTATTTTTTGCAATTCTTGGTGCTGTGAAAAAGCAACAGAGAATTTTATTGTAGCCTTGCGTAAAAAAAGGCCAGACGTAAATGGACGTACTGGCCTTCGAAAAACACCTAAAACCCTATTAACTAACCCATTTTATTTTAAAATAGATTTTTTCTTATTTACTGGTATTCACTTATATCTTTAAATACAAACTTAATGCTAAGTTTAATGAAAACCTATCAAGTGAAAAGTAGTTTTTGTAAAGTAATTGCTAAAGTACTATTTCTTAAAGCGTGTTATTCTCTGGAATTTTCCAAAAATGTCCCGTAAAATTATCTATTTCTGCCTTAAGATCAAAAAACTTTACAATAATAATTGTCTTATCAATTAATCTTAACTTTTTACTGAAACAAAGTTTTTGTGTTTGTGTTTTTCAAAAGTTTTTAATTTTTCAGGAGCCGACCGAAGCAGTTGAATATTGTTTGAGTTCTTTTTTGAGGAACCTGCCGGTGTGGCTTTTTGAGTTTCGGGCAATCTTTTCCGGAGTGCCGGTCGCAATTATTTCTCCTCCTTTTCTTCCTCCTTCCGGACCGAGATCTATTATATGGTCTGCCATTTTGATAACATCCATGTTATGCTCAATCACCAAAATAGTATTACCTTTATCAATAAGTTTGTTAAGGACACTGAGTAGGTGTCGGATATCTTCAAAATGCAGGCCGGTTGTTGGCTCATCGAGAATATACACCGTATTGCCGGTATCTCTTTTGGAAAGCTCTTCGGCCAGTTTTACGCGTTGAGCTTCCCCACCGGATAGGGTGGTGGCCTGCTGACCAAGGGTAATATAACCTAAGCCCACTTCATTAAGCGTTTTCAGGCGTCTGTACACATTGGGTATGGGTTCAAAAAACTCAGCGGCTTCACTAACCGTCATATTCAATACATCACCAATAGATTTACCTTTATAAAGAATTTCAAGCGTTTCTCGGTTATACCTTTTTCCCATACATTTTTCACATTCCACATACACATCGGGCAGGAAGTTCATTTCTATCGTTCGCATCCCTGAACCCTGGCATTCCTCACATCTCCCACCTTTAACATTAAAGGAAAAGCGCCCGGGCTTATATCCCCTGATCTTTGATTCAGGTAGCTCAGCAAACAGCTTTCTAATATCTGTAAACACGCCGGTGTAGGTAGCTGGGTTGGATCTCGGCGTCCGACCTATGGGCGATTGGTCTATTTCTATAACTTTGTCAATATGCTCAAGCCCCCCAATTTTTTTGTAAGCCAGCGGTTTTTGGAGGCTCTTGTAAAAATGTTGCCTCAAAATTGGATAGAGTGTCTCATTGATTAGTGTAGACTTACCGCTGCCGGATACTCCGGTAATACAGCAAAAAGTACCGAGCGGAATTTTAATAGAGACATTCTTTAAATTATTACCACTTGCACCTTTGAGTTCAAGTATATTGCCATTGCCTTTTCTTCTTTTTTCAGGAATAGGGATAAATTTTTTATCACTCAAATATTCCGCTGTCAAAGTATTTTTTTTGAGGAAAGATTCCGGTGTTCCTTCTCCTACCAGCTCACCGCCGTGTTTGCCTGCTCCCGGGCCCAAGTCAATAAGATAGTCAGAGGCCATCATAATATCTTTATCATGCTCTACCACCAAAACTGTATTACCAATATCTGATAGTTCTTTGAGTGCCTGTATCAAACGATGGTTATCTCTTTGATGTAGGCCAATGCTGGGTTCATCCAATATATAAGTAATACCGGTGAGCTGAGAGCCAATCTGGGTAGCCAGTCTTATGCGTTGAGCTTCTCCTCCCGATAGGGTTCGTGCCGGGCGGTTCAACGTGAGGTAATCCAGGCCTACATGTAATAAAAAGCCCAACCTAAGCTTTATTTCTTTGAGGACTTCTGAGCCGATTGTATATTGACGCTTCCTCAGGTGTTGGGGCAATTCTTCCAGCCATGCCTGCAGAGCGTAAAGATCCATCTCTGATAATTGGCCGATATGCTTGTCGTGAAGCTTGAAGTGCAGTGCCGTTTTCTGAAGCCGGAACCCATCGCAGGAAGGACATTTATCGATAGACATAAACTCTTCCGCCCACTTACGGACTTTCTCAGAAGAGGTACTGCCGTACCAGCGCTTGATCATAGAGACCAGCCCTTCGTAGGCCAGGTTGTAGGAAAAGTCGCTCTTTTTGTAGCCTGTTCTGGAGCGAATGGCAAGCTGGGTGTCGCCGCCGTACAAAATAGCATCCAGCGCTTTTTTAGGCATCTCCTCAATCGGGGTGGCAAAGGTGAAATCATACTTCTTTGCAATAGCCCGGAGTTGCTTGAAAGTTAGGTTGTTTCTCACTTCTCCAAAGGGTACAATACCGCCATCATTAATACTTTTGGAATAATCTGGAATTACTTTTTCCAAATCTACTTTATCAACAATACCCAGGCCATTACATTCCGGACAAGCTCCGTAAGGAGAATTAAAAGAAAAGGTATTGGGAGAAGGTTCTTCGTAGGATATACCCGATTCAGGGTCCATCAAATGCTTACTGTACCCCGCAATGTCTTTGGTGTCGTGATTCATGATCAAAATAGAACCATTTCCCAGTTTGAGGGAGGCTTCCAGCGATTGCTTTAAGCGGTTTTTTTTATCTTCATTGACTTTTATCCTATCAATAACCACCTCTATATCGTGTACTTTGTATCGGTCAATCTGCATACCGGGCTCGATATCCACAATGACCTTATCTACTCTGACTTTTGTATAGCCCTGCTTTCTGATTTGTTCAAATAATTCTCGATAGTGACCTTTACGCCCTCTGACTACCGGAGCTAAGATGACGATCTTCTGGTCGATGTATTGTTCAAAGATACGCTCCTGAATTTGCTCTTCACTGTACTTGACCATTTTGTTGCCCGTTGTATAAGAATAGGCATCAGCAACCCGGGCGTATAACAACCTTAAGAAGTCATAAATTTCTGTAATCGTGCCTACTGTAGACCTTGGGTTTCTGCCGGTTGTTTTTTGTTCGATAGAAATAACCGGACTCAGGCCATCAATCTTTTCTACTTCTGGTCTTTCCATTTCACCGATAAACTGCCGGGCGTAAGAGGAGAAAGTTTCCATATATCTACGCTGCCCTTCAGCATAGATCGTATCAAATGCTAGGGAGGATTTACCACTCCCACTGATCCCGGTGATAACAACCAGCTTATTTCTGGGTATACTTATATTGATATCCTTGAGATTGTGTACCCGTGCACCGATCACGTCTATAAAATCCGGTTCTACGACCGTGTGTAGTCCATTGCTAGTTTTATCTTCCATTTTCTGGTTCATATTATCACTCCTTGAACAAATCACTTTAACCTAACATCGGAAAGCATACAGGTGTTGTAAAAAAAGCCTCATATACTTTTTATGAGCGTCCGTACGATTAGGGTCATTTTGGGTTCAGCGCCCTGAGCCACAGCAATAACATCATCTACGGATGTGGGGCGGATATCCTCTACTGGAAAACACTTGTTGGTGGCAACCGAAACCACAAATACTGGCAGTGACATGTGGCGGGCTACCAAAACTTCAGGTATGGTAGACATGCCGACCATATCGCCCCCGATGGTATTAACAAATTGGTATTCTGCTGGCGTTTCTAGATTGGGCCCCTGCAAGCCTACGTACACGCCTTCGTGTGCTCGAATATTATTTTGAGCAGCAATCTCCAATGCTTTTTTATTCCATTCTCGGTTATATGTGCCCAGCATATCCGGGAATCTGGGGCCAAGACGTTCATCATTTGTTCCTCTCAGCGGATTTTCGGGATGTAAGTTGATATGGTCTTTGATAAAGACGATATCCCCGGCATAAATATGCTGATTAGTACTGCCAGCTGCATTGGATATCACCAGACACCTGATGCCCAGGAGTGCCAGAATCCTTATCGGGAAAGTGACCTGTTGCATAGAGTAGCCTTCGTAATAGTGAAAACGGCCGGCCATAGCTACTATTGGCGTATCATCGAGATGACCAAATATCAGTTTGACAGAGTGAGATTTAACCGTACTGGCCGGGAAATGAGGAATATCAGCATAATCAATAGTCGTATCGACTTCTATCTCTTGGGCCAGGTTGCCCAAGCCAGTGCCCAGTACAATTCCAAAGGCTGCCTGGAAGCCTGTTTGCTTGCGAATAAAGTTAAGAGCTTCGTGTAGCTGATCGTACAACATATCTGTATTTTTAATGGGAAAAATTTGCTTTTTGTTAAGCAGTAGCGAAGATGAAATTTTTTTCTTACTTTTGTGCCAGACTAGATTAACAAAAAGGGAGGGAACAGATGTTCCCTCTTTTTAATTTGCAAGATTGTGATAGAAGAAAAAATAAGTGAACTACTGGACATAAAGTTTGGAGAAAAAGAATTTGCCGATTGTTATTTGATAGAAGTCAATCATAATCAAGCCAATAACAAGTTAGAAGTATTCCTGGAGAGTGACTCCGGCGTGACGTTTAATAAGTGTAAGCGCATTAGTCGTTATCTGGAAGATTATATCGACACTGAAGGTTGGCTTGGAGAAAAGTACGTACTTGAAGTTTCTTCACCGGGAGTGGGGCGGCCACTCAAGATAAAAAGACAGTATCACCTAAACATTGGCCGTAAGGTAGAGGTCAAATTACAGGAAGGGCCATCAAAAACGGGCACTCTGGTAAAGGTAGACGAAGGGCATATTACACTGGAAGAAAAAGTAAGGCGCAAGGAAGGAAAGAAAAAAGTAACAGAAACGGTTCAAACGATTATACCATTCGACCACATAAAGTCCACTAAAGTGAAGGTTTCGTTTGGGTAATGCCACCGGCCTGACTCGCGATATGTTGGTGAGAAAATGACTACAAAGCTGACTTTGGCATTTTTCCATCTACCTTATTAATTTAATTTAAAAAGAGACAAGCGGAATGCTAGGATAGCAGCCCTGATCCGTATAATATAATTATAAAATATGAATCTTGTAGATACATTTTCAGAATTCAAAGCCGGAAAAAACATCGATAGGCCTACTATGGTACGTGTCCTTGAAGATGTGTTTCGCACATTGATCCGCAAAAAATATGGATCAGATGACAATTTTGACGTCATCGTAAATACGACAAAAGGAGACCTGGAGCTTTGGCGAGTACGTGAGATCGTAACCGATGGAGAGGTTACTGATGACAGGAGCCAGATTTCCATTTCCGAGGCCATGTCTATTGATGAAGATTATGAAGTAGGGGAGGAATGTTACGAACAGCTGGAGCTGATAGAGTTTGGCCGTCGGGCTATTATGGCTGCTCGCCAGACATTGATCTCCAGAATTATGGAGCTGGAGAAGGATGAAATATTTAAAAAGTACAATGAGAGAGTGGGAGAAGTAGTTGTTGGTGAGGTAAACCAGATCATGAAAAGAGAGCTGCTCATTCTGGATGATGTAACGAACAACGAAGTACTGCTTCCAAGAAACGAAATGATAAAGGGAGATTATTATCGCAAGGGAGACATTATTAAAGGAGTGATTAAAAGGGTAGAGATGAAAAATAATAACCCGATAGTTATTATGTCTCGCACTGACTCTACTTTCCTGGCGAAATTACTGGAACAGGAAGTACCAGAGATCGAAGATGGATTGATCACTATCAAAAATATCAAGCGATTACCCGGCGAGCGCGCCAAGGTAGCGGTAGAATCTTACGACGACAGGATTGATCCGGTGGGAGCTTGTGTCGGCATGAAGGGATCCAGAATCCACGGTATTGTGAGGGAATTGAGAAACGAAAACATCGATATCGTCAACTTTACCAGTAATACTAAGCTCTTTATACAGCGTGCATTGACACCAGCCAAGGTTTCTAATATTGACCTTGATGAGGAAAATACTCATGCCAATGTATACCTGGAAGCTGATCAGGTTTCTTTAGCTATCGGTAAGGGCGGAACTAACATCAAGCTGGCCAGTCAATTGACCGGTTACGAAATAGATGTTTACCGAAATACACAAGAAATCGAAATTGATGATGTAGATTTGGAAGAATTTGGAGATGAAATTGAAGATTGGGTAATTGATGCGCTGAAAAATATCGGCTGCGATACAGCTAGAAGCGTTTTGGAATTGACCAAAAGCGAATTACTCAGACGTACTGATCTCGAAGATGAGACCATCGATGACGTACTCAAAATATTAGCTTCAGAATTTGAAGAATAGAAGCCTGATACAGGGGTTGAAAGTGAAAAGTGACGCATATCTTTCTCATTCTCAACCCTAATCAGATTCATTTGTTATTGTTAATAACTGTCAAATAGTTAAACCGTTATAACGTAACAGCTCCCTGTTATTTGTATTGGTTCTTGATAAAGAAAGAATAGCATTTTGACATTATTTACAGTCGATTTAGTTTATCTTGTTTAGAGGATCAATCCCTGAGATTGACGCGTACAGACAGCTTTTGAATTTTCTTTTCAGTATTCCTTTGCTCGTTTCATTAAGATCATGTATTGCGGGTTTTTTATGGCGATGTATTGAAATAGCGCTCAATCCTTTTATCTTTGTAGGAAAAGCAAAAACAGTTGGAACTTTTACTTTCAATTTAAGTTTTTTGTATAGAAGAATTATTGTTTATAAGTTTTTTTGAATTAAAACAAAATTGCAGCTAAGTCACTATTCGGTACACAGATTTATATCGAGCTAAAAGTGATACTTATCTCGGCACTAAAAATTTAGAATGACGAAACGCTTAGTTAAGATAGCAAAAGAATTAAACGTAGGAACAACTACAATTGTCGACTATTTAAATAATCATGGTTTCGACATTGAAAATAAGCCTACTGCAAAAATCACAAACGAAATGTATGATGAACTCCTCAAGGAGTTTCAGACCTCTATTGCTATCAAAGAAGAGGCTAGTAAGCTGACCATAGGCAACAGAACAGGAGGGAAGGGAGATACAGAAGAATCTGTATACAAAGAGAATGGAAACGGCCATTCTAATAATAATGCTGGAAAAGAAGCTGGTAATTCCAATCCTAAAGAAAAAGCTCCGGAGCTTAAGTCAGATCAAACTTCGGAAAAAGCTCCTGAAACAAGCCCGGAGAAAGAAGAAGAAAAGGAGGAGAGTGCGGACCAGCAACATAAATTGAAAGTGGTAGGAAAAATAGATCTGGGTAGTCTGTTGCGCTCCAAGGCAGAGAAAAAGCAAAAAGATAGAGCCAAGAAAGAAACTACGGAGAATATTTCTGACAATAAATCTGAACAGAAAGAAAAACCCGCAGCTCAGGATGATAAAAAAGCCGATAGTACTCAGGAAAATGCTCCAAAGCAAAAAGTAGAAGAGCCAAAGCCTGTTGTTGAAAATAAGCAGGCCGATGATAAGGCGGAGAAAGAAAATAGTTCAAAGAATAAAACCGCTGATCAAAAAGGCAGGAAAGAGCGGCAAGGAAAGCAGGAAAAAACCACCGAAGAAAAGCCTGCTTCAAAGGATCAAAAAACGGGAGCCGCTGAAGAAAAAGACACTGATAAAAGTGCTGCCGGAAAGGATGAAGATACTTCTGATTCTATGGTAAGGATTGAAGCTCCCGAACTCAGAGGTCTGAAGATTCAGGGCAAAATCGATATTGATAAGTTCAAGCGCTCCAGCAAGAAAAAAGGAGGCAAGGACGGCAATAATAAGGAAGATAAAGCTCAGTCAGGGAGCGATAATAAAGGTTCTGATAACCGAAGAAGAGATAGGAAAGATCGCGATAAGCCAAGACCTGGAGACGATAAAAAAGGGAATCGTCAGGACAATAAGCCTACAGACCGCAGAGAAAGGCCGGATCGTAAGGAAAGGCCAAGAAATGAAAATCGGCCCGAAAATCGCGGAGATCGCAATCGCCGTCCTGATGAGGTAGGTAGAAGTAGAAGTACACCCGGAAGTGGAGGCCCGCGCAATGATGATCGTGGCGGTCGCCCAAAGTCTGACGAAGGACAAAAAGATACCAACAACAAGAGTACCGAAAGTCAGGGAGGAGAAGAAACCGGAAGAAGAAGGCGCAGAACTCGCCGAAAGGTAACGATAGATAATAATTCGAATTCCCGGGATAATAATAGAGGTAGAAGCCAAAGAAGAAAAGATCATCCCAAGAAGGATGAAATTAAAGAGGTTTCCCAGAAAGAGATTGAAGAAAAGCTAAAGGCTACCATGGAGCGCTTGTCCGGGCGTGGTAAAAAGAAACGCCAGCGTCTGCAAAGAGATAAGCGCGAGCGTATGCGCGAAAAGAAGGAAGCAGAAGATCAGGCAGCAACATCAGAAAAGCTGCAGGTAACAGAATTTATTTCTGTATCTGAGCTGGCCAGCTTACTCGAAGTAGACGTAACAGAGGTGATCACAGCTTGTATGAATTTGGGTGTGATTGTTTCTATTAACCAACGGCTGGATGCCGAAATCATAGAGCTTGTTGCCGCAGAATTTGATAGAGAAATCGAATTCATAAGTGCAGAAGCAGAAGAAGATGATGAATTGGAGGTAGAAGATGATCCGGAGGATTTACTCCCTCGTGCCCCAATCGTAACAGTTATGGGACACGTTGACCACGGTAAAACATCTTTGCTTGACTATATACGGCAGGCAAGCGTTGTAAGTGGCGAAGCCGGTGGTATTACGCAGCACATCGGTGCTTATGAAGTGGCTGTAGGGGAAGATAAGCGAAAGATTACGTTTTTGGATACACCGGGTCACGAGGCCTTTACTGCCATGCGTGCCAGAGGTGCCAAAGTAACAGATATTGCTATTATTGTAATCGCGGCGGATGATAATATAATGCCTCAGACAAAAGAGGCTATCAGTCACGCCCAGGCTGCTGATGTACCTATTATATTTGCTATCAACAAGATTGATAAGCCCGATTCTGCTCCTGAGCGCATCAAGCAAGAGTTGGCCAATATGAACTTACTGGTAGAAGAGTGGGGGGGTAAATACCAATCCCAGGATATCTCTGCCAAAACAGGTTTGAATATTGATCAGCTGCTTGAGAAAGTTCTACTGGAAGCAGAACTACTTGAACTAGGTGCCAATCCTGACCGCCCAGCTTTAGGAACGGTTATTGAAGCTTCGCTGGAACGCGGCCGAGGTTATGTCATTAAAATGCTCGTTCAGACAGGTACACTAAAAATAGGTGATTCTGTAGTAGCCGGGGATGTATCGGGTAAAGTAAGAGCCATGCTCAATGAAAGGGGGCATCGCGTCAAAGAAGCCGGACCTTCAACTCCTATAATGATCCTTGGCCTGGACGGTGCTCCACAAGCCGGTGAGCGATTCAAGCACGTGGATTCTGATCAGGAAGCCAGACAAATAGCGTCTCGTCGTGCTCAGATAGCAAGAGAGCAAGCTAACAGGGCTACCAAAAGAATTAGCTTGGATGAAATTGGACGACGCCTGGCTCTCGGTAACTTTAAAGAGCTCAACCTGATCGTTAAAGGTGACGTGGATGGTTCCGTAGAAGCGCTGTCTGATGCGCTGATCAAACAATCTATAGAGAGTATTCAGGTAAATGTAATCCACAAAGCAGTAGGACAGATCATCGAATCAGATATCTTATTGGCCTCTGCATCTGATGCTATTATCATTGGTTTCCAGGTTCGTCCTTCTGCCAATGCCAGAAAGCTGGCCGAACGGGAGGGAGTAGAAATCAAAACGTATTCTATCATATACGAAGCTATCGAACAGGTCAAACTGGCTATCGAAGGTATGTTAGAGCCTGATAAAGAAGAGCAGATTCGTTCTCAGGTAGAGGTAAGAGAGATTTATAAGATCAGTAAAGTGGGTACTGTTGCCGGATGTTATGTACAGGAAGGTAAAATTAGTAGAAACCACCATATCAGATTGATTAGAGATGGTATTGTTGTTTATCCAACCAAGGAAGGAGCGCACGCAGAGCTAGGCTCTTTAAAGCGTTTCAAAGAAGACGCCAAAGAAGTAAGCGCGGGTTTTGAATGTGGTCTTACCATTAAAAACTATAATGACATCAAAGAAGGAGACATAGTAGAATCATACGAAATAGTGGAAGTGAAAAGAAAGCTGTAAAAAAAAATTAAAACTCCCGCAGCCTACCTGATAGGAGGTAGGGACGTTTGACATACAATTAACCTTTTGTAATAAAATATGAGTGATTGGACAATGCTGTTCAATCACTCATTTTAGTTATGATACGCCGTAAAATTTGATAGTAATAGCTCCATAACTGTCGAATAAATGTTAATTTTGTATTGGATTGATAGAAACAGGTTTTACGTTTCTATTCACTTTTCTTAGGATTTTTTATTGACAAGATGGGTACAACTTACTTTTTAATTGTACTAAACCCATAAAAGAGAGTAGGTGGACAGCGTATTGATAATTTAGAGATACATAAGATTTCCTTAGCAGGAATTAATTGATTCTTAACTCTAAATGCCACCTGTTCCAACGTTAGATATAACAGGTTACTAAATCTTTACAAACACCCATTACTTATGAAAATCCGTGCTACAATCGTCTTACTATTGCTGACAAATATGGTCTTTGGGCAAATCGCTGAGACCATACGATCGGAAGATTTTGAAAAAAAAGGCCCTCAGTTGCTAATCAACTTTGATATCCCTTACGAGACCATGAAGCTGACCTATAATGTAAACTCCATTATCATCACTGCTAATGGCGAGCGCATAGAGGCTAAATCGTTGGAGGGGGATTTGGAAAACTTAAAAACGGGAGAAACTTACGCTATTGCATGGAATGTTTTGGATGACGTCTTTGAGTTGGCTAATCCCACCAGAGCTGAGATCAACCTTGAGTATACCAAGCAGGCCAGGGAGATAGTAGAAAAACTTCAAGAGCAGGAAAGAAGAGCTAAAGAACAGCAACAAAAGAAGCAAGAAGCAAGACGGCGAAAGCAACAACGCCGGGAAAATAAACCCTTTACGATGGGCATCCTGGGCTACGTTGGTGGCACATATGGTACTTTTGAAGGAGTGGATGAAGATTTGACTCCTGAGATTGGATTTGGCTACGGCCTGGGAGTAGAAATGGAATTTCGTCTTGGCCCTGGTACTTATCTGCAGGTTGAAGGCGGGTATTCGCGGCAGGATTTGGCTTACTCCCATAGAGGAGATGACTCAGAGTATAATTTTATAGACGCTTATTTTTATGATATTGAAAGAGCAAAGATTCATGTGGAAGATTACAGAGGTTACCTAAGATTGAAGATTTCTGACTTTTTACAGGTTGGTGGTTATGTGGCCTTTGCACAATCGATGATGAGGGAGGGAGAGCTTGAGTATGAAGTAATATACGCCGATGGTACTTTCAATACTTTTCAGGATACTGATTTTCAATTGGACTTATTGGGGGGCAGTAGTGTCTTTCCTTCTGATAATGACGGTACTACTCCGGGACGTCAGATGGATTATGGGGTAACTTTTGGAATAGAGACTCCCACAAAAAGTAGTTTGATCATCGGCCTGGGGTATGACCTTAGCTTACAGAGCATTATCAATCCCGATTACGATGGCTTTACTAATAATAGTTTGATTGATATATACCCAAGTCAGGATGCTGATATCATCAAGAGCTTTGGATATTTGAGACTAGGCTTAAGATTCTAGACTTACTTTCCAGGGATAGAGCAGCGGATTTTACTCTGTTTTATTGCCCTGGAAATAGAAAATGAATTAACCATTCAACTCAGATTGCAATATCGCGTGTAAAAGCAGTTCGGTCCGAAAGTTTTAGCTGCCCGTACCGTTCCCTTTCAATACAGGCGCTGCATCTGGACGAATTTATACATATGATTTATTAGTAACACTAAAAAACAGCAATGATGGTTATGAGACCTTTTCCCCGCACCTTTTTAATAATGGCCTTTTTACTATTTTGTATAGTACCACAGGCACAAATCTACTTTGTTAATCTGGAAGCTTTGATTACTGACAAAGTAAAAGAAGAGATGAGCCAATGGAGTATTCAGGGAGAGTTTGAGACAACAGCAGAGTATAGAGCTCGTATGAAACAGAAAGATCAGAAGATCAAAGAGTTGACAGAAGAAGCCAAAGATTATTACATGCAGGACTACATTGATCGGATTAATTTTAATGACATTCAAATTTCAAGATATGATGCGGATCGGCAGACTTTCAAAATGACTTTACCCTTAATAGGCGATTTTATTTTGCCTGTAGAGAGGGAGTATGCACCCGATTTCAAGAAAAAAGCACTGAGAGGCGCCATTTCTATTAAAAATCCGGACTTCGTAATCAGAGATAATTCCTGGCAGTTGAGTCGCCTAGAGGTTGTTTGTGATAATCGTACACACGTCTTTGATATAAGAAAACAGATAGGATACGATCCTAAAGATGATTTTCTGGTGGAAGCAGAAGATTTGGATATTAATATTGACATCAGTAATCCGGGCATAAATAATGGCAACATCTACTACGACGATCGTTCGCTGATCGATATGGATACGGATTATGATATTTCCACTAATCTACCGAGGAATGAAGCTGCCAATGACTATAAGGATGCAATTGCTATTGTAATTGGAAATCGAAATTATAAATTGGCCAAAAATGTTGACTATGCGATACAGGATGCTTTAAGAATGAAGCAGTATCTTGTAGAAGTCGTGGGTTTTAGAGAAGGAAATGTTATTTTGGTAAGAAATGCCTCAAAGGGGCAGTTTGAAAATATTTTCGGTACGGCGACTAATCATGAAGGTACCCTTTATGATTTTGTTAAACCCAACAAATCAGATGTTTTTGTTTACTATTCTGGTCATGGTGCCCCTGGTCTTGAAGATAAGAATGGATATTTTGTACCGGTAGAATGTAATCCCAAAAAAGTGCAGTTAGCTGGGTACCCCCTGGATTTATTTTACACTAATTTAAAAAAGATACCATCTAAATCTACAACGGTAGTTTTGGATGCCTGCTTCTCGGGAGCTGATATTTTGGACGGTATTTCTCCAATCGGTATTCGTCGGAAAGCAATTTCAAATAATGATAAAAATACAGTAGTCCTGGCCTCTTCATCAGCGGCTGAGGTATCTACCTGGTATCATGCCAAAAAACACGGAATGTTCACTTATTATTTCTTGAAAGCTATTCATAATAAAGAGGATTCTGATAGGAATCGCGATGGAGAGTTGACATTTACTGAAATTCACGACTATGTCTCTGACAAGGTGAGGTATGGAGCCAGAAGACTACATGGCCTGGATCAGACCCCGGAGTTGCTCGGGGGGAACAAAGAAGGAATACTATTTAAGTACCAATAAACTAAATGATTTAACCAAAATTTTTCTTAAACTTATCTGTTATGAATATGAAAAAATTGTTTAACGGCTTGGTTCTGGCAATAGCTCTTGTAGCTTTTTTCGCAGCACCTACCCACGCTCAATTGAGTAAAAAAACGTCTAAAAAGCTAACAAAGCAAGCCAAAAAAGAGGCTAAGGATCTTGAAAAGAAAGGTTACTATGTGCCTCCGGGAGGGCTTCCCCTCGCTGTTAAGCTTGAGCAAGCTTACAACCGCCAGGCTGAACTGGATGAGAACTCTGGTTACCCCAAGTACATCGTAGGGTCAGCAACGGCCATCGGTGGTACAAAGATCGCTGCTAAAAACCAGGCTATGGAAGCTGCCAAACTGGAATTAGCCGGCAAAGTCGAGTCTAATATTGCTGCTCTTACAGAACAAAGTATTGCCAATGAACAGTTGACCCAGGAAGAAGCTGCTTCTATCACAGAAACGGTTACGGCTGCCAAGAATATCATCAGCCAGAAGTTGGGAAGAGTAATCTTACTCTTTGAAGCTTACCGTGATGTAAGTAGCAAGAATGTGGAATCTATCGTAAGAATTGCCTACAATTCAGATATGGCCCTGGAAGTTACTAAAGAGACTATCCGTGATGAGTTGAGAAAAAAGTCTGAAGACTTGCATAAAAAGCTCGACAATATGCTGAATCTTGATGGTGAAGGAGGACAATAAGCCCCAAACACTAGTAAGATTGTAGCTAATAACCACAAATGACATTGATGGCTATCGGGTATCTCTTCCCTTTAGCCATTATTATTAGACTTAAAATCAAAGGAGCATCGGTGATCTCAATTCAAAAGCTCCTCAACTAAAAAGTGAATGTTATGTCATACAATTTAGTGAAATGGACTACGCTTTGTATCGCGTTATTTCTAACGACGATTGCTCCGGCTCAAAAGGGGCAGAAAAAAGTCTCTGCCGAAGCACAACGAGAACTCGAGCGAGGAATGACGGAAGAAGAACTGCGCTATCTTACCATTTTTGATGCTCGTGAACAAGCATTGGAAGATGCTTTTGGTACCGATATCCAGAATACCAGTATGTTGAGAATCGATAGCAGAGGAGATGCCTTTGAGCAGGTAGCTGTTAATGTTGTGAAAGGTACCTGGATTAGAGACCTCAAAGAACCGAAATGTGAAACTTTCACCGAAAATGGAGAAACATGGATGCGTTGCTCTGTATATGGGGAAGCCCGAAAGATCAGAAAACCTAATTCACCTGTCAACGTTTTGCCGCTGGCCGGGCCCGAAAAAAAATTCAGAACCACCTCTTTTGTCAATGATCAGGACTTTTTTATGTACTTCCGTGCTCCTGTTGATGGGTTCGTCTCCGTATATCTGATATTACAAGATGAAGTACAATGCCTACTACCCTACGAAGGAATGTCTGAAAGCTACATGCGAGTGAAAGCGGATAAAGAGTATATATTATTTACGGAAAAAGGAGCGCCCGAATATTTTATGTGGACAAAAGAAAGGCTGGAAACTAACTTGCTGGTAACGATCTTTTCTCCTCATCCCTACGATAAACCCATACTGGAAAATGGAGGAGAAGCTGCCCCCCGACAATTATCTATCCGTAACTTTTATTTCTGGTTGGGTACCCAAAATGCAACTTTCGAAGAGTTACAGGTAGATAATCGAGTGATTACCATTAGTCCTAATTAAAAAGAGAAGACCAAAAAATATCTATATAATGAGAAAAATAATTCTTTTAGGAGGGATATTCCTCTTTCTGAGTGCGCTTGGAACACCCGTTAAAGCTCAAAATAGAGACTCGGTCAATAATACAACTAACGAAGATATACTGGAGGAATTCCGCAGGCGGAATGAAAGAGTCTTTCAAAATTTTCGGGATAGTATTGACCAAGTATTTATTGAATTTATGCGCAATAACTGGGAGGAGTTTAATGTCTTTCCCGGAAAAAAATCGCCTCTGGATGCTCCCAAGCCAGATAAGCAACCTCAATCTCCACCCAAGCAAGATAATGTGGTGCCCGAAAAGATAGAGACTCCTCCACCGAGAAGGCAAGAGGCTCCTGAGCTCGTTCCGCTGCCACCCCGAAAGAAAGAGCTACCGGAAAGGGAAAAGGAGCTCAACTTTCAGACCAGTGAAGGGCCAAAAACTATGGACGCCGGTTTTTACGATGTACCCTTCCAATTATCTATGGATCCTGCTTATCGGTATGTCCTTAGAAGGCCTTACAATAGCGGTATTCCTGATGCCTGGACTGAACTGGCTGCCGCTCCGTTTTTTCCTCAACTTTACAAAGAGGTGAATATAATCGCTGATGCCATGCAGCTTAATGATTGGGGCTATCTGATGCTGATCAAAAAGACGGCTGAAAGGCTTTATCCCACTGACCCCAATCAGCAAATTATTTTTACTTGCTTTACGCTCAATAAAAGCGGTTATCAGGTTAAAATGGGATACAACCGAGATGATATCTTCCTGCTGGTTCCGGGTAGGCAGCAAGTATACGAAAAGCCCTTCCTGACTATCGAAGGCGTGCAGTTCTATGTATTTACTTTTGGCAGGCCACTCAACAAAAAACTACCCATCGCTACCTATAAAGGGCAGTACGGGGAAAGTTCACGTATTATCGACTTTACATTCAAAAGGCCTCTGCGGTTGAGTAACCGAACGGTCTCAAAACCGCTTAATTTTGAGTACAACTACCAAACCTATAATGTCGATATCAGCTATAATCCTACAATGATAGACTTTTACAGCGATATGCCTCACGTTGATTTTGAGGTAACGCTTTCTTCGCCACTGAGTACAGTAGCTTTCGAATCTATCAAAAAAGGGTTACTGCCAATCTTGGAAGGAAAGTCAGAGGCTGATCAGATCAACATCCTTCTGAGATTTGTGCAGAAAGCTTTTGAATATAAAACCGACCAGGATCAATTTGGTGTAGAAAAATATTTATACCCTGAAGAAGTGTTACACTATCCATTTTCAGATTGCGAGGATCGCTCAGCTATGTTTAGTACTTTGGTAAGGAACATCCTGGGACTCGAAGTGATTGGGTTGATTTTTCCTAACCACCTCGCTACGGCTGTTAAAACAAAAGGTGAAGTTCAGGGAGACTTTATCGAGCACAACGGAGAAAAGTATATCATTTGTGATCCAACTTATATTGGTGCCGATGTGGGAATGTGCATGCCTAAGTTTAAAAATGCACAAATAGAGCTTGTATTGCTGAACTAATAAGCCAACCAAAAAGGCAAGCACTGAAGCGTCCAGATCAGTGCTTGTCTTTTTTTAGCAATGAAAAGCATCTGAAATGGGTATCTTCTTGACTGGGATTCGAAAAAGCACCTTCTTTACATTTGCAAAATTCTCTTTCCAATTTCTCAATACAGTTTACTATGAATTTTGAAGCATCATTGGCATTCGCCCAAAAAATGGATGAGCAGGATCAACTAAAAAAATTTCGTGAAGAATACCTTTTTCCTCAGCACGGTGGGGAGCGAGCAATATATTTCTGCGGCAATTCCCTTGGCTTACAGCCTAAAAGCGTAAAAGAAGCTATCGGGCATGAACTGTCTCGTTGGCAAGAGATGGGTGTAGAAGGGCATTTTAATGGATCACCGAGGTGGATCGATTATCACAAGGCCCTGGAGCCACAATCAGCACATGTAGTGGGAGCCAAAAACGAAGAGGTTATTGTGATGAATACCCTCACCGTCAATCTCCATTTGATGATGGTCAGTTTTTATCGCCCCACCTCCGACCGGTTTAAGATCATCATGGAATCAGGAGCTTTTCCTTCTGATCAGTATGCCGTACAAAGTCAGGTGAAGCACCATGGCTTCGATCCTGAAACAGCCATCGTAGAAGTAACGCCAAGGTCGGGGGAAGAAACGCTACGTACAGAAGATATTGTAAAGGTTATTGAAGAAAACGGGCAAGAGGCCGCGCTGGTACTTTTTGGTGGTATCAATTATTATACCGGGCAGTTTTTTGATCTAAAAGCCATTACAGAAGCGGCTCATAAAGTAGGGGCTTATGCCGGATTTGACCTTGCACACGCTGCTGGTAATATAGATTTGAAAATGCACGACTGGGGAGCCGATTTTGCAGTTTGGTGTACTTACAAATATATGAATTCAGGCCCGGGAGGACCTTCTGGCGTCTTTATTCATGAGCGTCACATTGCGAATGAAGATTTAAATCGCTTTGCCGGTTGGTGGGGACACGACAATGAAGCAAGGTTTCTGATGCGTAAAGATTTTGTACCCATAAAAACAGCTGAAGGCTGGCAATTGAGCAATGCACCTATCATGGCCTTTGTACCACTCCGGGTAAGTATTGATCTGTTTGAGGGAGCAACAATGCCGGCGCTGCGGGCCAAAAGTAAAAAGCTGACAGCTTATCTGGAGTTTTTGATTGATGAATTAAATAAAAAAGGCTCGAACTACCGCTTTATCACCCCCAGAGAACCTGATGCCCGTGGTGCTCAACTGTCATTTTACGTGGAAAAAGGAGGAAAAGAACTATTTAATTATGTCACAAAAAATGGAGTGATCTGCGACTGGAGGGAAGATAATCTGAGTAATTCCGGCGGTGGTGTTATCCGGATAGCCCCAACTCCCATGTATAATACTTTTGAAGAAGTATATCGCTTTGTGGACTTATTGGAAAAACACTAGGTATATACTATACTAAAAATTAAACTTGTAGGGGAAGAACCTTGCTCTGCACAAAGTTTAGAGGTGCCAAGTTAGCACCTCTAAAATTATCTTTTAAGCCAACATTGCCGGCGCTACATTACTGCATTTGCTCCACTCTGATCTTTAGCGTAACATTTTCAGGTACTTCAATTTCTTCTCCTTCAGCTACCTCAGTAACCAGTTCTAGCTGATCAGCCAGCGTTTCATTTTTGATATAATCACTAAAATCTGATACGGCCTGCAACACAGACTCATGCTGCTGTAACTGTACACTGATGCGATCAGTCACATTGAAGTCTTTATTCTTTCTGATATTCTGAATACGGTTCACCAATTCACGTGCCATCCCCTCGGCCAGTAAGCGCTCCGTAATGGTGATATCCAGAGCTACCGTTAAAGGACCATCATTGGCTACCTGCCATCCCGGAATATCTTCGGTAGTAATCTCAAAATCATCAAGCGTCAGCTCAAATGTTTCGTCGTTTACTTGTAGTGGATAACTATTGGTTTTCTCAATTCGGGCAATATCCTCCTGAGTCATTTCTGCAATGGCCCGGGCTGCCGCTTTCATATTTTTACCCAATCGCTTACCCAGTGTTTTAAAATTGGGTCTTACTTTCTTCTTAATAATCCCACTGGTATCTGTTACATATTCAATCTCTTTTACATTAACTTCAGCAAGGATTAAATCCTTCACCTCATCGACCTGTGCTTTGAAATCATTATCCAATACCGGGAGCAGAATTTTTTGTAATGGCTGACGAACCCTCATTTTATCCTTCTTTCTCAGGGATAACACCAATGACGAAATGCGCTGAGCGTAGTCCATCCGCTGCTCCAGTGCCTTGTCTATCAGACTGGTGTCAGCGACAGGGAAGTCAGCAAGGTGAACGGACTCGCAAGCCTCCTTTTTAGTAGCATTATTGAGGTTCTGATAAAGCCAATCTGAAAAGAACGGAGCAACAGGTGCCATAAGCTTGGCAATGGTAGATAAGCAAGTATATAGCGTTTGATAGGCCGAGATCTTATCTTCTGTATAATCACCTTTCCAGAAGCGACGACGGCAAAGGCGTACATACCAGTTGCTGAGGTGCTCGTCGACAAAAGTCATGATTTTACGCGTGGCATTAGTTGGCTCATAGTTGGCATATTCGTGGCCTACCTCTTCTACCATGGTATTGAGTAAGGAAATAATCCATCTGTCAATCTCTGGCTTGTCAGAAGTGCTTATTTCCGGCTCCTCAAATTTGAAGCCGTCAATATTAGCGTACAGTGCGTAGAATGAATAGGTATTATAAAGCGTTCCAAAGAATTTCCTTCTCACTTCATCCAGGCCTTCCAGGTCAAACTTAAGGTTGTCCCAGGGTTGTGCATTGGAAATCAAATACCAACGGGTAGCGTCAGCTCCATATTTGGCGATAGTTTCAAATGGGTCTACAGCGTTACCATAGCGCTTGGACATCTTCCTGCCTTCCTTATCTAGTACCAGACCGTTAGAAACCACATTTTTATAGGCCACACTATCAAAGACCATCGTGGCAATAGCGTGTAAAGTATAAAACCAACCACGCGTCTGGTCCACACCCTCAGCGATAAAGTCAGCGGGGAAAACACTAGGGAATTTATCTTTATTTTCAAATGGATAATGCCATTGAGCATAAGGCATAGATCCACTATCAAACCAAACATCTATCAAGTCCTTTTCCCTGCTCATCTCTTGGCCATCTTCCGCTACCAGAATAATATCATCGATATAGGGACGGTGTAAGTCTTCGGGAACTTCCTGGGTTTTACCCAAAACCTTATTGGCATTGTCAATTTCGGCTTGTAATTCCTCTATGGAGCCGATACATTTTTCCTGCTGCCCGTCTTGCGTACGCCATATAGGCAGAGGTATACCCCAGTATCTTGATCGTGATAAGTTCCAGTCTTGAAGGTTCTCCAGCCATTTTCCGAATCTGCCTTCACCCGTAGAAGCCGGCTTCCAGTTGATTGTCTTGTTAAGTTCATACATTCTATCTTTGACTTTGGAGGCTTTTATAAACCAGCTATCTAATGGGTAGTAAAGCACAGGACGATCAGTACGCCAGCAATGTGGATACGAGTGCAGGTATTTTTCGGAATGGAATAACCGATTGCTTTGCTTGAGTAAAATAACTATGTCGGCATCTACTGGGCGTTCTTCTTTCTGGCCGTAATCTTTTACATAGCGGCCCGCAAAGTCTTTTACTTGTTCAACAAATTTCCCCTGCCGGTCAACGAGTGGCATAGGATTACCGTACTCGTCTTCTACGGTAAGTGCGGGTATGTCATATTTTTGAGCGACCCTAAAGTCATCAGCACCAAAAGTGGGGGCAATATGGACAATACCTGTACCATCAGATGTAGAGACGAAGTCACCGATCAATACTTTGAAAGCGGGCTTTTGGGGAGTCACATATGGAAGCAGCTGTTCATATTCCAGGAGTTCCAGATCACTACCCGTCATTTCTTCCACTATACCAATATAAGGAATGGGCTTATTTCCGGGCTTTAAGGCTTCCGGCTTTAGGTTGGGGTCCGCTTCTGTGAAATAGGCATTCAGGCGATCCTTAGCTAAAATAACCTTACAACGCTTCTGGGTGTAGCGGTTGTAGCAGTCTACTTTTACATAATTGATATTCTTGCCTACCGCCAGGGCGGTATTAGATGGCAGCGTCCAGGGGGTTGTCGTCCAGGCAAGAAGATACTCATCTTCCTTTCCCTTTACTTTGAACTGGGCTATAGCCGAAATATCCCTAATTTCTTTATAGGCACCCGGCATATTGAGCTCGTGAGAACTCAATCCGGTACCGGCAGCCGGAGAAAATGGCTGGATCGTATAACCTTTATACAACAAATCCTTCTTGTATAATTGCTGAAGCAACCACCAAACCGTTTCGATATATTCATTTTCGTAGGTAATGTATGGATTGTCCAAATCTACCCAGTAGCCCATCTTACGCGTAATATCATCCCACTGGTCTTTGAACCTCATTACAGTCTCTCGGCAGGCCTTATTGTAATCATCTACAGATATTTTATTACCAATATCTTCTTTCGTGATCCCCAATTCTTTTTCCACTTTGAGCTCTATTGGTAGGCCGTGGGTATCCCACCCTCCTTTTCTTTCTACACGCTGGCCCAGCATAGAATGAAAGCGGCAAAAAAGGTCCTTTATGGTCCTGGCCATTACGTGGTGAATCCCTGGCTGGCCATTAGCTGATGGTGGCCCCTCATAGAAAACATAGGTATTATCCGCGTCTCTATTTTCTATACTCTTTTCAAAAATCTTGTTTTCTTCCCAAAAGGCCAGTATTTCCTTATCTATCTCAGGTAAATTGAGGTTCTTGTACTCTTTGTATAGCATATCTACAGTGATTTTTCCAAATATCTCAATACTAAGGCAATTTGCCGCGCAAAGATACCAATATTTAGAGGAAGTTGTAAAGCATTTACCAGGAAAGTAGGAGTAGGAAAAGCTTATCTTGGCGAACTGTTCGAGTGAGCCGTCATTCCTTGAACATCCTTTTTAGCTTCGTTCAAAAATTCTTATTTTTGAGTGTTGCAAAGTGGGGCTGTGTTGCGCAGATGATGCGGTAGCAATATTTCCCCAAAAAATCAGAACACTTTGAGCGTACACCGTATTAATAAGGTTGTAATCACACTATAGTTATGCTAAGAACAAGAGATCTTAAATTTACCTACGATGGTCAGCAAATGCTGGAATTTCAGGATCTGGAATGCCAGCGCGGCGAATCCTGGCTGTTGCTCGGGCAATCAGGAAGTGGCAAGACTACCTTACTCCATTTACTGGGCGGGCTACTTGACCCTAGTTCCGGAGAAATTACCGTAGCAAAAAAAAATATTACCAGTTTGCATGGAGCTAAAAAGGATAAGTTCAGAGGGCAAAATATTGGTATTATTTTTCAAAAAGCCCACTTTATCCGGTCTGCATCTGTAGAAGAAAATTTGATGATCGCCCAGAACCTGGCAGGCCTAAAACCCGATAAAAAGCGTATTAAAGACATTCTTGATTATCTTAATGTAGAGTATAAATACAAAGCCATGACTCATCAGCTGAGTATTGGTGAGCAGCAAAGGGTAGCGATTGCCAGAGCTTTGGTTAACCGCCCTAATATCATCCTGGCCGATGAGCCAACTTCGGCACTTGACGACGAAAACTGCGATCAGGTGATTAGCCTTATTCAATCTGTTTCCAGAGAAGTAGAAGCTACGTTGTTAATCGTAACCCATGACAATCGTCTGAAAGAACGCTTTCCCAACCAAATTCATCTTTAAAAAAGTCGTTATTATGAATATTTTGCGATTGAGCATCAAAAATATACTCTTCAAACCGCTTTCTACTACCTTAAGCCTCATACTCTTTGCTCTGGGCGTTGGTTTAATTTCCATTTTATTAATCCTGGGAAAGCAGGTGCAGGATAAATTTGATAGTAATCTGGCCGGTATTGATCTGGTAATCGGAGCAAAAGGTAGCCCACTACAATTGATTTTGTGCAGTATGTATCATGTGGATAACCCTACCGGAAATATCGGTATCAAAGAAGCTACTCCCTTTCTGAGGGACAAGCATCCACTCATTGAAACATCCATTCCCCTTTCTTTGGGCGATAGCCATAAAGGGTATCGGATAGTAGGCACGACCGACGAAATCATAGAGTTGTACGAAGGAAAAGTGGGAGAAGGAACTGTTTGGAATAAGCCCATGGAAGTGACCGTTGGAAGAGCAGTGGCCGAAGACCTGAACTTATCAATAGGCGATGAGTTCTTTAGCTCTCATGGCTTTGTACAGGATGAAAATCTGGTTCACGATGAAGCCGGGTCTTTCAAAGTGGTAGGCATACTGGAACCTTCCGGTGCAGTAATCGATCAACTTATACTAACATCCCCGGAGAGTGTCTGGGCGGTTCATGAGCACGGCACAGAAGAGGCGGAAGCTTCTGATAGTACCGGTGGGCATGTTCACTACGAAGAATTAAAGCCGGTTATTGAATACCAGGAAAAGGATATTACTTCTATTTTGATCAAATTTAAGGGGCGTAACTTTCAGGCGCTTAATATGCAGCGCTCTATTAACGAAAATACAGAAATGCAGGCTGCTACTCCAGCCATTGAAATCAATAGGCTGTACAGCAATCTCGGCGTAGGGATCGATGCACTCAATGTTCTGGCACTGGTCATAGTGATTGTTTCTGGCTTGAGTGTATTCATTTCATTGTTTTCGTCTCTGAGTGACAGAAAATACGAGTTGGCATTGATGAGAACAATGGGGGCCTCCCCTGTAACACTGTTCCTTTTGATTATTTTGGAAGGCGTTCTGCTTGCCTTGTTAGGATATATTTTGGGAATTGCCATTAGCCATATTGGGATGGAAGTGTTAGCAGGGTTTATGAAAGATTCTTATCGCTACTCTTTCTCTGGAATGGTTTTTTTGCAAAAAGAAATATTACTATTGGCAGGAGCTATAGGAGTAGGATTCGTTGCAGCTGTCATCCCGGCTATTCAAGCCTCCCGGACGGATATTTCTACTACCCTTTCTGAGGGGTAGTATGTGTATTTTGGAGAAGATAGAATCGACATTTACAACTGAATCAAAGACGAAGTAGTTATATTTGGTGTGGATCAAGTTAATTTTTTTCATAAATGAATTTTTTGATAAATAAAAAAGTTGGCTTTTGGGTTTTTGCCTTGTTTGTATTAAGTACTGCAAAAGCGCAGTACGGTGACGGAACCTGGCAAATCCTGGCTACCGTACAGGTAGAAAAAGAGATGGACCCCAACACAGGGCTGGAGACCTATAAGCCAACCTATGGGCCAATGATCAGCGCTATAGAGGGACAAGAGGTGAAAGTAAAAGGCTATATTATTCCTCTGGAAGGCAAGCGACAGCAGAGTCAGTTCATGTTTTCGGCCTTGCCATACAGCAGTTGCTTTTTTTGTGGTAAAGCAGGTCCAGAATCCGTCATGGAGGTTTTTATGAAAGATAGTGAAGCCCTCAGGTTTGTCGATCATGCGGTAGTGCTGAAAGGAAAATTACGGCTTACTAATGGCTCTAATCAGGGGCTTTTATACAGATTAGAAGATGCAATTAAAATTGAATAAAACTTATTGGTTATGAATAGAATTATCGGTTTAACAATGTTTGCTGCCATTTTACTGAGCAGCGTTTCGCTAAGTGCTCAATCTGGCAACTTATCCATCTGGAAAGATCTTTCCAAGATCACCTTTAAGAAAGAGTATGATGAAATGATGGGTTTTAAAGTAGATGTACCTGTATTTAGCGATAAGGTAAAGCAGATGGATGGTAAAAAAGTTAAAGTAAAAGGCTATATCATTCCTGTAGAGGGCTACAAAAGTCATAAAGAATTTATTTTCTCCGCTTATCCTTACAGTATGTGTTTCTTCTGTGGCGGAGCAGGTCCCGAAACGGTTATGGAAGTATATGCTAGTGAAGAGATCGAATACACAGCAGAGGCCATTACTGTAGAAGGAAAATTAGAATTGAACGACTCAGATATTAATCGCCTGATCTATGCCTTACAAGATGCTAAATTGGTGAAAGAAAATAATTAGAATTGTTTCGAAAGTAGCCACGCCACTGTGAATACCTTCAGAATAGATAGTAGCCACTTCATGGTATATGCTTTCTGTGATTAGAGAAAGGCGCAATTTAGCAACAGCCGGATCCGGGTTCACAAGTCTGAGTGGTTTTGAGCTGTCTTAAGCTTACTTTGGGCTTTTCTTGAGGAATACCGCAGCTATCTTTTGCCAGACAGTCAGTTTGCTTGGAGGTTAACAAAAAATTGGAGCCATCAAAGTCAAGCCCAAACTTTTGAATCGTCAACCCCTGGTATTCAACTTCTATTTCAAGGCCTTCGAGGCCCAGTGTTCTTTCGGATAACTCAATAATCTTAACTAATTTGCCTGGATGTAGCCTGTGGTCATAGTCATTCGCATTCCATAACTGAAAATTGACCACTTCCTCTTTGCGTACTGTCCCTCCGCAGTCAATAAAGTGCTTGGTTACTTTGCCTACTTCAGTTACGTGGAAATGCCCCGGTACAAGCGCTCCATCCGGTAGCTGAAATGCTATAGTGTCTAATCTCTCTAGGTGTTTTTTGATTTGCGATAGTGTCATGTCAAAAATTTTCTTATTCTATTATTGCAATAATACGATATAAAGGAGCAACTAGCAAGCCAACTGATCGAAAAGAAACTCCGTGAATTAAAATACTGGAAATTTTTATTGAAGCAAGTCTAAAACAGAGCAGAGTGATCAACCGCTAACCCGGGTTAGCGGTTGGTAATTTTTTAAAGATCAGATCCAAGCGCAAGGATCTTACCTTCAGGTGAGATATGAGCTTCAAACCCAAGGTCTACCTCGTACAAAACATCGCCGTCTTCATTTTCGACACGCTCTGCTTCGATGATCTCACAGTAAGGGTAAGCTTCCTCAATCGCATTGATGACCGCTTCCGGTAGCTCCTCTACATCAATTTCGTATTCTATTTGTACAATATTTCCCTCGGCATCAAAGGTAACTTCCACCTCTTTGCCATTAACCGAGAAGTCCGCTTCGTATTGTGCTTCCATTTCCCATTCGCTGGGCGTAATACCCGGAAATTTTTCATGAAATGCAGCGATAACTTCTTTGGGAACACCCATTGAATCTAATTTTTTGCCCATTTTTAATACTTTAAGGATAAACAAATAAGAGATTTAAGAATGAAAATAAATTTACATAAATTAAAAATACAAGAATACAGCCATTTTATTTTTTGCTTTTAGTTGAGTACAAAAAAGAGGAAAAAGAAAAGCGCATAAAATTTGAGGGTGAAGATGCCGATACAGAAATAATAAGTTGGTATATTTTCATTTTCTTGCAACCGTATTTTGGGTTTCACCCTCTAGTTTTGATGCGCATTGATGCTGGTTTCAGGTGTTCTAAACCACGGCCACTCCATCGAGTTCAGCAAGAGCTGATTTTAGTATTTGTTAGCCAAAGAATAAAGTCATTTGATATTAAAAAATAGGCCAGAATGACTCAGTTTATGACTTGCACGAGCATCTCTGGGGTTTCGTTTAGAATATACTGAGTGGATATCACGACTTTTTGATCTGATTGCTTATCAATGATTGCCTTCAAGAGCGGAGCGTTGAGTCCACTTTCATTGGTATGTAGATGAATATCCTCAAAAACCTGAATCTCAGTGATCAGGTATAAATGTTTAGCTATCAATGATTCATTGTTATTTATGGTGATGTTTTTTGTTGGAAAATGAAAAGGTTGATTTCTTGACCATACACTGGGCATGGCACAAAGGTCAGCTTTATTCAAGGTAAAGATATCAGCTATTTTTTCAAACTCGGGTTCATTCTGGTCTGGTGCTATTGCCGGATTGTTTTTGAAGGCCAGAGAAAGGGTGATATTTTGGGGAATAAAAACGGTAGATGGCTTCGTTTGCCTGGCGAGATTCATAAAAATGGCGACTTGTTGCTCATCTTCCAGTCCGGCTTGCATAGTTTCGCTAATCACTATATCATAACTTTTATTCACAGGGATATCATAGGTGGCGGCATCGGTCAGCAGGAAACTAAAGTCATCACTTGAAAAGCTCAGGTTGCTTAGCAGTGTCCTCAATATCCTTATGCTAAGAGGGTTAATCTCCATTAAATCACAATCAATCACATTTTCCCACTTGAAAAGGAGTGGAAGAATCAACGCTGCATAGGGCCCGGTTCCGGCATAAAGCAACTGTATGTTTGCCTTTTTTTTGTGTACTAATTCATCAATAGCTTTGTCGATACCCCTGATGAACTGCCTGGTTCTCAGCGGATCATTTACACAATATTCTGCCCAGAATACGCCAATTGCATTCCCCGTGGCAGATTGGATGTCATCTCGGCCACTATCATCTTCAAAATCAATTTCTGAGTGCTCTATCAGAAAGTTCCTGTATTCCTTTATTGAGACATCCAGGGTATCATGATCAATAGTAGGCTCAAAAAAGGGCGCTGTTATTCGGAGGATTTCCTGCTTAAAGTCTTTCATTGAGAAGTTTCTATTTTAATACCTACGAAACTAATTTCAGCTTTTTTTCGCTCCACAGCCCTGCTATGAAACTCACAAGCAGTTTCATTTTCATTGTCCCAAATGTATTTTTGCCATCAAGAATAAAATCTAAATAGGCTCCAAAATATTCCTAAATCTGAAATTTAGCAGATTTAATTAAAACAAAATTTACCTAATACCGTTATGTAATTGTACCTAACAACATTAGGCATAATGGATAAAGAAATAAAAAAGAAAAGTAACAAGTTAGTCTGGAAAATAGCTGCCGCCATATTACTACTGGCCTTGACGGGATATACCGTTGTTTCTGCTATGGATAAAGCTACCATGACCATAGAAAAAGACAGGGTTTTATTCACTGAAGTCAGGAATGATCAATTTTATGAGTACATCAGCATTACCGGTAATATTGAGCCGGCCAACAGCTATTTGGTTGACAGTAAAATTTCTGGAACTGTACAACGGGTGATGGCCGAATCCGGTGATGAACTACTGGAAGGAGATACATTGCTACAGTTAGTAAATGCTGATTTGCGCCTGGAGGTAATGCAGCGGGAATCGCAACTGATCGAGCAGTTAAACAACCAGGCGCAGACCAAAATTTTGCTCAATCAAAACAACCTCAGTCAACGAGAGCAGGTTATTGAGATCAATTACCAGATTGAGCTCCAGACTCAGCTTTACGAAAGGAATAAGCCCCTTTTTGAGCAAGGGGTCATTTCTGAGAGCACTTTTGAGCCTATTGCCAGTCGATACGAATACTTACAAAAGAGAAGAACACTCATACAGCAAACCTACCAGACTGATTCTATAGCCCGGAGCATACAACTGCGTCAGATTGATGATTCTGAAGTTCGCATAGCTGATAATCTGGATGCGGTACAACAAATTCTGAACCGCCTTTACATTATTACGCCCGTTGGCGGGCAGCTCAGTGATTTTGAAATACAGGTAGGAGAGGCCGTTGAAAGTGGTCAACGACTGGGGCAGGTATTTAGCTTGAAGCGTCCCAAAATTACGGCTGAGGTAGATGAATTTTACCTCAATAAAGTGGCTGTGGGCCAGCCTGGTATTACAGTCATCAACAACGACACTATAGATTTGGTGGTGGAAAAGGTTTTTCCTTCGGTTGAAGAGGGCGCTTTTCAAATTGAAATTGGCCTCAGAGCACCGGATTCGACCGGTCAGCAGTTTATTAAGGGTCAAACACTGAGGATCAGCCTGTTTTTTGGGCAACCTTCGGAGACTGTACTTTTAGCTAGCGGCAATTTTTATAATTCTACAGGGGGCAACTGGGTCTATGTGGTAAACGGTGATCAGGCAGAAAAGAAAAATATCAAGCTGGGTAGGCGCAACCCAAAGCATTTCGAAGTGCTGGAAGGGTTAAAACCGGGAGAGAAGGTCATTATTTCCAGTTATGATAACTATAAAAATTACGAAACTATTAAACTCAACTAGATATGACAATTAATGGTCAAAAGCAGCCTGTGATTGAAATGCGGGACGTGTACAAATATCACTACACCGAAAAGCTTGAAACAGCTGCTATTAATGGAGTAGATCTGGATATTCACAGTGGAGAATTTGTGGCTATCATGGGTCCATCAGGCAGTGGTAAATCTACTTTACTGAATCTTATTGGTATGATAGATAATGTGTCTTCAGGAACTTATCTATTCAAAGGACAAGATATTTCCAACCTTTCTAAGAGAGCTAAGTCCAACTTGAGAAAGGGCAATATTGGCTTTGTTTTCCAAAGCTTTAACCTCATTGATGAGCTTACAGCTTACGAAAATGTGGAATTGCCACTCATTTATTTGAAAATGCCTTCCCGCGAGAGAAAAAAGAGAGTAGAAGAAGCGCTGGAAAACCTTGAAATGATGCATAGGAAAGATCACTATCCACAGCAACTTTCCGGGGGGCAACAGCAGCGAGTGGCTATAGCCAGAGCGATAGTCATACAGCCATCTCTGATTCTGGCAGACGAACCCACGGGTAATCTGGATTCAGAAAACTCAAAGACTGTGATGAATAAGCTCAATTATTTTCATCAGCAGGGGGCAACAATCGTCATGGTGACCCACTCCGAGGAGGATGCCAGCCATGCCCAGCGTATTATTGAGTTATTTGATGGGAAAACCCTGCTTTCTGAAAAGCAGTATCTAAAGGCCAATCAGGAATAAACACGCCCTTTGTGGGTATTGGAAAAAATAAAAAAATCAGCATTAAATCAATATAACATATGGCTACTAAAGCACTCGTCGCCGCCTCCACCAAGCCTTTAATCTTATCAATTCTCTCTTATGGTGAAAATTATGGCTACCGGATTATCAAGGAGGTAGAGCGGCTTTCTGAAGGGGAACTCAACTGGACAGACGCCATGCTCTATCCGGTTTTACATAGAATGGAAAAAGAAAAACTGATCGCTTCCAGCTGGGTAAAAACAGAGACCGGCAGGAAACGGAAATACTACAAGATCACACCAGATGGTTTGAAGCAATTGGAGAAAGAACGCGCTCAATGGCTAAACGTCAACCGTGTTTTTGTTAAGCTGTGGGGTATGACAGATGAGCCTTATCAACCAAATTTTGATTACAATTTATAAAAGAGATATGACTTTCGATATAGACCAAGCTGTCCAGGAATGGCGCAGAAAATTACAAAAGTATAAAGGCATGGAGCCTGGATTTGTCGAGGAACTAGCCAGTAGTCTCTATGATCGTTATGAAGAATACCTTATCAGGGGAGAGTCAGAAGAGCAGGCTTTCGAGAAAGCCAAAAAGGCCGTTATGCCCAATCCACGTACGGCATCACTGGAGTTTGAAAAAGCTAGCAGTTACGGTAATTTGTATACCGTTAGTATGTCTGGTTTTATCTTTTTGCTTCCCAATTATTTCAAAGTAGCTACACGCAACCTGATGCGAAAGCGCTTTTATAACCTGATCAACTTCGTTTGCCTAGCCGTAGGTATTGGTTGTGCAGCCCTGGCTGTCATGTATATCAACTACGAGACAAGTTATGACAAGTTCATTCCTGAGGTGGACCGAAAATACAGGCTAGGACAAAGTTTCAGGTCACAGGATTACAGCGTCTTCAGTTTTAATGGATACTGGGGAGCGGAGCCCGAAGTTCAAATGAAGCAAAATAATGGTTTTAAAAATGTTAAAGGTGTAGAAGATGCCTGTCAGTTTTATACGTTTGGAACCGCTAATTTTGTGACTATAGACAATAAAAAGCTGCCTACCGAAGATTTGCTGCACACCAATACAGCCATGGCCTTCATTGACTTTTTTGACTGGTCATTTATTATTGGTTCAAAAGAAGATTTCAGTAATAACCTTAATACCGCTATTTTGACGGAAGTTCAGGCAGAGCGCTTTTACGGATCTGACTGGAAGGAAAAAGATATCCTGGATCAGACCTTGATCACGGGTGACAACTTGTACACTATCAAGGGCGTAATTGAAAATATACCACCAAACTGTCATTTTACTTTTAGTATAGCTCTTCATAAAGATAAAATTGAGTATTGGGGATCGCGCTCCTACATTAAAATAGCCAAAGATGAAGATCCTGAGGTAGTAAGAACTCGAATTAACGAAAGTATGCCTTCTATCAATACTCGATTGGCAGAGAGTGATTTATTCAATGGAGTGGTTTTTCAAAATGTAGCTTCTATCCATTTAAATTCTGATATCCTTTATGAGCTCAAGCCACCAGGAGATAAGCGCTACTTGTATATTATCGGAATTATTTCCGGGATTATCCTGCTTCTGACCATTAGTAACTATACCAATCTTTCTATTGCCCTGAATTCGGGAAGAACCCGCGAAATAGGAATGCGCAAAATCTTTGGGGCTAGCGACACCCAGATTTCCAACCAATTTTTAATGGAATCTATATTGCTGTCAGTGCTTACGCTACCGGTCGTAGCGCTAGGGTTGTGGGTATTAATACCTTACTTCAACGAATTTATGGGGACAGAGCTAGAGGAAAATGTTGTTCAGAGTAGCTGGTTTTGGTTTATTCTTTTGGCCGTTGGAGTAGGAGTTGGCCTGCTGGCTAGTGTTTATCCGGCTATTTTCCTGGCTAAGCACCGCATAGTGAATTTATTTAGAGGAAATTTGATGAAAAATAGTTCATCGAGCGGATTGTCCATTCGGAAAGCTATCATCACCTTTCAGTTTATGCTTCTGATAGGCCTTTGCAGCCTGACATTATTTGTCAATCAACAACTGCGATATATCCAGGAATCTGATCTTGGTTTTGATCAGGAACAGGTACTCTATGTGAATTTGTCAGAAGACAGCTTAAAATATCAGGCTTTCAAAAATGAGCTGCTGAGTATTCCAGAAGTAACGGGAGTGGGAACGGGTTCTCCTCTTGGACGCAATCCTTTCAATCAAACGACCTATAAGCTGGATAATACTGCTGAAGTATTTGATGACGCTTATGATATCAGTTTGACTTATTCGTCCGTAAAACTACTGGATATTGAGACTTCTGTGCCGGAGTATATCAACAATCCCGAGCAGGCTCCTGATAATGTAGTATTGATCAATCAAACACTGGTAGACAAATTCACCAGCACTTTTAATCTAACCAGGGAAGAGTTGATCGGTCGTACTATTATAGAAGAACCTGAATATACGGATGAAGAGACCGGTAGTGTGGGGTTCCCTTTTCCCATAGCTGGTACATTCAAGGATATTCAGATGTTTTCTATGAGAGAAAAAATTACGCCAATGTTTTTGACGGTGTATAAGAATCCTGGCTATGCCGGATGGGTGGCGATCTCTTACACCGGGCTGGCCCCTAATGAGATCATCAAAAAATCCAAAGAGAAGTTTGAGGCGATGGGTATGAATAAAACCTTTGTATACACCTTTCTTTCTCAGAATATAGAGGAGTTATACGAAAAAGAGCGTCGCATTGCCAGGTTGAGTATTTACTTTAGTTTGGTCGCATTTATAGTGGCGGTTATAGGGTTGATTGCTTTAACGGCTTTTCTAACAAGACTTAAGCGGAAGGAAATAGGTATAAGAAACATACTTGGGGCCTCCCAGCTAGATATATTAAAACGTTTCAACAAGGAATACCTCTGGTTGATATTAATGGCTTTGATTCTGGCTTCTCCGATTACGTATTTAGGAGTATCAAGGTGGCTGGAAGGCTTTGCTTACCGGATTTCTATCAATCCGACTGTATTTGTTTTAGCGGGTCTCATCACTTTACTCATTACGGTATTGGCCGTAAGTCTGATGACGCTCAGAGTATCACAAGCTATTCCTGTAGAGACATTACAGGAAGATCAGTAGACTTATAATAAAGCGAAAAGACAAAATATGACTTTAAGACAATCAATTAAGCTGGTCATGCTGCCTATTGCAGTACTGGTAATGGCATGCCAGCCACAAAAAGAAAAGCCATCTATTGATGGGACTTATGAGCTGCAAATGGATAACGGTATCACCTTCGATATACAATTAGTTACTTCGATTGACGGGGCAGTTATGGTAGCATGGCTAGCCGGGAAGAGAAGCCGTTAAAAGCGCCTCTTGTTCTGGTTGAAGAGACCGTTGATAGCTTATACTTCAACCTCTGGACGGGCCGGATGAATTTCTCTGTTGCAAAAGATAAAGACATGATGACCGGTACCGGGCTGATTAGAGATAAGGTACGCCGCATAGAAATGAAAAAAGTAAATACACAGATAAGTAAAGCTTTGGAAAGCTCTGCTGAGCAAGTTCCGCTCGACCTGAAAGCAGAAGCTCCGGCTTTCACGGCTCATAAAAAAGATGGTCGTTTTTATTTGATTGGCTGGAGGGACCATGATATCTACCTCGTAAGAGAAACAGATGCAGGGTTTGAGCAAAAGCTGGTTTATTATGATCCGGAACAATACATTTTTAGTTCTATTGGGCTTTCACCGGATGAACAAATCCTGGTAGCGCACGGCAGTGAAATCGGGGCAGATGGAAAAGATGAGGGCGGATCTATTTTTTTATTACATCTCAAAAATGACACGGAAATTGATTCCATTGAACGCTTGTCTGATGATGTCAACACACCGAGCTACGATAATTTTGCTGATTTTACGCCTGATGGAAATATCATTTTCAGTTCCTGGGGCCAGGCCGCTGATAACCCCGGCGCTGGTAAAGGCGATATTTATCTGGCCGTAAAAGAAGGCGATGGCTACACTACCAGGAGTTTTTCACTAGTAATTAATACGCCGGTTTCTGATGCCGGACCATTCCTGGATAGGAAGGAACGGTTTATTCTTTTCCATAAAAATAGCCGTGATCCGTTAATGTCTGATAAAGTCTTTATCAGTACAAAAGAAAATAAGCAATGGACCAAAGCCAGAATGTTGCAGGCTGGTGTCAATACTTATTGTGCCGGACAGTACGGGGCTCGCATCGATCACTCCGGAAAATACCTTTATTTCACCAGTCACAGAAGAGGAAAGGGTTATTTGTACAGAGTTCGCACCAGTGACGTGCCGGAGCTTTCGCCATATTTTTCCATATAGAAAGATATCTATTAGTTTATTATAAATTTTAATTTTCAAAATATGAAAGCAATCCAGCTAATTTTACTGTTGCTTGTACTTCATGTACATACTAATTCTGCGCAACGCATCAATGAAGTGATTGATTCCCTCGGCATTAGTATAATGACCTTTAGTTTTCACCCCGACGGAGAGGTAATTATATCTACAGGATACAACAGGGAAGATGGTTCACAGTACCTGCTACTAATCTCCGATCTGGATAAGCCCGTAGCGACTGTCGATACTTTGGCAGACAATCGCCCTAACCGTTCGGCTTTTTCTATAGATGGCAGGTATTTACTTTATAATATCATTGATAAAATGTCTGACACTCAATACACAGTTAAGCGGTGGTACTACGGAGATGGAAAATTTGGCCCTCCGTTTTATATCTCTGAGCAGCTTTTTTTGGACAATATGTACTACTACTACATGGATGACGAGGAGAATATATACTACTACACTTTTTTTCGCGAAGACAGAAGTAGGGGCGGTCTGCTACTGTCCAGGTTTGAGAATGGTCGTTATCAAAAGCCGGAGATGATCTTTCCCGATCGGCCCAATGCGGTTGCTTTTTCTCCTTACTTAATGGATGAGGAAACAATGCTTTTTGTACAGCACGGCGTCAAGGATAGAACTACCGATGGGGTGTATTACTCCATAAAAGAAGGAGATAAGTGGAAAGATCCAGTACGGCTTGAAACTTTACCTTATTGCCCGGTAATTTCTCAGGTAAACGACAAAACATTGGCCTTACTGGAATCGGGTTCTGCTAATATTATTTTCCGTGACAAGCAGGTGCTCATGGATCAAATTGCCAAACAGGAAAGAAATAAATAGGATGAAAAAGCTAGTACTGATTTTGATTGCCGGTCTCATTCTAACTCAATGTTCAAAGGAAGCCCTAGTGGCAGAGTGAGCCAGAAGGACGTATTAGACTTAAAAAAATTAGAGACATGCAAAACATAGCATTTTGGATTATTTCGTGGTTGTTCATATTTTTTGTGACCGCCACGTTTGGACAACAGGAGGACTATCGCATTTTTGAACCGGAAGTTATTTCGACAACCAATTGGAAAGAAGGATCGCCATCTGTTACTAAAGATGGCCTGACATTGGTATTTACCAGATATAAGAATTATGGTAAAAAAAATCCTTACATCGCCAAAAAGTCAAATGGAGAATGGCATGTAGAGCGGCTCAATTTTGTGGATACACTTTATAACCTGGCCATCTCTCCCGACGGAGCGGAAATTTTCTATAAGGTCAGAAAGGAAGTAAATGGTGAAGCGGAATACAGTACTTATCGGGTCAAAAGAAAAGATAAAGGCGAGTGGGGCGTTCCAAAGCAACTCCCGGGTGCGCTTTTTGAAAATGCAGGATATTTCCGGGTAGCTGAAGACGGCACGCTTTACATGTATATCAATTCTATTGCCGGAAACCCCAAGGGAATCTACAAGTCTGAACCCGGGCCGGATGGCACCTATACTCAGCCAGAGTGGTTGAGTGATGCAGTAAGTCCATTTGGCTCCACTACATACAGCCCGGTGGTTAATAATGATGAAAGTAAGATTATCGTTAATAGAGCTGGCCTTAGAGGTGATATGGAAGAAAAACTGGGACCTGCCGGATTGCATATTCATCAAAACCACAATGGCCAGTGGGATACTGGTACGCGTATTGAAGGAATTCCCTACACCTGGTATTCAGAAGTACTACCCGATGGCACGCTAATATTTGTCGAAAATGGCGACTTACTAATGATCACACTGGAAGAACTTGGAATCAAGTGGAACTAGTAGCACCCGGACTTCATGTTACTTCAGAGGTAGTAACGCCTCTGAAATAAAATATTTATAATGCCAGTCAACTTTTGAAGTTTTATACTCCCGGAATTTTTTCATTTTTAGCGGCTAATTTGGCTGCTTTTTCGATGCGATTGGCTCTGGTTTTGGCTTGCCTGGCCAGTTTGATCCAGCGCAGCGTAAAGCGCTGAACGGCGGGCGGAAAAGCATTAAAGTTGTCCAGGGTTGGCGAATTGGCCTCTAATGCGGCTATAAAATCATCTGGCTTTACGAGGTCATCTACATCATCCATAAAATTCCAAAGGCCATTTTGTTTGGATATTTCGATTGCTTTCAGACCCGCAGGGTGCATTTTTCCTTCTTTTTCAAGCTTCGCAACACGGTCCTTGTAGCTTTTTGCCCAATGTTGTGCTTTACGAGGAGCAATCAATTGCATGGTTCGATCCGCGTCCAGCTTTCTTCTTATCCCATCGATCCAGCCAAAGCAAAGTATTTCATCCAATATTTCCTGCACAGAAACATACTTATCAGCGACATTTTTTTTATAAGTAACGAGCCAAATGCTCTCTTTTTGCATGTGGTTCTTTTCCAACCACTCGCGAAGCTCTGCGGCTGAGGTCACTTCTACTTTATCAAAGTTTTCTGTCTTGATCATAGTGGGATTGATTTATTCTTTAATCGGTATCCAAACTTCTTCTTCTGAATCAGGATTATGAACGCCTGATTTTTCCCCATTTCGAGCTTTTGACCGATTAAGTGCTTATTTGTTATTGCTTCTATTGTAGGTTGTATGTTGTAAAGGTTGAATGGTAAAATAAGAAAAAAAGGCTATCCAGGTCAGTTGTGGATAGCCTTTACGGGGCGAGTGTCAAAAAGGTTAATTATAACTGAAGTACTACTGAGGTTTAGACGGGGTTAGTCAGATCACTCGATTTTAATTTCTGGGGGAAAAGCCATCGGTATCATAGGCTACTCTTCCCTCTCCTTCTTCAATAAAATAACCAGATGGGTTACCATAATTATTGATCATAAAGTTGGCGTAGTAAAAATCTTCAATACCGCCGGAGGACATCTTTCCGGAGAAAACCATCACCGCTTTAGCTCTGTCGTCTTCATTAATAGTAACGTTTAACTCAACGAACACTGTGAAGGAAGAGCCATCACCAACGATGAAGCTACCCAGTCCTTCTCCTTTTACGGGGCCGTTTTGGTAATCTACCTCCACCGTTAGGTCGGTATCATCCTGGTTGAAAAAGGCAATTCTAAGGTCCTGAAAAGGCATGCCCGGATAATCGCTAGGCCGATTACTAGCCAGCAGGACAAAGGGAGAAGCAGTAAAACTTCCCGTAACAGCCGGTGGGTTAGCACCGCCATTGATTTGCATCCCCAGGCTATCCATTTCATCGATTATGTACTGAGGTACCAGGTCTGTAATCTCTCTAGTAAGGCCATTTTCGTCGACTTTTGAAGTGACTTCCTCTTTTTCACAACTGGTAAAAATACCAATAGCTAAAACTGCAATGATGAGCGTTAATAAGTTTTTCATTTTAAATTAAAGTTATTAAGGGTTATTGATCTTGTTTAGGCAAAGTTTTTACAGGCCTAATAATTGTATTTAATTAGGCTATTTAAATTTGATAGTTAAATGAATATATGAATTAGTCTAACTGTTTTTTCGTTTTCCTAAGCATTGGGATGTTAATTTGGGGTTTATATTTTAACTATATAAATATAACTGAAGTTTTTGAATGTTTACCCTGGTACTTACATCTGATTAATGCATAAAAAGAAAAAAGTAACAAGCTAGAATTCATTAAATTTTGATCTTTTTGCTATCTGAGCCGGTTCAGTAATTTTAATTACATCTATTTGGTGGGAAAAAAGGGATAGTGGTACCCAATAGACTTAAAGAAATCTTAAAAAAGGGGTAAAATCCAAATACGCTCTTAAACAGGTTAGAGACCTTAGTAAGGTAACTGCTTCAAACGGACTTAGACCATTCTACCATTTCATGGACACCTTTTGCGTAGGGAGTACTCTTAAAGTCAGGAAATCGACTTCTGAACTTCCGGTCGTCCATCACATATTCCTGTTCGAACTGGTAGCTTATTTCACTTACCTTTCTGATTGGCTTATTAAACAAGGAAAGGATTTTTCTCATAAAAGCCGGTAGATCGACCAATTAGGCCTTTGATGCGGCCATCGCTCATGGCGTCTACCATAAGATCCGGTGTTTCCTTCCTGGCCTTACCTTTGCCTGTCGTAGGATGCTGGGGGACATCTTCAGCGAATGGTGTGGGAAGTGGCGCAGCGTACATGTAGGTATTATCCAGAAAAATGAGCCGGGTATCATGTTTACTGCAAGCTGCAATTATATTTCGCATAATCACCGGCCATTGCTTTTGCCATACCCTGGTAGAATAGGGCAATCCGGCACACATATAAGCATAGTGACTACCTTTTATGGCCTCGTCAGTGGATAGAGAATCGAGTAAGTCAGCGGTAACAGTCTCTGTAACCTCAGCATCTATATCAGATCGCTGAGTCACTGTTCTGATTTTGTGGTTTCTCTTGTTCAATGCCCTAATTACAGCCTGGCCCATAGCGCCGTTTGCTCCCAAAATAGTATGTAGATGATTCCTTTTGCCAGTTTCTAATTATCCTGGAAAATTAAGTTTTTTTTAACTTAATCCATACCGGGCCATTCTATGGTTGGTCCTGGACAAACTTCTTCATCTTCATATGAGATCTTTGGCATTTTAGTCTGAAAATATTTAATGATTTTAAATCTTTGAAGGCTTATGCTTCCCTGCACTAGAGCCAAGATTAGAAAACCGCTTAAAAACAGATATCCTATTTTGATATTGGAATATTCTATACCGTCTTTTACAAAGCCATAAATTAAACTAAAGCCTATTACCATTACGATCAGGTTCAGAGGAGAACTCCAGGTTATGACATCTTCATTGAGACCAAAAATCATATAAAAAGAAAGAACGGATAATAAGCCTGAAAAGGCAGCATATAAAACTAGTGTTCCAATAGAGTTTAGGTTAGGAATACTGCGTAAAATAAACTTAACATAGATCAGAGCGTGAATGCAGAAAAGGTAGAAAGCAAAGAATTCAAAAAAAGAGTAATAGAAACAAATCAAACCCATTCCGAGAAACAAGTTGTACCTCAGCCATTTGGAGTTTCCTTTAAACAACAAATATATGATCGCAACTAATAAGGAAAGGTACAGAAAGATACAAAGATACAAACTTACTTTAGCAGGTAATTCTCTTCTGAAGAAATTTGGGGTCATGATGTAGTTAGCTGGGCAATCGCAGGCCATGTCCTTTATTCTGTTGAGGACAATTGTTTGATTGGCTATCAAACCGGTGTTATTCAAGTCCGTAAGATGCATCGCATCACAGGACTTGAGGTCGGCTAGTAACCTAATATTCTGAAACCTAATATTGCTTAGTACTAATGTATCGCCATCAATATAGTAATTGAACAAATACTTTACTGGGCACTCGGCGGCGCTTTTATTCTGTCTAATTATTATCTGAAAATTATTAATATCATAATAGGTGTCAAACGGGCGGTCCATACCAGACCAGAAACCTTGAATTTTGCATGTCGTTGTATCACAATTTTCCGGTACTTTTCTAAAAATGTTGAGTTCTTTTCTTATTACAGTTCCTTCGAAATTGAATTCTACTCTGTACGTGCCATACCTTGAGGTGTTTCTAGGAATTCGCATTACTCCGTAGTCAAGATGTCCTCCGGGGCTCTTCCATACATGAAATTGCCTCTTCTCAGTGGGCTGATTGTTACTAAATAAGCGAATAGTTAGCTCGTCACCATCACAAATGCTGATGCTTCCGGAAGTATTCTTTTTGAAGGCATTCTCATTAAGTTTATATTCGAACTGGAAAAGCCTCTTCAGACTATCCGTTTTATTACCAGAAAAAGTAGGATTTAGGAACAGGGCAATAAGAATCCCTTGTATGAATAATTGGGTGTATAGTTTCATTTTTACTATCTTTTACTAAATATTTGCGGCAACTTTGGATCTGTCATCAAGGTTAAGTGCAAGAACTATAATTCTATAAACAATATATATTGGTGCTATGATCCAACCAAATAGGTAAGCGATAAGTAGCAACCCTAAACTACTGACAAAAAGCCCAATAGCCTCTCCGATAATTTCTGGTAATATCATCAGAAATAAGCCAATTACTAGCTGGGTAATGGAACTGATGAATTGTCCGATACCTTTAAATTGATTTAAAGCTATAAAAGCAACCCAATAGGTAGTAAAGTAATAGCCGTAGAGCCAGCTATACACTAATGAGCTAGCGAGTAGAAAAAATATTACAGTAGACAAAAAAAAGGAACCCCCCCTTTGTCTGGATTCCGATAAAGTTTTATAGTAAGTTCTAACTTTATGTAGTACACCAAAGAAAGTATTTGTTTCTATTTTATCTTTATTCTTTTCAAGTAAGTTGTCAATTGATTTGCCGGCACTCTGGTAAGCTCTCTCAATTAGGGAATCTACTTTAGTATTATTTTTTTTGCTGCTCTGGTCTTTAATAGGTGGAGGCGTAGCATTAATAAATGGTTCTAATTCTGGAACTTGTGAGGCTTTTTTCCAGTCATCCCACCCTTCTTTCCAGATTAATGTGTCAGAGTAAAAAACCTGATTTTCTAATTCAGAAAAGGAAAAAGGCCCCTTTCTACTTTCTTCATTTGTAATGTAGTATTCTTTCATTTTCTGTAGATTAAATATATAAGATTTAAATATTATTTGTATGTAATGAAAGGTAAATTTTGAAAGCTAAATTACTTGACAGGATCTATT
>CAZVOD010000015.1:0-66376 GCA_964628385.1 uncultured Saprospiraceae bacterium
TCTATTGACATAGAATAAGAACTAAGGCTTTAGGGTATTTTATCTTGATATATTTGTGAACAAGGACATTAAAGCGATGTGGTAGTTCAGTAAAAGAATAAATATAACTGTACATAACTAGAGATTTAATTACTTTAAAACACAGAATACGTTTTAACGAGGATTTCTACTTATTTCAAATATAATATAAAAATATTAATAAAACTGGTGAAGGCAAAATCAAATACTAAAAAAATATTTTTTCTAGAAAGAATCACAGCCCAAGGCTTTGAATAGCCTTGAGCCGTGTACTTTTTATTTTCTAAACAATAGGATTCCCCAATTCAGGTTACCGGCTTTACCACCATTGATCCAATGGCCTAAACCTGTTTCCATATTATCGAGATACTCTTCACTACAGACATTGCGTAGTTCCGATCTTTTATCTTTCAAACCGCATAATACCTGAGCGTAGTGATTGACCAGCTGTTTCGGCATTTCTTCGGCCGCTTTCAGCTTTAACCCTACCTGATTGGCCAATTCTTTGTAGCGCTTTACAGAGCCCAGCTCTTCCAGGTGAATCCGCTTGAGGATAGGTCCCAAAACGCCATCCGGGCAATCATCGCTTTGCATAGGGTCAGTAAAAATAAACTGACCGCCCGTTTTGAGTACTCTATGGGCTTCCTGAAAAACCTCGTCTTTACGGCTACTATGCAATATGGCATCCTGTGACCAAACGTAGTCAAATTGCTCCTCTTCGAATGGAAGGTCTTCAAAGTTCCCTCCCACTACTGTAATAAGGTCATTTAAATTGACTTCTTTATTTTTTAGCTCATTGCGCTCGTTCTCTTTGTCACTCAAATTGAGGCAGGTAACTTTACAACGGAATCGAGCGGCCAAATAGCGAGCAGAGCCGCCATATCCTGCACCAATGTCAAGGATGTGATCCTCCCTGGAAATAGGCTTCAGCATAGAAGTCATCCTGACAATGGTTCTTTTACTGGCCTCAAAGATAGATTCTTCGGAGGTCTCGTAAATCCCTACATGGATATCTTCTCCACCCCAAATATTAAAGTAAAACTCATCAGCGTCTTGAGAGTCGTAGTACGATTTTGTTACAGATACTAAGTTTTGTTCACTCATAACTATTGTTTTGGAATATATTTTTTGTCTGCAATGTGGATGTAATAGTCAGGAGCATGAATGTCGTGAGGCTCCTGAGTTTCCAGAAAATCACCATAAGTTTCTATCTTTTGAAATCCTACCTCTTTCATCAGGCGTTTGATGTAATTAAGGCGCAGCGGAAACATATTCAGGTGAAAGATAGAATCATCAGGAAATTGATACCTGAAGCGTGCCAGGCCATCATCCACGTATTCCGGCTCCGCTTTTACCTGCCTGCCGGCATAGTAATAAATATGGCTATTGTCAAAGATTTCCTGATCCAGAATAGAGTCATAGTTTCTGTGATCAATAATTAGAATACCATCGTGCTTAAGGGCTGAATAATACTCGGCCAGCGCCTTGCGACGATCATTCTCATCAAATAAGTGCGTAAAGGAATTGCCCAGACAAATAATGGCATCAAATCGGCCATGTACGTCGCGATTGAGCCAGCGCCAATCTGCGTGAATGGTCTTAAGAATGGTATTTCTCTTTCTGGCATTTTCAAAAGCCTTGGCCAGCATAACCGGGCTTCCGTCTACACTCCATACATCAAATCCATTTTTGAGTAGTTTAATGGAATGATAGCCCGTTCCTGTTGCGACATCTAAGACTTTTTTCTTTCCTCGCTTTTTTAGCTCATCAATAAAGAAGTCACCTTCTCCACGACCTCTGGCTTCCCAGTCGATCAATTGGTCCCACTTCTCCACGAAGCGGTGCACATACTCTTCCTTATATTTTCCAGTGTCACGTACTTCTTCCGGATTGGAGCCATAGTTTTGATTCTGTTCAGTTTTGTTTAAAAGATCATTCATAGATATTGGGTATTTTGGTAGAAAAAATCAGATATAAAACTGGTGAGAAACTGCCGTGCAGCTAGAAAATAAAGAGTGGATTATCAAAACGTCTGCTAAGACGGTTTCCCGGCGGAAATTAGATAAAGAGGAGTTTGTAACTAACGCTAAGCCTTGAAAATCCACATTCAAATATGGTTGTATTACCAATTTTGATACACCAGCATTGCTCCTCTATTTTTGTTAATATAAGGAAATATACTCTAAAGAAAGACTTACCGGCGGTGCTTTTATAAAGTATACTGTTTTAATTTTTTTTTTAATCCCTTTTCCAACACCAATAACGAACGCAATAACTTGATTTACAGTAGGCTTTTTGCTAGAAAAGTCACAGGTATCCGGTAAATATGTTGATAAATTAGCTAGGCAAAAAAAAATGATAGCTCACGCAAGGCCATTACTGCATTTGTCGTGGTAATTTTAAAAGCATATTGGCCCCCAGCTTTAGATCATCTACATGCCCCACAATATCATGCGCTCTGGTTTTGATATGCATGTGCAAAAATGTGGTATGATGGGTGAAAATGCCTTTGTGGTGCTCAGAATAAAAGCCCAGAATATCTACTGCTCTATTGGCAATAGTGCCCTGCATACCAGAAGCCATATGTTTTTGATGAGAATGGTTCGTATCTCCGTCTTTCCAGTTAATGACGTGCCAGTCGGCTGTTTTTACCTGACCTTCAATAAGAAACGGAAAAGGCTCCTCTGTATTTATGCCACTTTCCGCTGCTGTTTTTTGAATAAAAGCTTCCAGGTTTTTATAGCTCAATATTACTCCTGTAATAGGAAAGGCATCCCACTCTTCTACCGCTGTGTGAACTAACAGCGACGCCTTATGATCAAAAGTTGTATCAATAACAAGGTTATCTTCCTCTTGATAAGCAATCAAAGGCTGACCATCAAAAATTAATATTTCCCCTTTTAAGTTTTCCAAAGCACCCAATGCATACCCATGTGCCGTTTGCCTGATGTCTTGTAAATCAACCTTGGCCGATAAATCATTTTTATGCATAATCGCCCGAAGGGCGCCAAAATGCTTGACTTCCAATGAGTTGGACGAGTTTTTATTATCGCTACAGGAAATGAGAAAGAGCAGTATGATTCCTACAAAAAGAGGCTTTTTCATAAGTTGTTCGGATTTCTATTTTATTGGATATTAAAATTAGGCTTTCTTAGCCTTTCTGATATGTAAGATGCTAATGTCCTTCTTCTTTTTCAATATCTGGTCTAGTAGAAAAATTTCATAGTGTTAGATTTAGCACGCTGCTTACTTCTGCATTGTCAGAATAATTGCTTATTTTTCTGCATGCAAATACCAAGTAATTTATTAGGAAACACAGGCCTGGAAGTGACCCGGCTAGGCCTGGGCCTGGCGGCACTGGGCCGTCCCGGGTACATCAACTTGGGGCACGGCGAAGATCTCTACTACGATTATGTAGTAGAAGCTATGGAAAGACGCACTCATCGAATGCTGGATCTGGCCTACGAACAAGGCCTGCGCTATTTTGATGTGGCAAGGTCTTACGGGCGGGCGGAGCAGTTCCTGAGGTCCTGGTTGAGTAAAAGGGAATGGAATCCTGATGAAGTTGTTGTTGGTTCAAAGTGGGGCTACACCTATACTGCTGATTGGAAAATAGAAGCGGAGCGCCACGAAGTAAAAGAACACTCCATTGATGTGTTATCCAGGCAATGGGAAGAATCAAGGGTTTTACTGCCCTACCTGAAGCTGTATCAAATTCATTCGGTCACTTTTGAAAGTGGCGCATTAGAAAATAAGGCAGTATTAGATTACCTGGCTCAGATGAAGCAAGGCGGTATCCGAATTGGTCTATCTTTGAGTGGAGTCGATCAGGCAGAGGTACTAAAAGCAGCCAGGGAGATAACAATAGACGGGGTAAAAGTTTTTGACACAGTACAGGTGACTTTCAATATTTTAGAACAATCTACCGCTGAGCTGCTCAGGGAATCAGCAGAAGCTGGCATGGGCATCATTATCAAAGAAGCGCTGGCTAATGGACGTTTAACCGCCAAAAATGATAATCCTGACTTTGAGCCACTGAAAAAACTACTGGAAGAACTGGCTGACAGGCACGAGGTGGGGATAGATGCTATAGCACTGGCCTTTATCCTGAACCAATCCTGGGCGCATCTTGTACTCAGCGGAGCGGTTGTGGAAAACCACCTGGAATCCAACCTGAAAGCTGCTCATCTCAAACTCGAGCCAAGAGAAGTAGAGGCATTATCTGAAATGCGCCAAGCGGTAGAGGCATACTGGAATGATCGTAGTCAGCTTCAGTGGAACTAACAAAATTGTCAGGTAGAGCAATAACACTAATTGTTTTTGCCCAGTGTATCCATTGGGGAGCTTTTATCGGTTTCGCGAGCTTTCATTTTCAGTCGGTCCATTAATACAGGCCATTCCTCGCTGTTGTGAAGCTTATCGAAAGCTTTCTCTTTGTAGAGCATTTCTTTAGTCATCCAGGATCTGTCAATGCCTAATTTCAGTAATTTAAAGGCTTCTTCTAGCTTATCAGCCATTACCCAGGTTTTGGTGGCATTAAAAACATGTAGAGAGTCATCCATCTTTTCCTGAAAAGCTTTTTGGTACATTCGAGCGGCGATCAGGTAAGCTTTTTGCTCGTAGAAGGTTTCTGCTTTGTCAATCAATTCTTGATAAGTCTGCCCGGAAACGGTTCCGGTAATTATGCTTAGTAAAAGAAAAAGAGTGGTTCTCATTTTTTGATTTTGTTTATAGCTGGCTCAACTGCCTATGTTTTGGCTAGCGGGAACTCTTCATGAAGACTTTTGTCGCCGTTACCCGGCCATCCGTGATTTGAGCCACGTACCAGCCATCACTCCAGGTATTGATATCCACCGGAACGGTATGATTACCCTTCGGAAAAAAGTCGTTAGTCGCATAAAGTGGCTGGCCTACTGCGTTGTAAATGCTCACCCTTAGATTACCAGAGTTGGGTAGGGTATATCGTAAATTCAATAGCCCAGCTGCCGGATTTGGAAACACACTGAAGCGAAATAAGTCATCATTCGGATCTAATTCCTGGGTATTAGTCAACGCAATGGTAGCCTGTAGTGCGCTGTATACATCAAGTTTTCCAAAACCAAATCCAGCATTGGGTACTGGCCCCACCTGGGTAACATGCTCGTCTACCAGTGCTGAGCTGATTAAAAGTTCTTTGATTTCCTCGTAGGTTATAAAGGGATTGTGCTCCAAAAGAAGCGCAACCGCACCAGTGACAACAGGAGCTGACATGCTGGTACCCGAGAAAACTACCCGTTGTGGATCTGTATCTACCAGAATACTTTCCGGTAGTGTCTTTGATTCTGCTACGTTGATTTGATTGGGAAATGCAGAAATAATACCTACTCCCGGAGCAGATATATCAGGTTTTATCCGGCCGTCAATAGTAGGACCTAAACTTGACAAGCTCCCTAGTGTGCCAACTTCTTGACCCGTTCGGAAAACCTGCCGGTCAAAATTCGTCCAGGAATCGATATTGGTATAAGCCCCCACAGAAATTATATTCTGAGCATCAGCAGGAGCCGTCACGCCAAAGCGATTATCCGGAATTACAAAGCCATCCGCAGGAATGTTGGATTGTGAGAGATTGTTCTCATCAAATATCCAGGGTATAAAAGCGGAAATCCAGGCATTGAATTTTCCTTTTCCCTTTACTTTTATTTTAAATAAATCAACCTTATCCAGCTCTTGTTCCCAGCTATAAATGGAAGCAATGCCATCGTCTATGATGATAGATGCTGCATAGTAATTATCCTGTTCTTCCGCCGAGAGATATATATCGCAGGCTTTCTGCCGGTCTTGATGGTAAAATTTTACAGATCGCGGCTGACCGGACTTCTGTTCTAGCAGTTGGCTGAGGGAAATCCAGTTGGTTTTTCCGATCGTTTTAAATGGAAAAAGCTGATTACCATTTTCTACAATAAAATCGGCACTGTCAACTTCTACCGCAAAAGAAATATCTTTACCCTCTTCTTTGGGGATTCTGAAGTATATAGCTAGGTTGTTAACTCCGGTACCATACATGCTGATCGGCTCTTCCTCATCAAGCTCAAAGCCTCCCCAGTGGGAGCGGTCATTACCTTCATTACCAGCAGCAGAGCAAATAACAAAGCCCTGAGTGCCTTCCAACATATCGTTCAAAACAGTACTCAGTACACTGGTACCGTCATGCGGATTGAAAGTGCTGCCAAAGCTCATATTAATTACGCAGGGCTTTCCAAGCAATTGGGCCTTTTGCCAAATATAATTAGTAGCATCAATAATATCACCGGTTGTTAAGGTAGAAGATACCACGATAAGGTCCGCTTCCGGCGCCAGGCCAAGGTTGCCCGCTGCTGTACCCGCAACGTGCGTGCCGTGCCCTTCTGCATACATTTGAGTATCGAGATGAGAAATAATACTTGCTGCATCAGGTGCCAGCTCTTTTTCAATATCAGATCGACTCCATTCGCGGCCATAAAAATAATCCTGAGGGGATTGCCCGGCTCCGCTTCTGTTTCTTTGATCCCAAAGATAGGCGATTCTCGATTTCTGAGGGTCTTCCGGATCTCTAAAATCATCGTGCTTAAAATCAATACCTGTATCAATAATACCAACCACCACATCTTTACCGGTATATCCCCGGGGTAGATCAATACCCTGATGAACTTTGTCGGCATTGACATTCTTTATAGCAGCATCATTGGCCACTCTCATTGGTTGGCCTAGATATAATTTGTCTACATTAGGGAAATTAGCAAGAGCAGGCATCTGAGACTTAGCCAACTGTACGGTGTGATACTCGCCAACAGAACTGTGTATCTGGCCACCAAGCTCATCGACTAGCGAGCTAAAATTGATGTCTCTGCTTTTCACCACCACCCGGATGGGGTCTGAACTATTCTTCTGCGCGTTAGCAGGGTCAAAAGCCATGGGATCCCTGGCTATTGTGTACTTAAGAAAAGGATCAGCCTTGGGGTAAAGTACTTCTACTCCTACATTCTGCGACTTTAGGGCCATGCCTGTAAGCAGAATGATAGCGGTGAAAAGTGTTTTGATGGTATAGGAACAGTTTTTCATGTATGTTTTTTTTCTGCACAAACTAAGGAATGAGAAAAAAATAACTCATCATTTTTGACGGGGGCTTTTGCCCCAATACTTCGTTAGAAAGCCTCGCCGACTTCAGAAAGGGGGCCCTTTTATCCCCTTTCTTCGTGATGCATTGCCTACGCCCGCCTGCCGGCCGGCAGGTTTTCTGCCTTGCCTTGGAACAAAATCCCCTCGGTCAAAAAGCGCAATCTATTTATTACTCATTCCTAAAAATAAAGATTTCCTCCTAATTGTTGGCAAGAATTTAGTTTTTTGCTGTAAATATTTTATCAAAACTTATTTTTAATTTAGGAAGAATAACCCCGAATGATTCTGGGAAGGTAAAATAATGAACAATAGCCGCTGGTAATAACTCTACATCCGGCCTGTTAATTAGCTCAAAAATATAGTCCCTGGAAAATCCGCTGAGCTGCTCTAAAGATTGCCATACGGATTCTCCCAAAACGGGCCATTCTAAATTCGGATGACTCAATACAAAGGCATGTGCATACTCGTGTAAACCTATGCTATAAGTTTTTCTGGCATTAACCAGCCCCTGCATCAGGTGTTCTGCAGAAAATAGTAGTACCCCGTCTTCCTCGTATAGCTCGGATACATGCATGTGCTTCGGATATTTGGGAGAAGGAAAAGGATGGGCATAAACTACCACCGTTTCAAATTTGGGAAATAAAAAGTCAGCCCTTCCAAAAGTCAGGTGAATGGCATTGATAGCAATAGCTCCCTTTATATCTTCGGGGACTGCCTCCGCTCCCTGAGCCTTGAAATCATTGGCAATCATAAATAAGGCCACCCGATCTCTGAACAGCTTTTTATCGGCGGCAGGTAGCGTCTGGTAAAAAGGATGATACTGAAGAAGTAACTGACGAATCGGAGGATCCAATTCTGGTGGGTTTTTCTTGTACCAGGCCCAGTCTATCTGTGGCCCAAAAACTAAGCCTAAAGAAGCTCCAAGAGCACAAGGAATAATGTAATAGGAATAACTCTCATCGTATTCCCAGGCTAAATAAAGAAACAATAAGCCCAAAAAGACAAATGGTGCAGCAATTACTCTCGATGGCATAGATGTTATTGGTTTTAAGTTGTGATGTCTATCATCAAATACCTACTCAAAATTAGGAATCTCTTATACAAGATAAAAAAAGTATTCAGCATCTTGCAAAGAATAAAAAAAGCTCCTATATTTGTCGCGCGTTTGAATGAAGTATAAACGCATGATTTCAAAAAATGGTGCGGTAGCTCAGTTGGTAGAGCACAGGACTGAAAATCCTGGTGTCGGCGGTTCGATCCCGCCCCACACCACCCCTTCTCTCCTATTTTTTATTTTTCTTAACACTTCGGCACTTTTTTCTCCTCAATTGCGTTTATTTCAATAAATCAAAAGATAGTAACATCAGGCTACTCTTAGCTTTTCTAGGTAACTGATTGTATTTTGAATATAGTAACCTATCATTTTGGTGTGACTATTTCAATTTTTTGCATTATACCGGGTAGAGAACAGGAAGCATTTTCTTCGTCATATTGATGATTTATTTCGTCTTTAATAGCAATAACTGATAATGTTCTGTTCTTTCCACTTTGTCTAAATACCAGATTTAAAACGAAAAAATTTATGCAACACTTAATTTCTAACTCATTTTCCAAAACCTTCATGGTACTGGCAGTAGTTGCTGCCCTATTGACTTCAGGATGTACCGAAACACCACAAGAAAAGAAGGCGAAGCCTGAAGTCACTACAGACAGAGGGTTACTCGATGAAGGAGGCTTTGCCAAACTCACTGTTAACGAACCTTTTGAGCAGGTCAAGTCCGAGTATGAGACTTACGTTATTGCCGAACCGGCGAGTGCCAGCCAGATCAAATTTAGTACTGGAGCTACGGCAAAGGTGCCGGCTATGGCTTTTGTTGATGCCGATGGGTTGCCCGTCAAAGAAGAGGTAGTTATTCGCTACCGGGAATTCCATGATGCTGCCGATATTATTACCTCGGGAATTCCCATGAATCTGATCAATGAACAAGGACAAGAAGAATGGTTTCAGACTGCCGGCATGTTTGAGATAAGAGGGTTTAGGGACAACGAGGAGGTGTTCCTTGCAAATGGTAAAACCATTGACATTAGTATGCTTTCACAGACGTCTGGAGACTACGATACTTGGTTTTTTGATGAAAAACAAGGTAACTGGACCAAAACAGGCCGCAGCGAAAATCCAGAACTGACCAGGGCTATCCCATCACCACTACTGGAAAGAAAAATAGAAGCATTAGAGGCTGCTACAGCTCAGGCACCAGTCAAATATTTTGGTGAAGAAGAAAACAATCTGGTTTTTAATGACTTAGATTTATCTGCTTGTCCGGGGCTAGAGGATAGAAAGTCAATAGTACTCAACTATGCCGGTACGGATGAAAATAAAGCTCCCAAAAACAATAAGTGGATTGCTGATAAAGGCATCTGGATCAAAAAAGAATTGGTACCAGCTTCCGAAAAAGATATTTATACGTTGACCTTAATGGGGGAAAAGTTTTATTCTATTCCGGTGCGCCTCGGACTTCAGGGCCAGGATCTGGAAGCAGCAAAAGCCAGATATAAAAGGGCAATGGCCGATTATAACAACAAGATGAAAGAATTGATGGATGCCAATGCAAGAAGAGAAAGGCAGGAAGCTTTCTTGCGTACCATGAAGATTGCTAACATAGGAATTCACAACTATGATCTGTTGATGAAAAGAGAAACGGCTGTACCTCTGGTGGCAGATTTCAATATTCCCGGCTATAATGAAATAAAAAAAGAGGTGACAGTTTACATGATTACGCTCAATGGTACGGCGGTTATCAAACTGCCCCGCTATTCTTGGGACAAGTTTCGTTTTGACCCCAACGAAGAAAATACCATCGTGACAGTCTTACCCGGTGACCGGATCGGCCTATTCACAAAGGAAGACTTTGAGGCACAAGAGCGTGAAATGATTGCGTCTAGGGGAGAGGATTATACATTTAACATGACTATTCAGGAGGGAGTGATAAAGAGTGAAGAGGATTTACGTGGCCTGTTAGATATGTAGTAAGGTAGCCTGAAAAATGAAGGGCAGCGACATTTGAGTTGTTTTGCTGCCCTTCATCCCATCTCAGTTAATTCATAATTATCAAAAAACTTCCCCGTCCAATGCAAATAAAGTTTTTATTGCTTCTGTGTTTTAACACGGCCTGCATTTTTTTTACAGTTCGATTGCATAGTCAGTCAACAGAAGGTGTGGTTATAGACGTGTATCCCATACGAGTTAATCACAAATCGGGTTTTGTCAGGTTTTTTGAGGGCAGAATTCTAGAAATTACTCACCCCCGGTACGATTATATTGGAGATGAGTTTCTGCCCTGGAATGATGTCAACACTACCGAACGCTCTTCCCTGAAATTGTTTGAACTCAACACAAGGGTAGGGGTACTCGATGCGAGTTTGAAAGAGATCATTCCCAATGATTACAAGAGTATCCGGCCCATGAACCCTAACTTTTTTGCGGTAGAGCGGGATTCCCTGTATCAGTTGATGGATACCGGGGAAAACATTTTTTTTGATGGAGATCGTTACGAAGATATCTGGTGGGTAGCTGTCTGTGATCAGGAAAAAAACGGCTATTTTTTTATCAAAAAAAACGGGCTGTGGGGTCTGCGCCGCAATAATAGCCCGGAATTGATCGCACCTCAGTATGCCGCTATTGAAAAAGCCAGCAAAAGTGGTTTTTATAAGGTAAAGAAAGATAAAAGTGAAAAGAAATGGTGGCTGATCGATTCCACCAACCAAAAGGTATTAAACAAACCCTATCATGAAATAATAATGATGTCGGAAAATTTGGTAGCCGTTTTTACGGACGACAAGCTCTGGCGACTGTACAGCCGAGAGAAAAAAGCAGGCTATCCGATTGAAGAATCTGAGCTGGGAATACAGCAATTTGAAGTCATTGAGAAGCTCAACGAGCGGCTTTTTGTAGCTATTCCATTGTTGAGCAGGTCCAGTGCCGCTCGAAATAAAAAAATACAACTTTGGAATATCACCCTACAAGATACAATCAGAAGTTCATTCTTGAAATCACAACGGGAGGCAAATGGGTTCAATGATCGACTCAACAGGCCCAATTTTGAATTCAACCCCCGGTATGAACCACTAGATGATGCTTATGTGAAATTTGTCAACACAAGTAGAAGTGGAGTTGATAAATATTCTATGATAGATACCCTGGGGAAAAATCCAGCGGACACTTCTTTCTATGCTATTCTGTCTTCCAATATTCAGGGCACTTACATAGTGGTTTTGGAACGCAATGCTCAATTCTTTTCTCCTGGATCAGGCTATTCGCTAGGGGACGAAAACTTCGGTAGGATAATGCCTTTTGAAGGGCGACTGGCTTTGGCGCGAGCCGAAGATTATTATACGGTATTGGGTCATTGTGATAGTGGACAGGTCGTGCAATTGGGGAGTTTTTTTCCGGAGGACAGCATTAACATCCTGGACGATGGTTATGTGCAGGTCAAGTTTGAGGGGAATATTATCAACTACCAACTCAATACGGATAGCTGTCGGTTTGAGGAAAAAGAGATTGTTTCGAATGGTATATTGATAGATGGTGATGTTTCGGCTATTACCCGAGAGGCAGTAGGAATAAGACGGGAGAAACTGAATAAAGATTTTAGTACTGCACCGGCCGGGAATTATCTCGGCATTTATCGTGGCGGAGATACTTTTGCTCTATTAAAACGTAAATTACCTGACGCAGAAAGCGATCAACCCATTTCGGTGGGGGTTTTACCTCTGGATTTCCTCAAGCATTTTCCCATAAGTATTTTACCCAATTTCATTCTTGCTTATCACGAAAAGGAGGCAGTCACTCATTCATTATTCACAAAGCAAAATTTCAACGGTGCTGTCAATCTAATCCGCTTATATCATATGGAGCGGAAAGAGTATTTGCCAAAAATAGATATGATCGGGCTACGCGATTTTGACCATCGCTGTAGGCTTACTAGTTATTTGAGGCCAGATGGTACCATGGGGCTACTGGATCGGAATGGGCAACCTGTGATAAAAGAAGGAAAAGAAGTTAGCTATGCTTACATTGGGCCGTTCGTAGCCGGAAGGGCACGGGTCGCTCTTAATGGGTTTCTGGTTTTTAACAAAAACCAAAAGTGGGATCTGCCGGGTGATTTCTCGGTGGGTTCTCGACGGAGTTTTTTGAAAGAATTTAATATAAAAAGTGGGGCCAAGTTATCCAAATATACGGATTACGGGATGTTTGTAGTGGATGAAAAAGCAGTGCGTTGGGGATATATTGACGAAAGCGGTAACTTCTTGTTTGAGGTAGAAGCGGAGCATGTAAAGGACTATCTCGAGGATAGTGTTGCCATTATTCTCAAGCAAAATGGTAAAAAGGTCTGGAATCGATCGGATTTTGGATTGATCAACTACGAAGGGAAAAAGGTGATTGATCCGATTTTTAGCAAACTGGCCATTTATAAGCCATATGTTAAAGTCAGTGTAGACAGCACGCCTACCATTTATTTTACTAAAAAAGGGCATCAGATTTTTATGAACCGTACCCGCATGCGGCCCTTTTCGGAAGGCCTTTCTCAATTTAAAAACCAAAAAGGTCTATGGGGATATGTGGATACGCTGGGAAATGTTGTGGTAGAACCTCAGTTTAAGATAGCCAGACCTTTCTCGGAGGGATTGGCCATGGTAGTAGACAGCACAGATTTATGTTCATTTATTGATAAAAAGGGAGAGATCGTCTTTACGACGCATCTGACTGGCAGGCAGTGGAGAGCTCTTGGTGATTTTAGGCAGGGTAGGTGTTGGTTTAAAGAAAAAAAAGGCCGACGTTGGGGCTGTTATGATAGGAAGGGGGAAGTCGCTATTGCGCCGGCGTTCTATACCGTTCCGAATAAAAATAGCCGGATTGATTCTTTTTGCCTGCAGCGCATGGATTTCAAAGGCGGGGTCGCCCCGGTAGTCGTAAATGGCCTAGAGCAAGACCGAAAAGTGGGGATTATTGACACCACTGGGGCCTACATTTTAGAGCCTTGTGAAGACATTTTTGAGATTAATCCTTTTAATGCATACGGAATGGCCTCGTTTAGGAGGGAGCAGGAAGGGCTCTTGGGATTGATTCACAAAACGGGAAAGGTTATCAAAGAACCCGCTTATTTGGCCCTGGAGGCTTTCAGGAATGGTTTTGCCAGGGTAAAAGGTAGGAACAACCTTTGGGGAATGATTGATAGCCGGGGGCAGGAAGTCTTAGCTCCGGCTCGTAAAGAAATAGGTGTCTACAGCAATGGGTTGATTCCGGTACGTAATGATGGTCAGGAGGGCTGGTTTTTTGTGGATACTGCCGATCAGGTGAAGCTGCCAGGCCCTTACTTTAAAGTTGGTCCCTTTGAAAATGGCATAACCATGGTCTCTAGCCGCAGCGGTGAAAATGTGGTCATTGACACTAGCGGCGATACGTTGTCAATAGGAAGAGGTATACCTCAATTTCTATCCAATGGTTTGATTGGTATGAAAGATACGACGCTAAAAACGACCCGGTATTTCTATGCTGATGCTAATGGACGCAATGTATTTGCCAGATATTTCAGAGAAATTTCGCCTTATCAAAAAGGAATAGCATCCGTAAAGAAAATCTCTGACTTTGGTTGGGAAAATGAAAAATTGGGGGCCATCAATATCCGTGGTGTGATGGTTGTTCCTCCCAAATTTGGGCATATTCACATACAGGCCGATGGTAATGCCATTATTAATCCACAGCGATTTCATGGGTTGATGTCTTACGACGGCCAGGAATTGCTTCCTCCCATTTTTGACAATATTACCGAATTTAAGGAGCTCAACCTTTTCAGGGTAGAGCAAGGTGAAAGAATTGGTTATGTCAGAATTAAAGATGGTCAGGCTAATTGGGTCTGGGATTTACAGTATTGATGGTTTTTTGAGCAAAAAAAAAACTAAAAATGACTGATACTCCTGATTGGTGGCATAAAAGGTATTTTGCAGGGAATCAGTCCTGATCTGGTCTTGGGGGTTTCTCGCTTCCAGTAATTGAGAACGCAGATGCGAAAGAGATATCCGTAGTCTGTATTCTTTTTTTCTCAGCGAATCAGGCAAATCAGCAAACTGGAGTGCCAACTCGTCATTTACGGCCTGGGCAAGGTTTTGGGCTCTATTGCTTTCTGAATAGTAAAAACAACTTCTAGCGTATTGCTCTTCTCCCGTAATTTCGAATAAGCGGTAAGCAATACGGGTGGCTTGCTGATAAAATAGTGATAAAGCTTCACTATGCTGGATCCTATCTTCGAGGTTGGTATAGAATTTATTGACTTCTTTCAGTAAGGGCTCACTTTCTTTGAAGATGTTGTAAGCTTTGAGCAGGTGTTCTTCTTTTTTATCCTGTTCAAAAAGGTCAACGTAAAGCATAACTTTTTCAGACAACAACTTGAAATGGATATTGGGCTGTATAATATCATTGCCTTCCGCTGGCCTGCCCAAAGCTGCATTTACGGTATTAGCCTCAATGCCTTTTTTCACTACCTGAAAAGCTTCATCAAATTTTCCCATGCGTCGTAGAGATTTAGCAAATGGGAAATAAATTTCTGACATCAAGGCATTGTCTTCGCCCATTAATAAACGCAGGAGCTCCGCGGATTGCCTGAAATTCTTTTCTGCCGCTTTGTAGTTATTTTGGTTGAGCTCCAGTATCCCCACATTATAGTAGTAAATGTACATGATCGGGATAGAGTTAGGATCGCCTCCAAAAATGGATTGTAAAAGCGTCCTGGCCTTGATTAAGGAGAGAAAAAGGGAACTGGCCCTACAGCAATTGGAAAAAATTATCCAAAATAATCAGTGGAAAGCCAACCAGGCCAAACAACTTTCAGAAAAATTGCTTTATCTTGCAGTAAATTAACAATCTAAAATTTCGAGCAAAGAAGGGTATTCACTCGTTGATTACCCTTCTTTCGTTTATCAACTTACATTTTAGCGGTTTAATACCCTTCAAATTGAAAATGGTGAAAATAAAGATTGTGAATTGCCGTTACGTGTTTTGTAGGCATTAAGATGAGGTGAAAATTAGTTCTCTTTTACCACTATTTCTACTCCTTCAAAATAAAGCTAGTAATTCCGATTAAATTGAGCTATGTAGACAAATGTATGATTTGAGATAGTCTTCTTAGGAGTAAGTCTGAATAAGTCTAAAGTAGCCCGAAATTATCGGGCTACCAAACCAACTTCAAAGAGGGGGATATGCTGTTTATTTTTCAGAAGACTGGTTGACGAATTCGGCCGTGGCAGCCAGTTCTTCATAAAAAGCTTCTCCGTACTTACGAATAATCGCTTCTTTAGCGAATTCATAAACTTTCACTTTTTCCTTTTTTCCCTTTTGGCAGGCAGCACTACAGATATCCCAGCGATCATAAACGAGTTGATCAAATCCTTGCTGATGGTTTTCGTTGATCCTGATAGGATACAAATGGCAGGATACCGGTTTTTTGAAGTCAATAATGCCATCTCTGTGGGCCCATTCAATGCCGCATCTTGCAATACCCAGCTCATCGTAAGTCATATAGGCGCAAGCCCCGCCATTGACCAATGGCGTTCCGTATTCTTTATTTTCCTTGTAGTATACAAATAATCCTTCCTGTTCTATGGCCGCTTTACCTTCCTGGGTAAGGTAGGGTTTGACTTTGTCATAGATAGCCTCCAGCGTGTGTAATTCTGCAGGCTCTAGTGGTGCTCCAAAATCTCCTTCCCAGCAGCAGGCGCCTTTGCAGGCTGACAGATTGCACTTGAATTCCTCTTTTACAATGTCCTCCTGGACCAATTTTCCCTGAACAACTAGCATTAGTGGTGTTGAGTTTTTTTTAAAACGGTTAAAAATTTTTGCTAAAATATTGATTATCATCTTTTAAAATTCAGAAAACAATCAGTCATCCTGCACAAGTTCAGAAATTAATATCAAAAATAAAATCCCCTTGAAATAAGTCTTTGGGTGTATGCCTACCTGAAATTCCGTCAATAGGCATATAATTGCATCGGGAGCTAAAAAACTGCCCCTTAAATTTGGTGTTTCAAAAGAGAATAGTATAATGTGCTGGCTTAAGCAAAACGCTTACTTTCCAAAATAGTCTTTTTATCATTCACTAATATTTAATATTAAATTAGCGATGAGATTAATTTGCTCTTTTTTATTGTTGATCACCCTCCCCGTTGTAGCGTGGGGCCAGAAAGAAGTTGTATCAGAAGTTGTTAAGCAAGCTGTCCAATCATTGGATCAGGTATACCAGTTAAATGCCGGGCAAAAGGCTAAAGTGACTGAGATCCAACAGGATATTCTAGGGCACCTGGAAGAGATCAAACAACTAGAAACTCAGAATTACGATTTATATCTGGTTAAGCGAAGCACGATTAAAAACATGGGCAATACCCTGGTATTTCGCATCCTTAATGCTGATCAGAAGAAGATTTACCAGCAGCTAGAACGAGAAAAGAAAGCAGCGACATCAAAGAAAAAAGCCGAGTTGAAGCGTCAGGGGGCTAGCATGGAGGATATAGAAAGGGCGATTCTCAAAATGCAATAAAACGACAACCATAAATATAAAACAAAACGAAAATTTAATGGACCCATTAAAACAAAAGTTTTATGATAAATCCTCAGCCCTGAGGGATGAGATCAAAGTATTATTAAAAGAACACGGATCGAAGACTATTGACCAGGTCTCTTTAAAGCAAATCTATGGTGGTGCACGTGGAATCAAGATGATGGTGTGGGAGCCTTCACAGTTAGACCCTATTGATGGTATTCGCTTTCGGGGGTATTCTATCCCTGAGTTGAGAGAAAAGTTGCCTACCGGCAATGAAGGAAAAGAACCACGCCCGGAGGGCTTATTCTGGCTTTTGTTAGTGGGAGAGATTCCTACAGCGGAGGAAGTGGACTGGTTGACAGATCAATGGACGACCAGAAGTAATGTTCCTCCTCATGTATTCAGCGTGCTCGATGCGCTTCCTGCTGATACCCACCCGATGACGCAGTTTTCTGCAGCGGTGCTAGCTATGCAAACGGATAGTATTTTTGCCAGGAGGTACAGTGAGGGCATGCGAAAAACCGAGTACTGGGATGCCGCTTATGAAGATACTATGAATCTGGTTGCTCGCCTGCCCAGGGTAGCGGCTTATATTTACAGGCGTACTTACCATGATGGTGATCATATTGCCCCTGATTTTTCCAAGGATTGGGCGGGTAATTTTGCCCATATGTTGGGTATTGATAATCCTGATTTCAGAAGCCTGATGCGTTTGTATCTTACCATCCATGCCGACCACGAGGGCGGTAATGCCTCGGCACATGCTACTCATTTGGTCGGTTCTACACTCAGTGATCCTTATTTGAGTTTTGCCGGAGGAATGAGTGCCCTGGCGGGACCATTACACGGCCTGGCCAATCAGGAGGTTATCTCCTGGATCTTCAAAATGCTGGATGCGCTGGGAACAAGGACACCCTCCAAAGATCAGATTGCCAAATATGTTAACAGTACACTGGCTGCCGGAAAAGTTATTCCGGGATACGGACATGCCGTACTGCGCAGGCCGGACCCTCGCTTTGTAGCCCAAAAAGAATTTGCTGAAAAATACCTGGCAGATGACGACATCGTGCAGGTAGTTTGGAAAATCTTTGATGTAGTACCTCCAATTTTGGAAGGTTTGGGGAAAGTGAAAAATCCATGGCCAAATGTAGATGCCCATTCCGGTGCTTTGTTGGTGAAGTATGGCTTGAAAGAGTATAGTTTCTACACCGTTTTATTTGGAGTATCCAGAGCATTGGGCGTTTTATCGGCGCTCATTTGGTCAAGAGCCCTTGGTATGCCATTGGAGCGTCCCAAATCAATGACCACTAGTGCTGTAAAGGAAATGCTCAAAACTATGGCTGAGCAATAGAGTAGTAAACCTGCCTGCTGGGAATCAGAAGTTTTAAAAAACAGTTGCGTAGAAATAAGTAAAATTACCTTATACGCAGCTAATGCTTCATTTTGACCTTATAAATACAGCAGTTTTTTTTAAAGATTTATAAAATCGATTAATTTTAGGGGCACTTTTGAAAATCGGACATTGCATAAACTTTGCTTCCGAGTAACATTGAAAATTAAAAATAAATATGGATTTTCCGTCTAACTTAAAATATACACAAGACCACGAATGGATTCGCACTGAGGATGGAGACATCGCTTACGTAGGAATCACGGATTTTGCTCAAAGTGAATTGGGCGATATCGTATACGTGGAGGTTGATTCAGTAGGAGAAACACTTGATCAAGGGGATGTTTTTGGCACAGTAGAAGCTGTAAAAACGACAGCAGATTTATATATGCCCGTCAGTGGAGAAGTATTGGAATTTAATAGCAAGCTGGATGCGGAAGGGGAAGATGAGCCAGCTACTGTCAACGAAAGCCCTTATGAAGATGGGTGGATTGTAAAAATTAAAATGACCAAACCTGCTGAAATTGAAGAGCTCATGACTCCCGAGGCTTATGAAGAGGAAGTAGATTAAATTTTTTTATGGTGTATACACCAAAAAAAGTTAATTCCTCATCTGTTAACAACAAAAGAGCAACTTATTTATTTCCTGCTATAGGAATTGCAATACTTGTTGGCATTTTAACATTATTACCAGCTTTAAATGTCAATAAAGTTGTTCAAATAGAACAATCTGACAAAATTGCCCATTTCATGGCTTATTTTATTATTGGCCTTACAACAGTCTGGGGCATTTACAAAATGCAAGGCTTGATTAGCAGAAAAAATTGGATTGTTTTAATCGTAGCCATAAGTGGTTATGGTATATTACTTGAAATTGCTCAAAAGCTTTTTACATCGCATCGACAACTAGATCCTCTGGATATGGTTGCCAACATTGCAGGTGTAGTAGTAGCCTGGGCACTTTCAAAAATTGTATTAGAGTTTTTTTGATTTAAATACAAAACTTTCTCAGTATGGCTGACATTTCAATAACCGGCTTGCAACTTGCTCTAGCGCTCGGCGGTATTCTGGTTTTCGTAATCGGGTTAGTCCTGTTTATGAAAAGAAAATACGCTCAAGGTGCTCAGCAAGGATATTCAGGCCAAGGTGCTAATGCTGGATCGCCTATTGTTGGGAGAAACAAGTATCCTCAAGCCAATCCATTTAGCTTGTCAGGAACTTTCTTCAACCTAGGTTTAGCATTGGCTCTCGGAATCGTGACTCTGGCTTTTGGTTGGACTCAGTATGAGGAAGAGGTATATATTCCTGAAAATGCACTCGAAATTGAAGATGAAATTGTTCAGGAACCACCTCGTACCGCTGAACCACCGCCACCACCACCACCACCACCACCACCAGTAATTGAAGAAGTTCCTGAAGAGGAAATTATTGAAGAAGAACCAGAATTTGTCGATCAGACAGTGGAGGAGGAGACGATTATTGAAGCTCCACCGGTAGTGGAAGATGCGCCACCACCACCACCACCACCACCGCCACCACCAGAACCTAAGGTGGAGGAAATCTTTAGGGTCGTTGAGCAAATGCCTCGTTTCCCCGGATGTGAAAACCAAGGTGGTACAGACAAGGAGAAAAAAGCGTGTGCAGAAAGAAAACTGCTGGAGTATATCTACAAAAACATTAAGTATCCTGCCATTGCTCGCGAAAACGGCGTTGAAGGTAATGTGGTTGTTCAGTTTGTCGTTGACAAAGATGGATCTATCAATAAAGCTAAAGTCGTTCGTGATATCGGCGCTGGCTGCGGTGAAGAAGCACTTCGCGTAGTAGAGTTGATGAACACAAAAGGTCTGAAATGGACACCTGGTAAGCAGCGCGGTCGTGCTGTAAAGGTACAGTTCAACCTTCCGATTAAGTTCCGTCTGGAGTAATAACTAACACTCAATTCAATTATAAAAAACGGTTAATTTCAGAATTAACCGTTTTTTTTATTCCCACTTTCTTAATATTTCTTTAACAGCCACTTTAACCTCAACTTCTCTCGTAAAGTTGTGTTCTTAAGAATGTTTTATGCTATTTTATAGGTTGAAAAAATACATTCGATTGGCCGGATGAGGGCACATCATTTTCCCACCGGGTTTAAATAAATTGAACAGCTACAGAGCTTGTTTAACGTACAGGAACTTCAAAAGTAAAAATAGAAAATCAGTAAGTATGCGAGGATTATTAGTGGCTTTGTTGCTGTTTATAGCAACTGGAATAAGCGCTCAGAACTCACAGTTGGCTCAGGAATACTACAGAAATGGAGAATATGAAAAAGCGTCGGTTTTATACGAACGTCTTTTTGAACAAAACTCCAGGAATTTCTTCTTTTTTGAACGCTATATGGAGTGTTTGTTGGTATTGGAAGATTTTGATAACGCTGAAAGTGAAATAAAAAAGCAACTGCGAAGAAGCGATAACAACGTCAGCCTTTTTGTGCTTTATGGTAAATTATTGGAAACGCAGTTTAAAGAAGAAGAGGCCAATGAGCAGTACCGAAGAGCAATCGAAGAATTGCCGCGCGAGCAGTACGCTATTATTCGCCTGGCTAACAGTTTTACTTCTCTTACCAAATATGATTTAGCTATTGAGACCTTTGAAAAGGGAGCAAAGCTCATGAAAGATGATAACATTTTTGCCTATAATCTTGGCGATTTATACCGGCGTAAAGGTAAGGTGAAAGAAATGATTTACTATTACCTGAATAGCATAGAGCGAACGCCCCGACGGGTAGAATACCTCAAGACTGTTTTTCAGCGATATCTTTTGGAAGAAGATTATCGAGAGTTACAAAAGCAGCTCTACACCAGAATTCAAAAAAATAGAAATGCCACTTACTTTCCTGAATTACTGACCTGGGTCTTTGTACAGCAAAAAGACTACAGGAGCGCCCTGCGTCAGGTAAAAGCAATGGATAGAAGAGAAGGTGGAAACGGGGAGCGCATTTTTGAACTGGGAGAAATTGCTGCTAACGATAAGGCCTACGATTCAGCTATCGAAGCTTACGAATATATTGTAGAATCTAAAGGACGGTCATCCGCTTACTACCTAGAAGCCAAGAGGCAGGCCCTTATTTGTAGGAGGCAAAAACTGGTAGAAGGCTTTGACTATACAAGAGACGATCTTTTGAAGCTGGAAGCTTTGTATGAGGATTTTCTGTCAGAATTTGGAAGATCGAAAGTGACTGCGGGGATCATTCTTGAATTAGCAAAGCTGGAGGCATTTTATCTCAACGACTTACCTAAGGCTATAGATTTGCTCAAACAAATGATCGAGTTTCCACAGATAGATGCCCGTTTACAGGCACAAGCTAAGCTCAGTCTTGCTGATTATTATTTGATGAGAGGAGAGCGCTGGGAGTCCACATTGTTGTATTCACAGGTAGACAAAGATTTCAAGGAAGACTTTCTGGGGAATATGGCAAGGTTTAAGAATGCAAAATTGTCCTACTACACCGGCGAGTTTGAGTGGGCTCAATCTCAATTTGATATTTTGAAAGCTTCTACATCTAAGCTAATTGCTAATGATGCGCTGGATTTATCAGTATTTATTATGGATAACCTCGGGCTGGATTCTACCGAAACAGCTATGAAGCTATACAGTGAAGCAGATTTATTAGTTTTTCAAAATAAGTTTGATGATGCTTTTGCTAAGATTGATACGCTGGTAGAACAGTTTTCCAAACACTCTCTTAACGATGATATTCTGTACCTGAAAGCTCAGATCGCCAAAAGGAGGAGGGATTATGAAAAATCAGCAAAAATATTAGCACAAATTGTGGATACTTATTCAGAAGAAATTCGAGCGGATAACGCCTTATTTGAATTGGCCGAACTTTACGAAAATCGCCTGGACGATAAGGAAAAAGCTAAATCACTTTATGAAAAACTATTCATAGAGTTTTCAAACAGTACTTTTGCTGTAGAAGCCAGAAAAAGATACCGTATACTCAGAGGAGATAATATACAATAAGAAAATAAGCAGCCTCAAAATGAGCAATTCCAACCGCCCGCGGGCGGTTGGAATTGCTCATTTTGAGGTATCGCATACAGAATAGACTATCGCTTCTTACTATTGAACAAAGCGCTTTACTTTTCTTTCATCGGCAACAGAAAGCTTCAATCTGCCTTTCTTTCTGCGGCTTGCCAATACTTTTCTACCGTTTTTAGTTCTCATTCTTGAGCGAAAACCGTGTTTATTCGATCTCTTCCTTCTGGAAGGTTGGAACGTTCTCTTCATGACCTTTGCTTTATAACTTTCTTAAAAAGTGGCACAAAACTAGCGTTAATTTTAGATAATCACAAATTATTAGGTAGCTAAGTGCTGTTCGATACAGGAAATTTTGCTGCTTTATGCTGAGGATTTACTTCGGCCAGGTATTTCTTTGTACCTAACCGGAGCAAATTCTTACAGTTAGAAACCTGAAAAGATGAGGTTATTATACGGTCATAATTTCTTTCTCCTTCTTTTCAAGGGCACCTTCAATTTTCTTGATGTAGCTATCAGTGAGATTTTGTATTTCCGTTTCTTTCTTTTTTCCCTCATCTTCGGGATATCCGTCTTTGACGGCCTTTTTTACACTATCCATAGCTGATTTGCGGGCTCCACGAACGCTAACTTTAGCGTCTTCGGCCATCGCTTTTGCCTGCTTAGCCAGTTGTTTACGGCGTTCTTCAGTTAACGGAGGGATCACTAGGCGTACAACCTCACCATCATTTTGCGGGTTTAATCCCAGGTTAGCTTCGATAATTGCCCTTTCAATGTCAGGAATTATCTTTTTCTCCCAAGCTTGAATAACAATCGTTCTGGAGTCAGAAGTAGTAACATTTGAAACCTGTTGTAAAGGCGTAGGTGCTCCGTAATAAGAAACCATAACTTTGCTGAGAATAGCGGGCGAAGCCTTACCAGTTCTGATCTGTGTGAATTGATCAACAAGGTATTTCAGGGACTGATCCATTGATTCTTCAGCTTCTTCAAGCATCATATCAATTTCTTCTTGCATAGCTTGTATTTTTGATTTTGGAAGAAAATTTATAAACAATTAGAGGTCAAAGATAGCGTAATTAAAGGAGATGATATAAAAGAAATTTAATCATCGCTGGAAATTTACCTATCTCTAACCTCTTTGTAACCCCCTAGGAGTTAGCTTTCAACGGCTATTGTCGAACTACAAGCGTTGGCTGATAGTCGGGAAGCCAGCTGGAAGACATGTTGTTTTATTAATCCTGGCTCATGTATCTCATCACAAAAAATAGTAATAAAGCCAGTGCATTAAGGGCCGCTGCTACATAGGTCAATGCTGCCCATTTGAGTGCATCCCGGGCGCCGTCGTATTCTTGTCCTCGTGCTACACCTGTTTCGTCCAACCAGACCAGGGCTCTTTTACTGGCATCAAACTCTACAGGGAGTGTAACCAGACTAAAAAACGCTGTAATACCGAAGGCAATAATTGTAATTAAAAGTAGGGTGCTGTTATTGCCAAAGCCCAAAAGTCCCAGTGCAAACAGCATCAGATATTGCTGTAAAGATGCCGCAATATTTACAAGTGGAACAATAGCTGATCTTAATTGCAACCAGGCATAGGCATTAGCATGCTGAACAGCGTGGCCGCACTCGTGAGCAGCAACAGCAGCCGCTGAAATATTCCTGCCATGGTATACATCAGGGCTTAGGCTTACTGTCTTGGAAACAGGATTGTAGTGATCTGTCAGTGTACCGCGACCTTCTACAATCTTTACATCATGGATGCCAAAATGTTTGAGCATGGCCTCGGCTACTTCCATTCCACTCATACCAGAGCTGGTACGGTATTGTGCATAATGGGCAAATTTTTTGCGCAGCGTACTGCTGATGTACATCCCGATAAGGGAGAATACTCCTGTGATAACCAAATATCCAATCATGTAACAAATTTTTTAACCAAAAATTATGTACAAAAATAACAGCATCAATTAAGTTATGCTTTCCTTTCCGATTAACAGGAGATGTATTTAGATTAAATCAAAACCTGTATATGGACGAATGACTTCAGGAATAATAATGCCATTTTCTGTTTGATTGTTCTCAAGAATTGAGGCAACAATTCTTGCCAATGCCAATGCACTACCATTTAGGGTGTGCAAAAGGCGCTTCTTCTTACCATCCTTAAAGCGCAATTTCATTCTGTTAGTCTGGTATGTTTCAAAATTAGAAACAGAGCTGACCTCCAACCACCGTTGTTGGGCGGCCGAGTATACCTCAAAATCATAAGTAATAGCAGATGTAAAGCCAAGGTCACCACCACAAAGCCTAAGAATGCGATAGGGCAGCTCCAGTTTGCTAAGAAGCACCGCTACATGCTCGATCATCTCATCGAGTGCTTCGTAAGATTTGTCAGGATGTACCATTTGTACAATTTCTACCTTATTGAATTGATGTACTCGATTCAGGCCTCTGACATGAGCGCCGTAAGAGCCAGCTTCCCTTCTAAAACAAGGCGTGTAGCCTGTCAGCTTAATGGGAAGATCCTTTTCTTCAACGATCTCGTCTCTGTAAATATTCGTTATAGGAACTTCTGCAGTAGGAATGAGATAAAGGTCATCTTTGGTGATGTGATACATCTGACCTTCTTTATCCGGTAGCTGACCAGTAGCCATAGCCGTTTCGGCATTGACCAAATGTGGAGGCATAATTTCTTCATAACCAGCTTTGGTAGCTTCATCGAGGAAAAAATTGATCAGTGCACGTTCCAACCGGGCGCCCTTCCCGCGGTAAAGTGGAAAACCTGAGCCAGTAATTTTGGTACCTAGCTTAAGGTCAAACAGGTTATGGCGCTCTGCCAACTCCCAGTGAGGCAGTGCCGCTTCATTTAATACTGGCAGCTCCTTTGACCACTCCCTGTATATTTCATTATCATCTTCAGAAGTGCCCGGAGGTACTAATGGATGAGGAAGGTTAGGGACTTGCAGCAAAAGCTCGCGGAGCGATTCTGTCACTTGCTTTAATGAATTTTCTACACTGGCATACTCTTCTTTTAAGCTATTCACCTTTTCTTTCATCTCATCAGCCTGCTCTTTTTTACCTTCTTTAAAGAGTTTTCCAATTTCTTTGGACAGTTTGTTGCGTTCTGACAAAGATTGGTCTAATTTAGTCTGAAGTTCCTTGCGTTGATCATCAAAATTAATGATATTACTAATCATTTTAGGATCGAAAAAATTGCGCGTTTTTAAGCCTTCAATGACTCTTTCATGGTTGTTGCGGATAAAATTAACTTCCAGCATAATGTTTAAGGTGAATAAGTTTGTACCTCTTTAAAGGTGGATTTGAACATTTTTGCAAATATACTATTTGAATATCAAAAATTAAGTGTATTTTTGCGTTATTAAATGCGTTAAAGCACACCAAGAAGAGTAGCTTAAAGGCATTTTGTTTTGCCCAGACTACTCATCCTTTTTTTCCCACAATATTTATTGGAAAAGGAATTTTCATCTAGGTGATAGGATTAGCATATTTTACCTTCATATATAACACTCTTATTGTAAACAGTTACATCAAATCAAAAACACTACATTCCTATTGTGTAATGGGAAACTTCCAACATTAATAACAACACAAAGCATATGCTCGATATTTTGCAATTGAATGACATGCTAGTACCAGAATTAAGGGAGCTAGCTGAACAATTGGGATTGACCAACTACAAGCGTTTGAATAAGCAAGAGTTGATCTATAAAATTCTTGACCACCAGGCCGTATCTGGTGAGAATCAATCTCAAGGCGATCAGGATAATAAGACTATATCTGATCCTAAAGAAGAGGAAAAGGCTGAACCGGTTAAATCTGAAAAAAGAAGAGAAAGCAACCAAGATGACTATTCAGATGATACCAGCTCCGATGATTACGATGATTACGATGACTATAGAGAGCAAAAGTTGTCAGAAGAGGATAAGTCCGCCCCTAGAAAAAGAATGCGTCGAAAAGTATCCAAAAATGACCTAGAGCGACATGTAGAGGAGGAGACTCCTGAAAAAAAGGTAGGGAAAAGAAGTAAGGAAGAAAACGCCAACGGTAGCGAAAGCAATGATGCTGCTCCTGTAGAAGTCGTGGAAGACAATCAAAAGTTCGACATTGAGCTGGATGGGATTATCGAAGGGGAGGGAATCCTGGAGATGATGCCGGATGGCTACGGCTTTTTGAGGTCTTCTGATTATAACTACCTGACTTCACCGGATGATATTTACGTATCTCCTTCTCAGATAAAGTTATTTGGTCTAAAAACAGGGGACACAGTCAGAGGTGCTATTCGACCTCCCAAAGAGGGAGAAAAATACTTCGCGCTGTTACGGGTTTCCAAAATCAATGGTCTGGAACCAGCCGATATACGGGAACGTATCCCCTTTGATTATCTTACGCCGCTCTTTCCGGTAGAAAAGTTTAAGTTGATTACTTCCCCTACAGGAAGAGACTTCGGTACCCGGATGATCGATTTGTTTACGCCCCTCGGAAAAGGGCAACGTGGCCTTATTGTGGCGCAGCCTAAAACAGGTAAGACTTTCTTGCTAAAGGATATTGCCAATGCTATTGCCAAAAACCACCCGGAGTCCTACCTTATCGTTCTTTTAATTGACGAACGTCCTGAAGAAGTTACCGATATGAAGCGGAGCGTAAATGCAGAAGTGGTTGCCTCTACTTTTGATGAGCCCGCCGATAATCACGTGCGCGTAGCTGGCATTGTACTTGAGAAAGCCAAAAGACTGGTGGAAAGCGGGCATGATGTAGTTATTCTGCTTGATTCCATTACCAGGTTAGCAAGAGCTTACAATACCGTAGCTCCCGCCAGTGGTAAAGTACTATCCGGTGGTGTTGAAGCCAACGCATTGCATAAACCTAAGAAATTCTTCGGTGCAGCTCGTAATATCGAAGGTGGGGGCTCATTGACTATCCTGGCTACAGCTTTGATCGATACCGGATCAAAAATGGATGGCGTAATCTTCGAAGAATTTAAAGGTACCGGTAATATGGAGCTTCAGTTGGACCGTGCACTGGCCAACAAGCGTATGTATCCCGCTATTGACCTTACCAAGTCTAGTACAAGACGAGAAGATCTGCTACTCGATAAAGATACACTTCAAAGAATGTTCATCCTCAGAAATCACCTGGCCGATATGAAGCCGGATGAAGCTATGGAGTTCTTACGCAAGCACATGCAAAGTACCTCCAGCAACGAGGAGTTCCTCACTTCTATGAATGGATAAAAGCAAAAAAAGGAGATTTCGCGGTTATTGATTCGGGAAATCTCCTCTGTGCTTTTGCTGATATTTACTTCTAATTTAAATGGGAATTGATTTTTTTCTTATATCGCTCGATGTAAGACCCTACTGTTTGGTTGATCTCTTCGCTTGATTTGTTATGCTTCGGCGTTAGACTCTCCTGACCAGGAATGCGTTCCACATGCAAAGTGGAAGTAGGCAAGGCAAATCGGATACCCATCTCGTGGCCTAACTCCAAAATACCAAGTAGTAGGTCATGCTTTGTTTTTAACTCGTCTGTCCAACTATTTACCGTAAAAAACACATAGAAAAGTACTTCAAGTGAATGGCTGCCCATTCCCGACAAATGAATTTCAAAATAATCTTTGCGAGTATTGGGGTGTGACCTAACTAACTCTCTCAATCCTTCGATAAATTGATCAATCATGGCCGGAGGTGTATCGTAGGTTATGGAGATAGTTGTATTAAAACGCCTGTAACGTCTGAGCCCATAGTTGTCTACTATCATATCGGCCAGTTTTCCGTTGGGCACATAAACCAATGAATTGGAAAACGTACGTACGCGTGTCGACCGGAATCCCACCTCTTCTACGGTTCCATGGACATCAGAAAAATTTATCCAGTCGCCAATCTGAAAGGGGCGGTCCAGAAAAATGGTCAGTGAGCCAAACAGGTTCTTTAATAAATCCTGTGCCGCTAATGCCAGGGCAAGACCTCCTATGGAAAGCCCCGCGATCAGGGCCGTTACATCGACATTCATGGCCCTTAATGCCTCAATAATACCGGCAGCTATAATGAGCGTTTGTATCGTGCGCTTTGCAATAGGTACCAACTGCTCGTCAAGCTTGCTTTCTGTCTTTTCTGTATACCTCACACCATAATTAATCCCTATGCCCAGAATTTGTAATACGATAAGTACAATGAGAAAAATGCTAACCAACTTGATAACTACAAAAGAAAACTGAAGCGACTCCACCGGAAACTGTAGTGTAGGAGTGAGAATCCTTATGACTCTAAGAATTAATAGGATGCTGGTATACCTGGCAATTTTTCGAATAGTATCTGGCTCTATCAATGAAGGATATATTTTGGATCTACTCAGCCTAGCCAGTATTGGATTGAGTATACGCGAGAAGATCGCAAAGAGCAAGGTAGAAATTAGCAGAATAAAGATAAGCCCCACATATTGCCATGCTGCCAAACCCAGAATTTTGGTCTGCCCAAATTTGGGCAATAGATTGAGGAGTAGGTCGGTGCCATACGGGTACACTTTTTTATGTAAAGCAGGAATCAGCCGAACTGTTTCCCTTGAATAATACCAGCTATCATCAATCTTTTCCAGGTAGACTTCCGGAAGCTTTTCCGGGAAAAGTACGTAGTAGTTCTCGGAGGAAATACTGTCAGGCTGGAAATTATTGTCAGTCGGCACCTTTTGGATCTGAATGAAAAGCCCCTCCCCGTCCAGGATTTGTTTAAGCTGTATAGCGAGTCTTTCGGCTTTTTCATTATTTTCAACCCCATAAATTGCCTGGGCTGCCAAGTCGGGCCGATAGGTATCTTCCTGTAAATAGTGTAGATGTGATAATACCGTATTGTAAGGGTTTTCCAGGGTGATAATTACTGTATCCTGGCTTTGGGAAAAAGTAAAGGTGTTAAAAAGTATACCGATAGCAAGAAAAATGTACTGAATTTTTTTCATAATAAGTATTTTGGGTTAGGCCAAAATTAAGGACTTATTTTCATCTTTAAGATTTATTGACAGCTTATATGACTAATAGGCGTCCAAAACTTAGTCCCGGATTTAAGGCACAATTATTGAGAATTGAATATTTTTATGCTTACTTAAGACAGCGTGATTGGACTTCGGCCTTTAGCCTATTCTGATACCTTCGAAACCAGTCTAATACCTCTCTGATCTGTTAATATCAGCAAACAAAGTATATCACTAGCAACACTATAATGCTCTCATGAAAAAAACAATATTAGTACTCACCATTTTAGTCCTCCTATTTATTTCTAATTATTCTCTTACAGCTCAGAAATTGACACATACGCAAGGAGAAGTGTTGGTTATGTTTGATAAAGAAGTAAATGTCGTTAATTGGGCTAAAAGGTTTAATCCCTTCGATAAGATAAAGGAAAAAATAACACTAGATGAACAACTTTCCATACCAATGAATATATGGAAGCTTCGCTTTAATTACGCAAAACTCAATGAAAAGCGGGTTCTTGATCTTTTGCAGGAACAGCCAGAAGTTCTTGCTGCTCAGTTTAATCACTTTGTAACTCAACGCCGGCGGCCTAACGATCCGGATTATAATTTGTTGTGGTATTTTTTTAACAACGGCCAAAGTGGAGGCACTCCTGGCGTTGACCTCGGTATGGAAGAAACTTGGGAACTAACTACCGGAGGAACCAGCGCTGCCGGGGATACCGTGGTCATTTGTGTAATTGATGATGGCCTGGACCCCGCGCATCGGGATTTTGACGGCAACCTTTGGGTGAACTATGCAGAAATTCCTGATAATGGAATAGATGATGATAACAACGGTTTTGTAGATGATTACAACGGATGGAATGCCTTTCGGGACGATGATGAGATCGACGACATCAATACACACGGTACACCTGTAACTGGTGTGATAGGTGCCCGGGGAAACAATAATCTGGGTACTACTGGCATAATGTGGGAGGTTAAGCTTATGATTGTTAGTGGAGGAGCTAATACTGAGGCAGAGAACATACAGGCCTTTTCCTATGCCTTATCCAACCGATTGAAATATAATGAATCAGCGGGTCGGGAAGGGGCTTTTGTTACTGCTATTAACTTTTCTCAGGCTGTTTTAGTACCGGACGGTGTAGATCGTGACTTTCCACTGTGGTGTGCCCTGTTGGATGAGATGGGAGAAGCTGGTATTCTTACCATTGCTGCTGCTCCGAATGAAGAAGTAAGTACCGATGAAACCATTGAATATCCGGCCCGGTGCGACAGTGAGTACTTGATCATGGTGACAAGCGTTGATCACAATGGAGCGTATGCCGGCAGAGGGTTCGGAGAACAAACAATTGATATAGCTGCTTTTGGGGAAAATATCTGGACGACTACGAATGGTAATGACTATAATTTCACAACGGGTACTTCTTTTGCTACGCCAATGGTAGCTGGCGCTGTAGGACTTTTGTATACTTCGCCCTGTTTATCTTTGAGTGCTATTGCTGATGCTGATCCTTCAGGTGCAGCCTTACTGGTGAAAGATTACATTTTTGATGGCCTGGTAGCCGAGTCATCATTAAACGGAAAAGTCAAAACCGGTGGTTATCTCAATGTCAATAATGCTGTAAGCCGATATCTGGGCGAGTGCAGCGATTGTGTGGAACCTACCAGTCTGGCTGCATCCCAGGTTAGTGATGCCGCTGTTACATTGGAGTGGAAAAACAATGATAGCCTGCTTAGAGTAGACTTGAGGGTAAAAAGAGTTGGAACACAAAACTGGACAATTTTTGAGGATGTCAATTCCGGGCTCGAGCTTGAAAGCCTGCTGGCTTGCGAAAGTTATGAAGCGCAGCTACGTGGGTTTTGTAAAAGTGATACCCTCAATTTTGGAAGCTCTTTTTTCTTCCAGACAGATGGATGCTGTGAAGCTCCCCAGGATATGACACTGCTTTTGAACGGCGAAAACAGGGTTTTGTTAGGCTGGACGGATTTGCTGGCCGCCAGAACGTATACCGTTCGTTATCGAAAAATTGAAGCAAGCGAATGGAATACACTCAACATCGGTAGCGAGAGTGTTTTCATAGAAGATCTACAGGCCTGTACCTCCTATGAGGTACAGGTACAATCCAACTGTGATACCTTGTTAACTGACTTTTCGGCCAGCCTATTTTTTGAAACTTTGGGCTGTGGTGCCTGTACTGATCTGGACTATTGCAGCGTCAGTAATGCGAGTAATGAAGGAGAGTGGATAGATGAAGTTCGGATTGCTGAATTAGTCAATAAGTCCGGTCGGGACGATAAAGCCTACACCGCTTTTACTGACCTTACTGCTCCTGCGCTGCTTGTTGATAGTATTTATGATATTACCCTGATCCCAGGGTTCAGCCCCAGAGCTTTTAGCGAGTATTTCAGAGTTTGGGTGGATCTGAACCAGGATGGTATATTTACCAGTTCAGAGATTGTTTTTGATCCCGGAGATACCGTGAGAGATACTTTACGCGGCAGCTTTTCTATTCCGGCATCCGCTTTGGAGGGAAAAACGAGGTTGCGAGTGGTCATGAACTTCAATGTACCCGGCGGTCCCTGCACTTTATCTGGAAGCGGTAATGCTGTTCCCGGAGAAGTAGAAGATTATTGTGTCAATATAGTGAGTAGTCTTGAAGCGTGCTGCGCTCCGAATGAGCTTACACTGGATAATTTCACTGCGGAAACTTTATCTATTAGCTGGGAAGACCAAGACTGTGGTACCAATGGTCACATTATTCGCTATCGACCGGAAGGTCAGTTTGAATGGATCAGTGATATTACCAACTTAAATGAGATTACGCTCAACGATCTGGAGCAGTGTACTGCTTATGAATTGCAGATACAGGGCTTGTGCCGCAGTGATTTTTCAGATTTTTCCAGCATCTTCCGATTTGCTACCGACTGTGAAACGACCGGCACCAACGAATTTGCTCAGGAACTGGATCTAACTGTCTTTCCCAATCCTGCAAAAAACTTTTTAACGTTACAATTCAACTTACCGGAGCAAAGACTTATTTCTCTAAAACTTTTTGGTATTGATGGGAAAATGAAATACCGTGATACCAAAGCGCTAGTAAACGGACGGCAACAGGTAGAGATGGATATCAGTGCTTTTTCAGCGGGCGTGTACCTTCTGACGATAGAATCTGAGAAAAACTATGTGGTGGAGAAGGTAATTATTGAGTAGGCTTAACCTCTTGCGTTGGATGTGAGTTGCTCCCGGAGCAAGCAAGTACCCTTCGCTCGATCAGAGCCAGCAGCAGAATGAACTAGGGCTATCAGCTTGTAGAGTAAAATATAGACTAAAAAGCTGATAGCCCAACTTTTTAGCTCTGGCTTTCAGAAGTAATATTCATTTCAATATTGAGTTCTTTCAGCTGTTCATCAGCAATAGGAGAGGGAGCATCGATCATCATATCGCGCCCCTGGTTGTTTTTGGGGAATGCGATAAAATCCCGGATCGAGCTCACGCCATTCATTACTGAACACAAACGGTCAAAACCAAAGGCAATACCGCCGTGTGGAGGTGCGCCGTACTCAAATGCGCCCAGTAAAAAACCGAACTGCTCCTGTGCTTCCTCATCGGTAAAGCCCAGCAAGGTGAAGTTTTTCTCTTGCAGTGCTTTGTCATGAATACGGATAGAGCCGCCTCCTATTTCTACACCATTGATAACCAAGTCATAAGCATCTGCTCTAAGCGATTTCATGGTTTCATGATCACCATCTAACATTTTGTTGACATCTTCTTTCTTGGGAGAGGTGAATGGATGATGCATTGCAAAAAAGCGTTCTGCTTCTTCATCCCATTCCAGCAGCGGAAAATCCAATACCCATAAAGGTTTGAAAACATCGGGCTTGATAAGGTCAAGGCGGCGGCCCATCTCCAGGCGTAATTCACTAAGTTGCTTGCGCACCTTATCGGTTTCTTCGGCCAGGATAAGCAGTAGGTCACCAGGTTGGGCATTCATCTTATCTGCCCATGTTTTTAGGGCCTCTTGATCAAAGAATTTATCGACAGATGATTTGAATGAACCATCTTCATTACATTTCACATAAACCAAACCTTTGGCTCCGATTTGGGGGCGTTTCACCCATTTTGTCAATTCGTCCAGCTGTTTTCTGGTGTAATTGGCTGCACCTTGTGCGCAAATACCCACGACAAGTTCTGCGCTATCAAAGACCACCAACCCTTTATTCTGCGTCAACTCATTGAGTTCCGTAAATGGCATATCAAATCTCAGGTCTGGTTTATCTGAACCATATAAGCGCATGGCATCATCGTAAGACATTCTTGGAAAATCAGGTAATTCTATACCATTGAGGGTTTTGAAGACGTATTTGGTTAAACCTTCAAAAGTATTCAGGATATCCTCCTGAGTAACAAAAGCCATTTCACAATCGATCTGGGTAAATTCGGGTTGGCGGTCAGCTCTCAGGTCTTCATCTCTGAAGCACTTAACAAGCTGAAAATATTTATCAAATCCCGAAACCATCAGGATTTGCTTGAAAGTTTGAGGTGATTGTGGAAGTGCATAAAATTGCCCCGGGTTCATCCGGCTGGGTACCACAAAGTCACGGGCGCCTTCGGGAGTGCTCTTGATCAGGCACGGCGTTTCTATTTCTACAAATTGCTGATCACTGAGGTACTTACGAACTTCTATGGCCAAACGGCTACGGAAGATAATATTATTTTGTACCGGACCACGGCGCAGATCGAGATAGCGATATTTCATTCTCAGGTCATCACCCCCATCAGTATCATCTTCTATTGTAAAAGGAGGTAGTTTGGCAGCGTTTAGAATAGTCAGGTTAGTCACTTCGATTTCAATATCTCCCGTAGGGATTTTATCATTCTTGGAAGCCCTTTCGATGACAGTTCCGGTAATTTGTATGACAAATTCACGGCCAAGGGTACGCGCTTTTTTAAAAAGCTCAGCAGAGGATTTTTCTTCATTAAAGATCAATTGAGTAATCCCGTAGCGATCTCTTAGATCAATCCACATCATAAAACCTTTATCTCGTGTTTTTTGTACCCATCCACTGAGGGTTACTTCCTGGCCTACATGTTCAATGCGTAATTCTCCGCAGTTGTGCGTCCGATACATAATGACTGTTTTTATTTTTTGGCTTACTTCCAAAAGTATATTCCATACATGAGGAAGTCCTGTTGAAGTTGAGCGCTAGAAAATGAGCCACAAAAATATAAAAGTTATTAGAGGAAAGCTAATAAGGCCGCTATAATTGAATGGCTAAGTTTAGGGCAAAAGCTTTTGCCTGCAAGCAGGAAAGGCTATTATTAAAAGAGGGTTCCCAAACCTTTTTTGCCACAGCTTGAATTAATTCTTACATTTGGGCGCAATATTTCGATAACTATGGCAAGCAATAATAACATGAGAAAATTCGGGACTGCTCCGGTTTTTTTTACCGCTATTTCTACCATTCTTGGAGCAGTGATGTTCCTCAGACTTGGCTTTGCGGTGGGGCAAGTAGGGTTGATAGGGACTTTTGCCATCATTTTGATTGGCCACGCAGTGACCATTCCCACGGCAATGGCTATTGCAGAGATCGCAACCAATCAGAAAGTAGAGGGTGGAGGAGAGTATTATATCATTTCCAGGTCTTTCGGCCTGGTTATTGGCTCTTCAATAGGAATTGCCCTGTACTTCTCACAGGCAATAAGTGTGGCCTTTTATATTATAGCTTTTGCAGAGGCTTTTACCAGCCTCATCGATTATCTACTCAGCAATTATCACTTTCATCCTACGGTGATTTGGTTGCTTGATAAAAAACAAACCGTAAGTGTACCTGCATTGATCCTGCTAACAATTATTGTGTTGGCAAAAGGAGCAGATCTTGGGGTAAAAACACTTTATTTTGTAGTGGTGACCTTATTCCTCTCCCTGGCTGCTTTCTTTATTGGGCAAACAGAATACAGTAAAAATAATTCTATTGACCCTTTCGCTAATGTAGGCAATTACGAATCCCCTTTTCGGTTATCCAAGATAGATACCGCCACATTGCCTATTCCATTAGAAAGTGTAGATTCTTTGATCCAAGATGGTGTTGCTTATCCGGTATCTGAGCAGTTAGACGTAGATGATGATTTTGCCCCCTCTGAGGAAAATCCGATGGAGGCCTTCAGCTTCTTTACGGTATTTGCAATAATTTTTCCTGCTTTTACAGGTATGACAGCAGGGGTAGGACTATCAGGCGACCTACGCAACCCCAGTAAATCGATTCCACTAGGTACCCTGGCTGCAACTATCTCGGGGATGATTATTTATATTTTTATCGCTTTCAAGCTGGCTGGCTCTGCAAGCCCGGAGTCGTTGGCGGATACCAGCCGGCTCGTTATGGCTGATATTGCGTGGAAAGGTAGCTGGTTAATTCCTATCGGCTTAGCTGCTGCAACAGTATCATCGGCGCTGGGGTCTATTCTGGTAGCACCAAGAACCCTGCAGGCCATTGCAAAAGATCGGGTACTGCCTTCCAGAGGAATCAATTATTGGTTGTCCAGAGGGCGAGGTAATAGTGAAGAACCCTTTAATGCTACACTGGCTACCGTCGCGCTGGCCTTTGTATTCGTCATGATGGGAGGCCTGGATGTCGTGGCAGAGATCATCTCTATGTTCTTTATGGTAACTTACGGTACGCTTTGCCTCATCTCTTTCTTACAGCACTTCTCGGCTGATCCATCCTATCGACCAACCTTCCGCTCGCGCTGGTATATATCTTTGTTCGGTGCAGTGGCGTGTTTTGGACTGATTTTCTTTATGAATCCAGGGTATGCTATTTTATCACTCATGCTCATGCTTGTTTTTTACTTCCTGGTGAGTACCTATAACCCCGATAAGAAAAATATCGCGGCGATTTTTCAGGGCGTTATCTTTCAATTTAGCCGGCAGCTACAAGTATTTTTACAAAAGGCCGATAAAGAACAAACAGGCAGTTGGAGGCCATCAGTAGTTTGTATTTCGGAAAATTCTTTTGACAGAATCTCAGCTTTTGAAATACTGAGGTGGCTTTCCCAGCGCTATGGCTTTGGCACTTACATCCATAAGATCAATGGTTATTTGTCCAGAAGTACTCATCAGCAGGCCAAACTTTGTAAAGATAGATTGATAAAAATGGCGGAAACCAGCCGCAGTAACATATACATTGATACACTAATTAGCCCTTCTTACACTTCGGCCATTGCTCAGGTTATACAGTTGCCCGGTATATCAGGTAAAGAGAATAACTTATTACTACTGGAGTTCTCCAGAAGTAACCCGGACAACCTCAATGATATCGTTGACAATATTAAGCTGATTCGCTCTGTTGCTTTTGACATGATCATATTAGGTTCAACAGAACGGGGTTTCGGCCTTAAACAAAATATTGACATCTGGATTACTTCCCATGATTATGAGAATGCTAATTTAATAATACTATTGGCTTATATCATTTTAGGGCACGGTGATTGGAAAAAAGGCGATATAAAGATATTTGCTTTGTTTCCTGAGGAAGAAAAACAAACAGAGCGCAAACGCCTCCTTGAACTTATCGAAGATGGCCAGCTGCCTATCTCTTCTCACAATATTGAATTCATTTCCCGAAAACCCAATACAGATGCCAAAACCATCATCAAGAATAAGTCTCGGGATGCTGATCTGACGCTTATTGGTATTCGTGATGAAGCAATTAAGCACGATGGAGTAGCAGTATTTGAAGGATATGGTAGTATTGGAAATATTTTGTTTGTCAATGCAACTAATCAAAAGCAGATCAAGTAACAACATACAAAGAGTATGGCCCGGCGAATATAATTTTAGGGCTTCTACTTTCTGATGACACATCTTGATTTTTGAAGTGTAATTTATGACAGGAAAATATAAAGTTTTTGAACTTTCAATTTTTGTTGAACCCAACTCTAGATTGCTGACAGACAAAAGACATTACTCACGACTTTACAAAGAACTAGATTGAAATACCGGGCGTTCTGAGTATGTGATGGGTTACATTTAGAATGATTGAATGTCAAAATAAGGCCACACCTGGTTTTTAGATGGAAAAATGACAATTCTTGGTATTATCGTCAAATAAAAGTTAAATTATTTATTGATATAAACCACCTGAATCGTGTCCCGATACATAGAAATTATTGATGGTATTTTTAGCTCTTAGAATCTGACCGAAAGAACGGTTTACACTGTTTAGAAAAGCTACAAATAATTTTGTTTAACCTTGTTTACAGAAGCATGACATACAGAAAACGTGCAGATTTTATTTTTGTAAAGCGCAAAGAACAAAATGATATGCTCAACAACTATAAAATCTTAACAATAACGCATAAGAGGATCAGTCTTAAGGATATCGGCAACTTTGTTGTCAATGTTGAGGATAATAGTTCTATGCAGGAAAGGCTTGAGGAGATCAAAGCCCAGTTCAATCTTTCTGAATTGATGTACTCTAACACTTGTAATAGAGTACTTTTCTTTTTTGCTACTGAAGAACATATTGATAGTCATTTTATCAGTGAATTTTTCAAGGCTATTAATCCATCTGCTTCGGAGGAATGGCTGAGTCGCATTCCTGAGATTGCAAGGTATTATCAGGGTATGGATGCCATGCGTCACTTTTTCAATGTGGCGGCTTCCATCGATTCTTTAGTGATTGGAGAAAGACAAATCTTGGGACAGCTAAAAGAGTCTTTTGACCACTGTAATAAGTGGGGATTAATCGGTGACAGCATCAGGCTGGCAATGAACAAAGCGATAGTTTCCGCAAAGGCAGTTTATTCTAATACACAGATTGGAGACAAAGCTGTTTCTGTGGTATCTTTAGCTACTCAAAAGCTTTTGGCTACCAATGTTAAGAAAAACGATCGTATTCTGATCATTGGGGCAGGTCAGACCAATCAATTGGTTGCTAAGTTTTTAGCCAAGCATGATTTCGAAAATATTACAGTGTTTAATCGTTCTGTAGAAAAAGCAAGACAGCTTGCAGACACGGTTGATGGCAATGCTTTACCTTTATCGCTGCTCAAAGAATATAAAAGTGGTTTTGATTGTTTAATCGTTTGTACGGCATCTAAGAAGCCTATCATAACAGCTGATTTGTATAATCAGCTGCTAAACGGAGAAACCAACAAGAAGCTGATCATTGACCTGGCTGTTCCCCACAATGTTTCTGAAGAAGTTCTCAACGGCTTTGCAGTTAACTACATTGAAATAGAAGGATTGAGAAATCTTGCCAACGAAAATCTTGCTGCCAGAGAGCGGGAAGTTGTTCATGCTAAAGCCATTTTGGAGGATCACCTGGATGAGTTTCCGATACTGTTCAAGCAAAGACAGCTTGAAGTGGCTATGAGGCAAGTGCCTACCAAAATTAAAGAAGTTCGCAAAAAGGCTATGAATGAAGTTTTCAAAAAAGAAATAGAAACCCTTGATGAGCCCACCAAAGAATTGGTAGATAAAATGCTTGCATACATGGAAAAGAAGTGCATCGGAATTCCTATGAAAGCTGCTCGCGAAATGCTACTCTAATAATTTTTCCAGAAAATGATATTCCAGGCCATAATGATTTTTTATGGCTTCTATTGTTGTATGTGCATCGGGATTACTTTGTCCCCTGGTGGCAATGATCATAAGGTTTTTGGGCGTATGATTAGTACTGATGAATTCAAAAACCTTCGTCTTATAACCGTTGGCTTCAAGTATCAGTGAGCGAATCGAGTCGGTGATCAACTCGGCCTGTCGCTCCATGAGTATTCCATGTTTAAGTAATTTTCCACTCCAACCTTTTGGGTTCATATTCTGTCTGACTTGTTTGTGGCAACAAGGAGCCACTACAATAGCAGACGCATCACACTGTATGCCTTTAGCAATCGCGACATCGGTCGCGGTATCGCAGGCGTGAAGAGCGATAAGCATATCGATCTTTTCAGCCGGATAATCGTTGATGTCCATAGCCACAAATTGAAGGTCTTTGAAATGCAACTCTTCTGCCAGGTTGTTGCAGTATTCAACCAGCTTGGGCCTCAACTCAATACCGGTAATATTTGCCGCTTTATTCCGCTGATTTTTTAGGTAATCGTACAGTGCAAAAGTCAGATACCCCTTTCCTGCCCCCATATCTAAAATTGAAGGAGCATCCGGGAGATCATGGGCTTTTAATAAATTATCAATAATTTCAATGTATTTATTGATCTGGCGAAATTTTTTCTGGCTATTGCTAAGCACTTTTCCATCCTTTCCAGTAATGCCCAAAGCTTTTAGGTAGAGATTATCTTCGGCTTTGATCAGATGATTCTTTTCTTTGTCGTGGTTTGCGGAAGGGGTAGACTGCTGGCTGGGCGCTTTGCTTAGCAGGCGAGCCTTTCGCTTTTTGTTGAACATCAGTTTGTAATCACCTTGCGTAGCCAAAAGGTTGGCTTCCAGAAAATCATTACCCAACAAACCCTTTAGTGTATCTGTAGCATCTTCCAAACTGAGGTTTTTGACAATATCCTGTGTGGAGTGCCGGTATAAAAAAGAAAACATTAGCTTGTTTTTGACTTCCACAGGACGAATATATATATTCTTTAGGGTGCTGTTTTTATCGGTATTTTTACTGATACTAAGCTTAACCAACTGATTGGCCTCAAAACTGTGCTGTACGATGTCCAAAAATTCAGGTAAAGCGGCTTTTTCCATAAATTGCTGTTAAATCTGTTTCCTGTAATCATAGCAAGCAACAAGTTAGCTAATTTCTAAGTTTTGTTATAAATTGAAATTCTGACATTAAAGAGTCTCACTAATAGAGATTCTATGAAGAAAGAATAAAACCGAACTTTATGCGACAAGTGATTATTATGTTACTGCTGGTAAGCATAGCTTCTCTGGCTTCAGCCCAGAAGACAGTTAAGATTGATGATAATATTTATCGATATACGTTGGACGACTGTGGGGATACGATCATAATTGCCACTTTAAATGATATTCCGATCACTTCCCTGAAAATTTTTAATAGTAAAGAGGATAGAAGGCGCTATGATAAGTATAAAGAATATGCGCTTGAGGTGTATCCGTACGCGGTAGAGGCGATCAAAGTATTTCGACAAATTGAAGACTCCACGATAACCATGAAGAAAAGGGAGCAGAAAAAATTTATCCGGCAGCTCAAACGCGATCTGAAAAATGAATTCTCGGATCCCCTGAAAAAGTTAACCCGAACCCAGGGAGCTATTTTGATAAAGATGATAGAAAAAGAGCTGGATACTCCGTTATACTTTTTAATCAAAGACCTTCGTGGGGGCTTCACAGCAACGTACTGGAATATTATCGGAGGGATGTATGACCATAAGCTCAAGGAAGGATATGACAGTGGGCAGGATCCGATTCTGGATGCCGTTTTAAACGACCTGAACCTGACATACTAGTTTTATTGGATTTAAATTTTGAAAATTGAAAAAGTTCCTTTCAATCTTAGGGGTTTTTCTACCGGGCCTGTTTTTGTACGGTCAGGTCTCCATAGATACTTCCGGTACTGTTAATGCTTATTTAGACCATTTCAGAGGTAACAAGGCAGTACTTACTGCCTTTTTTAAAGCCTTTCCCAAAGGAGCAGATCTACATCATCACTATAGTGGTTCTGTACCTATGGAAATCTATGTCGATCATGTACTGCGCAATTACTGGATAGAGCTAAATACACTCCAGGTTGCTGAACGGCTGCCCAAAAGAGCCAGAGGGAATTGGCAAAATTACTCCCAGTTAAAGGCTGGCAACCAGCTGGATGTGGTCAGAGATAACCTCATACAGGCATGGTCCGTTAGAGAATTTCCCGGGGTAGAACCCAGCGAGCATTTTTTTGATGCTTTTAATAAATTTAGTTTAGCAAAAAACCAAACCTTTGAGCAAGGGCTACTGGCTTTAAAACAGATCGCCAGGGAAGAAAACCTGGTCTACCTGGAAACTATGTTTGCTTCTATCGACTGCTCATTAGAACTGGAAAAAGAAAAACAAAAAAATGAATCGCTTTTATTTCAGGCCCAGGAAGGTAGCCGGAAAGATTTGTATGACCTTTTTGATCAGTTATACAATGAAATAGAAGCTGAAGCTCTGCAATGCGCCGTTCAGCACAACGAGTGGGTGGCAGCCTATCATCAAAAGCTAGAAATGGAGAGTGAAGATTTCTCTATCCGGTATCAGAATTATGTTGTCCGGGTAAAAGAGCCCCTACGTCTTTTTAAAGATTTAGTGCTATGCTTTCTATCCGCCGATGCCAGTCCGTTGATGGTTGGTGTCAATATAGTTGCTCCTGAACACCATTACATCGCCATTCGCGACTATCGACTGCATATGCGTATGTTTGCTTACCTGAAAGAAAAATTTCCGGCGGTTAATATCGCTATGCATGCAGGAGAACTGACTCCGGATATTGCAAGTCCTGTAGAGCTCAATTTTCATATCCAGGAAGCTGTAAATGTGGCCGGAGCCCAACGGATAGGACACGGCGTGGATATTGCTTATGAGCAAAACAGTCATGAACTGCTCAGGCAGATGAAAGACAATGGAGTAGCAGTGGAGATCAACCTGAGTAGTAACGAATTTATCCTTGGAGTAAAAGATGAGGAGCATCCTATTTCTCTGTATCATATGCACGAAGTACCTGTGGTGCTTTGTACTGATGATGCGGGTATTCTTCGAACTACGCTTACTGATCAATATGTTTTATTATGTCAGCGATATGAGGTATTTTCCTATGATGAGATTAAAGAGGTGTCTCTCAATGGCATTCACTACAGTTTTATTGAAGAGGAAAATCATAAAAACGATTTACTTCGACAACTGAAGCAACGTTTTTGGAGCTTCGAACAGCAGGTCATACAGTTGATAGAAGGTAATGCTCAACTTCGTCCGCTATTGATGCTAAAATAAGAAAAGGATACGTATGGGGAATTAGAGAAAGGGTATGTCAGGTTCAACATACCCTTCCTGGTTTTGAGTTTAGCTCAATAATTCTTTTCGCTCTTTTCTGATCTCTTCCAGTGCTTTGGAGTATTTTACTGAATCAGAGCCGCTGGCTTTCGCTGCCTCCAGTGCGCCCATCAAAGCTTTTCTCCTTTTGGGATTTCTGACCAGTGTGTATTCATACTGAGCCAGTGCTTCTGCAAATCGCTTTTGCTCCAATAACCAATCGGCATACATTTCGTTAGTAGGTTTGAAGATAGTGGGAGGACCATAGGAATAACTAATAGCGTTTTCCAGAGCCACTGCTTCTTTGAGCCATTGCTCTGAAACCTCTGTATCTTTCTGGCTCATAGCCAGCAGTGCTCTTAGCTGATGACTGAAAATCTGCGCCTGATCAATATCCTGTTTGTTGGGTAAACTTCTGGAGCTTCCTCCGGCATTACACATCGGAATACCTTCGTCAGTAACCAGTAGTGAGGACTCCTGAATTTTTTTATCTAATTCTTCGATGAGCATCTCTATCTTAGCAGGATCTTTCTGGTGATAGGCAATAAGGCCATCCGTAAATTTATTAGCCGCAGCGAGGCTGATATTAATACCCTCCATGTCAAGTTCAAGGTCAGTAACGGGACTGTCCCACTGTTCAGTTTCTACCAGGTAGTTGCCACGCATTCTTACAAAATAAGCTCTTGAACGAGCTGAGGCTTCACTATTGGCATATTTCTCCATTTCGGCCATCGTATTGTGGGCTTCTTCCCAGTTTTCCTTTTGGCACCATCCATACATTAGCCAGTGCAAGGCATGGTAGCTCCTGGCATTATTGTTTAGTTCTTTTCTTTCCATTCTTTTGACGCTGGCCTGGTAAGAAGCAATATTAGAGCTAATGACTTCATCCCACATACCTATGGCCACGTAAATATGCGAAGGCATATGTAGAGCATGAGCGGCATCAGGCGCTACTTTTGAGTAGCTGTTAGCAGCAGTAATAGCCTTGACAGCATGTTTGGGATCATCATAAGAATGGATGAGGTAATGCAGGGCACCTGGATGATTGGGGTTTTCTTTCAAAATGCCTTTAGCGATGACCGCACTTTGTTCATATTTTTCTTCATCTCTTCCTACAGGAACAGCGCCTAGTACCGATAAAGCATAAAAAGCAGCAATTTCCTGGTTGTCAGGATATTTATCATACAATTTTTTGAGGTGATCGGAGTAAGCCTGGTCTCTTTCATACTTCGTGCCCTGACTGTATAATACCCGTAGAGAGGCAATTAAATCTTGCTCAACCGGGCTGATGTTATTTTTTATCTCCTGGTAATTCAGGCTATCCAGTTTTTTGAGTGCGGCCTGACCTTTATCGTAATCTTGCTCACGCCAAAGACCATGGTTGTAAGTCATGGCCTCTCCCCATATGGCCATGGGAAAGTCAGGGTCGGCTTCCTGAGCCTTTAGGAAAGCTTCTCTGGCATCCTGATATTCAAAGCTATGTAGTAATAATAAGCCTTCTTCAAAATGTGGAAGTGCACTTTCATCACCGGTTACTGTAAGGTTGATTTCTCCCAACTTAGGAGTAGTGGCTGGTTCTTTTTCAGGCGTTTCACCTTCCTGACACCCCTGGAAAAACAGAATAGTAAAGAAAAAAAGTATAAGGTTATGGATTCTCATGTTGCATTAGCTTTATGCTGCTCCTCTCGCGGATGTGAGCTAATTTGAATCTTTCCGCAAAATGAGCTTGATTGATAATACTAGAAAGTTAAAATTTTATTTTGAGAAAACCCCTTTTTTTGGGGCTTCCATTCATGAAATTTCTCAGGCTCATTTTGTGGTTTTCGGGATGCAGCAGCTAAAATGACCTACTGAATCCATAGTTCCATTCCCACATTAAGGTAGTCAGAACTGAGATTGTTTTCTTTTTTCAGGGCATCAACTGTAGTATTGAATTTTCTGGCAATACGGTATAGCGTATCTCCTTTCCTGACCTTATACAAGCGGGTTTTAGTCTTTGAAAAATCCAGCTTATCCAAAGGAATTGGTCCGGAGTCTGGAAGGTTGATAGATAAATCCTGGCCTTCCTGCTCTTTATCTTTTTTCTTAGAATTATTCAACTTTCCGGGCCCGAAAGGATCTTCTAGGTCGGACGAATTTTTAACTGGCTTGGCCCTGGGCGCATCTTCCTGTGTACTGTCAATCAAAAGAGTGCCAGTAATCTTTGGATTCTGCTCAGCAATCGGCGGTTTGAATTCTATCACCCGGCCTTTTAACTTTATAGAAGCACCCGCCGCAGGCTCTTCATCAGCAGCCAGACGATTGCGATACCGTAACTCTAACAGGTCAATAGCGTAGCGGTTAGAAATATCCAGCATATTTTCTCCTATATTTACTACGTGAAAGGCTGATTTGCCGAGATAGTCTTTCTTTTTAGGTTGTAAAAAGACGATGGTCCCCCGCATGAGCTGCGCTTGCCGATCGAGGATGTGCTCATTATATTTAAGTAAAGTAGATGTAGAAGCTCCTACCAATTTGGAGATATCTTTGAGCGTGTAACCCTCATCGCCTGTCATGGTATATTTTACTTCATTTTTCGTTTTAACATCGATAGACTCCAGTTCTTCCTCTTGTTTTCGGGGATTCACTCTGGAGAAAGAGATTTCTGATTCCTCTTCATTTTCCTGTTCAATGATAGCATCAATATCCAGCTGATTTTCTTCCTGAGTGAATGCAACTGTCGTCGTATTTTCAAGAAGCAAAACATCTGATGGCTTGAGCTTATCCAGCTCCTGCAAATCATAGCGTTCAATGAGAGCAATGAGCTGCCTGGCATAAGTTTTACTGGTAGCATAACCAGCAGCCTTGAGCCCCCTAGCCCAACCTTTGTAGTCGGTCTTCTTGAGCTTGAATAAAGCTGCGTAACGAGGCTTTTGTAAAAAGCGGGAATGATCCGCAAAACTTTCTTTAGCGGATTCATACATCCTAAAATAAGAATCGATGAGGTTGCCCTGCTCATCGTACTCATCGTCTTTTTGGGCGTAGCGTTTACCAAACCAATTTCCCGAAATTTTCATCCCAAAATGGTTGTTGGCTTTTATAGCCAAATCACTTCGCCCTGCATTAGATTCCAAAATCCCCTGAGCAATGGTAATGCTGGCCGGCACACCAGAATGGGCCATCTCTCTGACGGCAATAGCTTTGTATTTTTCAATGTATGCCTTTTGTGCAGCAGGCTGACTGTAAGCGGTTAAATACGAAAAAAGAGCAAAAAAAACGCAAATAGTCTTACTAAACCACATAACCTAACAATTTTAGGGGGTGAAGCTGAAAACGGATTCTTAAATTTCGGGGTGGCCTCAGCTCTAGTAGTTAATCCTGGATTTGATGTCACAAAATCATTGGACTGACGAATATGTAATTTAATGATCAAACGGCCTAATTTTTTTCTTTGTATGGAAAAGTAAAAGTTTAATGCCGACTTAACCAAATTGTTATTGAATATTTATTTTTTATTATTTCTTTTTACGTAAAACAATAAAATTAAGGTAAGCTAAAGATGTATGAATTTAGATAGCGGTAGATATATTGAGGGGAATGGTAGAAAATAAATATGGCCTGTACCTGTAAGCTGATGCTCAACGAATGGCTAATAATTAAATTAGTACTTTTGATTTTAAATACTCCAAACGGAAATGTGTGGGCGGAATAAGTAAAAAGTAAAAATAATAAGGCCTATTATTTGAAAATAGACCTGTTTTTGATGTTCTGCTGCTTTTAAGAGTACATATCTTAGCTTGAGCTAAAGAAAACATTATGGATGAAGGTCAAATTGCCTGATAGCCATTTGCAAGCCCAAAGATATACTCCAATCCTGCCCTTTGTAGTCTATGTGGGTGTTAGTCGAAGCTACCGTAGAGGATGATTATAAAAACATAATGATCAGGAAGGTGATAACAGTAGACACAATGCCAACCATAAAGGTGTTATAGGAGACGGTCAGGTAGCGATACTTTTTATCCAGTACTTTACCCAGGTAGTATAGATCTCTGGTCATATTACCGTATAAAAGGTTGCCATCATTCAGCACTTCCTCCATTGCATCTTCGTACTGATCCAAATCCAGAGAGCTAAAATTGCCAAAAAACGCAATGTTCTTTTTAATTTCTTCTACGGGTTTATGCCTGGAAATGATAGAGGTGACTTTAGGCCTGGCCGATAGAACCGCAAAGATCAGTGATGCCATTCCAGTAATCAGAAAGATCACAACCGGCAATATCACGGATGGATTGGTCTCGGCGATATTCCTGTAAGACAGCGCCGTGATTAACACACTGATCAAAATAGAGTTGACACTGATCATTATATTAGCCTTATTATCAGCAATAGCACTTAAATTGATGTGATTGCGATAGTTGGATTTGAAGAAGGTCTGAACCCCGCGATTGGGCGCCTTTTTTTCTATGTCAGCAAATGTCTTGCTGGATAATTCCAGAGGGATTTTCTCCCAGGAATTATTCTTGTTCATTTGGTCCTGGTAGTCTTGTATGAGCATAGACAGTTTGTTGTCGTACGTTTGCCTGGCTGAATGAGTATATAACTTAGTTTTCAAGAGCCGCTGCCACATTACGGCATTCCAGCTTTTTTTGTTGATCTTTTCCTGAGTTACCAGCTCGAATTCAAGCTTTTGAAAAGCTGCTTTCTCTTCAAAGTTCTGAAATATTTCTACAATATTTACTGCATCAAATAGTAACTTTTCGGCAACTGTTGTGGGTGGAGTATCTCGCTTAAATGTATCTATAGTCTTGATAACCTTACTAATACCCTTTTCTGGATACTCCTGAGCAAGCAGAAATTTTTCCGCTTCGAGCCTACTGTAATGCAAAGGATCCTGGTAATCCATCAAATAACCAACACTGCAGAACCACCCGGCCAGGAGGGCTACCTCGCGGTCGTGGGCTTCTACCTCTTCCTCGTTGGCTAAAATAGTCACTTGCTTGATAATCGCGTTCGTTAGTTGGTACGTGTGGTAGACAAATTTAGCCGACTTCTGCTCGTTGTAGAGGTTTAAAACATGCTGTCTCGTCAAGTCTATCAAGCTCAGGTTTTTGGTCGATGCTAGAATACGGTTCATGGGCCTTTGTATTTCTTATTGGATAAAACAGTTGTTCACTGTATTATTCTTGTACGGTAGTTTTGAGATTTTGAAACACAAAATAGCCAGAAATTGTACGAATATATATTTCTTATAATCCTTTTTTTTAGGTAATGTGCCAAAGATGCTGCTTTCCAGTCGCCTTATCGCTGCTGATTTTACTTTCAAATGTTAGTATTGAATTTGGAATTCAGCATACTAGTGTTGAGCTACTTACTGATATTGGTTTTTTCAGAGGTAAGAGAAGGCCTCTCTTACACTTTTAATAACATTCTAGAAACGACTGTACGTTTTGTGGAAGATGATCAGCTCAGTGATGTCCTGATTCTGGCTCTCATCCATTAATAGCTGTGAGTCTGCTGTTAGTATACAGTCAGACTTGCTGCCCGCGGGTGTTTCGACGGCACTGAACACTTTTTTAATTCATATCTATACCATTGCCACCGACGAAAGTGGGCATCGGCAGGAGCAGTTTCACAAAGGCTTTTTGCAAGACCTTTCCGATGATACACAGATAACATTCTACAATGTTGCTGATAATCCTGAAGCTCCGGATTTTAAATTCAAGATCTACGAAGGGACGGGCTGTGACTCGAGCCACCTGGTACACGAAACTAAACCTTTTGAATTATTATGTAGTCAAGCTATAGATTTAGTGCTGAACGGGGTTTTAGCGGACCGAAGTAGTCAGGATGCCATATGCACTACGGTAGATATATCGGGGAAATGTGTTTTTGAACAAGATATCCAATTTATTTATACAGGGCCCAATGAAGTCAGGATGGAGTACCTCAATGTACTTCTACCTTCTGATGTTTGCAATGATATTACAGGTTAGGAAATTTCAAAATTAGGAGAATAGGGTTTTATAATATAATTGGAAATTTATGGAACCTGCATAGCCAATGCAGGTTCTTTTTTTATCTAAGAGATGCTAACATAGCATCTCTAAAGCCAATTGGTACTAATAAGGTCATCTCTTGCGTTCAAATGCCATGCATCAGAGTGTTCAGAACAATGAACCATTCTTTTCGTATAAATCACAAAAACGAGTCTGATTATTACAGAACTTAAAAAAGTTGCATGAAACTCCCTTTAAACTTACTGCTTGTAATTTCACTATGCTGTCTTGTCTCTTGCTCTCCAATAGAAGACCTGGAAGATTTTGACACTGTCGCTTATGAAGCTTCGTATGCTTTTCCGCTGGTTAATGCCAGGGTTTCTTTGGATGATATTCTGGAAAATTTTCAGGATGAAGCTACTTTGGTAGTGGACCCCAATGGACTTTTTCACTTCAGGTACAGTGGCGAAGTGCTTTCTCAGACTGGGTCAGAAATTTTTCTTGAAATAGAAAATGGTATTGAGGCCCTCAGTAATGTGACGCCTGATGGTATCCCCGTTTTAACTCAGCAGTTGAGTATTCCATTTATCATTCCCGGAGGTGTTGAGTTGGATAAGATCAGGTTGAAGGCCGGCGAATTGAAATACCAGTTTAGAAATACCAACTCGGAGGCCGTAGATATCGTGGTGCGGATGCCTCAATTTTTTAAAGAGGGCCAGGCACTGGAATTTACCCATCAGCTTGATGGTTTTGCCGCCGGATCAGAGCCACCCTCATTCTCTAATGAAGATATGCCATTTGATATGAATGGCGTGGAGGTAATTCCGCAAAATGGTGCGATCAATATTGAATATACAGCCACAACTGTTAATAGCCAGCAGCAAGTACCCCTTAGTAGTTTTTTTGTGAAAATAGATGACGCGGCCCTCACATACGCTGAAGGCTTCCTGGGTACAACTGTTTACGACGGACCAGTTGATACCATTAAGATCGACTTTTTTGAAGATTGGATAGGGGAAGACGTTGCTTTTGAAGAACCAAGAGTAGCTTACATACTTGAAAATGCTTTCGGTATACCCACCCGGTCTATTGTGGATAGCTTTAATGTTATTACTGTCGAAGGGCAAACCCTACCTCTGGAAAGTGAATTGATAGAAAATGGTATTGATTTTCCATATCCCACTCTGGAGGAAATAGGCCAGACTAAGTCTTCTGTTTTTGTATTTACTAAAGATAACTCCAATATCGATGAGATTCTGAGTTCCAATCCTGTTGAGGTACGTTATGATGTGGATGCATTGACTCATCCCGATGGCAATAGAAATATCCGTGGTTTTCTGACTGATTCCAGCTTTTATCGCGTTGGGGTGGATGTAGACCTTCCTTTCATAGGAAGCGCTGCAAATTTTATCGCTCGGGATACTTTTGATTTTAGCCCCGGTGAGTTGGAACAACTGGACTCTATAGAGTTGAAATTTATTGCTGAAAATGCTATCCCTATTGCCATTGATGTACAATTCTATCTGGCGGATGAGAATAATGTGATTCTTGATTCGCTGTTTGATCAACAAACCCGACTGGTAGAAGCCGCACCTGTCAATAGCAATGGCGATGTGATTGACTCTGTTTCCAAAACTACTTTTGTGGATATAGGAGGCAGCCGGGTAGAAGCATTTACCAATACGGATAAGCTGTTGCTGGTGGCCTCTTTTTCAACTACTAACGATGGTACAGTACCGGTGAAAATTTTCAATAATCAATTTTTTGACATTAAGCTGGGCGGTATCTTCAAGTTCGTCAATGAATAACCCAAAATCCGAACTATTATGAATAAAAATATAGCACTTTGCGCGTGGCTTATGGTCACTCCATTTCTTATTCAAGCGCAGGAACTGAGTCAGCATTTCATGCGGGGTACTTTGCAAGCCAGTTTTACCAACCCGGCTATTATCCCGGATGCCAGCTTTGTTTTGGGGTTACCCAATTTTTACAATGATGTATTCATAACTGATGTGACTTACAATGATATTATCCAGACTCAGGAGGATGGCGGTACGGTGCTGTCACTCGATGGTTTCCTGGATCAATTGTCGGATGAAAACTTTTTCAGGTTGCAGCCTGAGATACGGTCTGTTTCTTTGGGGTTTCGGATCAATAAGTTTTTTTTTACCTTAAGTCATGCTGCCCGGGGGAATAGTTTTTTGAATTATCCCAAAAATCTGGCTGAATTTATCACCAATGGCAATGCGCAATTCATTGGGCAAACTGTAGAAATTGGCCCGGATGTACAAGTCTCCACCTACCATGAAACGTCCCTGGGCCTAGGCTATCAGCTTAACGAACAGATTAGTATTGGAGGGCGGCTAAAATTACTCAACGGAATTTTTGACCTTTCCACAACCAGAACCAGCCTGCAGGTAACAACCGATTCAGAGATTTATCAAACCATACTCAATGCAGACTACGTCTTCAATTCCAGTGGTTTTCTGGAATATGACGGTTTTGATAATTTCGATGTCAATGATGATTTAGGAGATTTGGTACTAAACAATCTCTTTGGAAGCAATACCAGTCTTGGAGTAGACCTTGGCATTCATTTTGATGTGGAAAAGTTTGACCTGGCGATCAGTGTACTGGATTTGGGAGAGTTGAGCTGGGAGACAGATGTTTTCAATTATGCAATTCAGGGGATATACGAATACGAAGGATTGGATATAACAGAAGTGCTGTTTGATAATGACGCTGAAACAAGCTTGCGGGATACGCTTCAGGATATCTATCAGGCGGAAGAAACCCAAAATGCCTACGCAAGTACCTTGGGCCCCAAGGTTTATATTAGCGGTTCGTATAAGCTTTCGGATAAATGGAGAATCGGAGCAGTCGGGTATCTTGAAGATTTTAGAGATGAGTTTTTTCCAGCCTTGGGGGTAAATGTACAGGGAAGACTGGGAAGTATACTGGATGTAGGTGTATTATATGCTTTTAGAAATAAGCGCTTCGATAATATAGGAGCAAACCTTGGACTCAATCTAGGGCCGCTGCAAATTATCGCGGCTACTGACAATCTCATCACTGCCTTAAACCTAGAAAATGCCAATTCTGCAAATATTAGGGTCGGCGTAAATCTTGTTTTTGGGAAAAATACAGCGGCTACATCGCCTACTGACCCGGATAAAATATCGAATCAGGATGATTTTTTTAGCAAAAAATAGCTTTGAATCGGGGGGATAGTTTTTCTGAAATTATACCTCCTACTCATTTTTTGAGTTACAAAAGGCTCTTGTCCTGGCTTTGCAGGCGTTGGGTGATCAGGCTGATTATTCTTCGTCTGACTTCACTTTCCTGCTCAGCAAAGTAAGCCCACTCCTCATCTGTGAAATGGCCGATCACCGTACCTAGCATAATGCCTCTGAGGCGATTATCCTTACTTAAGCTCTTCTCTATCCAATCATGACGCTTAGGAATAGACATACCATCAAAAGGAACTTTCCTCTTGGTTAAAAAGTGCTTGTAAATACTAACAAGGAGATCATTCTGCATTTTGATAATGGGACGGAGGACGTCATTCTGAAAGGCTTCCATTGTTGTGGCTGCCGGTTTATCTACATGGATTGTAGGGCGGATCAGCGTTCGGTTGGCTGTCATTGGGTTAAATTTGTAGTGATAAAATCAATTCAATCCTTCCCAGGGAGGTCTCTACTTCCCTTTCATTTATATTCAATATAACGCATTTTATCGTGCAATGGGTTCTCTGAAAACGATTTTTATTAATCAGCTAAAATTTTTCTACCTTCATTTTGAAACCCTTAAAAATAATGCCACAGCCTGTTGCAAAACCCAATTGCAAAACCTATCTTTGCCATCGCTTTTAAAAAGGCGCGGTAGCTCAGCTGGCTAGAGCGCAGGATTCATACTCCTGAGGTCGAGAGTTCGAGTCTCTCCCGCGCTACTATATTTTGCTCACCTGTTTTTATTTTTCCAAAATTATTCAGTATTAGCTATTGACCAGCTAAATTAAAGCTGACTCCGAGGAAATAGCCTAATTCAAATACAGATTTAGTAGGCAGTATAGACTCTTCGTACAAATCCCCTGGTTGGAGTCCTTCTGCCAGCCGGGTAACCTTACTAGTATTTAGGCCACTGGTGAAAATGATTCTCTGGGATTTTCCTAGGATCAGGCTAGGGCCGAGGAAGTAATTCTGTAACCCTGCCGACTCTCCGCCCAGGCCTATGCCAATGCCAAATGCACCGCCCAACGAAGCCTGCCCTTTGCTTTGAGGGTGAAAATGGATAAATGAAGTTACAATAGGCGTAAAGGGGTCCAGGTCTTCTGCCATCACAATATTATCACGCGTAAAATAGGATTCCGGCGTATCGAATAAGGCAGCAAAACTAATACCTACGCTGGCATTGATTTTCAAGCCACCAAATACGGATAACTGAAGCGGATTAAGGTCTTTGGTCCTGGCACCGGCTACATTGGCGGAGTCCATTGGAACCAATCGAATCTTAATGGTATTGAGGTCATCCTCGGGGTTGAGTACAATTTTCTTTTCAAATTGGTGAGACTTAAGTTCTTCATATTCTAGGCTGAGGTTCATAATTTCACCATCATCCGTTTTTTGAAGCGCTGTAATGTTATTATTGATCTTTTGTACTCTACTTTTATAGCTAGATACTTTTTTTCCGGCTTCTATGTAGGAGCTCTGGAAAGTAATCTTTTCATCAACGGTCAGGTCAAACTTGCTGAGCTCCCGGTTGATTAAGTCCAGCTCAGTAAAGTTTTTATCTAAATCATTAACACTGGCGCTGTAATCGAGGAGGAGCTCCTGAATCTGGTCAATATTACTCAACGCATCCCTTCTGCTGGCATCCTCCAGCACATCCAGCTCTTTTTCAGAAATTTCTTTGATTCTGGATGGAGCAAGGGTAGGGTGGTACTTCAATAATTGTAGCTTTTGCTTTAACTGTTCTTTTTGTTCAATGGCTTTGGAAGCTCTGCTAATTTGGTTGCTCAGGCGCTCCAGTTTTTCTTCTAGCCTGAATAACGTAATGATTTTTGATTCAAATTGAGCAGCTATTTGGCGTTCTGCTTCAGTAACTTGTCGACCTTCACCTGCACCGCTTCTATCACTAATCAGTGGATTATCAGAGAGCTCAAAATTACCATTAATAACAAATTTCTCTGCAAAACCTGTCAGGTCATCCAGGTTGTTACTACTACCTCCAAAATTAAGTAAGCCCGACGATCCGGAGTTGATCTTGTAGTTGGAAGAATTAGTCTTTACATCGAGATCATAGACATAATCATTAAAATTCTGAATGTGTAATATGGCTTGATTCCCCTTTTTCAACCGGGGCTTTTCGATTATCTTACCATTCTTAATGTAGGTAATACTGTCTTTGGCTACATCGTAATAAATGTGGAGATTTTGTGCAGAAAGGGGCGTCACCAAAATAAATAAGCCAAATAAAAGATATAGTAATCTCATTTTGAAGGATTTTAAGTCTTTTGATTAATTTAGATCAAGCCTGTTCGTAGGCCGCTTTAATACCTGAATATACAAACTTTCGACCTTGTCGGAGGGCCCTTATTCCTTGGCTGAGATCAACTGATAAATAAAGTAGTCAATTTGGGCCATGTACTCCTCTTGTGTCATTAGTACCGTTTGATTTCAGGGATAGCAGCAATACACTTATGAGAGCGTGCCTGGACTTCGCTTGTGAAGCCGAAAATGTACAGCAATAGGGGCTCACAAAGCTATTTTTGAGTAGCATCGCTGTGCTACCGTGCAAAAAAGCTGAAATGTCTTGTCCCGCTGAAAGCGGGAAGCATTATGCCGAATACATTTACAGGGTAAAGGGTAAAGTCCAAACAGGTTCTGAATACTCACAAAACAAACCTTTCATTTGCTAGCTTTCAAAAAGGTTCTGATAATTTTATAGCTTATCAACCTTAAAAGTAACTAAGTATGGTAAAATATTTTTTCTGGAGTATATTTTTATTGCTTACTATTAACAATTATGCACAGGAAGCACTATTTGCTTACATCAATAATCCGGAAGGTAATTTCTCAAAACCTTCTGTAGTACAAAATTACAAGTATCGAGTAGCTAAAAGCGTTTTTGATGACCTAGTAGAAGCCAGAGCTGATTTCAGAACCCTGAGGCCGGACTTTGTCATGAACAGTGGTGCCCGGTATGTTGCCTGGATGAGCCCGCAAAAGCAACACATTGGATTGGAAGAGCGGGCCTACGATGTGTGTAAAAGTTTTGGAAAAGATTCTCTAAATGCAATGGCAGCACTGATTGCTCACGAGCTGATTCACTATTATGAAAAGCACGATTGGAGCCAGCATTTTTTAACTACCAATCGCAATTCTTCAGTTGTTAAAGCCATAAGTCGCATGGAAGAAGGCATCAAGCTGGAGACTCAGGCCGATTACCTGGGGGGAATACTGGCTCTTTCAGCAGATTATAACACTTATCAGGTCACTTCTGATCTTTTGGGTAGAATTTACGATGCTTATGGCCTACCGGAAAAGATTCAGGGGTATCCCGATCTTGAAGAGCGGCAGCAGCTCAGTGACAACACGGCTGAACGGCTTCGGGAGATGCACACCGTATTTCGGGCTGCCAATCTGCTAACGATTATTGGAGCTCATCTGACAGCAGATAGTTATTATCAATTTATTCTCAAAACCTATCAAAGTTATGAGATTTACAATAATGCCGGAGTGAATAGTACACTAGCCGCGTTGCAATTCTTCGAGCCCGAAGAGCTCCCTTTTGTACTGCCATTAGAACTGGACCTAAACAGTCGGCTCAACCAGATAACGACCAGATTACCCGACGATGCTGAACTGGAAAGAACTGAATTACTGGAGGATGCTATTTATTACCTTGAGAGTGCCATTCAGATGGCGAAGTCAGAGCCTGCTGCTTATCTGAATATGGGGATTGTTAAAGCGTTGCAGCGTAAACTCTACGACGCTTCATTTTGGGTAGCCAAATCTCAGGAAATGAGCCGCAGAGCTGAAATGCCAGTACAGGCTGCCAATGCTCAAATTATGCTTGGGATTATTGAAGTTATGAAAAACAACCGCAGTACGGCCGAAAAATACTTCACCCTGGCAATGGCTTCTAATAAGGCACTGGCAACAAGAAATATGGCTATCTTAAAGGAAAAAGAAGCCCCCGCGGTTTCTGGTAGCTTACTGGAAAACAGAGGCGTTGAAACTATAGCTGATATGCAGCTTGATGAGTTGCTGGCCGATCCTAAAATAAAAACAACAGTACAGCTGAAAAAAGAGATATTTTGTGGAACAAGCCAGTTGCAAGACTCTGAGTTGCTGATGCATTTTGGTAAAGGTGGAGAAGAATATGTCATTTTCCATCAAACTAAAACTAATTATCAGGGAGCCAGCCAACGGGGAATAATGCTGGGGGATTCCAGGGAAAAGATCTTGGCATCTTACCACGCTCCAGATCAATTACTGGAAACAGAAAAATATACCATAATGCTCTACGAGAATCAGTCGATTATTTTTTTCCTAAATAAAAAAGAAAAGTTGGAAAAATGGGCTGTATTCCAAAAGAGCCTTTGACAGGTCTCGCGTCAGGTTTTTACTTTTCAAAAACATATATTCATTGAATTACCCAAAACATAAATCATCATGATGAGAACTATCTGCACCGTTATGCTCGTATTGGCTGTTCAGTTGCTAGCTGCACAGAATTACGACGCAGCCACTGCCTTTATGGTAGAAGGAGAGATTTCTTATATTCCAGAAAGTGGTGAAGCTGCCACTGCACTAAAAACCGGAGAATTGCTCAATGCAAAAGGTATTATCCGCCTGGAGGACAACGCTCGTTTAGGCCTTTCCAGTCGCGATCAGTATCTCTTTCTGAATGAGGCCGGTACTTATAAAATTGCCGATCTCAGGAAAGATCTGAGCCGATTGAAAGAAAATGACTATTCTGCTTTTCTTAGAAATAATATCACAGAAGCCACCCATCCTTATTTTAAAACCGTGAAGGTAAGCTCTTTTGGCTTTGCTTCTACAGGTGGGGTAGAGACATCAGAAAGTGGCGGGACCAAGCCGCCTGTCAAAAAAGAAAAAGATGGACACGGCAATTCGGCTTATCAATTGGTTCGCTTACGTCCTACAGGAGGATTAGTAGCCGGTAAGAAGGTTCTATTTCTATGGAAGCGACTCGACGAGAATACAGCACTTGGTTCTAGCAAGTTGGAAATTCTCAACGAAGAGGGAGAAGTTATTTTTCAAAAAAATACCCAAAAAACTAGTTTAAAGATAAATGCTTCCAAAATAGGACTAGAGAATAATACTGACTACCGTTGGAAAGTATCTGCCGAAAAAGATCCGGAAATCAGGTCTTTGGAAGTACCGTTTCGCTATCAGGCAGAAGAGACACAAACTACTTTACTCAAAGATTTGTACGAAACCGATATGTATAAGGCTTCAGATCGCACGGCCAGGTTAATGCTGGAAGCTTGCCTCTTGGAAAATAAGGGGTATCTGGCAGCTGCTTTTGATCGATTGGTAAAAGCCAGTAAGCGGGATACTGATAATCAACTGGCACAACTGCTGTACAAGGCATTTTTGTGGAAATACGATATGGTGGACGTAAACTAGCAAATTTGTTTCGCAGGGGGCAAAACAGCCTATCCATGCCTGTTTATTCCCCCGCGAGACTAGTCAAACAAGCCTAATATCTAGCATACTAAATACAAAACACTATGAAGCCCTTTATTCTGAGTATTGCTATCCTCTTCTGTTCTTGCTTAATACTGGCACAGAACCACAAACTGGTAATCCCGACCGGGCATGTAAATGAGGTATTGGATGTTGCCTGGTCGCCAGACGAGCAATTTATTGTTTCTGGTGCTGCCGATAACAAGGCAATTATCTGGAATGTAGCGGATAATTCTATTTACCATATTTTTGAAGCGCACAACGAGAAGGTAAGTGCAGTTGATTGGTCGTCAAAAGGAACACAACTGATCACCGCCAGCCATGACGATAAGGCCATACTCTGGAATGTAATTACGCTAAAGCCTATTCACACTTTTGATAATGGCAGTAGCGGTAATTTTAATGATGTTGTTTTTTCTCCCGATGGCCGTTACCTTTTGACCGCTAATGAAGATGGTACAGCTAGGCTTTACGATCTGGAAGATGATTATCGCTTGTTACAAACTTTTGAAGGACACGATGATGAAGTGGCTGTGGTTGCTTTTTCGCCGGTTAATGCTGAGCGGATTGTTACAGGAGGTTATGATGGAGAAATAATTCTTTGGGACGTCTCTACGGGCGAAGAAATAGTGCGGTTTGGTGAAGAGCCAGCCATTCATTCCGGAGCTGTCCTGGATGTCAGCTTCTCTTCTGATGGGGATTATGTCGTTTCCGGGGCCGATGATAACTACGCCATGGTGTGGGATTTGCAAGGCAATCAACTGCAAGCTATTGATCATGAGGCTCCGGTTTATGCCGTATCTTTTTCCGGGGATGGTGAAAGGGTTTACATAGCTGGCGATCAGAACGAAGTGTGGGCAGTGAACTGGCGTAACAATACTGCTCAGTATTTATATGAGCATACCTACGAAGTGAGCTGCATGGCCCTATCTCCCTCCGGCCGGCAGTTGATTTCGGGTGGGCGCGATTATATCATCGAGGCTTTTGATCTGGAACAGGGTATTCCCACTGGTACGTATAAAGGTCCGGGAGATTTTATTCAACACCTGGAGTTCGCTTCTTCCGGTGCTTATCTTTTTGCTGGTACAGCTAATAAAAGTGCAAAGATATGGGACTTTGAAACGGGAAATATCGTGTTTTCCTATCGGGCACCCCACACAGAATGGTACCAAACCTATGCATTTTCTTCTGACGGTTCGCATTTATTTTTTGTAGATGAAAACCGAAAGGCCACATTGCTGGACTTTTACGATGAAAATGATCCTGTTTTCATTGAGGGACAAGGGGATAAGAAATTTAACGCAGTAGCTGTTTCTCCGGATGATAAGTATTTACTCACCGGAACAATAGACGGAACATTACAGCTTTGGAGTCTTGAGGGTACACTGATCAGAACTTTTGACAATGATACGCCTTTCGGTATCAGCTCTTTGCAGTTTTTCCCTGATGGCAATAGCTTTATTTCAGGAGATTTAGGTGGTAATTTAAAGATTTGGAATATCACCCGGGATACTCCCGCTACCACCACACGATACGAATCAGCGTCCATTGCTTATGTGGAGCTTTCTAAAAATGGTAGTTCGGTGCTTGTCAATTTCTTTGGTCATACTGCCCAGTGGTTTGATTTTGATGGAAATGTAATGGACTTTTCATGGCCGGAAGGAGAATTGCAAGTGCTTCATTTTTCACCGGACGGCAAGTTTGTAGTACATCATCCTGATGATGAAACTGTATGTCTTTGGAATGTGGAGTCGAGGGAGTGTCAGCTGGAGGTGGGTGAACACGATGGGCCCATCATTGCTGCTACGGTTTCGGATAATGGAAACTACCTGATTACTGGCTCACTAGATAGAACAGCCAATGTTTTTGACATATCAAGTGGCCGCCTACTTGGCAAGCTCAACGGTCATGTGGCGGAAGTATTTGCCATCGAAACTGTGCCAGCTGACATCGGGGAGCTTCATGAGGGAAAAGATATTATTGTTACCGGCAGTCCTGATAATGAGATGAAAGTTTGGGAAATAAAAGACAGGAGAGTAGATGAACTACTGACCATGGTGGGAATGGGGCAGGATGACTGGGCCATATTTTGTTCAGAGGGTAATTTTGATGCGACTAATTACGCTATGAACAATATGTACTTCCTTATTGAATACGACGGTAAGTTTGAAAAGGTGGATTTGACTCAACTAAGTTATCTTTTTTATGATCCCGGTTTGTTTTTGACCATGCTGGGTCTGTCAGACGATAATGCGCTCAATATAAATAGTGGATACGGTACTATCGGTCTGTATCCCGATGTTACGGCCTCGATAAGTGGTGATATTTTAAAAGTAAACCTAGAACCAAGAGACGGCGGTATAGGAAATGTGGCCCTTTACATCAATGGAACCGAGGTGACTCAGGATATCAATCCTCGGCGGGAACGAGCGATTCGAGTGAATTTACAGGAATACAATAAAGACTTTTATGCCAATCCGGATACTACTAATATAATTAAAGTAGTGGCTTTCAATAGAACCGGAGACCTGCCGGGGCCCGATTATACTTTTAAATTTGATGCGACAAGTAAAGGCAATGGCGATAATAACGCTTCTAATGATAATAGCCGTTTTGAGCCCAATATGTATGTGCTGGCGGTCGGTACATCTGACTACGATGAGGGAGATGGTACAATAAAAGATTTATCTTTTCCAAATGATGATGCGGTTCTGATGGCTCAGGCCACTTATGAAGTGGGTATAAATATGTATAATGAAGCGCGCACCAGCGTTCACTGCTTTACAACTGATAAAGAGCGTCCAGACCTCTTGAGTAGCAGTATCAAATGGGACTTTGCCAGTAAGACAAATATTGAGAAGTTTATCCAACAAATTGAGGCCGATGGAAAACCTGACGATGTATTTGTCATCTATTTATCTGGTCACGGAATGACCAGCGAGCGTTTTGGAGAGCCACAATTCTATTATCTGACCCATGAGTTTACCTCGGAAGAACTCATCACTGATTCGGAAGCTATAAAGAATAAAGCGATCTCCACAACGGAACTTCTAGAATGGTTGAAGCTAATTCCTCCAAAATTCAAAGTTATGATTATTGATGCCTGTAAATCCGGGGCCGTAGTAGAATCTGCTCTATCAATAGGCAGAAGCACTACTAATTCTACACAGCTCAGAGCTCTGAACAGGATGCGTGAGCGAGCCGGCGCCTTTGTTATATCAGGGAGTGCAACAGATCAGCTGAGCTACGAATCCAGTATCTTTGGTCATGGTTTGTTAACTTATGCGCTGCTTAGAGGTATGAACGGAGAGCAACTAAGAAGTGATGATAAAGGAAAATATGTCGATGTCAATCTGCTATTTAATTTTGCGCGTGACGAAGTACCCCGGCTGGCAAAAAGTATAAGAAAAGTGCAGGAGCCCATGGTAAGAGGTGGAAAAAATGGCAGCTTTGATATTGGTATTTACAACGAAAGAGTAACTTTTACGCTCCCAAAAGCCAAGCCGCTCATCTCAGGAGTTAATGTGGTAAAATTAGGAGCGTTTGACCGGGAAAAGCTGGGAGAAAAAATCAAGAGCTATCTTCGGCGGGAGAATGAAAAGGGTAGGAGCGCTAAATTTGTTTTTCGGGAAGTGGAGGGCATCAGTAATTCTTTCCAGCTTACTGGAACTTTCAGAGTGGAAAATGATACTATCGTGCCCGAAATCCAGCTTTACAACATTGAAGGAGATGGAACACTCATTCATGATTTCAGGGATGATCCGGATATTGTAAAATCTGATGATGCAGAGGCAGTGGCCCGGTCTATTTATGATAAGCTTAAGGAATTACTCTAGCTCACAGGGCTATTACTGCAAAGTCAATTGATCAAAATCTTTTCTTCCTTTCAGGGGGGCAAGATTTTGATCCTCCCGCAGCGATTTCAAATCTTCGAAACCATTGTTGATCATTCTTTGGATAACGGATACGGCTTTGTCAAAAGATTGTTTTTCTACCAGGAAGCGAGCCAGCCTCTTATAAGCGTTAAAGTCTTTAGGGTTGTGTTCCAGCACCCGGGTCCACATTTTGATAGTGGCTTCACTATCATTCATTTCCCGGTATAAATCAGCTAGGTTGCTGTAGGTATAGCTAGCTTCAGGGTTGAGGGCCAGGGAGGATTCAAAAGCCAGCCGGGCCAGCTCCGGCTCGTTCTTTTTTCGATATAAATACCCCAAAAGGGTAAACCCATCTGGATCATCTGGTACCCCCTGTACATACCGATTGAGCCATTTTTCGGCTTCTGAATACTGTTGCGGAAAGTCTACGTACAGCGATGCCAGATTATACATGGCATCCCAGAATTGAGGATCCGCCTGAAGTGTTTTCAAATAAGCTTGTTCTTCCAGCATTTTTTTGCCCTGCTCCTGATAGATTATAGCCAGATTGTAGTGCGCCAATGCAAAATCAGGATTAAGCTGTATTGCTTCTTTATACAATTCAATGGCTTTATCAATGGTGCCGAGCCGCTTGTAGGTATAGGCCAAGTTAGTCAACGCCAGTGGCCATGTGGGCGATAGCTCATGCGCTTTTTCAAAGGCTTCCATCTCTTTTTCCTTTTGATCAAGCCTGCGGTACAATAGCCCTAGTTCATTGAAAATATGAGGAGAAAGTGGCTTGAGAGCCAGCGCTTCTTGCTGCTTATGAAGCGCTTGTTTGTAGACAGTAGTATCTGCTTTTTCCATCGCATCAGCCTTTAGCCGCTCATTAACCCCATCAAAATAAACAGACCGCGAAATTAGGCCGGCGTAAAAAGCACTTTGTGGCCCCTGCAATTCTGCCGCCTTTCTTAAATATTTGGGATAGTAAGAATAAATGCCCTGATTGGCCCAGCGTTTAGCCAACTCCCGACCCGGCGATTCGATATAATCGCTTAACGCGCGCTGAGCCTCGTCTTGTAAGGCCGCAGAAAGCGAGGTTTTCATTAATGTTTTAACAGTAGCTGCCGGGCCCTCGTTACCGGTAGATTGGTAGATAGCGTAAGCAGAGCCTTCTTCCGGAAATAACAGGCGCCCTTTATCAATAGCTTTTTGAAACTGCGCCAAACGCAGCAAAAAGTTACTATCTTTTTGTGGTGCTACCTCTTCCTGAAAGTTAGAAGCCTGCTTTTTTACCTTAGCTAACCGAAAACTACTCCTTCCGTCGGCTACAGGAGTTTGTTGTTTTTGGGAAGCCCAACGTACACTGTCTTTTATATACCGTTCCAGCTCATAATGGTCCACAAATTGATCTTTGTCATCATCAGCAGCGCCCGATAAGCCTTTTACGAGATAATAGGAAAAAAGCCCCCTACCATCTCCCCATCGTTTGCCTTCCAACGATACCTGATCCGGTTCGCAGGATAAGAATTTTGTGGTATTTTGAAATAAAGCAGTCAGAGCTGCGGTAGTCGCCATTTTACCATTAATGCTATTACCGGCCAGCTTACCCGACCGGCAGGCGTCTGTTATTAGAATAACTTCCACGCCTTGTTGAGTCAGTTGTGCTACTAATTGATTGAGGGTGTTTACTTCACAGGCACCAGAAGCAGAATAAGTAGAGTGATTGGCATCGTAAAACAACAGGTAACCCTCCTTTTCGTCCGAAGAGATCTCTACATCCCCATGGCCTGAAAAATATATGATCAGCCGGTCTTTGGGTTTGCATTTTTCTCGTAGTGCATCCAGTTCACTGCTAAAGCGCCCGTAAGTAGCTTGCTCATTGGTCAGTAGGATTATATTTTCTGGAGCCACTTTCCAGGCCATGCTATTTTCCAAAAAATTACTAAATATAAAAGCATCTCTGTGAGCAAATTGCAGGTCCGGAATTTGATCATTCCTGTAATCAGATATCCCTACCACCAGCGCTCTAATCGTACCAAACGGGGTAATTGGGGTGATCTGCCCCGTTGTAACCTTTGCCAGGCCCAGCAAATAGATAAGCAGAATAACTTTGTGAAACCTGAATTGATCCATCATCTTTTAATAGACTTGTTTAGTAGGTATTAAAGTTGGATAAAAAAAGGCTGACGTGCCATTAGGTACGCATGTGATTGATTTCCAAACACGCTCTAGTATTTAATATTTTTCCAGTCCCACAGCTTAACACAGGACCCAAATGCATACTTTAAAGTACAAAATTTTTATCTTCAGTCAGTTAAAATCTGAAGCTATGAAAAAACACCTATTAAGGCTTACTTTTTTGTCATTATTACTGTCAATTCCTGTTACGGGGTTCGTACAAACTCAGTTTTCGCTGGTATCTAAATCACAGGTACTGGACGAAGGGAGCTTTGAATATATTACCGAGGGTAAAGATTTTGAAACCGCCCTCGAAATTTATCAAAACCTTGCGGCAGCCAGAGGCGATAAGCGTCTCCCTATTCCTCCTTTCAAAATGGTTGATAATGTACAGAATGTAGCTTTCCTGGAAGGCGATGGCAATAGTATTGGTCTTGAGAAAAAAGCCTACGAGATATGTATGAGTTTTGGAGAAAAGAAAGGTAAAAGCGCCATAGCAGCTCTTTTGGGACATGAGTTAACTCATTTTTACGAAAAGCATCAGTGGCGGTCTGGATTCGCTGAGGCATTTAAAGACTTGAAGGTAGGAGAAAAGCTAAGTGAAAAGAATGGGTTGTCTAAACTGGCCTACGAAACTCAAGCTGATTACCTGGGAGGCTTTTTGGCCTACTCGGCAGGCTACCCTGTATTCGATCAAATGCCGGCCTTGTATGATAAGCTTTATAAAGAATATCCACTACCTGAGGTCATGAATGGTTACCCTGACCTCGAGGAGCGAAAAGAACTGGTCAGTAGGTCCACAGAATTACTGAAACAACTGATTGATGTCTTTGAAATGGCTAACCTGATGGTCGTACTAACGAAATACGAGGAAGCCAGAGCTTTTTACAAGCATAATTTGACCAACTACCAAAGCTCAGAGATTTACAATAACCTCGGCGTTCTGAGTATCATGGAAGCCCTCAATTTCTTTAGCGAGACTGAACTGCCGTATCGCATTCCGGTAGAATTGGATTTGGAGTTCTCTGCATCTAAATTCGGCGCTGCTGAGTCAAATGAAAAGCGTCGTAAACTCCTCGAAGAAGCTATCATCTACCTACAAAGTGCTACTACTATGGATAAGCAATATGCTCCGGCCTACCAAAACCTCGCTTGCGCTTATTTTTTACTGGAAGATTATGATAGGGCCAGGTTTTATGCCGCTGTTGAGGCCCGGCAAAAAGCGAACAGTAGTGAGGCATTCAAAAAAACGGCATTAGATGCAGATATCTTACTGGCGCTGATAGCAGAAAGGCAGGGAAATAAAGCGGAAGGGTTGAAAATATTGGAAGATATCAAGGCTGAATCTGGTACAGCCGCATTTAACTTTTTGAGGATGTCCGGCCAACCCACAGAAGATACGTTGCCAAATGAGGCTTTCGATGACGAAACAATTGATGGTATTAGCGCTTACGATGATTTACCCGTCTTTGTTGATAACCATTACGATAGCGGACAAAAGCAGGAGTTATATGGCGTCCGGGGCATTGACTTTATCGCGTTCCGGGGCGTAGGAGGGCTTGAAAAATCAACTGTTTATTTTTGTAAACCTCCTCGCGGGGAAGGCCTGAGAAAAACGACCATTCATATTACAGATGAAGGGTATACCGGTACGACCAGACATCAGTTTAAGGTGGGAACAGACCGGGAAGCTATTGTGCAAAAATACGGTAAGCCTAATTCCACAAGGGATACTCCTACGGGAGAAATTGTAATTTATGAGTATACACTTTTTATATTTGACGAAAATAAGAAACTGCTCCGTTGGGCTAATTACTTATAATTTTATAACTCAAGTTGGGATAGGCAAAATAAAGAGAAAAATCAAAGGAAGAGACCAGACGCTTTTTGAAGGGGATAGAACAATAATAGTAGAAAAGAATCTACCTGCGAAGCAAGTCTACTGTAAAATAGCCTTGCGTTTAACTTTCTTGTTTCTTTTTATTGCAGATCACAATTTTTTGATAAAGATTGGATTGTGGACAAAACAGCAATACAGGCCATTCAGGAGAATGATACGGCTGGCATAAAAGAGCTTTATAAGCAGTATTTACCACGTATCGCCAGCTTCATTTCTAGCAATGGAGGGAGCTTTGACGATGCCAGAGACATCTTTCAGGATGCTTTAGTTTTAATCTATCAAAAGTCAAAGCAAGAGGATTTCGAGTTGACCAGCAGTTTTTATACTCTCTTATACGGGGTGTGTCGAAACTTATGGGGGAATCAGCTACAAAAAAAGTCCAGGACTGAAGTTCGTCTGACGGAAGACAAGGATGTGCCGATTGACGAAAGTATTTCTGGCCTGATCGAACAGGGAGAGCAGCGAAAGGTCTTTTGGGAGGCTTTCAAAAAGTTAGGAAAGGATTGCCAGAAGATTCTGGAGCTATTTTTTGCTAAAGTCAGGATGGCTGAAATAGTAGATCGCTTATCGCTTTCCAGTGTCAGCAATGCCAAAAAGAAGAAATTTCAGTGTAAAGAAAAGCTGGTGAAGTTAGTAAAAGCTGATCGGCGGTTTAAGGAATTAAATTATAAATAAAATGGAAGAGCTTTACGATAAAATAGAGCGTTTTTTAAGTGGAGAAATGGCGGAGCCAGAGAAGGAAGCATTCGAGAAAGCCCTCCAGTCAGATGAATCTTTAGCCGCTGAGCTGGCTTTACACAAACAACTGAATGGTTTTTTGGAAGATACCGGCGAGCTGCGCTTAAGAGCCAACCTGTCCGAAATAGGAGAAGAATTTACAGCGGAGTATGTCAAAGAAGCGAAGCCGGGCAGGTCTCAGCTTAATACAATTGGCTTAATTTTTTTCTTTTTAACCTTGGCGCTGCTGGTCTATTTTTTCTTTTTCTACAACAATAATGGCCATAACCTTTCAGAAGACGATTCTCTATCGGAAGGGCCTACTTCAAAGGGTATTCCCGCTGTTCAGGAGCCTTCTAAGGATACTACGACCATCCCTGAGCAATCCAGGCCTGCGGATATCCCCGAAGAGCGAAAGGAGGAAGCAACTGCAGATCGCCGGACCAATCAGCCGGAAAGAGATAAATACGCTGTTTTCCCGGAGCTTGAAGCTTTGCTTCAAAAGCCCAATCGGGTAAAGCGTTATGAATTTGATCTCGATGCTATCCTTACTCGCCGGACGCCTCCTGTTTTTACTATTCAGGGGGAGCTACTGGCCGTATCGGTACCAGAAAGTGGTTTTGTACTCAAAGTTTTTGATAATATCACCCGCAACTACCCTGATGATCCTGTTTTGGCCCGGAATCTAAAGGTGGCTCCTAAAGAAGAAGAGGAGATGCCAATGGCTTTTGCTGCCAAAAAAATATACAGTGTAGCTTCAACGCCCTTGTCTGAGCTCCAGGCCGGATTGTACTATTATCTGATCTATGAGAAAGACCAATTGCTGTATGTAGGAAAATTTGAACGATGAGTAGTTGCTTTTTACATTTTATGTAACCTTAGCAGAGGTTTTTCCTTTTTATTCGGGAGGACTTGTGTTTTTTTGATTTAAGTA
>CAZVOD010000016.1:0-66104 GCA_964628385.1 uncultured Saprospiraceae bacterium
AAAAAGCGCTTCGCCTTGCTGCACAAGCCTTTGCCTTCAACTATAAATCCACATTCTCAAACAACTTCTGTGTTAAACCACCCTGAATCGGATAATCTGGCAGTAAAAGGCTCGGTTTTTTCTGATTGAAGTACAACGACTTAGTCTTTCAATTTGTAGATTAAGTAGAATTAAAAAAGCAACTGGCTGTAATATTCCTTAAATTGTTAATCAGTGATAGGAAAAGTCAACTCTTTACCTAATTACACAGTATTTAAATTAAAACTATAATCTAATGGCAAGAAGAAGATTGCGCCTGACAGTATTTTCACGCTTCCTTATCGTAATGCTATTTCTAGCTCCTGCTGCTTATATTGGGGCTTCCTATTACAATGGTGAAGATGGCATTGAGAACATCAAAAGACTGGTCGGCCTGAGTGATGCCGAAAAAGATAAGGAAGTGGAAGCAAAGCCCCGCAAAGAAAATACTGAAGCAACAAAAGATAGCAGCAATAATCGCAACGAGCTAGAGCGATTAAGAAAAGAAAATGCTGATCTGAAAAAAGAGCTCCGGGCAAAAGAGCAGGAAATCTACAAACTTAAAGATGAAGTTATTCAACTAAAAAGAAGGTAGGCTATGTCAGAAATGATGGTACAGGAAAGTAGCCTGTTGGGTAGCTTGATCAAGCTGTTGTTAAATGCCGGTGCATTATACACTATCGCTTATCTGATGAGTAGTGTATCCTTTGACAAATTCAAAGATGCCCTCGTCGTGGCATTGATATTAGCCATAGCTAATATCACCATAGTTCCCATCATTCAGTTTTTTACTTTTCCTATCCGTTTATTGACTTTCGGATTGTTCAATTTTATAATTGATTCTGCCTTACTTTATTTGATTGCTTATTACCTGGAAGGTTTTAGAATGAAAAACTTCTGGACTGCATTGATCATGGCCTTTGGAGTGGCCTTGTTGAATGCATTGTTATTTTCCATTTATTTTTAAAAAAGAAAACGACAGGAATAGGACAGTTTCGGTTGGTTAGTAAAGCGTTAGTTTTCATCCGGTCAACAACCTATTTGTATAATCGGATGAAGGTTATACTCATTAGAGCTGAAGCAGCAATTCTAGGATTTTTGCTCAGCTCTAATTACTCACTACAGGGTGGGGCTACTGAAATCTGTAGAGATTGGCAAGATGATCAGCGGAATTGACGGTAAGGTTCAGGTCACTCAATTCCCCGTTTTCAATATTGAAAACCCAGCCGTGTATGTAAGGAAATTCTGAATTTTTCCATTCCTCCTGAATAAATGCCAACCTGGCGATATTATTTACCTGCTCCTTAACATTAATTTCTACGAAGCGTTTCCACCTTTCTTCTTCCTCTTCTATGGCGTTTAGTTCTTCGCTGTTGGTCCGGTATACGTCCTTGATGTGGGCTATCCAGTTGTCTAGCAAGCCAAAAGAAGAATTACTCATAGCGGCTTTTATACCGCCACATCCATAGTGGCCACAGATGATGATATGTTTGACTTGAAGGGCTTTAATGGCGTAGTTCACGACACTTAGTAGGTTATAATCCGTATGGATCACCATATTCGCTACATTGCGCTGCACAAAAATCGATCCTGGGAGAGAATTCGTGATTTCCTCGGCTGGTACCCGGCTATCAGCACATCCTATCCACAAATAAGGCGGGTGCTGCCCCTCGGCCATATTATCAAATAAGCCAGGAGAAGACACTTTTGTGTTTTCTATCCATATTTTGTTTCCGGCAAGTAGTTGTTCAAATTGCTTAGGCATACTAGTATTTTTTATATTAAGATGATCCAGGTTGCGATGCAAGCTTTTTTAGCCCGTCGCAACCTGGGTAAAGGTAATTATTGGCCCTGCCCCAAAGAACAGTCTCTATGGCCATCAAACTCATAGAGAGTTTCTGTTTTGATGACATTTATTTGATGATCAATTGCCTTGGATAACAGCTCAGGAATCCTCTTAGAATTTACGGTATGGCCGTTATCTGTCTCGAACCTACATCTCCAATGATCCGTACAAAAAGTTTCTTCGAAACCAGTAGGCCAGGCTTTTACTCCACGATTGGTAATCACGGCGAGCTGAATGTCGCTATTGAGCTTTCGTAGTTCCTGAGCTAATTCATCAGGATTCAACCATGTCCAATGTACAAAACATCTACGCCCTTTAGAATTTTTTGACTTATTTTTTTGCGTTCGTAATGCGGTAAATTAAGTTTAACATCTGTAGAATACTCTACAGCCTTATACCTGCATAAAGGTCTTCTTCGTTTTCTCGAATAACAATAACATCCATGTCCGGATGCTTCGTATGTACAAAAAGATGAAAGCTTTTACAGGGTCTGACGTTAGCGTAAAGTCCCAAGGTTTTACGCATAGTAACATTGAGGCTTTTACAGCCCTTTCTCTATGGCGTTGTAATGGGAGCTTTTAATAGGATTTTATTTTTTCTGATCGTCTGCCAGGCTTCCGGGCTGATACCACTAGTATTTCCGGAAAGGTAATTTTCCTCACCGATCTGAATTTCTTCCCAGCGAATGTCCGCATTTGCGGCATCCAAAATTTCTGGTCCAATACCGTCGCCTTTGGCAAATGTTATTATTTGCATGATGTTTTGTTTTGAAAATGTAATAGAATATTTTAATTGGATGTGAATAGCGTATGGTGGTGGTTCTATTTACCTAGGCTGTTAAAAATTCAGACATATTACCGTACCGGAAACATAGGTAGGGAGAAGAAAAGTCGTGGAGGTATCAGTACATGCAATACCAATATCAAAAGATGATAAAGTGAATTTAAATTCAGGTTGTTTTTGGTTTGGGCAACAGCGGTATGACCGCCTAAGAAATTATTCAATTTCCAACACATTTGAAAGTGAAGACACACAAAATAATTTAAGCTAACGAGGTTCTAAAAATTTTGTTCTTAACAGTGTTTAAACAGCGAAGCTCTCCCCACAGGCACAAGTTCTGGAGGCATTAGGGTTATTGAAATGGAAACCTTTACCACTTAACCCGCTCGAAAATTCCAGGGTAGTATTACACAGATAAAGAAAGCTCCTCAGGTCCGTAACTATTTTGACTCCATTATCTTCAAATACTTGATCATCAGGTTTGTCTGTATTGTCAAACTCCATTTGGTAAGTCAAGCCGGAACATCCTCCCGAAGTTACCCAAACTCTCAGGAAATATTTTTCATCATAGTTATTTTGTTCCTTTATCTCAGTTATTCTATTTTTTGCACTATCTGCTACAAAAACCATTTTTTCTTTTTTCTAAAAATAATAGAAATAATTTGAAAAAGTAAAGTCTACTGTGTCGCTTCTTTTCAACTTTTAATTAAACACTCAATTACTTCCTTTGGTTTGAGTCATTCCAGCAAACCTTCCTTATACATGGTCCATACCGGACTATCAGCGCGAGCTTTCTTTACACTCTGAACGATAGCTGGGATAGCTTGTTGGATTTCCTCAGCTGTACTGAATCTCCCCAGGCTAAACCTGATGGAACCCTGGGCGAGTGATTCTTCCAGGCCCATAGCCATTAACACGTGGGAGGGCTCCAGGTCAGCAGAGCTACAGGCAGAACCCGAAGCGGCTGCCAATTGCTGCCGGAAAGATTTCATCAGGCTTTCTGCTTCCAGGTGTAAAAAAGATAAGTTGCTGACATTGTAGAGTCGCTGCTGTTGATGTCCATTGGCATAAACGGCTTCGAGCTGTTCGGTGATACTTGCTTCCAGCCGATCTCTCAACCGCCCTATTCTTTGGGCTTCTTCCTGCATATTCTCAGCAGCTATAACCGCGGCTTTTCCAAAGCCGACAATACCTGGCACATTCAGGGTACCTGAGCGCCTTCCTTTTTCGTGGCCCCCGCCAAAAATTAGTGGTGCTAGTTTTACTCTTGGCTTTTTTCTGCTAACGTACAATGCCCCGATACCCTTGGGACCATACATTTTATGCGCAGTAAAGGCCATCAAGTGTACACCAGTCTCCTTAGGGTGTACCGGAATTTTTCCTACTGCCTGAGTCGCATCGCTCATCAATAAAACGCCTTTTTCTTCGCATATTTTACCAATTTCTTTCATGGGCTGAATAACACCGGTCTCGTTATTGACCCACATAATAGAAACCAATATCGTATCAGGGCGAATAGCCTTCCTTAATTCGTCTAAATTGATCCTGCCGGAAGCGTCTACACTGAGATAAGTGACTTCTCCTCCTTTTTTTTCTATATCCTGGCAGGTATCCAAAACGGCGTTGTGCTCTGTCTTCACAGTTACTATGTGACGGCCTTTTCTGTGGTACAAATCAAAAATACCCCTCAGCGCAAGGTTGTCAGATTCAGTAGCGCCGGAAGTGAAAATCAACTCATCCGGTTCTACAGCAATAAGATCGGCCAACTGTGTCCTGGCATTATCTACTGCTTCTTCGGCCACCCAACCAAAGGCATGCGAGCGGCTGGCAGCATTGCCCGGATGCTGATAAAAAAACGGGATCATCGCCTCCACAACCGCCGGGTCAGTAGGGGTAGTGGAATTATAATCTAAATATATTGGACCTTCCATTTGCTCAAATATTTTAATACCTGCGAAACAAGTCTACTAAAGTTGTTCAAGCATAAAAGTAGACTTTCAAACAACTTCGCTTGTTTAACTAAGCTAATAACTGTACTTTTCTAAATCATTGGGCATATTATTGCCTATCATTGTAACAACTGGAAATTTTTAAAGTTAAAATATGTCTGAGCAATCCTATCTGTTCGAAGAGTTTCCTGCTAATTCTTTAGAGGAATGGACTCAAAAAGCTATAAAAGACCTTAAAGGAAAAAAGCTGGAGGACCTGGAATGGCAGGTAGAAGAAAATATAAGTATTTCTCCTTTTTATCATCCTAATCACCAAATTGGAAATGCTAAAGCCGGTAAAAATAAGTTTACTACCAATCATTGGGAAATAGGAGAATACCTTGAGACAGAAGCCCCCAGGACTACCAATGAAGCTGCCCTCGAGGCTCTAAACGGCGGAGCAGAAGCCCTACTCTTTAGGTTCAAACGGTCTTACACTGAAGAAGACCTAAAACTAATCTTGGAAGATATCAACCTGTCATTTATATCGACTCACTTCGAATTGTTTTTTGCCGATAAGAAACCCTACGAGTTGCTGCTTCAGTTTTACAGTTTGCTGGAGGCCCGAAACGAAGACACCAAAAAGATCAGGGGGTCGGTTGACTTTGACCCCATTTTGGACTGGGTGCAGCCCCCAGTAGAGCAAATGGAGGAAGCTATTCTATTTTGCAATAAAAACTTACCTGCTTTTAAAATTTTACAGGTCAACGGAAGGATTTTTCACGCAGGAAATGAGTACAGCTCCAGAGAGTTGGCTTTGTCTATAGCCAAGGCTAACGAATATATGGCTTATTTTACAGCCTCCGGTCTTAGCCCGGAAGTGGTGAATCAACATATGCAGTTCTCCCTTTCTGTGGGTAATAGTTATTTTGTAGAAATAGCCAAAATCAGGGCTTTAAGAATATTGTGGGCAAATGTGATGAAAGCTTATACCTCTAATCCAGGGATTCAGCCTGACGTAGTTGTCCATCTGGCACCGGAAACACAAGTGGAAGATATTTACTCTAACATGATTTATGCTACTACCCAGGCCATGTCAGCGGTTATTGGCGGCGCTGATCGACTGTATGTCTTGCCAGCTAATGCCATCAAAAAAGAACCTGATAGTAGCTTTACCCGCCGTATTGCCAGAAATGTACAGCATCTTCTTAAGATGGAAAGCTACATGGATAGGGTGATTGATCCGTCTGAGGGAAGCTTTTATATTGAAAAATTAACAGATGCTTTGGTGGAGGAAGCTTGGTTGAAGTTTAAAGAATATGATGCCAGTGGAGAGTTTAGTATTTAAGAGATGCTATGTTAGCATCTCTAAGAATATCACAAAATGAAGAGTACCGAGAGCGACAAAAAATATTCCATCGCTCCCAGTACTTATTCATCAATTTAGTTTTTTACGGTAGTAGTACGGCATCAATAACGTGTACAACGCCATTTCCAGCCTGTATATCTGCGAAGTCAATATTTGCGGTACTGGATCCTCCAACTACGCTGGCAATATTGCCCAGCTGAATCTGGACTGTAGCGCCACTGCTGAGGGTTGGTACCACCTGCCCGTTGGTTAGGTCTGAAGATCGTACATTTCCTACATCAGTAACGTGGTACAATAGTACTGCTTCCAGTGTAGTGGCTGGAATATCGGCAATAGTGTTCCAGCTTTCATTAGTATTCAATAGTGCCTGAAAGGCAGCATTCGTCGGAGCAAAAACTGTAAATGGCCCGTCTCCGGTGAGTACATCCACAAAATCAGTCGATAGCCTTGGATCTGTAAGCGCTTCTACCAAAGATGAAAAACTAGGTTCAGCAAGCGCAAAAGTAACTATACTAGGTATAGCAATTACCTCATCCACCACGTGAATAGTACCATTTGAGACATTTATGTCAGCCTGGGCTACTCCCGTTGATCCATTGATAGTAATTCCCTGATCTACATTTATATACATGTTCGTATTGATGCCCTGGCCAAAACCTGTGGCGCTCAATGTTACTGCATAGCCGTTGGCCAGTGTTTGCGAAGGAAAACTACCCGCTAACACGTGATTAGTCAATACATCTACCAATACTTCCTTTGGCGTATTTTCAATTGTATTGGTACCGGCAGCATTCAAAAAAGCCTGAAATGCATCGTCGTCAGGAGCGAAAAGCGTGAATGGACCATCACTACTTAATACATCTACTAAATCGGCTTTGACAACTGCATCCACCAAAATACTAAAGTCGGGATCTGCTTGTGCAAATTCAACGATATTGGTCGTGATTTCCGTGTCGTCATCATCGTCATTGTCACAAGCTACAAAGAGAAAACTGCTCAATACGGCGAAAAATAGTGCCGAGCAATAGAGTGAATTCTTCATTTTAAAATTTTTGATTTTTGATTATTTATTTGGCACACAAACGGGTATACAACTCAACATGTTTGCTGAGTCGATTAATTAGCAGCATTTAGCTAATATTTGTCAGAAGGGTATACTTTAGAGGATTTACACAATAGACCTGTCCGGCAAGTCATACACCAGCTTTGCTAATGCATCCGGAGCTAATAGGTCGGGCTACTAATCAACTACTTCTTTCATTTTGCCGGTTACTTTTTTTACGATTTTAAACTTGTGAAGAAATTCCTTGGCGATCACTCTAATGACGGTATAGGTTGGAATGGCCAGTACCATGCCCAAAATACCGTAGAGCTGTGCTCCCATAAGAATGATGAGAAAAATTTCCAGCGGGTGAGCCAAAACGCTATTAGAAAATATAAATGGCTGTAATAGAAAATTATCCAGCATTTGCATGGTGGCAAAAATGATGAGCACCTTAATTAAAAGTGGCGCCATTTCGTTATAAAAATCAAGGTCCAGATTGGAGGAAATAGTGATAAATACACCAAAAATAGCTCCCAGTAAAGGGCCAAGATAAGGGATGACGTTGATAATGGCGGCAAAGACACTGATTAGAAAGGCATTTTTGACACCAAAAAAAGTGAGCAACACCCACATATAGGTTGTAATGATACTGATTTGTATCAAAATGCTGCGGAAGTACCGACTTAAAAGATAGCTGGAGTCATCGAAGACTTCAGTAATTTGATTATCATATCTGCTGGGCAATAAGTTGAGGAAAAAACTCTTAAACAATCCTTTTTCCTTTAAAAAGAAAAAGGTAATAAAGATAACAGCAAATGCCCCAAATAGTATACCACTGGCAGCGGCTAGCACAGAGCTAAACGTGTTGGTGATAATGGAAGGATCAAAGTTTTTGCTAAAAAATTGCTGTAAGCCCTGATCGGTTTTTTGCTCGGGGTCAGACATGCCATTCTCGGCCAGCCACTCATTGAGTTGGTTCAGGGGTTCTTCTAGGGCCGTGGCTACAGCCTGGTAATCAACACGTGCAAGGTTGCTGGCTTGCTGAATGACGAGCGGAACAAAAAGCATAACCAATAAAGTAACCACAACGATATAAGTTATTAGGGTTAGCCCGGCGGCCAGATTCGGCCCTATTTTATATTTCCCCAACTTCACCCGCTTTTGAAAAAACTCCATAAGTGGTTGTCCCATCGTAGATAATACCCAGGCAATGAGTACATACATGACTACATTGCTAAAGGTATACACTAAAATTACCACAACTAGGGCTGACAATCCTATGGCCAGGTATTGGCTAATATTTTTCATAATATTGAGTTTCAGCTTTTGGGTAACAATCTGTAGTCTTATAAAAATGAAACTTCATAATTATTTAACGCTAAGCTAAAAAAGTACAAGAGAGGACCCGCTACTTTTACCCAATATTTTTCAATAAATAATTCACTTTTTATGAAACGTCTGATTATAATTTTCTTTTTAGGAGTTGCCATTTTTTCTTTGTCAGCTCAAAATGATAAATACGGGGAAAAGGTCGAGTTGGATATTCAAATTCCTGAAGGTGCCAGGCCCTGGACCAGCCTTGATCTGAACAACAATCCGGAGCAGTTTCAATTTGCAATCGTTACAGATCGCACCGGGGGGATGAGGCCGGGTATTTTCAAGGAAGGTACGAAACGGTTGAATTTGCTACAACCAGAATTTGTGATGAGTGTAGGAGACTTGATTCAGGGATATACCAGAGATTTGGATGAGTTAAACCGTCAGTGGGACGAATTCGATGAAATGGTTCAAAACCTGGAGATGCCTTTCTTTTATGTCCCCGGCAACCACGATATCACCAATGAAGTAATGGATAGCCTTTGGAGAGAAAGACTGGGGCCTACCAATTATTATTTTAAGTATAAAGATGTGCTTTTTATGGCACTAAACTCTGAAGACCAGTATCGTGGTGCCAGCCGTGGTACAATCTCTGACGAGCAGTACGAGTGGATTAAAAAGACACTGGAAGAAAATAAAGAGGTAAAATGGACGCTACTGTTCATGCATCAGCCACTGTGGTTACAGGAAGCCGAAACACTGCGTTGGCCAGATGTAGAGGAGCTTTTGAAAAATAGGGACCACACCGTTTTTGTTGGCCACAGGCACCACTATGTAAAATACGAAAGAAATAATGGGAAATATTTTATGCTGGCAACAACGGGAGGTGGTAGTAGCCTGCGTGGTCCTGAATTTGGGGAATTTGATCATGTTGTATGGGTAACCATGACAGAAGCCGGCCCGCTAATCGCGAATGTTCGTTTGGAAGGTGTTTATGATGAAAATGTCATGGACGAGCCAACGTGGGATTTTATTTCTGAAATGGGGCGCCGTAATCCTGTGGAAATAGAGCCACTATATGCAGAAGAAAAATTTGAAGAAGGAACCGTAAAAATTAAGATCACCAATGATATGGAGGTACCAATGGAGGTTACGCTGAATGATGATTTTAGTTTTTCGTACAAAACAGATTTCAATACGAATAAAGTAGAAGTGGCTCCCAATTCTGTAGAATTTGTAGAAATGGAAGTGGCGATGAGAAATAAAAGAAAGGCCGAGAATGCCTCTTCTATTCGCCTACATGCTCATGTAAAATACAATAGCGATGAGGCGGCGGATGTAGAATTTCCTTTTTCCTACAATATTGCCCCTCAGCCAAAACTGATGTTGCCAAAGACCAAGAAGAGCATCAAAGTGGATGCTGATCTTAAGGAGTGGAAAGACCTGCCCTTTTCTTTGGTTACTGATAGTGATGCTAGTGTATTAGGTTCTTTTGGTATAGCTCAGGATGATGAATTTATTTACATCGCTGGCCAGATAATAGACGATGAGGTATATTTAGATACACAGGCAGTCCTTTACCGGCAGGATTATGTGGGTATTGCTTTGAATGCCGACCCAATGGTCAAGAGTGCTACCAATGACGGAGCTGGCTGGTACCGCAATTCTTTTTACATTCAGGGAACACCTGAGAACGATAATTTGGCTTCTCAAAGAACGCCTGATGAAGAACTTCCTGAAGGCACCCAGTGGAAGTGTAAAGTAAATGAAAAAGGATATGCAGTAGAAGTAGCTATTCCTATTGCTTATGTAAAAGAATTGCAGGGAGAAAAATGGAAGACCGTACGTGTCAACTTTATTGTACAGGACCGTGATAAAGGAATGACGCGTTTCCCAAGATACTATTGGATGCCTAATTGGAGAGGTAGCAGCAATGTTTTGGGCTCTGGTATGTTTTTTAGAAAATAAATCAACTCTATTTAGCCCATTTCACTGCCTTCAAAGCAGGTATCGGAATTTGAATAAACGCTCCAATGGCACCGATCGCTCCGTTTTGAACTGAGTGGCCATGGCAGAGCACTTTATTTCAGCTTATGTGTTTTTACCTCGTTTGATCTGCAATACAGGTCGAATGAGGTAAACCCATAGCACATATCGAGTGCTTGATTCTGGAATTAAAAATATGTCGCATTGAGAGCTTTATATATATTTGGCGCCATGGTTGTTGGTATTTTACTACCGGGGGGCCATCAATTCACCTTTCTGATCCGCTATTTTTTGATGGCAATGTTGTTTTTTGCTTTTCTAACTGTAAAAATAGAGAAGAATATACTCACCAGGGCCCATCTCAAAATTCTGTTGCTCAATCTTTTACTACCCATAGTTTTTTTCTTTTTAATCAAGCCAATCAACCTGATGGCGGCTATGTCTACATTCATAATTACTTCTGCACCCACCGCTGCAGGAGCACCAGTGATCGCTTATTTCCTGGATAAAAAGGTAAGCTTTGTTACAGCATCAGTTATTCTGACCGCCCCGATTGTGGCTTTGATCATTCCTTTTACACTGCCATTGGTGATGAGTGTGGAGGGTAATATTGGGGTTTGGCAAGTGATGAAGCCCATTGTTTTTACTGTATTCGTACCGCTAGCCGTAGCACAATTGCTGCGCTGGGTATCGCCCCGTGCGGTTACTGTTTTAACCCAATTCAAACAAATTGCATTTATTTTGCTGGTGGTAAATATTTATCTAGCTACCGCCAATGCTGTACATTTTATCGTAAATGATGAGCAGTCTACTCTAATACAGCTACTCTGGATTGCCGCAGCTATTTCCGTGGCCGGATTTATTCAATTCAAGCTGGGAGAATGGATAGGCCGTGATCCACTAAAAGTCGAAACAGGCCTCGCGCTGGGACGCAAAAATACAGTCTTCGCCCTTTATATTGCTCTTACCTTTCTCAATCCACTGGTGGCATTGGGTCCTGTTTTTTATATCGTTTTTCATAATTCTTATAATTCCTGGCAAATGTATAGTCTGGCAAGAAATTAGAAGAGATAAGTAGTTAGTGCATAGAGAAAAGGGAATCGGAAAGGCTGAAGTAGATTGCCTTTCCGATTCCTGCTTTACAAGCTTTTTTATTTATCCTTACCGCCGTCTACCGCCGGTTCATAGCCGCGTTCCAGCTCTTTTTTGATAGCCGGGATGCCCTCATCCATCCATACCGGCATTGGAGCATCCATTAGATAGTGGTCAAAAAACTGTTGTAAGCGCTTCTGAAAATCTTTGCGATTCGGCAGCTTTAATGGCCAGTGCGGTTCATTATTGTAATTGAGCATCCAGGCCGGTTTATTGAGCCTGCGCAGCGCCATGAAAAATTCTATCCCCTGATACCATGGTACAGCGCCATCGTTATCATTGTGTAGGATTAAAGTGGGCGTGTTTATCTTATCCGCAAAGAATAAAGGGGAATTTTCCAAATATCGAATGGGATATTCCCATATAGTTCCGCCAATTCTGCTCTGTGTATGCTCATATTGGAACATCCGGCTCCGCCCGCTACCCCAACGAATCCCTCCGTACGCGGAGAACATATTCACGACAGGTGCGCCTGACTCTACACACTTAAACATATCCGTCTTGGTAATAATGTAGGCAATTTGATAGCCTCCCCAACTGTGGCCCTGCAGCGCTATATTTTCTTTATCGACAAAACCCTCATCAATCAAATGGGTAACCCCCGAAACAACAGCATTATAGGCGCTCTCACCTGGGTAACCCACCCGATAGGGAACGTCGGGGTTAAAAACGATGTATCCACGGCTGGTATAATAAGAATAGGAGATTGTAGAACGGCCATACCCCGGTGGGCGATGCCGATACAAGCCCTGAGAACTCCGCTCGTAGAAATTGACGATCATAGGGTATTTTTTATTGGGATCAAAATTCTCGGGGGTAGCCAAAAGTCCTCTCAATTCCTGGCCATCGTAGGACGTCCAGCGAACGTGCTTGATATTTCCCCAATAATAATTCTTTTGCTGTGGATTAGCATTACTAATTACCTTACCAGACTTCAAGTTAGAGCTGGCAATCAAATTGGGAAAAGTATTATAGTTTTCTTTGGTGTAAATCCATTGATCTGCCCCTTCCGCTTTGGTGGGGCGACTACTCAGCCGGTATTTCCCACTTTGGAGGATTGTTTTTTTACCACTTTGGGCATCCAGATACAGATAGCCTTCTTCACAATTCACTTCATTAGTAAAGTGAATCAGCAGTGGTTCATCCATATTTACAAATCGCTGCTCTCTGTCGTAGTTGACTAGCCTGTGAATGATTTTTTCATCACGCCCCTGCGTTAGTTTGCGTGGGGCTTCCTGCTGAGCCGGATCAAGCGCCCAGATATCATACCGATCGTATACAAGAAAATATTCATCGTTTTCTGCCCATCCGGCTGTACCATAGGGCCTTGGGTGATTAGGGCTGTCGTTGAGCTCATCGTAGAGCGCTACTTCAATCGCTTTGGTAATATTGCTGGCTGTTTTCTCCGAAATATTATAAATAAAATAGGTAGAATCAGGGTAGTTATACCAACCCACGTACTGCCCACCGGGTGATAGGGCTGCATATGCCCTTTCTGCTTCGGCGATTTGCTCTGCCTTGCCTGTATTTTGATCAATGAGATAAACATCTTTGTAACTCGGACCACCTTCCCAGGTTATTTGTACCTGATAAGCATCATCATTGTAACCTAAAACGTAATCTGATTCGCTATCGGGGTCAATGCTCACATTGGGGATTTCTTCAGCAGCTAGCTGTACAAGCTTTTTAGAGGAAATATCATAGACCGCCTCGTACGTTTTTCTCTTCTCCCTTCTCAGGTTTATTTTTTGTTGAGGGTAAATTTGTGGATCTTTATAATGCCAAACTTCTACCACCGGTTGTTCCTCTTCAATGATACCTTCCGGCTCTTCCGGGTAAGGACTGGCAGTACCGAAGTACAAACGCTCTTCGTTGGCTGAAAACCTTATCGAACCATCTTTACTGATCACCCATTCTTTATTTAAGAAAGAAGCATCAGCATCGGCAATTATTTCTGCATCAGCCAGGCTGGATGAAAAATACAGGGCCCGGCTATTCTTAGCAGCTTCGGGTTGCTCAACCAAAAAGGCGATTAGTTGGCCGGTGGTAGAAACCGATAGTTTTTCGGTGGCCATGCTGTCTTGCCAAATGGTATTCACACCCTGTGAATTGCTGGAAAAAACAGAAATGGCATTAATATCTCCCGTTGTGCTGAAAGCTAAAATCCCGCCCTTTTCTGATAATTGAAAATCAGAGACATTCTCAAAGCGCTGCTCTCGCTTATCTTTAGCTAGAGGATAAAGCAGCAGATCACCGTTTTTGTCTTTTTTATCCTTTTCGTCTCCCTTGTTGGCATTTGGCGTTAGGTGAATAGCCAAAAAGTCAGACCACTTTTTGGCAAAACGGAACGTTTTGATATTTGATAGTTTGGTTATTTCACCATTGGAAAGATCGACAATAGCAAGGCTGTCCTGCGTCCATTTCTTTTTGGGAATATCCCGGAGCTTCCAGCTTCTGATACTGTCCTGAGAGGGCTTTATTGTGAATGCCAGGTATCGGCTATCCGCGCTAATAGCCGGATTTTCTCCTCTGGAATAGCTATATGCTTTATTTTGAGCAATATTATACCAATAAATGGTTTTATCCCCTTCAATGGGTTCGAGTACGTAACTTGCCCAGTTTCCATCGTTGGAAAGCCTTACAGCGTTGATGTCTTTCCAGGAGGCTACATCTTCGTGTTCAAGTGCTCTTTTGGAGTTTTGGGTAAAAATCAACGGAGGTAGGCAAACCAAAAGTAAAATGGTCAGTAAAGAGTTTTTCATAATTCCTTTAATTGATTAAAGTTGCGATTTGTACGCTTCAAGAAAGACAGCCAAACTTTGGGCCTTTTCCTGATAAGCTGAGATTGTCCAGTTTCTCTCATCACCCATACATACCGCAACCTGGGTAAACTATTAAGATTAAATTGTAAGTTACAGTGCATCGTGAAGTTATAATAAAGAGGTAAAAAATAACAGGTCAGGTGGAATTATTTTGAGGTATAAATGGGTTGAAAAGATCGTCTGCTGATGTGATTAGGTTTAATGTAACACCTGAGCTTGTAAAGTTCACGAAATTTCTCTCCGGATGAAAAATATTTTACTGACCCTGAAAGAAGCGCTTCAGGGAGAAGGCAATGATTACACTTCTGGAAGTATCAACAGGGCCATAGTACTCTTATCCATACCTATGATCATTGAAATGATAGGAGAGTCGCTATTTGCCGTCTTTGATGCCTATTATGTATCCAAGCTGGGGGTAGAAGCCGTAGCAACTGTCGGCCTGACAGAAGCAGTAATTACTATCGTTTACGCTGTGTCTATTGGCCTGAGCATGGCCGGTACGGCCGTAGTAGCTCGCAGGATCGGAGAAAAAAACAGGCAGGGTGCTGCCAACGCGGCTGCACAGGCCATCCTGATGGCTGTAACCGCATCTGTTGTTTTGGGAATACTGGGCGTTATCTTTGCTGAAGATATACTAAGAGCTATGGGCGGAACCGAGAAAATGATCCAATCGGGGCTCGGCTATACCAGGGTCGCTTTCGGCAGTAATGTGGTTATTATGCTCTTATTTCTGCTCAATGGCATATTCAGAGGAGCCGGCGATGCTTCCCTGGCCATGTATACTCTGGGCATTGCCAACTTCATGAACATCCTGCTCGATCCCATTTTTATTTTCGGAATCGGCCCATTTGAAGGATTCGGCGTACAGGGAGCAGCGATTGCTACTTCCATCGGCCGGGGCGTTGGAGTACTTTTTCAGGTAGCTTTACTACTACGAGGAGTAGGGGTATTAAAGCTGAACAGGCAAAGTTTCAGAACTGATTTTGCAGTAATCAAAAACCTGATAAGCATAGGCACGTCAGGTATGCTGCAATTTGCCATCTCTTCCTTGAGCTGGATATTCATCATGAGAGTAATCGCTGAGCTAGGGGATAAAATGGTCGCTGGCTACACTATAGCCATAAGGCTAATCATTTTTACCATTTTACCTGCATGGGGAATCGCCAACGCCGCTGCCACATTGGTAGGACAAAACCTCGGAGCCGGCAAGCCGGATCGGGCAGAAGCTTCCGTATGGCGAGCAGCGTTTTACAATATGATATTCCTGTTTGTTGTTTCGGTTATTTTTTCTATGGCTGCTTATCCTCTGATGAAAATCTTTACGACAGACGAAAATGTGATACAAGCCGGTATACTAAGCTTGAGAATTATCTGTGCCGGATATGTATTTTTCGCCTACGGTATGGTAATCAGTCAATCCTTCAATGGGGCTGGAGACACCAGGACGCCAATGTTTGTTAACTTCTTTTGCTTTTGGCTGATAGAAATCCCCATAAGCTATATTTTAGGTATCTACATGGACTATGGTATCGCCGGAGTCTGCCTGGCTATTGCAGGAAGCGAGACTTTGATGGCTATCATTTGCATTGTACTTTTTCGACGGGGAAAGTGGAAAACCATCGCTGTCTGAAAATGCCACCCTGGCATTTCCAATGATCTTTAAGCAAAGACCTTGTCAAACGCTTCCTTTCGGTGATCGAAAATACCATGAATCATTTTCTCTACGAAAAGCGCATTGGCAATGCTGCCGATAGGGCCATAGGGTACTTTGTAGTGCAAAATGTCGGTCATTTGGGTACTTTCTTTCACCGTTTCAAAGTGATGTTGGTGATGCCACATAGCGTACGGGCCAAAGCGTTGCTCATCAACAAAATATTTCAGGTGCTCCACATGTTTGATCTCGGTAATCCAGCCTAACTTGATACCTAAAATAGGTGCTATTCTATGCGCTATCAGCATTCCCGGATATACCTTCTGTCCTTTTACGTCTGTTAAGGTCTCGAAAGCCACTTCCTTTGGAGTGACTTTTTCCAGGTTTTCAGGGTGGGCAAAAAAGTCCCAAACTTCTTCCAGTGGCTTTTCAATGGTGATGGTCCATTCTTTTCTTTTGACATTCATTCGGATACTAATATTGCGATTTAAGGAATTGGATAGTATTCAGGATTTTAACATTTTACCTTTGAAAAGGATAGAATTTTAGCTGTATCTTTATAAAAGATTTATTTATCGGTACTAGGGGCGAGCGCAATTGACTGTTATCAAGCCACTTCAATACCCAATAGTGAGCTTTTACAAATCTCTCAACGTTTATCCATTTCAGTTCTAACCAGAGCCATGGGATCAACTGTTATATATTATTAAAAAAAATATTTAAAAATTACCTCCTTTCTGGTATGTATGAAATATAGATAAATAATATCTTTGTTTTGCAACCGAATTAGACATTTTAGTATTAACAATTTATCCCTTAAACCGTTTAAAGAGTAGTCCCATGATTAGCAACTCATCTTTCATTCATTTCAGAATGTTATTACATTCATTGTATTTACATCGTATTTGCTCTATTTATAAATTTCCAATAATCCAATTCTCGTATTGTAGTAATACTGTCGGCTAGCTTTCAGCGTAGGTCTCTTACCCGTATTGCCCTGTATGAAAGTGACGCGGATTATTGTTCGTCGTCTTGATAATAGAGTAAATTAAAACTTATATGACATTCCATAACAAGATTTTACGTATTAATTATAATGTAATAGCGTTATTGTTATCCATTTCATTGCTTAGCTTTGACTCTATTTTTGGTAACTCCTCTTTATTAAATTCTAATTTTCCGGCATTTCAGGAAGAAAAAATATATAGTAATCAGTGTGAGCCTAAATTTGCTATCAAGCACCAGACGATTCATTGTTTGGAGGAGCTTGAAGCAGAGCCCAGAATGATTCCCAGCGTATATAGCGATTGTGGTAAAATATCTGAATTTTATAATATAGATGAATATTATTCGTTAGGCTGTGGCAATGAAGGTTTTAACGGTTGGTTTAAAGCTAACCGATGGACTTACACAAAGATACAAGGTGACGGTGGGGTAGATGTCACCGGAGCTCCCAGTGTATTATTAGTTGAAGGGGCTAATAAGGCTCTAGTTGAAGTTGTGCCCGGCGGTTCATTCTCGTTAGAGATTTTGATACCTGCTGATGGTTTCATAACGTTTGACTGGAGTATGATTGGGGGCTCCAATCTCACCTTCACTGTTCAGTATGGCGATCAGGAAGACAATAATCCTGATCACTATTTCTCCTCTACCAGGTTGAAAGCTGGCGATTCATTTACCTTCCGATTTAAGAATCCCGGAGAAATGGCAGGTAAAATTAATTTTTCTCACTTTCAATTTTTTACAGACGTAATTACTATTTTGGAAAGGACCTGGCATGCTGTTGATCAGTATGGCAATCAGGGGTCTGCTGTTCAGGTTATCGGTATAAAAGGAATTAATCACAATCAGGTTATTATGCCTGCTGATTATGAAGAGCTGCCTTCTACATCGCGTAAGCAGGCTCCGGCTCCAAGCATTTCAGGGTATCCCGTTTTTGATCTCGATAATGATCCTGATACAAAATTCGATCAGATGGCATTGCATCAAAATGATTGTTCTTTGGATATCAGCTGGAAAGATGATGTGGAAGAAATTGAAAATGGTTTGCTAATCAATAGAGAGTGGACTTTAAAGGAAGGATGTGGTAATACTACTATTATCCATAATCAGATGATCAAGTTGTTTTTCAAAAATTCTTCTATTCAACGAAAAAGCAGAGAAACCGGTAAGACAGACAATCCTTACGATATAAAACGTATAGAGAATGACCCTTACAAATATATGTCTTCAAGTTTTAGAAACAGAAATAAGGTAGATCATTCTAACACCAGGATACGATAAAAAAATATCCTAATTATTTGGCGGTATGTTGAGACAGATCCTCAAATTTAGGGTTTTCAAGTGTAATATTATCTATTAGAGCGGATTTTAAATCCGCCGTTTTTATTATTATTGTATCAATTCCCCATTTTCGTACTCCAGATAATACTGCCTGCGGTACGGCTTATCTGCATTAGCTGTTTCGGTGTATTCCCAGTGGCCTTCCATCTTTCCTCTTTTGATACGACCTTGCATTCTGAGTTCGGCAGAATCAAAAAACAACCAGGACCACAACCCTTTATTGATAGAAGTACCGTCTTCATTAAAGAACTTCCATTCTCCTACCATTTTACCTTCACGGTATTTTCCTTCCATAGCTACCTGACCGTTGGGGTAGTAAAAGATAGCTTTGCCATTTTCGGCATTATTAGAAAATTCTATAATTTCAGCTACCTGGCCATTATCATACCAATGGATAAATTGACTGTTAAGCTTCTCATTGACTGTCATGGCACTCCAATAAGGGTTACCGGTTTTGTAGTAATACGTCCACTTGTGGATAGTGCCATCTTCAGATAAGTTGCTTTCAAGCCAGACAGAACCGTTTTCGTAAAAAATTTTTTCTCTTAACACTTCCGACCCATCGGGCTTAGTATCAACGGATCTTTTTACTTTGAAGTTGGGACTGGGGTTTTTGGGGCTGCTTTCCTGAGATTGTACCTGGGAGAGTACAATCAGAAATAAAAAGGAAGTGCACAATGATATTTTAATAGCTTTCATGAGGAATTACAGTTTTAATTGGTATGCAACATTTTCTGACTTTCTTTTGCAGTTTTATTGATTAATACCTCCAAATAAAGCAGATAGTTACTTTTACATAGATGTTTTTTTTAACAAAATGGTTGCTTGATTAGAAGAAAAAGTTAAAGTTTGGGCGTACTTTTTTCGAAAAAGTAAGATATCTGTCTTAGCCAAGTAAAAATTGCCCATATTCGCGGCGCTTAGAGATGCTATGTTAGCATCCAAATACGCTCTCAAAACTATTGATCAATAAAATCAAATCGATGTCAATTGTAAAGGAATTTAATGAATACCGGTCTAAGATGAACGAGGTAATCCTTGGGGAAGAGAACAAGGTACTCAAGCGTTTTTTCAACCTGGATACCAATGCTTATCAGGATGGTGCTCTGGATAAGAAAACAAAAGAGTTGCTAGGCCTGGTAGCTTCAATGGTACTGCGATGTGATGATTGTATTCGTTACCATTTGGGAACTTGTCATGAGCTTGGGATCAGTAAAGCCGCTATCTACGAAACTTTCGCCATTGCCAATTTGGTGGGAGGGTCTATTTGTATCCCTCACACCCGCCGGGCTGCTGAATACTGGGAAGCGCTGGATGCCGAGCAATCTGAAAGCTAGAAGAATAAAACCTGGAAAAGTTTGTCGCCTAACAGAACCTTTTCCACCAGGAATTTTTTATCTTAACCTAAGTTGTGAAAACTATCAGGCATGGAAGAAAGTGCCTCTACTATATTTAGACTTATCAAAAGTTGATTACAGATTTACAAATAACCAGCGTTGGAGCTACCCTGGTCAGGGTTTCTTCGGCGTTCTCCTTTTTACAATATTATGAGTCAGGATTATTTACAGCAATTAAATACTGTTCAGCGGCAAGCTGTTACTGCTACGGAAGGGCCGGTGTTGGTCGTGGCTGGTCCGGGATCCGGAAAAACACGCGTATTAACTTATCGTATTGCACACCTTATTCAAAATGGCGTACCACCTTATCAGATTTTGGCACTGACTTTTACCAATAAAGCAGCCCGGGAGATGAAAGAGCGTATAGCCAGGGTAGTGGGGGGAAAAGCCAATCAGGTATGGGCCGGAACTTTCCACTCTATTTTCGCCCGTATTTTGAGGGTAGAGGCTGACAAAATTGGTTATCCCTCCAACTTTACAATCTATGATGCTGACGATTCCAAAAGTCTTATCACCAGCATTATCAAAGAGATGAATCTGGACACCAATACTTACAGCCCCAATGCGATTAGAGCCAGAATTTCTTCTGCTAAAAGTAACTTGATTACGCCCCCCCTTTACGAAAAAGACGATAAGCTGAAGGAGGAAGATAGAATGGCTAAGCGGCCCTATATTTATATGATCTACAAGCGTTACACAGCGCGCTGCAAAAAGGCCGGAGCTATGGACTTTGATGATCTACTATATCGGCTGTATGAGTTACTGCAAAAAAATCCGGATGGTGTTTTGGAAAAATATCAAAAGAAATTCAAATATGTAATGGTAGATGAGTTTCAGGATACCAATCAGCTACAGTATGCAATAGTTAGAAAATTGGTTAACTTTCAGGGGAGCTCCCGTAATGTCTGTGCTGTAGGAGATGATGCCCAGAGTATTTATGCCTTTAGAGGTGCTACCATAAAAAATATTCTGGATTTTGAAACGGACTTTAAGCCTCATGGTATACAAGTATTCAAACTGGAGCAGAATTACCGCTCTACAGATCACATCGTGAGTGCGGCCAACGAAGTAATTACCAGAAATAAAAGGCAGATTCCCAAAACCATCATTTCAGAAAAAGGAGAAGGACAGCGTATTCGAGTGATAAGAGCCGTTAGTGATGATGAAGAAGGAAAAAGAGTAGCCGATACAATTGTGGAGCAAAAAAATAGATTCCACCTGAGCAATAGTGATATTGCTATTCTTTACAGAACTAACTCACAGTCCAGAATTTTTGAAGAATATCTGCGGCGATATAATCTGAGTTATAAAGTTTTTGGTGGCCTTTCTTTCTATCAACGTAAGGAGGTAAAAGACCTGGTCGCCTACCTAAGGCTGGCTGTAAATATCAATGATGAGGAAGCCCTGAGAAGGGTCATCAATTTTCCCAAAAGAGGTATTGGAGCCTCTACCGTGGATAAAATAAGGGCTCTTGCCAATAGCTCTGGCCGCACTATGTGGGAATGTTTACCCCTAGTAAAGGTAGCCACAAAGACCGGGAACTCTTTGCGCGCTTTTGTAGAAATTATCACGAACTTCAGAGAAGTGGCCGCTCATAAAAATGCCTATGAAGCTGCTATACATATCGCCGGTAAATCTGGTATTCTGAATCATTATAAAGCAGATAACTCCCAGGAAGGTGTCAATCGGACCGATAATATCACCGCTCTACTCGATGGGGTAAAATCCTTTGTTGATGAAGATACTGTGATTGATACGGAAAATATCCCGGATAAAAGCCTGGCGTCTTATATCCAGAATATTGCACTGCTGACAGACCTGGACAGTGAGGAGACGCAAAATGACTATGTTTCTTTGATGTCTGTACACTCCGCTAAGGGCCTGGAGTTTAAATCTGTATTTTTGGTGGGTATGGAAGAAAAGCTCTTTCCCTCTTTTATGTCTATGGATTCTATCGAGGAAATAGATGAGGAGCGACGCCTGTTTTACGTAGCCATAACAAGAGCGGAAGAGTACCTGAATCTTTCATACGCCAATATGCGCTACCGCTTTGGCAAATCGGTTTACAACGAACCTAGCCGCTTTCTGGATGAATTGCCTGGCAATGCTCTGGAAACAATAATGTCTGCCCGTAATCAGCCCACAACTCCGTCTTTTTCAGAAAGCAGAAGTCGTTCAGGAGTACAGGGAGTCTTTAGAAAGGCTAATCGACAACCAGCGATTGACCCTTCCAGTTTTAATCCCAGCCCCAGCAGCAAAATTGAAGCTGGCATGCGTGTACTCCATTTGAAATTCGGGGAAGGAAAAGTACTGAAGATAGATGGGGGCCAGAATAACAGGATCGCTACCATCGCCTTTGATGATATCGATAACCCGGAAAGAAGGATCATGCTGAAATATGCGAAATTGCAGATACTTTGAAAATAGTGGAAGAAAAAAGGTAGACCGGCTGTTCATAGCCGCTCTACCTTCATAGATGGAGTTTAATTAATTATACTGTAGTTTGAATTTTACCGGCAAAATATAGGCCACCTTTACGGCTTTGCCCCGTTGTTTACCGGGAGACCAACGCTGGGGAAGATCATTCATCAACTTTACCACTCGGATGGTTTCTTCACCAAGGCCACCGCCAAGGTTACGAAGAATCTCCACATTACCGATTTCACCTTTCTGGTCGACAACAAACTGCACTACAATGTTCCCCTCAATACCATTTTCTCTGGCGATAGATGGATATTGAATATTACTGTATATAAATTCAAGTAACTTCTTTTCTGCACAGGCTTGCTTCTCTTTCATGGTGCCGTCTATATTTTCACAGCCCGGGAAGCGAGGCATTTCCTCAACCACTCTGAATATCTCTTCCATTTCCGGCTCGGCGGGCGGCGGTGGCGGCGGCGGCGGCGGCGGTAATGCTTCTTTGTTATCACTATTTTCGGCAACAATGTCAGGTACCTCAACTGCTGTCTCTGCATCAATAGACTGGTCGACAAACTCAAAGTCATCCTCAAGCTCTATTTCTGCCTCACTAGGCACTTCCTGAATCACCGGTGGCGGTGGAGGCGGCGGCGGCGGTGGAGGAGCAGCACTTCTTGGTATATCTATCTGCATGTCTTCTTCTATTACCAGAGCATTATCAGGAATATCAATTCTTTGATCGTAGGTAGTCCAGTTGAATGCCAATATGATAATAATCAATGCAGAGGCCAGAGCCATCCTCAAAAATATAGGACTCCAACTGAAAACATCTACATCAGGGTACTTGGTACGTGCTTCAAGCGGTGATTTCCACTTGGTTGAGGCATACTTCTTCGTTAAATTACTTTTAATCTTACTTCCAAAGTACCATTTGCCAAGGAGAATAAATGCAACTGTAAAAATTACGCTGCTGGTGACCGCTATCAACAGCTCTGTGGACGTGAATGAAATATATTCTTGCATAGCGGTGTATTTTGCCCTCTTGTGAGGCGGTTAGGAAAATGTTTTTCTTTTATTTTGTTTCTATTGTAAATTTAGGGCGCTTTGCTTGCCTATGAATTGACCGCAATCATTGTCTTGTATTGATCTTTATCAACTACTTGTGGATATTGGCGGTATGTTTAAGTATAAATTGAGTTGAATTGAAGAAAAAAGCAGAATACACCAGGTTGATCAGAGAAGAGGCTGCGCGGCTTGGGTTTGAGTTTGTAGGCTTTGCCAAAGCCGAATATATGGACGAAGAGGCCAGAAGGCTGGAAGCCTGGTTGAACAAGGGCCTGCACGGAGAGATGCATTACATGGAGAACTACTTTGACAAAAGAGTTGACCCCACCAAATTAGTGGAGGGAGCAAAAACGGTAGTCAGCCTGCTGTACAATTATTATACAGAGCAAGAGCAAGAGGATGCAGCCGCTCCCAAAATTGCCAAATACGCTTACGGGAAAGATTACCACCATGTTTTGAAGCGAAAGTTGAAAACACTGCTCTTTTTTATTCGGGAAAATATAGGCGAAGTCAATGGCCGTTGCTTCGTAGATTCAGCACCCGTACTGGAAAGAGACTGGGCCCGCCGAAGCGGTGTAGGTTGGGTAGGAAAAAATACGCTACTGATTAACCCTAAAGCAGGCTCCTATTATTTTCTGGCCGAACTCATCATCGATCTGGAGCTGGTCTATGATAACCCCATAAAAGACTACTGTGGCACTTGCCGTCGATGTATCGATGCTTGCCCCACTGATGCTATCGACGAAAATGGCTACTGGATGGATGGTAGTAAATGTATTTCTTATTTTACTATAGAACTCAAAAAAGCGATTCCCGAGGAAGTAAAAGGCCAATTCGAAAACTGGATGTTTGGTTGTGATATATGTCAGGAGGTTTGTCCCTGGAATAGATTCGCCAAACCCCACCAGGAACCGGACTTTGAGCCTCACCCAGACTTGCTAAAGATGAAAAAAGAAGACTGGGAAGAAATAACCGAAGAAGTATTTCGTAAAATTTTCAAAGGCTCCGCTGTAAAGCGTACCAAACTGAAGGGCCTGCAGCGCAATATTAATTTTTTGAATACCAAAAAAGATTTGTAGTTCTGTCGGTTGAAATAGATAAATAATGCCCGGCCTTTCGTGAAAGATAACAGAAAGAGTAATACTTTTGAGGCCGCAATGAGAAATAAAAAAACAACCATGAATCTTCATCAATACACTGGCCTCCTCGCGGTGGCCTTTTTACTGGCCTTTACTTCCTGTCAGCCGGATGAGACTTTTATTACCTCTTCCGATGCCCGGATTGGTTTTTCTTCGGATACCCTGCGCTTTGATACCGTTTTTACAGAATTGGGCTCAGCTACTCGCTCATTTAGGGTATACAACAGAAATGACCAGTCCATTCGCATTTCTGAAGTTTACCTGGACAAAGGGGAGGCTTCATTATTCAGGATGAATGTCGATGGAATCCCGGGAAGGAAAGTAGAAAATGTAGAGATTTTTCCCAAGGATAGCATCTGGATATTCGTAGAAGTAACGGTTGATCCGGATCAGCCGCTGTCTGTCAGTCCCTTTGTAGTTGAAGAAGAGGTTGTTTTTGTCACCAATGATAAGGAGCAGAGAGTCAACCTCGAAGCTTGGGGTCAGAATGCCAATTATTTTCCCAGTCGCTTTAATAAAGGAGTTCCCGTTAGAGTAACTTGCCAAAATGAAGAGCTTATCTGGGATGATCCAAAGCCTTATGTGATTTACGGCGAGGTATTTATAGATAGTTGTATGCTAACGGTGGTGGCGGGTACTCGAATATACGTTCATGGAGGTATTGCCCGCAATGAGCTCTTTGGCGCATTCAATGATGGGATTCTGTATACTTTAGCCAATGGCAGCCTGAATTTTGAAGGTACCAAAGAGTTACCTATTATCGTTCAGGGCGATAGACTGGAAAGGCCCTTCCAGGATGATCCCGGTCAGTGGTTTGGTATCTTTATTGGCCGCGGAAGTACAGGCAACCGGATGCAATATACCACCATAAAAAATTCAAATGTGGGCGTGTATGTTGATTCGCTGGGAGCACTCAATTTAAAGAATACCCAAATTTTCAATACTGCTAGTAATGCTATTTTGTCTTATAGCGGTAATGTTACTGCTGAGAATTGCCTGTTTTACAATAACTTCAGCAATTCCGTACAGCTGATCAATGGTGGGAATCACCGCTTTGATTATTGTACCATGGCCAGCTATGGCGTAGATGCCTCCGCTCTGGGGATGAGTAATTTTTTCTGCTTTGATGACTTTTGCAATAACTTTGCAACCAACCGTTTACAAGCCGATTTTAACAACTGTATCATCTTTGGTTCTTCACAGGATGAACTCATCCTTTCTGATGTTTTTGCCGGTGAAGGTTTTAACCAGTTTTCGGTGACTTTTGATAATTGTATTGTCCGGGTTGATGAACTGCTTACCGAACAGGAGGGGTTATACGCTGATTTTTTTGAGGATGAATGTGTTAATTGTATCAATGCTTCTCGCAGGGATACATTATTTGTTGATCCTAACGCTGATGACTACCGCCTGGATTCTCTCTCCATTGCTGATGGTATGGCCCGACCTATAACTTCTCCGCGTCCTATTTTAATTGACCTGGAAGGTAAGGACCGCAATCCGACTAATCCGGATATCGGTTGTTTTGAAAGAAATGAATAGACTTGTAGTACAAAATAATAAAATGGAAATTTCAATTCTTGGAGTTGGCTGGTTAGGCCTTCCGCTGGCCCAAAGGTTAAGCAGTGCCGGGCATTTAGTAAAGGGAAGTACTACTACCAATACAAAGCTGGAAGTACTCCAAAAAGTAGGCATTGAACCTTACCTGATTCAACTGAATGGAAATGATAAACTGGAATCTGATTTTTTCCAATCTGATATCCTGATCATCACTGTTCCCCCCGGCCGCCGCAATCCCGATGTGTTTGATTTACACACCTCCAGAATGAGGCAGGTAATCGCAGCCCTTGATAGGGTAAGCCTGAAAGGAGTCATTTATACCAGTTCGACAAGTGTGTATGGCGATGCCGAAGGAGAAGTAACCGAAGCTGATCCGGTCCGGCCGGTTACCGACAGTGGAAAAGCAGTGCTGGCTACTGAAAAGATGCTGACTGAACAACCCTTTTCGGCAACCATGCTACGGTTCGGCGGGCTGGCAGGCGATGACAGACCTCCCGGGCGCTTTTTCGCTGGCAGAAAAGGAATTCCCAATGGTAATGCTCCCGTAAATTTTGTACGGCAAGAAGACTGCATCGGAGCTATAATGAAGGTTTTGGAAAAAAATATTCAGGAAGATATTTACAACGTTGTAGCAACGGAACATCCACTAAAGAAGGATTTTTATCCGGCTCAGGCCCTGAAGCTTGGTTTGGAACCGCCACAATTTACTGAAGAAAAAACCCAGGCCTATAAGGTCGTTTCCAATAAAAAAATAAGAGAACAATTGGGGTATCAATTCCTTTATCCCAATCCAATGGACTTTTGATCCAGAGTCTGTTAAACAAGAGCTATCCTAAATCCGGGATAACTCCTGTTGGTGAGAATAGACTATTTACCAGACCATTCTTTGATGGAAGCTTCGTTCATGCGAACGTAGTTCATGTCACCGGCTTCTTTAGCCATTTTCATAGACTTTTCAGCTGTTTTGATAGCATTAGGAGTCTTGTTAAGTCCAGCAAGAATTAATGATTCCAGCCTTAATGTCCAGTACCTTGGATTTTGGGCATTTACTTTTTGAATGTACTCCAGCGCCTTAGCCTGGTCTTTACCATTGTCAAACATGTAGGAAGCCGCAGCGTAATATTCGTTGGTAGATGGTCCGGCCATTGTTCTTTCGATAGCAGCCATTACCTTATCATCATAATTGACCTCAATTGGCAAACTGATTCTGGTATCCGCCCAGCTGATATTAATATTAGCTTTATTATCTTGGAAATTGTTGACATCGATAAGGAAGGTTTCTACCTGATCTTTTAGCATTTGTGGTGCTAAAGTCCATACCAAATCCGTTTCTTTTTCGGTATAGCTGCTCCAGTTACTGGTCTCATAAGGAAAAAGCATAACCGTCCACTCTTTTTTGCCCGGCTTTGCCAAAATAGTATAGGCACCAGCCGGAATTTCCTTTCCTCCCATCGTAATATCATCGCTAAATTCGAACTTTGTAGCCTGATTGGCACCCACACGCCAAAATTCGCCAAAAGGCAACAAGCCATTGTCAGCGAAAATAGTACGTCCCTTTACACTAGGACGGGAATAGGTAATGGTAATATCGGTCAAACCTACGCGCTGCTCTACTTTGGAAGATGGTGATGCAGAAGGCGTTTCGATCTGTGCCTGAAGGCTTGTAAAAAAGGCAAAAGCCGTAATCAGTAATACTATTCTTTTCATAATAATTATGGTTTTAAATTTGGAATGAAAAAAAATTTGTGCAAAGTTAGCAGTTCTGATTACAGATTAGCCTGTAAGGCCAGGAATTAAGGATTATTTAATTCACCTATTCTCAAATTCTTATTGATGACCATAGCTATAATCGCACATGATAGCAAAAAAGCCGAAATGGTAGCCTTTGTAAAAGACAATGTAGCCCTTTTCAGAGAAAAAAACATTGATCTGGTAGCCACAGGAACTACGGGTTCGCACATGGAAAAAGCAGGCCTGGAAGTCAATAAAATGGCAAGTGGTCCTATGGGAGGGGATGCACAGATTGCCAGCCGTATAGTAGAAGGAAAAGTGGATATGGTGATATTTTTTAGAGATCCACTCGGTAAACACCCTCATGAAGTAGACGTACACATGCTGATGCGTCTTTGTGATGTTCATAATATTCCGCTAGCAACTAACCCTGCCGCCGGTGAGCGGTTTGTTAAAACACTTTAATGTTACCAATCTGCATGGAATAACGAGTCAATCAACCAGGTCAATATAAATACGGCACCTACTTCCGAGCGAGGCACTCCGCAGTCCAGTAAAAGTCGTAAATGGGTAGCCATCGTTTTTTACACTACATCTGAGCCAGACTGGCTTGCATTAATCTGCCAACTGACACTGCTGAAGGTAGCTTCACTTCTGGGGGTAAAAGTAATGGGCTGGCCTACGCAGGGTTCTCCTTCAAAGAGGATTTCCACTGCCGGTAGTTTGTTACAGGGATTCTCCTCGCAGTCTACTATTTCAAGCGGGGCGACTCCGCAATAATCACAGTTGATAATATCTTTTCCTTGTAAAAATAATTTCGAAAAAGCCGAGTTCACTAAAATTCAGCTCCAGCGTAAAATTATCAGAAATTTGTTCACCGTTTATCTGCCAGCTTACTTCCCTGAGCGGTTGCCGAGTTGTATCTACTAGCAGAGTGACTACAATGTTAGAGTCTAGACATAGCGCACCATCGACGATCAACTCAAGGTTACCAAAATTAGTACAAGGCTGGCAATCAAATATTTGTATAGAGCCAGTAAACGTAAAGCTGCAGTTCAGAGCATCTTTTACTGCTTTAGGCCGTTCAGCCCCTCAACTTTAACCCTTAAATAACACAGCGATTAGTAATTCAAAAGAATAAGTTGTAAATTTACCAAGTATTTGGAAATCTTAAAACTATTTTTTTATGGATACAGTGAGTTCAAAGTTGAACTACAAAGTAAAGGATATCGCCTTGGCAGAATGGGGGCGTAACGAGATTATACTTGCAGAAGCTGAAATGCCAGGCCTTATGGCTCTACGGGAAAAGTATGGCAAAGATAAGCCTTTAAAGGGGACGCGCATTGCAGGATGTTTACATATGACTATCCAGACAGCCGTTTTGGTAGAAACATTGGTGGAATTAGGGGCTGAGGTGACTTGGTCTTCTTGTAATATTTTCTCTACTCAAGATCACGCCGCTGCTGCAGTTGCTGCCGCAGGTGTTCCTGTTTTTGCCTGGAAAGGATTAACGGAAGAGGAATTCTGGTGGTGTATTGAGCAGACACTATTTGCTTTTGAAGGTGGTAAGCCATTAAATATGATCCTCGATGATGGTGGTGACCTTACTAACACAGTTTTGGATAAGCACCCTGAATTAGTTGATGGTATAAAAGGCTTAAGTGAAGAGACAACTACTGGTGTACACCGCTTGTACGAGCGTATGGCTAAGGGAACTTTACCAATGCCTGCAATCAACGTAAATGACTCGGTTACCAAGTCAAAGTTTGATAACAAGTACGGTTGTAAAGAATCGTTGGTAGATGCCATCCGTCGTGCCACTGATATTATGATGGCCGGAAAAGTAGCTGTAGTTGCCGGTTATGGTGATGTAGGAAAAGGTTCTGCTGCTTCTTTGCGTGGAGCGGGTTGTCGCGTAATCGTTACAGAAATTGATCCTATTTGTGCCCTACAGGCTGCAATGGATGGCTTTGAAGTGAAAAAGCTGAAAGATGTATTACCAAGAGTAGACATCGTAGTTACTGCTACCGGTAATAAAGACATCGTTTCTGGCCAAGCTTTCAAATTAATGAAAGATAAAGTTATCGTATGTAATATCGGACACTTCGATAACGAAATTGATATTGCCTGGTTGAACGAAAATTACGGCGATACCAAAGTGAGCATCAAGCCTCAGGTGGATAAATATACAATCGATGGAAAAGACCTGATTATTCTGGCAGAAGGACGTCTGGTTAACCTGGGTTGTGCTACCGGTCACCCATCATTCGTTATGTCTAACTCATTTACTAACCAAGTGTTAGCACAAATGGAACTATGGCATAACTCTGATAAGTACGAAAATAAAGTATACATGCTGCCTAAGCACCTTGACGAAGAAGTGGCTCGTCTGCACCTTGCTAAAATCGGAGCTGAGCTGGAAACACTCAGAAAAGATCAGGCAGATTATATTGGCGTAGAGGTAGAAGGTCCTTACAAGCCAGAATACTACCGCTACTAATTAGCAAAATTCGTTCATAAAGAACTTCTATTGCTGTGGCCGGATTTTCTCAGGTCACAGCAGTTCTTTTCCAAATTCTTCACTAATTTAGCGCAAAAATTATGCGCTCAACATTCAGTACCTACCTGGAATTAGGATTCGAGCATATTGCTGATCTCCGGGGCTATGACCACATCCTCTTTATAGTCGCTTTATGTGCCATTTATACCCTCAAAGAATGGAGGCGTGTAGCTATTTTAGCTACTGCTTTTACCGTCGGGCATTCCGTTACGCTTGCCCTGGCTTCTTTGGATATTATTCCCATCAAACAGGCCTTGATTGAGTTTTTAATTCCGGTTACCATCGTTGTGACCGCCCTGTATAATGTCTTGGTACATAAACAGGAAAAGCCAGAAGATGACAGGGCCACCTTCACTCGTACCCTCAATGTTAATTACTTTTTTGCACTCATTTTTGGGCTGATCCACGGAATGGGATTTTCTAATTTTTTTAAGTCAGCACTTTTACCGGGAGAAGAAAATGAGCTACTTACCCAACTATTGGCATTTAATATCGGAGTTGAATTAGGACAATTGATGATTGTCGGCGTAATCTTATTCGTATCTTATATCGTTTTATCTATATTCAAGGCCAAACAGCGTGAGTGGAACTTGTTTATCTCCGGCGCCGCAGCTGGGGTGGCACTGATTATGTCACTGGAAAGATGGCCATTCTAAATCACAAATATGTAGCTTATGCTTTTATTCCTAACCTTGGTGCAGTCTTTTTTGCTGTTGCCTCTACTAACGGCAGAAGATCACGATTTTCATATCAGTAAAGTACTGGTAGAGTACAATGAGCCTGAAAAAGCCCTTCAGGTCAGTATGCACTTATTCATTGATGACCTGGAGGAAGCACTCCGGGTCAGAGGCAAGGATAGCCTGTTCATTTGTACCTCCAATGAAGCACCTAATGCAGAGCAGTATATGGCAAAGTATATCAAGAAAAACTTTGAATTATACGTGGACGGAGAAAAGCAGGAATATGGTTTTTTGGGAAAAGAAATAGCGAATGATATGGCTGGGGTATGGTGTTACCTGGAGGCTTTAAATGTCAATTCTATCAAAGAACTTAAGATAAAGAATAGCCTACTCCTGGAACTTTTTGATGACCAGAAAAACATTGTTTCCGTTATCGGTCCGCAAAGAAAAAAGGGAGTACTCCTGTTGGAGCGTAATGCCAACATCAAATCAATTGATTACTAAAACTCTAATTTGATAAAGCTTTGAAAATGTAATCTGAAAATCAAGGTCATGTTATAAAATAACCGAAATCAAAGACTATCAATATACCCCATAATTTATCAGACATGAAAAAGATACTGAAGTACATAATTATTTTACCTATACGCTTTTATCAATATTCTATTTCCCCTCTACTGGGCCCAAGGTGCCGGTTTGAGCCTAGTTGTTCTCATTATACTGTGCAGGCTATCGAAGAGTGGGGCGTATTTAAAGGAACATGGTTGGGAATAAAGCGTATAAGTAGATGTCACCCTTGGGGAGGCCACGGTTATGATCCGGTACCCAAAAAGCCGGAAAAGAACGTATAGATTGAACATATCAGGCAATGTAAGTCTGATATACACTTTTGACAACCTGCAAACAGCTCAAACACATCCAAGTATATGTTACGTAGACCACGTAGAAACAGACAATCCGCCGCCATCAGAGGTATGGTTCAGGAGACCAGATTGACCACTAATAATTTAGTACAGCCCTTATTCCTGGTAGATGGTGAAAATATAAAAGCAGAAGTGCCCTCTTTGCCCGGTATGCATCGCTTTTCAATTGATCAAATGCTAAAAGAGGTAGAAAAATGTATGAATTTAGAATTGCGTTCTTTTATCATGTTTCCCGCCGTTGAAGAACGCTTGAAAGATAGTTTGGCCAGCTATAGCCATAGTCAGGATAATTTTTATTTGAAAGCAGCCCGACAGATTAAGGATAACTTCCCTGAAGCCTGTTTGATCAGTGATGTAGCAATGGACCCTTACAGCTCTGATGGTCACGATGGACTGGTAAGAGATGGAGAAATTATTAATGATGAAACGTTACCTATTCTGGTAAAAATGTCTATCGCTCAGGCACAGGCCGGATTTGATATCCTGGGACCATCAGATATGATGGATGGCCGGATAGAAGCTATGAGGTCTTCTCTTGATGAGGCCGGTTATGATAAAGTAGGTATTATGTCTTACACGGCTAAATATGCCAGTGCTTTTTATGGCCCGTTTCGCGATGCCCTGGATTCAGCACCAAAGGCAGGCGATAAAAAGACCTATCAGATGAACCCTGCCAATAAGCGGGAAGCTCTGATTGAAGGAGAACTGGACACAGTGGAAGGTGCTGACTTTCTCATGGTTAAGCCAGCGTTGAATTATCTGGATGTTATTCATCTTTTTAAAGAAGAATTTGAACTTCCAATAGCTGCTTACCATGTTAGCGGAGAATGTGCTATGTTACTAGCAGCTGCTGAAAAAGGTTGGCTGGATTTTAATACGGCTATGCCAGAAACGCTGCTGAGCATAAAGCGAGCGGGGGCTGATGTGATCATTACCTATTTCGCAAAGGCTTTTGCAAGCTTAGATAAAAGGTAAAAAAGCACAGGGTGAAAAGAGAAAAATATTTTGATCTTTCTACTCTATACCGTTTACCTTCTATCCAATGCTTATAATTTACTGAAGGATTATTTCCTGTTCTTCCACCATTTTGCGGATATTGATCAATGCATAACGCATTCTACCCAGAGCTGTGTTAATACTTACACGGGTTAGCTTGGCTATTTCTTTAAAGCTCATTTCAGCATAATGCCTAAGGATTACTACTTCTCGCTGTTCAGGGGGTAGCATATCTACCAGGCGGCGTACTTTGTCGTGAGTCTGTGAGCGAATGATACTTTGCTCCGCATTATCATCAGTTGTCTGTAATACATCGAAGATATCAAAAGTCTCAGTGGGAGATACTTTTGGACGGCGTTTGTTTCTTCTGAAGTGATCTACACACATATTATAGGAAATACGCATGGCCCATTGCAAAAACTTACCCTCGTGGTTATATTTTCCTTTCCTTAAGGTATCAATAATTTTGATAAATACTTCTTGAAAAATATCCTCAGCTAGTTCGGTATCTTTCACAAATAGATAAATGGACGTGTAGATTTTCTGTTGATGGCGGTTGAGAAGCTCTTCAAAGGCTTTATCATTTCCTTCCAAATAACTAGAAATCAATTGCTGGTCAGCTAAGGTTATAACTTGCATAACTAAATAATTAAAATTAAAATTATGGGATCATCGATTATTTAGTGTAGAAGTTAATTTCTATAGTCAACAATTTTTATTAGAAAATGATAATTTGTAGTAGGAAAAAGACATTCCGTTATCTTACACAACAAATATATCTTATTTTGACATAAAGCAAAAGAAAGCTGTAAGCTTTTATTTGTGCTGGACGACATTTAACATTTTTTAAACAATAAACCCTCCTTTCTTTTTTGCGTTAAACTTTGGTAAGCATTAAAAGTCTTACTTTTGCGTTTTTCTTACCGATTAGTAAAGAAACTACTTATATGACTTCAAACAGCGTAGAAAAACAAATGGGTGCTGGTGTAGATAAGCTACCGGGCAACACAATACATATTAAGGGTGCCAGAGGAAACAACCTCAAGAACGTGGAATTACATATTCCCAAAAACCAACTCGTGGTAGTGACGGGAGTTTCGGGCTCGGGCAAATCATCTATCACTATGGATACACTTTTTGCTGAGGGGCAGCGAAGATACGTGGAGAGTTTATCCTCTTATGCCCGGCAGTTTTTGATGAGGATGAAAAAACCAGAGGTGGATTTCATCAAGGGAATCTGCCCGGCTATTGCTATCGAACAGAAAGTTGGTACCAAAAATGCTCGCTCTACTGTGGGTACGCTGACAGAAATATACGATTATCTCAGGCTTTTATTTGCCAGGGTAGGCAAGACTTATTCTCCCGTTTCGGGGCAAATAGTAAAGCGCCATGAAATCGCGGATGTTGTTGACTTTATTATGTCACAGAACGATAATAGTAAAGTACGGCTTTTTATTATCCTACCTACAAAATACCGCGATCGTACCGTAGCCCAGGAATTGGATTTGTTATTGCAAAAAGGATATACCCGAATTTTGTTGGATAATCAATTGGAAGATATTCAGGACATTCTGGAATCTGAGCGAAAGCTACTGACTGTCAGGTTGGGTGACCTGAAAGAGGAAGTCTACGTTTTGATCGACCGTTTTGTAGTGAAGAAAGAAGATGAAGAAAATACAAAGCGTATTGCTGATTCTATTCAAACTGCTTTTTATGAGGCAGAAGGGGAGTGCCTGGTTGATATTATGGGAAAAGAAAAGCGCTCATTCAATAATCGTTTTGAATTAGATGGTATTTCTTTTGTAGATCCCACGCCTCAGCTTTTTAATTACAATAATCCCTTCGGTGCTTGTCCTCAATGTGAAGGGTTTGGTATGGTCATGGGTATAGATGAGGATAAGGTCGTACCGGACAAATCGCTTTCTGTTTATGAGGGAGCTATAGCTTGTTGGAAAGGAGAAAAATATGGCCGTTGGTTGGATAAGTTAATCGATGCTGCTCACGAGTTTGATTTTCCCATACACAGGGCTTACCAGGACCTGACTCGCAAACAACAGCGCTTACTGTGGAAGGGTAATGACTATTTTTGGGGGATCAATGAATTCTTTGAGGAGTTGTTGGAAAAAAACTATAAAATACAGAACCGGGTGATGTTGGCCAGATACAGGGGGCGAACCAATTGTCCTACCTGCGATGGCGGTCGCTTGAGAGAGGAAGCAACTTATGTCAAAATTGATGGAAAAGACATAACCGAGTTGGTTATTCTGCCAGTTGATGAGCTGCTACAGTTTTTCAAAGATTTGCAATTGGGAGAAATGGATAGCAAAATTGCTAAGCGACTGGTACTTGAAGTGACCAACCGCCTGCAGTTTATGTGTGATTTGGGACTGGCTTACCTGACTGTGAATCGTATTTCGGCTACCTTGAGTGGAGGAGAGACACAACGGATCAATCTGACCCGAACGCTGGGGAGCAACCTGACCAGCTCTATGTATATTCTCGACGAGCCCAGCGTTGGCCTGCATCCAAGGGACACCAACCGTCTGGTAACGGTATTGAAGCAGCTCAGAGATCTGGGAAATACAGTCATTGTTGTAGAGCATGAAGAAGACGTGATCAAGAGTGCCGACTATCTCGTCGATATTGGCCCCAGAGCTGGCATTTTTGGAGGGGAAGTCGTTTTTGCAGGACCTTATCAGCAAATTTATGATGAAGCCAACGATAGCCTGACGGCCAAGTATATGAGTGGGCGTATGGTTATACCTCTACCATCAAAACGTCGTAAAGCCATAGACTTTATAGAGATCAAAGATGCCCGGCAAAATAATCTGAAAAAAATTGATGTGCGTTTTCCCATTAATACCCTTATTACGGTTACCGGAGTGTCTGGGTCAGGTAAAACAACATTGGTCAAGCAGATTCTGCACCCGGCCATGAAAAAGCATTTGGGAGAAAGCTACTCTAAAGCACCGGGCGCATTTGGTGCTCTTGAAGGCGCAGTAGATCAGATTACTCAGGTGGAGATGATTACCCAAAATTCAATTGGTAAATCTTCACGGTCTAATCCGGTAACTTACGTAAAAGCCTACGATACCATACGTGCCTTGATGGCTAGCCAACCTATGGCCAACCTCAGGGGCTACAAGCCTAAGCACTTTTCATTTAATGTGGATGGAGGCCGCTGTGATGCTTGTAAAGGAGAAGGCGAGCAGGTGATAGAAATGCAGTTTCTTGCTGATGTTAGCCTGGTTTGTGAGGTGTGTAACGGGAAAAGATTTAAGCAAGAAGTTTTAGATATTGAATATAAAGGCAAGAATATCCATGAGATACTGAGCCTGAGCATTGACGAAGCCATGGAATTTTTTGACGATGCCAAAGACGTCATTAACAAGCTCAAACCATTGCAAGATGTAGGCCTTGGATATGTAAAACTGGGGCAATCTTCCAGCACTTTATCAGGGGGAGAAGCTCAGCGAGTGAAATTAGCTTCTTTCCTAGGTAGAGAAAAAAGTACCGAGCAAATCCTGTTCATCTTCGATGAACCTACCACCGGCCTGCATTTTCACGATATCAGAAAATTAATGGATGCCTTAAATGCACTGGTAGAAAAAGGGCATACAGTGATCGTGGTAGAACACAACATGGAAGTGATTAAATCTTCTGACTGGGTGATAGACCTTGGCCCGGAAGGAGGAAAAGAAGGAGGACACCTGGTTTTTGAGGGTACACCAGAAGAACTGGCTAAAGTGAAAGCGTCTTATACAGGGTCTTTTTTAAAGGAAAAATTGGTATAGCCCTTGAGGGCTAACCGTTTTGTAGTCGGAACTATCCGGACTTAATATTTTTTCACTATTTTGGCCGCTGTTTTTACCAAAAAAATTAACACCTTATGTCATTACTCCAAGATAAAGTGGCTTTGATCACTGGCGGCTCAAGAGGTATCGGCGCCTCTATCGTCAAGCGTTTTGCCGAACAAGGAGCTATTGTAGCTTTTACCTACAGAGCTTCTGCTGCATCTGCTCAAGCCATAGAAGAAGAAATTACTAACAACGGCGGAAAAGCCAAAGCTTATCAGTCTGACGCCAGCTCTTTCGAACAGGCAGAAGCACTGGTAAAACAAGTGCTGGAAGATTTTGGAAAAATTGATGTTTTGATCAATAATGCCGGAATTACACAAGATACTTTGATGCTTAGAATGAATGAAGAGCAATGGGATAAAGTAATGGCTACCAACCTCAAATCTGTTTTTAACCTCACCAAGCAGGTGCTGCGTCCAATGATGAAAAATCGCGGTGGGTCTATCATCCACATGAGCTCTATTGTCGGGATGACCGGAAATGCTGGGCAGGCCAATTATGCGGCCTCAAAAGCAGGGATTATAGGATTTTCCAAATCTATTGCCAAGGAAGTAGGTTCTCGTAACATCAGAAGCAATGTCATCGCACCCGGCTTCATAGAAACGGATATGACCGATAAGCTGGACGAAAAAGTGAAAGAAAATTACCTAAGTAATATTCCTCTTAAGCGCCTCGGTAAAGCCGAAGAAGTAGCCGATACTTGTGTATTCCTGGCTTCGGATATGTCTAATTACGTTTCGGGCCAAACCCTAAGCGTTTGTGGTGCTTTGAATACCTAAATCGGGCAGCATGCCTGAGCCTATCCGCTCAGGTAATATAAAAAGCGGATATCATGAATGAGGAAGAGCAGTTAGAACAACTACGAGTACTTATCATCGACCAAGTGAGGGTACGAATTTTTGAAGAAAGCATTCCCAGAATCAAAAAGTGCCTAGATCTGATTAGTGAGGAAGAAGTATGGCAGCGTCCTAATGAGCAATCCAATAGCATTGGTAATCTGATCCTGCACCTTTGTGGCAATGTGCGCCAGTGGTTGATCTCAGGCCTGGGAGGACAGGAAGATCATAGAAATCGGCAAGCAGAATTTTCAGACAAAGGCTCTATAGACAAGGTCGGGTTGTCAGCAAAACTAGATCTGTTACAAACTGATGCGGAGCCTGTACTTCAACAGGTAACTTCCAGAATGCTCACGGCCAATTATGACGTGCAATGCTTTCAGGAGACAGGTCTTAGCATTCTTGTTCATATTATAGAACATTTCTCCTATCATACCGGGCAGATTACTTTTTATGTTAAATCCTTAAAACAATTGGATACAGGCTACTACAGTGGCCAAAATCTGGAAAAGAATAAAACGTAAGTGCAGTTTAATAAAAAAGGGATTTGACGAGTCAAATCCCTTATGGCATGCCTAACATAAATGCAGTACAAATTATTTCCTTCTAAATATTAAATATTATTATAAGTTGCTTACCTAAAAAACAGTTGTTAAATTCAGTCACGAAAAATGTACAAAACAGCCTTCTACAGTGTGTTGCAACCTATAAAATAAAAAGAAACAGTCAATTTTACGTACGATCGATCCGGAGGGAACGTCCAAAAATTCGGGGAATAATATTTCCCGCTTTAATATTATAAAGGTACTAGTCTTATATTAGGTAAACAATTCAATTTACCAACACAAGCGCCAGGTAATTTTCCACAATTGTTAATCTTCTACAGAAGTGTTGGTAGAATTAAAATTACAAAGCGTTCTATCTTCTGTATTCTGCTAATTCGTGGGAGATGCAGCTGCTTCGAATCGATTCATCTGCCCGGTTACTATGTTAAAAACTATGTGGATAAGTTTATGATATCCACACTTTCCTGATCATTGCCATAATCTGGACAGCTTCTGAGCTGTTCGATTAATCTGGCTGATCCTTCCTTTGTTCAAAGAGTAAAGCGTTTGGTTCGATGTACCCGAGCTCGTCACGATAGAAGAGCTCTTTAAATCATTCAGTACAGTGTTGAGAAAAGTGGGGGAGCTTCCGGTTAGCCGGGCGAGATCAACAAACGTGATGTCTTGCTGTCGCTGTAATACCTCAATAATAGGCTTGACTTTAGAATTACGCAATAATTCCAGAGTGGTAATTGCGCTCTGCATCCGCTCATTCGAGATGCGCTTTATAGTGTTACAAGTGTTCATGGTGTAATGGTTTTTAACCTTTTGTTTCTGTGTTGTGCAATACAAATATAGCCGTATAAAAATTCATATAAAAGATAATCTACATGTATTTTGTGTGTAAAAACATTGTATTACAGATAATATATTAGAATGTTTGATGTTTTTATGTTTGTAAAATAGCTATCTGTTAAAGTTGAGAATAAATCAAGAGGTGACCTTGCGAATTTTTTTACGTAACAAGTAAAGTCAGCATTCATTTTTTTAATTTCGATGGTGATTTTACCACTTCACAAAAATAGAACATCATGCCCATAAGAATGGAAAAAGATCCCAATGAGGGACGCAATCAAAGGCCCGGCCAGGGCAGGTCCAACCCACTGATCAACTGGTTGCCTATGATTTTATTGTTTGTTTTTAGGAAGCCCAAAATTGCCATCCCCATCCTTTTGATTGGTGCTGTCTGGTATTTTTTCATGGGCGGACAAGAGATGCTGGGTGGTTTTTCAGCACCCTCAGGGAATGAAGATCCACTTCAGGGTTTTACCCTGGGCGCCTCCCTAAGTGAGGAGCGTTTTGATAAAGCTCAGGTATTTGTACCTCTTTCCTATGGTTTTGGGGGGCGAAATCAGCTGCCTTCCAGAATCTCACTGGAGGAGTATGCACCGCCGCGGCAGCAGCAAGGCAGTCAGGGCTCCTGTGTAGGATGGGCCAGTGCCTATGCCGCCAGAACGATCCTGCAGGCTAAAGCCACCGGTGGTGATCCGGCACAATTGGCATTTAGTCCGTCATATTTGTATAATCAGATCAGACTGGAAGGTTGTCAGGGAGCCTATATGCTGGATGCCATGAGAACAATGAAGCAGAACGGAGCCTTGCCGTTTAGGCAGTTTACCTACGATGAAAGTAGCTGCGCACAAACGCCTTCCAAAAGCGAAATCGCCAAAGCCAGAGCCTACAGCATCAGCGGGTATAACCGATTAACCAACGGACCAAGAGACTACACCCCCAATATTTTGGCCATCAAACAAAATCTTGCTCAAGGTGCTCCCGTCGTAATCGGAATGATGGTCGGTGGTTCTTTTATGAGCCGGATGGTCGGACAAGATATGTGGCGGCCTACTTCCAGCGACTATTACCAAAGAGGCTTCGGTGGCCACGCTATGTGCGTAATCGGTTATGATGACAATTATGAAGGAGGAGCTTTCCAAATTATGAATAGTTGGGGCGAAAAATGGGGTAATAAAGGTAATTGCTGGGTAAAGTACAGTGACTTTATGAAGTTCACTAAAGAAGCTTATGGTTTGTTTCCGCTGACTGCTACCGAAAAAGGACAATCCGATAAGTTTGAGGTGGAATTCGGATTGGCTGACATGAATAGCAAAACCACTTTGGCATTAAAAAAATTATCCGATCTCTCCTTTGGTACTCTAAAACCTCTTACACCGAATGATAAGTTCAAGGTTCTTTTCGCCAATAGCGAAGAGAGCTATGTATATGTCTTTGGTGAAGAAACAGATGGCTCCAGCTATGTTTTGTTCCCATATACGGAAAAGCATTCTCCTTACTGCGGTATCACAGGAACTCGCTTATTCCCTGATGATTATTCCATGTCTCCGGATGATCAGGGTAATAAAGACAGAATAGCTATTGTTGTCTCCAAAAAAGAACTGGACTATCAGGCGTTTAATCAAAAACTCAACAGGAGCCGGCAGCAAACCTATGCCGGAAAACTGAGAGAAGCTCTGGGGAATGATCGCATTCGCAACGTTAACTTTCGTGCTGGAAGCACCATCGCTTTTAGTGCCGACGCCAAGCAGGGAACCATGGTAGGAATGATCATTGAAGTGGACAAATAAAAGGCAATTTCTTATCAGAGGATGGATTAAACAAGTCTAATAGCAAGACTACGAGCAGTCTTGCTATTTTTTTTATCTGAAGTTGTCTAAGCATTTTGAACCACTTGTCTAAAACCAGGAGCTCAAACGCTTGCTCTACCTTTAAAATACCAGTCCGGCAGACAAGGTAAATACGTTATTGCGACCACCCGCGTCCTTGAAAAAGTCAGTCATGCCGATTTCATAATTAGCCTCCACTGTAAGGAAACTGAACAGATCTACTCCTACACCAACGTTAGAGCCTAATATAAAGGTGTTGATGTCGTCTGCACTGATATCAAAGTTATCTCTTTCCGTTACACTGAGCAATATAGAGGGCGTAATACCTCCTTTGATGTATAAACCTAGCAACCCGCCGTCGCCGGTTAGGTTTAGGCCGATATTTAAAGGTAGTTTAAGTTGCTGAATAGTAGTTTGTTCTTCAAAGTTGATGTCCTGATTATCAGTTCTCATCAAGTCTGCTGTAAAGCTATAATAGTGGGCACCGGGATGCAGTTGTAGAAAACCTTCTCCGATACGAAAATCCACCCCAGCATTAAAGCCTACTCTGGCTTCCGTCTCTGTGTTAATGTTTTGCAATTCGTAGCTTAGGCCCGATGCATTAACCCCAACTTTTGGGCTAACTTGCAGCTTTTGTGCCTGTGCACCGATTAGGAGGGCGAAGAAAAAACATACAGTCAGGATCAATTGATTACTTTTCATTGTTTTGGTTTTTTTTGTGAAAAATTCATTTTTTATATTGAGAATGTTTTTTAAAAAAGGTGTCGGAAAAAGGTACTTTATCAATTCTCCGACACAATTATCCTAATTAGATGGTTACTTTCGGGTGTTTGTGTCTTTAGCAAATTTTTGGTACCCATCATTTTCAAATATTCCATCCCAAAACGCTTATTTTTTTCAATAATGGTGATAGCGCACAGCAAAAAACAGAACTTTAAGACTCTTTCACTGAAATTAAGATCCTTCATAAAATGAAAAGCCTGCTAGCAAAACTCATTGAACCAACTTTATTGATTGATGAAAAAAAATGCCGCTCCAACATAGAAAACATGGTTGCCAAAGCCCGGGAAAATCAACTGGAGCTACGTCCACATTCCAAAACTCACCAATCACATATCGTGGGGCGGTGGTTGCGCGAAAGTGGCGTGAAAAAAATTGCCGTTTCTTCTATTCGGATGGCTCAGTATTTTGCCGCCGACGGCTGGCAGGACATTGCAGTGGCTTTTCCTACCAATATCCGCGAAATAAACCGAATAAATGAACTGGCGGGAAGCATACAACTAAGTTTGCTGGTAGAAAATATAGAGGCGGTAGCGTTTTTGGAAAAAGAACTACCCCATTCCATAAAAGTTTTTATCAAAGCAGATACTGGCTATCACCGTACTGGCTTGGAGGCTAGTCAATTTGATCGTTTGGATGAGCTTGTTGAAAGCATCTCCGGGGCTTCCATGATGGAACTGCAAGGGTTTCTGTCTCATGCCGGGCACAGCTACAAGGCCAGAGGTGTTGCCGATATAGAAGCAGTTCACCAAAACAGCTTGACAGAATTTGAAAAGTTTCGGCAGCGATACGAGGCCGCCCACCCCAATTTGACCTATTCCGTAGGCGATACCCCCACCTGCAGCGCTATGAGTACCTTTGGTATAGCCAACGAGATCCGCCCCGGTAACTTCGTTTTTTATGATTTATCACAAACCACCATTGGTGCCTGCTCATTGGAAGAGATCGCTGTTGTCATTGCTTGTCCGGTGGTAGCCAAACATCCCAACAGAAGTGAGATCGTCCTTTACGGAGGGGGCGTACATTTTTCAAAAGATAGAAACCTACACCCCAACGGAGGGCAGACTTACTACGGCCTCATAGTCGAATGGACTGACAATGGCTGGCAAGGCAACTGGCAAAATTCCTATATCAAATCCTTGTCGCAGGAACACAGCATTGTAAAAGCCACTACTGAGTTGATGGAAAAAACAGAAATTGGTGATATGCTTGGTATATTACCAATTCATTCCTGTATGATGGCTAATCTGATGAAACGCTATCAAACTCTGGACGGAAAATGGATTAACATGATGGCCTATCCCTAAGGCAGGGTGACTTCATTGCCGGATAATTTGCCTGCCGCTGCATCACTGAGGTTTTGTAAAGTGACCTGAGCAATCTGATCCATAGCTTCTTTGGTGAAAAAGCTCTGGTGGGAGGTGATTAGCACATTAGGAAAAGTTATTAATTGTAGGATCTGCTCATCTTGCAAAATGCTGTCAGATAAATCTTCAAAAAACAGGTTCTCCTCCTGCTCGTATACATCGATACCCAGATAGCCTAATTTTAAGCCCCGCAGTGCTTCTATCGCCGCTTGTGTATCTACCAGAGCTCCACGGCTGGTGTTGATGAGCATGGCTCCATCTTTCATGACCTTCAGAGAATCTCTGTTGATAATGTAACGAGTTTGTGGGGTGAGCGGACAATGCAGAGAGACGATATCTGATTGAGCCAAAAGCTCTTCAAGACTGACATATTGTACTTTCTTTTCCTTTAAATCATCGTCCGGGAAAGGATCATAAGCCATCACTCGGCAGCCCAGGCCCAACATGATTTCACAAAAAGCTTTACCGATTTTTCCGGTACCAATAACGCCTGCTGTTTTACCGTACAGGTCAAATCCGAGCAATTTATCCAACGAAAAATTACTCTCTCTGACCCGGTTATAGGCCTTGTGTGTCTTGCGGTTCAGGGTAAGGATGATAGCCAGTGCGTGTTCGGCAACAGCATGAGGCGAATAGGCAGGCACTCTGACTATAGTCATCCCTCTATCTAGTGCCGCTTTAACATCAACATGGTTAAACCCGGCACTGCGCAGCGCCAGAATTTCCACTCCTTTTTCACTTAATTTCTCAATAGCTTTGTCACTGAGCTTGTCGTTGACAAAAAGACAAACGGCCCGATGGCCATCGACCAGATTGGTGGTATTTTCATTCAGGTTGGCTTCAAAAAAATCCAGGGTATGACCATGTTCTTTATTGTGAAAATTAAAAAAACGAACATCATATGGCTTGGTACTAAAGAAAGCAACCCTCATAACACAACTTTTTACACCTTTATCAAAGAAAAACTTCTATCCTCTGCGGTTCTTACAGCGTATGAGCCTGTAGAGACAAGATGGGAACTTTACTATGGTAGGATAAGTATTTTGTCCGGCTGAATTCAAATAGCTCCTGCACGAAGTTGCGCTTTTGGGTAGTCATAGCCAGGATATCTATTTGCTTTTCATCCATATACTTAGTGAGCACTTTAAAGATATCCTGTCCGTTGAGCACTTCAAAATGCACCCTGGGATACGTTTCGAATTCGGCAGCCAGTTTATCCATATTCTTATTGTAAAATTCAATATGAGCTGTATCAACATTGACGCAGTAAATCTCAAAGTCAAACACTTTTTGTAGCGATAATAGCTTTTTAAAGGCTACTTTTTCTACAGGAGTGAAGGTCGTCGTGAAAGCAACCTTATCAATCTGACCATCAAACGAGGCTTTTTCCGGAACTGCCAAAACCGGTGCATTGGCATTTTCAAGTACTTCACCGGCATTGCTCCCCAAAATGATCTCTTTTAAGCCTTCGGCCCCAGTGGTGCTCATGACTATCATATCTACAACTTCCTTATCGGCCACTTCCAGAATAGCTTCTACGAGGTCTTCGGCTTCTTCCATCACGTGCACCATTTCAATATTGCTAAGACCATTTTCTTCGGCCATCTTCTTTAATGGAGGTAAGGCATTTTTGTAATTCTCAAAGGCATGAATATCAAAATCTTGAAAGAATTCCTGAATATTTACAGGCATATGGGTAGCGCTGATATTCGGTTTCTGGAAAACGTGCAACGTCGTAATCCGGGCTCCTGTTTTCTGAGCTACCTGAAGGGCATAAATGAAAGCCCTGTTGGAGGCCTCCGAGAAATCCGTTGGGAAGAGTATATTATTCATCGCTACTGTTTAATACACGAAAAGCAATTGTATGAGGTAATGTACAGTGAATAGAAAGCCATAATAACTAAATGGTGGTAGGATACCCCTCTTAGGGTATTCACCTGTTACTGTAGCTTCTATTCCCGGTACAGCTTCATTTTCAACGTAATTTTAAGAAAAAAAAGAAGCAATAACGACTATCTTTCTCATTTTTCGGCGGATTTTACCTCCAGGGGTATCTCCTCTACTTTTTCTCTGTCAAGTAATTCGGATGACAAGTACTGCCGCAATTCTGATACCGCCGGAATCCTGCCGGCAGATACTACTTTCTGGTTAATCGTTAATGCAGGGATAGCTGGAAGTTTGAACGATAAAAAACTTTCTAGGTCTGTGATGTAGTTGATTGAACATGAAAGATCCAAGTCTTGCAACGCCATTTCAACTGAACGCAGGAGAACTACATCTCTTGCACTGCCTACTCCAAAAACTTCTATATTCAAATTCATTGGATCGTATTTATGGTATTAATTTTAAATCATTAGCAATCTCGACTAAAGTCAAGCAAACTAGCATGATTGGCATCAGTGGGCGTTATGACTATTATCAGTGAGGTCCAGGATTTCATACTGCGGTGATTAAAACGGGATTGAAGCTTACAAAAAGCGAATATGTTTAAAATTTTTCCTTGCTTTACTTGCAAAACGTCAATATGAGAGCAACAAAGGAGAGTAATGAGAAAAATGTCAGAATAGCGATGGTACAATGGGACTCCAGGGTATTTTTGAGTTATGAAAAGTTTGTGGAAAAATGTGAGGCACAGCTTAATTCCATCTCCAATTATGGGGCTGATTTCGCACTTTACCCTGAATATTTTTCTTTGTCGCTTATGGGGTTGATGGGAAAAGAAACAGAAAAAGAACAACTACAGGAATTGACGGCGCTGGAGGCTACTATAAAGAAAGATTTTGCCGCTATGGCCCAGTCTTCTCGGGTTAATATTATTGCCGGTAGTATTCCTACCCGGGGAACAACTGGAATTTGTAATACTTGCTTTTTCTTTGGACGGGATGGCCAAACCGAGCGGTATGACAAGATACACCTTACGCCTTTTGAGCAGTATTCATGGAAGATGGAACAGGGCAACAAGCTGGGTGTCCTGGAAACAGATTGCGGAAAAATAGGCATTCAAATTTGCTATGATATAGAATTTCCAGAACTCAGTAGAATTTATGCAGATCAGGGGGTACAACTTATTTTGGTGCCCTATTCTACAGATTCAGAAGAAGGATTTTATCGGGTCAGACACTGTGCACAGTCCAGAGCCATTGAAAATGAATGCTACGTCGCCATAGCCCCCTGTGTTGGTTATCTGCCGGAAGTAAGTGCCGTAGAGTATCAGCATGGTCAGGCGGCTTTATTCACCCCTGCTGATATGATGTTTCCTCCAAATGGCTTAAAAAAGGAAGGCATCATGAATACGGAAGGTCTGGTAATAACGGATATAAATTTTGATCTGCTGGACCGGCTGCACGAAAAGGGGAGTGTTCAGAATTTAAAAGATCGGAGGTTGGATTTTTACAAACAATTTCAAGGATGAATTTGAGTATTCGCACTTTTACAGGGCAAGCTGCCGTCCCTTATATTCCTGAATTGGCCAGGTTGAGAATGACTGTTTTTCGTGAATTTCCTTACCTATACGATGGTAGTATCGAAGAGGAGAAAGAGTATCTGAGCACTTTTATGCAGGCTTCTGACAGTATACTCGTTGTTGCTTTTGATGGTCGGCGAGTTATTGGAGCTTCCACCGCTCTGCCAATGCTTCACGAGACAGCAAACGTACAAAAGCCCTTTCTGGAGAGCGGATATGAGCTATCGGCAATTTTTTATTTTGGAGAGTCTGTACTGGAAAAGCCATATAGAGGTAAAGGTTTGGGGTTGCGTTTTTTTGAGGAACGAAGCCGGCATGCGGCTCAGTTTACGGGAGTTAAGCTGCTGACCTTTTGTGGCATTCAGCGGCCGCTGGATCATCCGCTGCGACCTGATGATTATAAAGATTTGGATGATTTTTGGAGAAACAGAGGCTTTGAGCCAACATCCATGTCCTGTCTAATGTCTTGGAAAGACATCAACGAAATCTCAGAGACGGATAAATCGTTAAAATTTTGGATAAAACCTTTAAAATGATGAGAAAAGGAAGCTACTACTTTGCAGTGATTATTCTGCTTTTGATGCTGTTACCATCTATGGGAGAAGCACAAGCCCGCCGATTGGCGCCAAAGGCAGGATCAGCTATTTCAAATCTTAATGTGAATATTGATGGTACTAATATTGTAGGTAAAGCGGGTTTGGTAATTGGAGCCGACTGGCGAAACGAGTATGGTCTCGTTTTTGTTCAGCCGGGACTTTTCTTACAAAGTTACAACCTCACTTTGAGTAATGAACAACTGGGTACTTTTGAAGAGGCTAGCCGAATAACGATGATAAAGGCACCTATCAACTTTGGATGGTACTTCAACGGCAGGAGAAGATTGTGGATATTGCATTTGCGCGGTGGTCTCATACCCGCACATATTACCGGCAGCAAAACCGTGGATGTTTACAATTATGATAAAGATTTACTCAATGATTTTCAGCTAAGTGCTAACCTGGGCCTGGGCCTGGACCTGGCGCTCCTGACAGTTGACTTTTCATACGAAGTGGGCCTGACCAATACATTTGAAGGCGTAGACTCCAACAGTAGCGTCGCGGTGATAACTCTGGGGCTCATATTCTAATAGTTCCCAAATAACTATCAAATCTTATGATAAAGCTATTGCCAAAGTTTTTTGTATTGCTCACTGCCTGCTTATTATTGCTTTTGGTACTGTCAGGCTGCAAAGTAAGCCCAGTCAAGGCCAAAGCGGGGTTAGAAGCGTATCTGCAGAAAGAGGAAAATATCCGCACCTTCAGTAGTCTGCTAGAGGCAGCAGGTGGTTTGGAGATGCTTTTTGAAGACGATATAAAGTCTTTTTCGCTTTTCATTCCAAATGATACAGCCTGGGAATTGCTTGGGCGTGGGGTGATTGACAACCTCCAGAAAGCAGAAAACCAGCAGCGATTGCAAGAGGTACTCAAGAGCCACGTGAGTAACCTATCCATTTCAGAGAGAAAGGTCAAAAAGCGGGACTTGATTCCATCAATGGCTAACCAGCCGCTTAATCTGACACTGAATCAGGCTGAAATCATTCAATCCGTAAAATTGTCCGGAGGTTATGCTCATATCATTGACAGGGTATTACAACGATAATACTTAAGTTTTATCAGTCGAAAAAATATTCCAGGTGTTGCCTGGCGATAAAAGCGTATCCTTTTTCATTGGGATGCAAAATATCTGGGAGATGAAGCTCCGAATTGGTCCAGATTTTATCGAGATAAGCCGGCATAAGATTCAGGGACTGCTCCCGGGCTATAGCCGGAAAAATAGCTTGAAAACGCTGAGCGGATGGCTGCGGATCGTAGACTGACATTGGAATATCTGTTAGGTAGATTTTGATCTCCGGAACCAGTTCGCGGGTTTGTTGGATAAGGGTAGTCAAAGAGCGGGCCGTGGCTTCTGCTGATCTACCCTGAAGATAATCGTTTATACCCAGCTCTATGAAAAGGACATCAGCCGGGCTGGATAAGACCAATGGCAGGCGCTCTATGGCCTCCTCGATAGTTTCACCGCTTATCCCGGCGTTCAGCACAGTTAACCTATGGCCGGCTTCTCTGGCCATAAGCTCAAATACATTGGGGAAGGCTCTCAGGGGGTCAGCAAGGCCGTAGCCCGCTGTGATGCTGTTGCCCAGAAAAATGACTTTAAGAGCTTTCGGCTCTGTGGATTCACTCATGGTTGCTTCGTTTGATGTATCTTTTTTGCAGCCATTCAGCAGTGGCAGTAAGCTCAAAAAACATAAGCCTAAAAGTTTTTTCTTAATCATAAGGCACACTATAAAGCATTTCCAGTAGAATTCAATAGCAGTAAAGCTACTTATCCTCTATGATGGATCGTAAAAAAGCATAATTAAATTCGCTGAAAACTTTAGATTATAGGCATCTTTACCCCGCAGCCTGGGAAAAAGAATCGGCAAGGCCTAGAATGAAAGGCTGGCCGACAACCATCAACACTCAATTGATCAGCGAATTGCAATATGTTTTAACACGGATACTATTAATTTATAGAATTAATTTACCTTTGTCTCATCTTATCAAAAAGCCAATTTATACCTGAAACTTTTTCATCCCATTAACAATAAGGGCAGATGTTTCTGGCCATCGTTTCATGGACATATCGCCCCCAAATTTCCCATAAAAAATTATAAAGTTTGGAAAACAGTATTGTTGACGTTATTATCCCGGCATATAATGAGGAGGAATCTATTGGCCTGGTATTGGCTGACATCCCCTGGCAGAAAGTACGAACAGTTTACGTTTGTAATAATGCAAGTACGGATCAGACCGCTGCAAATGCTCGCAAAGGCGGAGCTGTAGTGCTCGATCAACTACAAAAGGGTTATGGTAGCGCTTGTTTAAAGGGTATAGCACATATTTCACATTTGCCGGAGGCAGAGCAGCCTGATATTATTGCTTTTTTGGATGGCGATTACTCTGATTATCCGGAGGAGCTACCCGAACTGCTGCGACCGATCATTGAAGAGGATTATGACCTGGTCATCGGTTCCAGGGCAATGGGTGATATGGAAAAAGGGGCAATGATGCCACAACAGATTTTTGGCAACTGGCTGGCTACTACCTTGATAAAATTGTTTTATAGTTATGAGTTTACAGATTTGGGGCCATTCAGAGCGATTAAGTGGAAGAAATTATTGGAACTGGACATGCAGGATCCCGATTTTGGATGGACAGTAGAAATGCAGGTCAAAGCCGCAAAATATAAATTGAAATGTACGGAAGTACCAGTCGCCTATCGCAGGCGCGTTGGGGTTTCTAAAGTCTCCGGGACAATAAAGGGTACTATACTGGCCGGGCATAAAATATTATGGACGATATTTAAACTTCTGTAGGGAGGAAAAAATATTTTAAAAGCTTTTTTCTTTTCTTAAGAAGCTGATACCTAGATACTCTTACTTGAATGGATGAAAATCAAATTTTGAATTTTTTTGAAAACCACAATACGGTGTCAATATCCTTAAAGGAAATTTTGAATTAAAAAACGGTGCATTATTGAACCTTAAGTAACCCATATTGCAGTATGTGTGAGTAAATCGGGTAAATGGCAAGATGAATTTACCTTGATAACTGTACTTTCTTAAGGATATTCTGCAACTAAAATCAATGAATCATTATGTCGATCATAGCTTATATAGTTCTCTCTGTCTATACGCTGGCACTGTCCTACATTACTATTTATTGCGTCTTACAATTCTCTCTTCTTTACCATTACAAAAAAGCGGAAAGAAAAACCGGGAAGCAGGAGGTCGCTAAAGTCTCCAGTACGATGGATACAAAGCCGGTCAGGAAAAAGTCACTGGCGTTGGCAGCCAGTGGAAGCGATGCTTCTGAGGAAGAATATACCACAAATGAGCCAGACGATAATATTGCTACTGCTAGTGAAGTATTTCCTTTCGTTACTATTCAAGTGCCTATTTATAATGAGATGTATGTCATTGAGCGTTTGATCGATGCGGTTGCCAAATTTGATTATCCTAAAGATCGTTTTGAGGTGCACATCCTGGATGATTCTACAGATGAAACCATAGAAATTGTCAAGAAGAAAGTACAGGAGTACAAGAATAAAGGGTTTTTCATGGAACAAATTCGTCGGAAGGAACGCAAGGGCTTCAAAGCGGGGGCCCTGAAAGATGCAATGCCTTTTGCCAATGGGGAGTTCATTGCTATCTTTGATGCTGATTTTCTGCCGAAATCTGATTTTCTGAAAAGGACTATTCCATATTTTGAAGATGAGCAGGTCGGAGTGGTGCAAACGCGCTGGGAGCATATCAATGGGGATTACTCTCTTATTACCAAATTGCAAGCCCTTCAACTCAATGTTCATTTTACGGTAGAGCAAGCCGGCAGGATGCACGCAGATTACCTGTTGCAGTTTAATGGTACAGCCGGGCTCTGGCGTCGCCAGACCATTGAAGATGCCGGGGGCTGGGAAGCCGATACGCTCACAGAAGATTTGGATTTGAGTTACCGCGCCCAGTTGAAAGGTTGGAAAATTAAGTTTCTGGAGCATGTAGGGTCACCTGCAGAATTACCGGCTGAGATGAACAGTCTTAAATCTCAACAGTTCCGTTGGATGAAAGGTGGTGCCGAAACTGCTAAAAAAATGCTGCCTACCGTTTGGAAATCTCATCTGAGCTTTATCCAAAAAATTCATGCCAGCATGCATTTACTGGGGAGTACTGTCTTTGTCTTTGTATTTATCGCCGGGGTATTCAGCGTGCCATTATTATTCTATCTAAGTGATCTGATAGCAATGGGGTTTGATAAAAATTTCTTCGCTTACTTCATGGTGGGCCTTCTTTCCGTTATAGCCATTTATTATGTGGGAAATGTGCAGGCATCCTTTAAAAAGGAACCACTGGGGAAAGCTATACTGAAATTCATTGTACTGTTTCCGTTATTCCTGGCACTATCCATGGGGTTATCGCTTCATAATACAGTAGCTGTAATACAGGGATATAGAGGTAAAAAGTCGCCGTTTGTCAGAACACCAAAGTTTAACATCAAATCTTTAAAAGATTCTTTTAAAACCAATAAATACGTGCAGCGTAAAATATCCTGGACCACCTTGTTCGAAGGACTATTGGCACTCTATTTCTTGGCGGCAGTGATCGGGGCATTTTACGTTCAGAATACCACTTTCATGGTGTATCATATGCTGTTGGCCTTTGGCTTTGGCGGGACTTTTTATTTTACACTGAGACATATAAGCTATAAATAAATTGGATAGGGTCAATTTGAAGCATCCTATGGCAGCTCCGGTAGCCTCCGGAGTCCTGGCTCTACTGCTGTTATACAGTATCTATGTACTGGGATACAGCGTAAAGCAATCGGACTTTGCACAGATTGCCATTCATTTTGGAATAGCTTTTTCAGCATATGCCGGGCTATACCTGCTTAGCAAAACGGCTTGGATTCCGCTCCTGCTCTTTTTCGGCGGGGTGTTGCGTTTGCTACTGGTGTTTGGCTTGCCCAATTTATCGGATGATATCTATCGATTTGTATGGGATGGGCGCTTATTATTGCAAGGCCTTAATCCGTTTGATTACAAGCCGATCTATTATGCCGAACAAGGCTTTCAGGTGCCAGGCTTAGCCCCGGAGTTGTTTGAAAAGCTCAATTCTCCTGAATATTTCACTATTTATCCCCCTGTGGCTCAGTTGGTATTTCTGATTGCTAATTGGTTGTTTCCTTCCAGCATCTGGGGAGCCTCTTTGGTGATGAAGTGTTTTTTGCTGACGGCAGAATCAGGGGTGATTTTTATTTTGGTAAAACTATTGCAACACTTTAAGCTACCTGCCAAACTGGCTCTTCTCTACGCTTTAAATCCTTTATTAATTATTGAAATAGTCGGGAATCTCCATTTTGAAGGAATGATGATTTTTTTCTTGCTACTGGCTTATTGGTTTTGGATAAATAGCTCTTGGTGGAAAGGTGCTTTCTTCATGGCACTGTCTATCGCCTCAAAGTTACTACCGCTGTTGTTCCTGCCTTTTTTGATCCGAAGAATGGGCTGGATCAAAAGCCTGAAGACATTTGCACTAATCGGTGGATTGTTGATCCTGTTCTTTTTACCGCTGTTCAGTGGCGTATTTCTGAGTAATTTCTCAGACAGTCTGGATTTGTACTTTCGTCGCTTTGAATTTAATGGAAGTATTTACTATTTCTTCAGGTGGCTGGGATATCAATATGTCGGTCATAATTTGATCGCAAGAATAGGACCCATCTTGGCCTTGTGTACTTTTATACTGATCAATGCTATGGCATTACTGGAGAGGGAAAAGGATTGGAAAAGCTGGGCCGGCAGATCATTAGCGGCCATTTCTATCTATTTATTTTTTACCACAACCGTACACCCCTGGTACGTAAGCCTTCCAGTCGTTTTGTGTATTTTTAGCTCCTACCGCTTTCCCATTCTCTGGTCTGCTATAATAACACTTACTTATATCAACTACAGCTACGGCGAATATTCTGAAAATCTCTGGATTGTACTGTTGGAGTATACGGTCTTATTCTTTTTTATGGGATGGGAATTTTTTTTTAAAAAAACGTCCCCCCCTTCGAATACCTTATAGAGATATATTTTTCCAGGAGCCGGCATTCACAGCCTCAATCCCCGCCTGCCTGGCTATTCCTACAGCCATACCGCTTCTAGCCCCTGACTTGCAGCACATGATAATCGGCTGTTGCATTTTTTTCAGCTTATTTAAATTACCCTTCACTGTATCCAGGGGAATATTTACGGAGCCAGGTACATGGCCTGCCTGGTACTCTGCCGGCGTTCTTACATCCACGATAGGATGCCCGTTATCAACTAGTTCCTTAATGGATTCTGAATTACCACCCATCATTTTCTTTATTAGATTTAGCATATTTAATTTTTCTTCAAAACTAAACTATTTTTTATCGCTAACCCGTGACAGTGATCACAATCCATGGGAGAGGGGTATTGAAAAAGAAACCCCATCCCTTACCTGGCTATTGATAACCCGCTGCCTGCAGGTTAAAAAGCTCTGCATATTTTCCATTTTTGGCAATCAGTTCTTCGTGGCTTCCATATTCCAGCATTTGTCCATACTCCAAAAATAAAATCCGGTCGGCCATTCTGACGGTAGAAAAGCGGTGGGAGATTAATACAGCTGTTTTCCCCTCGATCAGGTTGGCAAAACGCTTGAATACTTCGTGCTCGGCCCGGGCATCCAGCGCCGAGGTCGGTTCATCAAGGATTAAAATCTGTGCATTGCGCATGTAGGCTCTGGCTAGGGCTACCTTTTGCCATTGCCCACCACTAAGCTCCACACCATTCTTAAACCTGCGGCCAAGTAACTGATCATACTTTTCTGGCAGTCGATCCACAACCTGATCCGCCAGGCTCTTTACTGCTGCATCGATAATGACCTCCCTTTCCTCCAGGCTGCCAATATGCCCAATGGCAATGTTCTCATCGACCTTGATCTGGAACTTGATATAATCCTGAAAAATGATGCCGATATTTTCTCGTAAGTTATAGAGATCTATTTCTTTGATATCTATGCCATCTACCAGAATTCTGCCTTCTGTAGGTTCATAAAGCCGGGCTAAGAGTTTGACCAGAGTGGTTTTACCAGCGCCATTTTCCCCTACTAACGCTAACTTTTCTCCGGCTTTTAAATGAAAAGAAAGGTTTTTGATAGCCCAGTTTTCACTATCAGGATACCTGAAACCTACATTTTCAAAAGTTACGCCCTTACTCAGCGGTACCGGAAAAAGCTGATCCTTGGAGCCGGAAGAAATTTGAGGTTTTATCTCAAAAAAGTCAAAAAGGTCTTTAAGGTACAAAGCGCCCTCCGTGATTCGGGAAAATCTGTTCATAACCGATTGCAAAAGGGATTGCATTCTGCTAAATGAGCCGGCCAGAAAAGTCAATGTACCAACTGTGATTGCTCCAGAAATGGTTTGTAGAATAATAAAAACGTAAGCGCCATAATAGCCTGTTGAGCCAATGGAAGAGAATAAGATTCCCCAGCTAGCTCTGTTGATCGCAATTTTGCGGTTCGCTTTGTAATACTTCATGGATAGTCCTTCAAACCGGTTGGCCAGAAAGTCGGACAGATTAAAAATTTTAACTTCCTTGGCTGTCGCATCACTAGCCCCAATATAACGGATATAGTCCAGTTCTCTTCGCTCCGGTGTCCAGCTACGGGTAAGTGAGTATTTTTGTTGATTAAAATGGGTTTCCCCCAAAAAAGAAGGGATTACCGCAACGAATAGGATCAAGATCAACCAGGGGTTAAAGGCTACCAGGCCGATGCCCAGCGTGATGATGGTGAGCATATCCTGAATTTGTGACAATATCTGGTACATCAAGTCTGTACGGCCGTTTGTCTGCCGCCTGGCCCTTTCCAGCTTATCATAGAATTCGGGGTTTTCAAATTGATAAAGGTCAAGCGTGGCAGCGTGCCGGATCAATTCTACAGATGTTTTGTTGGCAAAAAGGTCACCAAGGAGGCTATCCAGCAGGTTAATGGCTCGGCTTATAAAATCCGATAGCACGACCAAACCCAGTTCGATACCCACCATAAGCCAAAGGTATTGAGTGGCTTCCTGTTCACTGTTGTAGATTTTTATCACCTCATCGATGATTTCTTTTCCAACATAAAGTGTAGCAATGGGGAAACCAGCTTTAAACAGGCGTAAAAGCATGTTAGCCAGCGCCATATACTTGTTGGTATTCCAGATGAGTGTAAAAAAGCGGGGGATATTTCTAAGGGCAGAAAACTGCTCAGAAAAGCCTTCTTTGAACATGTATTTTATTTTTTAAAACCTTGCGTTGCACTATTAGTTTAAATGTAGTCTAATATTAAAAACAGGAACAGAACGACCGTTTCAGGAAATCAAAACTATGCATCAGGAATTAGAACAGGTATTGGCGTTACTTCGGCTAGAGTGGAAAGAAGATCAGGAACAGTTCAAGCAAATGATAGAGGAATTACCTTTGCACGAAAGAATACAAAAAGGATACACCTGGCATCCAGTTATCCTCTCAAAAAAAGGGTTTACGATAGGAGATCGGGCTTATCTGATTGTGGAACGCAGTAAAAAGGAGGATACTAAACATCAGTTTCGGGCTGGTATTTCTGTGCGTTTATTCAGCGAAATTCCTGCGGCCAGAAAATTTGAAAAAACAGGCGTTGTTCATTACGTGGATAAAAATAAAATGAAAATTATTCTGAACAGCCGGGACCTGCCGGAGTGGCTTTCCCTCGGGCAGGTAGGTGTAGACATGCTTTTTGATGAACGTACTTATGTGGAAATGGAAAAAGCAATGCTAAAGGTAATGGAGGTGAAAAACGGCCGCCTTGCCGAGCTGAGGTCTATACTTATTGGCAAGCAGTTGCCCAGCCATAACGAAGTGGACAACCCCGTACAGTTGGAGTCACTAAATCCATCCCAGAATAATGCTATTAATGATATTCTGAGCTCCCGTGATGTCGCCGTAGTACATGGCCCTCCCGGGACCGGAAAAACGACTACTCTGGTAGAGGCAGTAGATATCCTTTCTAAAAGAGAACCTTCTATCCTGGTGACTGCCCCCAGCAACACTGCTGTTGATCTGCTGACTGAACGGCTCGCAAAAAAAGGGCTGACTGTAGTCCGGATTGGAAATATATCAAGAGTAGACGAAGATATCGTTCGGCATTCTCTCGAAGTACAGGTAGCTGATCATCCAGAAAGTAAAAATATTAAAAAAATAAAGCAGGAAGCGGAGCAAAACAGGCGAAAAGCCAATCGCTACAAGCGCAAATTCGGGCGGGCTGAATACCTCGAAAAAAAGCGATTACTCCAGGAGGCCAGCGAATTGAACGCCTGGGCAAATAAATTAGAAGACCGGCTTATCGACCAGATCATTGATAATGCGCAGGTTGTATTATGTACTCTGGTGGGAGCTAATAGTAAGGTGCTGGGAGGACGCAAGTTCAGGACTGTTTTCATTGATGAGGCGGCTCAGGCTTTGGAGCCGGCCAGTTGGATACCAATTCTGAAGTCTTCCAGGGTTGTTTTGGTGGGCGACCCATTTCAATTGCCCCCAACTGTAAAATCTATGGAAGCACAACGTGGTGGGTTTAACATCACACTCATTGAAAAAGCTATTGCACGTTGGGATCACGTCTGTTTGCTGAATGTCCAGTACAGGATGAATAGTCAGATTATGGAATTTTCCAACCAACAATTTTATAACGGAGAGCTAAAAGCAGCCAGCGAAGTTGAGCATCACAAGCTAAATATCCCGGATGATGACCCCGTTGTATTTATTGATACGGCTGGATGTGGGTTTGATGAAAAAATACAGCCCAACTACCGCAGTAAATACAACCCGGATGAGTTTCATATTTTGTGTGAGCACCTTTATCAGCTAGTAGATTCTTTTCCGAAGGGAGAGCTGCCTTCCATTGCTTTGATCAGTCCGTATAAAGAGCAAGTGACTTACATGAAAGCTGCTATGGCCGAAGATGCCAGGCTTATGGAACTTCCCATAACGATTAATACCATCGATGGTTTTCAGGGGCAAGAAAAAGATGTTATTTATATTTCATTAGTCAGGTCTAATGCTAAGTCAGAAATAGGATTTCTAAAGGATTACCGGCGTATGAATGTCGCTATGACCCGGGCCCGCAAAAAGCTCGTTATTGTTGGGGATAGTGCGACAATAGGCGCCTCAGAATTTTACGGAGCCTTTCTCAATTACTGCGAGTCAATAGGTAGTTACCGAACCGCATGGGAATATATGAGGGCTTCATAAAAAAGGAAGGCACAACCGTTAGCGTGCCTTCCTTTTTTTCTTGTAAAGAACTTTGCTAGTTATACCTTATTAGTAGGTCCACAGGTCATGCTCGAAGTTGAAGATTTCCTGCTTGATACGATCGGCTTCCAGCAATAGATCTATACCTGACAAGTAATCTTCCAGACGACGATCGAATACGTTTTCCTTCTTAATGATATAACTTGAGAAGAAACGCATTTCAAATAAGTTTTCCCAGGTAATAGGAGAGGCGCCGTTACCTTCCAGGAATACTTCCTTTTGAGATAAGACTTGGCGAGCTCTTGGATAATACACCCAGAACATAACTTCTTCGTATAAGAAATTATCGTTTTCGTCTTTCACATCCATAATAGGAGCAATTCCTAAAATTCTGTGATACAGTCTGGAAGTTTGCTTATCAAAGAATACCTTTTCTTTAATCCGGTAACGAGTGACAGTCATTGGGTCTAGCTGATTAACAACTATCTGAGGTTCTGTTTCGTACGTTTCTGGGTTAATTGTTAGAATGGTATCCACAGAAGCCCCTTTATTTTCTACTTCTTCCCTACTTAAAGGCACGGTAAATTCGTCATCGATCTGGCTGTAAACTGTTATTTCTCCTTCTTTGGCGGCATCCATTAGAATAGTTATAAGAGGCTCTTTCTCATAGCGAAAAGGAAGGTTCATTTTCTCGCGAGTATCGATAACACGCCATAGCTTTTTTTCCCACATGATATCAGCTTCGCGAATAGGCTGGTAAGGTAGCAAACGTCTTGTGGAAACAAGGTTTCTATCTACAATGTCATCTAGGGGTGGCTCTTCTTCCAGTAGTTCACCAGATTCAGAAACTCTACCTCTATTCACGTTTTCTGGTTGAGCCTGAGCTATTCCACAGAGTAGAACTCCTAATAGGCTACAAAAAAGTAGTCTGGTCAATTTCATTTTATTATGTTTTTTTAGATAAGACTTTGTTATTTCATTAACGCAAAAAACTATTAGCTATTTCGTGGCAGATCAAAATAATCAAAATAAAAAGAACCAAACGAAACAATTAGCCTGGTTCTTTTCATTCCCAATATTCTAAACTTATACTACGGTGTAGATATTAGACTTGTTTAGCACTATTCTACCCCTGCGAAACAAGTCTATTATCGGATATCAAAGACAATGGAGTTGATCTTACGAGTAATTTTATCACCCGGACACTTAGCCTTGATATTACGGAAGTAATAAGTATCACCAGGACTAGCACGTTGAACGAGTTGCTGCACTTGAGCGTTGAATTTCTCACCCCGGTTGGTAACAGGTACGACGTCCCGCCCTTTAGGCTGATAAACAAACTCGTATCCTACTATATTACATCTGGCGTCAAAGTCAAAATTCTTAAGTTCTGCCAATACAAGTCGCTGAGCTCTAAAAGTACCCGATTGTATTGTTCCATCTTCCTCTCTACCCAATAAAGCGACCGGGTCGGGAATACGCTTTACACGAAACTGCTTGGTCGCTGTGATACCACCGCCGGTAACTACCACTTTACAATCCTGAGTTTGCTCCTGTACAGTGACCATATAATTATTGCTGCCTGTCTTCCTGATCTGTCCGCCACCGCCTCTGACGGAAACTCTCAAATCATTACTTGAGATACCGGCTGCAGAAACAGAAATCGGATTTTCAACACCAATATAGAAAACGTTCATTTTATCGGCAGAAACGGCCACAGAACGCTCACCCACTTCGTATTTAAAGGTCTTGGTATACGTATCCGTTTTTTTGGTAAATGGGTTGGTCACAGAAATATCAACGGTATAGCTCTTTTCTCCGATGGTAGAGGGGCGAGCTGTATAGGCACCTTTTCCATCCTTTACATTCAGGCGCTGGCCGTTGACCTTCATGCTGATATTATCGGCAGCCTGGCTGGAGAAAGCACTCAAGAATACTTCTGACTCGTAGGTATCACCCAGGATGATATATCCTTTTTCGGTGGCAGCTACCGGCTCAAACTGGTCAAACTCGATAACGGTTTCTCCTACTTTTGAGGCCAGGAAGTTGATTATGGTTGCTTCAGAGTTTTTGGCATCATTCTGGAATTTTCTCAGGATGGGGTAACAAGCCGCTACTGGCATGTGTCCAAACGTGAAATCTTCCCAAGATGGCTTTCCGTAATCTCTCCAGGTTTGATCATCTACTTTAAGAGAAAGGCGCTCTTTAAGGCTTTCCACTTGATCCGGTGTAATTTGTACACCTTCTATACCCATTTTAGCTACCTTATCTACCAGTTCGATCAATTGATTTCTGGTCTCATCTATCTTTTCTTTCATTTCCGGGCCTTTAGCCTCTTGCTTTACGCCTAAGGCTTCCTGCCCGTCAACAAAGTAGCGAGTAGGGATTTCTTTATCTCTATATCGCTTGGGTTTGCCTGCTTTTTCAGGCTCTCTGTAGTCGTCAGGATATAAGCCACCGGCTTGCTCATCAAGATCGGTACGAACACCGTCGATAAAAGCGACAAAATCCTTGACAATAGACTGAGCTTGCTTGGAGGCTTCTAGGAGCGGCTTATAATTGGGCTTTTCTTTCACTGTTGATTCAAGAGAGGCCACTACCCGGTTGTTGGCATTGTCCAAAATGCCATTAGTAGACTCGATGCTATTATCAAGAGTGAAGAATGCATTCATTACCTCGGCAGAAACGTTCAGGGCCAAGAGGGCTGTAAGAACCAGATACATCAGGTTGATCATCAGCTGCCGGGGTTCCTTTGGAATTGACATGATTTATCTTATTTATTTAAGCTGCGATTGATAGCCAACAAGTAGCAAACATGCCCACGGAATGTTCCTTCTTCCCGTCTTTGACTGGTGTTTGGCTAATCCGCCGCAACTCCGGTTGTTTAATTTTTTGAAAAGTCGTACAAAGGGGTGGAGTAGGAGTAGGTAGCGAGTTTTTCCTGTCACCTACTCTTGCTCACTCCCAGATTCTACTGTCTTTGATTGACATTAGCCATAGCAGAAATTACATTACCATAAACAGAATTCAAAGAACCGTAGATGTTGTTCAAAGTACCAATGTTTTGGTTCAATATGGATAACTGCTCTTTGTACAGCTTGGTATCTTCCAGTGTATCACTCAAATCAGCCATTGCTTCATTCATTTTAGAATAGAAGTTGTTCATTGCTTTAATCTGATCACTTGTGCCGGAGAAATCCACTTCCTGAAGTGCTTTTAGTGAAGAAAGGCTTCTTGACATAGTCTGAAGCTCGTTTAACATACCGCCTAACTGTTGTTCTACTACCTCTCCGTTAAGAGCAGGTGTATTTACTGGCTGGCTGATACCCGCTGGCGCTGCAGTGATAGGTTGTAGAGAAGCATTATAGCTATCCAAACCCGGGTATAATTTTTCCCAGTAGTAATCCTTTTCAGGACCCAATAACCCCAGAACCAAGAAAATAACGGCTTCTGTACACAGACCAATTATCAACATGGTACTGGCACCTTCCCAGCTCTCTAACTTAAATAATGCACCCATAAGTACGGTGGCTGCACCCAAACCGATTAAAAGATTTTTAATGTACTTGAAAAACTTTGATTTGAAAAAACTCATTTTGGGAATGTTTAAAATGAAACAAGGTTAGAAATAACATCAAATTATTTAATACTCATCCATATAATGTCAATGAGACAAAAAGTAACAAAAAAAGATGTGTAAAAATTCGAAAAAGTATTGACTATTCAAAAACTGGTGAGAATTATTTCTGAGGTATAAAAAAAGCAGGAAAAGAAACACTTCTCTACCTGCTTTTTTGAGTTTTACAACTACCTCTAGTAAGTATCGTTAATAGAACGACCAAGGAAGGTTAAGGCACAGCGGAAGCCGATATATGACTTAGTTGTATCCTGGTATTCCCAATTTCTGGTAGCCGTCATCAAATAGTGTTTTACGTCCTTCCAAGATCCTCCTCTTACGACTTTACGCTTGAAAGCTTCCGGATCAGAATCCATTGCGTCATAGCGCATATCAGGATTCAAGTCGTGTAAGAAGGAATAGGAATTTTCATCGAATGCTGAAAGCGTCCATTCCGCAACATTACCAGACATATTGTACAATCCGTAATCGTTAGGGAAATAAGCATCGGCACGAACGGTATACATACCACCGTCTTCAGTGTAGTTACCACGACCAGGCTTAAAGTTGGCCAATAAACAGCCTTTTGAATTTCTTATATACATACCCCCCCATGGGTAAGGAGCCAGTGCGTGGCCTCCCCTGGAAGCATATTCCCATTCATGCTCTGATGGTAAACGGAATTTCTCTGTATTCACCGTATTCTTTGGCTTGTTGGCATCCCAATAATTCGTTCTCCAATAGGCGAAAGCATTAGCCATATGCCAGTTTACTCCCACTACCGGATAATCATCAAAAGCAGGGTGCCAGAAATAGTTTCTAGCCATCGGCTCATTGTAAGAATAACTGAAATCACGAATCCAAACCATGGTATCTGGATATACATTCACCTCTTTACTCTTAATGAACTGTTCTCTTGGCGTATTATTCTTGTCATGAGCAGCTGCCTGCCAGTCAAACCAAAAATATTCATAGTTTAGCAGGGAAATATCAAACTGCTTCTTACCAGAGAACATGTCATCTCCCTGATAGTAAAGATCATTGATATCTTCTGCTTCCCAATCGATTTTGAGGTTCCGCCAGTCGATTTGTCTGTTGCCATCGTCATCTTCAATGAAGTAAAAGTCATTGTCAGAGACATTATAGACCACAACAGAGTCCCTTACCCAAAAGACAAACTGACGATACTCGTTGTTGGTAATTTCAGTGTCATCCATGAAGAAGCCCTGGATAGAAACTTCTCGCGGACGCTGAACAAATGTATTGGTTACATCTTGGTCACTGGCACCAATTTGTAAAGTCCCTGATGGTATGTATACCATGCCAAAAGGGTTAATACCATCCCACTTTGGTCTGTTTTGTACACCCAGTAAATCACCAGATTGACGCTTTCCGCAAGAAGTGGCGATAATCACCAGGAACACCAGACTAATTCTAAATAGTTTTTTCATGTTAACACCCAAGTTTTCCTTCAGAATAATGTATGAAAAATCTTATTAATGCGATCGTAAATATAGATCGTTTAAAATACTTATTGAAATAAATCATATTTAATTTAAGATTGATCCGAAGGCCGCACGAAGGAGGAGTGATGTTTACTTAAGCGGGAAAACTGCGTTATGTTCATGTGAATTCGCAAATATTCACTTGCCCGACTCAAATTGATCAGACGATCTTCACTTCTAGCGTATCCAAATCACTTTTATATCCGAAAAACGCGATTATAGCGTAGTTATTATTTTAGGCCAGCGAATTAATTAAAGAATATTCATTTTTATTAAAATTCGCAGGGAGTATTACAATTGCTCCTTATAAGAACGCTGACCAATGTAAGGAAAAATTCAAAGACAGTGCCTACATATTAGAATAAAATAATTTAAAGCTTTATTTCTTTTCCGCCATAAGGCCTACACAGAATGGTAAAGCAACAAAATCACTGGGATACTGATTATACACCCTGATAAGTTATAAAATGGCTACTACAAATTACGAGGATTGTAGATGATATTGGGTGGCCGACCCTGGCCAAAGCTTTTGTTGAGATTATAATTGATCATGATTTCATGAGACTGGCTGGCGATGACGTTGAGCTCCGAAAGGGTAGAGTCATAAGCATAGCCAAGCGTAATATTCTCTCCAAGTTTGAACCCGACAATGATAGTCAGCGCATCCATTGTTTGTTGGTTATAGCCCCGTACTCCAAAGCCACCAAACAGATTTTCATTGTATTTGAAAATAGCAGAAAGCTGTGGTTGTGTTTGTATTTCATCCGAAATAACAAAAGCAGATGGATGCAGGCTCAGATTATCCAATAGCTGAATATTCACTCCCAGATAGGCAGTGTAAGTCCTGTTGATCACTGGAGAAAAAGTTGTAAAATCAACCGTCGGTGCCGATAAGTGGTCTACTGAAACACCAGCCTCTAGGGTAGGCGACCAATAATAAATACCCGCATTAAAAGATACCGTTGAAGCATTTTCAAGCGTATTGGGCAGGATATTATCCTGGTGATCAATAATATTTTCATAAATACCATTTGGTGTTCTTAATAGTGTACCATCCAGTGACTTTTGTATAAACTTTGCTCCGGCACCAAAGTTTAGATACTTTCGATCACCCAAAGTCAATTGGTAACTGTAAGCTCCATAAATGGTCGTGGTCGTTTCCGCTCCGATCTGATCATTTTCCAACCCTAAACCCACACCACTACTCAAAAAATAAAGCGGCGCATGCAGATAGACATACTGCGTTTGTGGCGCCCCATCCAGGTCCGTCCATTGAGAGCGAAACCCACCACTGAGGCTCAGGGAATGATCTAGGCCAGCAAAGGCCGGATTCCAATTCATTTTATTGAACATATACAGAGAATACTGAGTACCCTGCTGAGCTGAAGCAGCAGACAAACTAACAGCAAAGAAAAGAATGATTAGTATCCGTTTTCTCATTGAATTATATAATTTCAACACACTTTTGAATGTCCACCCCTGTTGGACTTTTTTTGATTCGATATAGGCTGGAGTGCATAGTATACTTAATTGGGCAAAGCCACCATAAGTATTAAATACCCTCAGGATCCTATCTTTTCACTCCAAATAGCCTCTGTTTATAGACGCTACACTCACTATAGCACCATCGACATAATTTAAAGAAATTCGAGAACAAAAACTCATTTCGATGGGCTTTTATCCGACAATTTGCCGGATTGCGGCCGACACTTCCTCAACTGGTAGTTGGCAAGCGTATTCCCGACAAACATAGATCAGAGCATCATCTTGCGCGGCTCTACCTTTTAAAACGGGAAAATCATCATTGGAGGTTGCACTGCTCATCAATATAATGTTGGGTAAGTACTCTGTGTTTATTTTCTCCGCTTTTTCTTTGGCATTTTCTCCCAAAATTGCCAACTCGTAGTTGGGGAAACTCAATTTGAGCATAGCTGCTGCCCAGTTGGAAAAAGAGGTAGGATATTTTTCAACAGCCTGACACAATTTACCCATTGCCCTGGCAGCAATATCCTTGTAATTATTTTGGCCAGTCACTGTGGCTAGGGTCATCAGAACAGCCGCCATCGTTGAATTTCCGGAAGGAATAGAAGTATCATAAACTTCTCTCTTTCTTACAGGAATGTCATTTTGCTCCTCAGAGGTATAGAAGAATAAACCGGAATTTTTATCGTAAAAATCGTCTATCACCAAATCAGCGTAAGCCCGGGCTTCGTGTAGGTACTTCTCATCAAAAGTGATGGAGTAAAGCTCTAAAAGTGCATCAGTAAAATAACTGTAATCATCCAGAAAGCTGTCGTACTGTGCTTTACCATTTTTATAAGTATGATAAAGGTGTATACCGTCCTCTTTCAAAAGATTTTTTTTGATAAACTGATAATTGCGAATGGCCGCTTCTTTATATTTTGTTTCCTTCAGGGCCTTGTAAGCTTTGGCATAAGCTTTTAGTTGCAGGGCATTCCAGTTGAGAATAATTTTGTCGTCCAAACTTGGGCGTATTCTACCGCTGCGATGCTTAAAAAGTATCTTTTTGGCTTCTTCCAGTATTTTTTGCAGGTTTTCGCTGGAATAATTAAACTGAATGGCAACTGCAGAAAGTGACCTTGGGCGCCAAAGGATATTTTTACCTTCCCAATTGCCAGCTTTACTCACACCATAATATTGTTTGAAAATTTCAGCCATTTCTCCTTCCAGAATTTGGTCAATCTCTTCCTCTTGCCATACATAAAATTTTCCTTCCTCTCCTTCTGAATCAGCATCTAAAGCTGAAAAAAAGCCTCCTTCGCTGCTGGTCATTTCTCTACTGATAAATTTCAGCGTTTCTGTAATGGTTAGTTTGTAAAGGGGTTCATCAGTGGCCTTGTATAGATCAGATAGCAAACTGATGAGCTGTGCATTGTCGTAAAGCATCTTTTCAAAATGCGGGACTAGCCAAGACTTATCAACCGTATACCGGGCAAATCCTCCACCCAATTGATCATAGATGCCACCTCTTATCATTTTCTCCAAAGAGAATTGTACATGTTTTAAGGCCGCCGAATGCTGAGTGTGAAAGTAATACTGCAATAGATAATCGAGCGACATGGTGCCGGGAAATTTCGGAGCATTCCCAAAGCCACCGTCCTCTGTGTCAAATGACTTTTTTAGATGCTCGTATATATTATGGTGTACTTCCTTCGGGAAGTCGTTTTGTGGGGTCAGCCCGAGTGGGGAATCCGGATCGTAGAACGTGGCATCAGAATGCTCAATCATTTCTGTCAAACGTTCTGCCTGATTAACGACATCAGCGTACCGTTCTTTGTATACCTTATTGATGTGTTGGAGTAGCTGCCCCCAAGAAGGACGATTATGAGCCGGCATCGGAGGATAGTACGTTCCCGCAAAAAATGGGCGTCCATCCGGCAGTAAAAAGCAGTTGAGAGGCCAGCCACCCGCGCCGGTAAGAGCCTGGCAAGCTTCCATATAGATGTGATCCACATCCGGGCGCTCTTCCCGGTCTACTTTTATATTGACAAAATAATTATTCATTATTGCTGCAATATCCTCGTTCTCAAAAGATTCCCTTTCCATGACATGGCACCAGTGGCAAGTAGAGTAGCCAATACTCACCAGGATGGGTTTGTTTTCTCTTCTGGCAACTTCGAAAGCTTCGGGCTTCCAAGCGCACCAATTGACGGGATTATGAGCATGCTGTAATAAATATGGGCTGGTCTCGTGTTGAAGTTGATTCATCAAACTGAATTTTGAATGCGGGAAGTAGAAAGTTAAAATTTTAATACGTTAATAACAGAGTAGCGTTGACTTTAGTTGGCAAAAAGCCAGTCGCTGTAGTTTAGAAGCTGTTTGATTTTAATCCTTCGATCCTGTTAGGCGTCTTTTGCGGCTACTT
>CAZVOD010000017.1:0-64027 GCA_964628385.1 uncultured Saprospiraceae bacterium
ATTGTGGCAATCAGCTAATTTCAAAGAGAAAGCTACTGACATTGAAAAATCAAAATCCCATAAAGACCTCCCTACATGGCTTCTACATACACGAGCCGATCCGTTGAAAGGCCACGAGGACCTTTGATGGCAATACCCAACTGTGCCGTAAGAGGCCAGGTGGGAAGTTCTAATAGCGATCGAAAAGGACTGTTGACATCTAGATAGAGCATCAGGGTATTGGCGCGGTTGCGCCAGCTGTAGCGAACCTGTTCCCACAAATATTTTACAGCTTGCTCCTGACCCGGTAAATACCAAAATTTGCTTACGGCTAATTCCCTAAACTGACCGCCCGCAGGTAGCTTGCGGGTAATGCCATTGAATAGCTTGCCCAGCATCATCCCCCTGATTTGAGTGCTGCGAAAATGAAAGTATTCCGATAGGCCAACACCCGCCAAAATATTGCTATGCTGATCCTTGACTAACCAGTAGTGATTGATGGGGTCATCGTTCAGGCGCTTAGCCAGCCAGTTGCGAATATCTTGCTGGCTAAATTGCGGATAAAGCTCGTAGGGTTTATAAAAATCATTCATTAGTTCAACTACCGGGTCAATATCTTCGTCCTGTATGGCTGTTATGTAGTGATTATCCGGCGGAATAACCGGCTGCCGTCGTAGTCGGACCGGATACATATCGATGCGCTCAGGATGATAATGATCGTACCAGTTTTGTTGAAGTAAAAAGGATTTTTTGGAACGACTTTCCAGGTTGAAGGCCAGTATAAGCCCTTCTTGCTTAAGTTGCTGATGAGTTCGCTGAATCAGTTGATCAAGGAATTGAATTTTTAGGTACTTTTTGGCCTGTCTTTCATTGTAGAATATACTATTCAAAAGACCATAGGGGAGTGGTTTCCCACCCAGGTGCGTATCTCCGTATTTGACAATGCCTATGCCTATTATATTTCTTTTTTGGGTATGTTCTAAAGCCATTCCTTCGAAATGATCATAGATAAGCCCCATGCTATTGATGGGGTCTTCTAGGTATTTAAAAGAAAATTGATGCAGCCCCAGCTCACTATTAAAGGCGGCCAATTTTTGAAAGCGCTTACCATCGCTCAACATCAAAGGCCTGGTTTGATATCTGCTTGTCATGCTGTTGGTTTTAAAGGCTGAAGCAAGAGTGTTTTGTCACAAGTCTTATTTGGGGCTGAGCTTAGAGAGGCTAACATAGTATCTCTAAACATAAGGTGACCCTATCCGGCCTTGGCCTCTGCATAATCTCTGAGCTTTTGGAAAGCATCTTCCAGCTTGGGAAGAGGAGCAAAGCCTCTGGCCAGCAGAAATATTTCATCGTCAATAGAAGCTAATAGTGTCGGAAATCCCTGTACGCCGGCCTGATTGGTCATATCGAATTCTTGTAGTGTTATTTGCTCTATTTCTTCTGATTCCATTTCTTCTACAAAAGCTTTTTCCTCCAACCCAAAGTCAGCCGCATAAGAACCATACGCTGCGGGGTCACTTACTTCAATACCATCAGAGTAAACGGCCTTTTGAAGGACAGTAGCAAAATCAATAGCTTTTTCCGGCTGGTGTTGCTTAAAAGTAGTCAATGCTTTTGAAGGGGTAACCGAGGTGAAAATAGTACTTCCCTCTTCAAGTACGCCTTCCAGAAATCCCTTGCCGAATTTTACACCGGAAGCTTCTTCTACCTGTAGGTAAGCTTGCTTGATATATCCGGCTACTTCGCCAATAGGACCGACCCGCTCTCCGGTGATCATTCCTCCTGAGATAATCTTGAAGTCAAAATCATTGTTGTATTTATGGTAAATTTCTTGAATGACCGGCGAAAACCCGTAGCACCATCCACACAGTACATCAAAGAAGTAATAGATTTTATTGTCTTTCTTATCCATATCTTTTTGTTTGCTTTACAATGTTACTAATTGTAACAATTACTTCTTAAGAAAGTAAGGCAAAAAGTAGCTGTGCATATACTATTTTAGTCACAATAGAAATTGGCATCATTAAGGTAAAACCCACATTGGGCAACTTATTTTGTGCTTTACTAAGGGCAAATTCCAAAATAGCTGGCTGATTAGAAACCATTCCCGTTAGAAAGCTGAATGGTATTTTTAATACCAAATAACCAAAGATTAATGTGGCCAGAGCTGTTACCAGACTAATAATACCACCGGCTAAAAATAAAATACCTCCGCTTCCCTGTGTTAAAGTCATGACAAATTTATGGCCGGAGTTGATACCAATCGCAGCCAAAAGTAAGATTAATCCTACTTGCCGAAGTATCAAATTGGCACTGTACGGCAAAGTCCAGTTAATAGGCCCTGTACGGCGTAATCCGCCCAGTATTAGGCCTACAATCAAGGGGCCGCCAGCATATCCCAACTTGAAGGTAAATCCTCCCGGAATTTCAAAAGTAATCATCCCCAGCATTAAGCCCAGAGCCATTCCCAGGCCAAAAGACAAAAGGTCGATTTTACTCAGGTCCTCGTAGGAGTCTCCAAAGAGCTGAGCCAATTTGGGTAGGTCTTTTTTTCTACTCACCACCCGTATCCTATCTCCGAGCTCTAAAACGGTATCTGATGTGGCTAGTAGTTCAATGTCACCCCGGGTTATGCGGGTAATGACATTGGAATAGTGCTCGTGTAAGTTCAGGGTGGCTAGTTTTTGCCCTACAATTTTGTGGTTAGATACAAAAAATTGCCGGGTTTGATATTCTGACTGGTCAAAAGAAAGCTTATAATCCAAAATTTCTCCCAGTTGCTGGCCTACTGCTTCCACTTCTTCCCGGTCTCCTACAATGGCTATCTTATCTCCAGGCTGGAAAGCCGTATCCCAATTAATGAGTTGTACCTGGCCTGTACGTTCCAGCCGCCCAAAAACAACCGTCCATCCATGGGTAAGCTTAAGGTCTCGGATGGGCATATCTGTGAGTTCTTTCTTTTCAACGCGTACCGTCAGACTGCTAATATCCTGACGTACCGGGTATTGTTTGCGCAGGTCGCGTTCTTCCTTTTTGTAATCAATACCCAACAATCGCTGTGCCAGCAAAATAGCGAGCATAGGTCCGAATACCCCCATCGGATACGACAGGGAATAGCCGATAACACCAAATTCACTCTTTTCTTTTTGCATATCAGGGTTGATCTCTGTATTACTAATTTGATCCAGTAAGCCCGCCAGTGCCGGAGTATTAGTCGTACTTCCGGCAAATAGCCCGGCGGTAGTGCTGGCATTGAGCTGAAAGAGGAAATGTAAGGCCACAGTAACAGAAACCGAAAAGGTTAGCATGATAAAAATAAAGACTAAATCCCTGGAACCTCTTTGGCGGAATAAAGAGAAAAAGGTAGGGCCGCTACTCAACCCGATAACATATACAAAGATACTCAGCCCAATGAAAGTAATAATATTGGGGATTTGCAATTCCGGACTTAGACTACCAAAAAATAAACCCACAAATAATATAGCTGCTACTCCAAGTGAACTCCCCCGATAAGCTATCCTTCCCATACCATAACCAATTCCAACGACAATGAATAGCAGTAATATTGGGTTTTCGATAAATGCTTCAACCATAAATATTTGTTTGCAGACTCGCTTTGGGCTTTACAAAACGAAGGAATGGTACCTGCGTTTTATTCCCGCTGAATTAGTCTAATGAATCAAAAAGGGGATTAGCTCGCATTAATAAAAATACGTATACAGCTAAAAGATGGGAATTGTTTGGTTGGGAATTTGTTTAAAGTTTCCTCACTGGGCTGCAAAAATGTCTTTTATGCCCATTTTTCGTTTTTTTATCGCTCCATAGCCCTGCTATGAAACTCAAAAAAAGCCTCAACTGGACCTAAAATCCTGTTTTTTCGCTTCCAGCAGGAAACTCTAAAAAACTTCTGGATAAAAAAAGAAACGCACGTAATTGCTACGTGCGTCACCGAAACCATTTTTTAACTAAAACCTCGCAAGTGAAAAACGTTGGAGGTCATTGTAGGTTCTTGGCAACGTTTCGTTTAAGTGCAAAATCAGGAATAAGCCTGATCTTTATTTTACCTCTCGTTTGTATACTACAAACCCGTTTTTGCGATAGACTTCTTCCAGTTGTGGCAAATCTTCCAGGTCTTCTGTGAGATGTATTTTGGTAATCACATACACGTCTTTATCAATATCGCCGTGGATAAGCTTTTGTTTCCAGGCTTCCTTATTGTTCATTTCGATTTCTGGCTGTACTGGTTGTTTTTTTCCATAAAATAAATGAGCGTAAGTTTTATAACGATGCGGCACTATATAGGCGTCTTCCTCCATTTTTTCCTCAAAGAATGATAGAGCGGCGCGCTGGGAATAACCTTCTATTCTTTTGATAAAAAAGATGAGGGTCAACATAACAAAGATAGCGGTACCACCGAACAAGGTCGCTATAGCTTTATTCCAATGGTTTTTCCCAAAGTGTAGCAGGCTGAAAACCAGTACAGCTATGAGGAACAGGCCGGGTATGATTTCTATTCCGGTCCAGGTGACCTTGGCTTCCAGGTTGGCTACTGCAAAGGGGTCATCAAATAGTGGTTTGATAATATCGGGATTCCTACCAACAAAAGGCGTGGCAATTGTAGCGATAATGAACAAGCTGCCGACAGCTATCAGGCCGCCTTTCAGCCAGCCGTTTACGCGGATTTCTTCCTGGCTGATTTTGTAGAGTACCAGGGTAGTCAGGTAGGTTAACGGGAAATAGCACATGGACGAATAGTGGACAATCTTTGATTTGACGATAGTGAAAAGAATCAGGACTACCCAGAACAAAAACTTCATCCACAAGCGGAAATCCTTTTGGTAAGGCGTTTCATTACCTATCGGGAGCTTAAAAAAACTTTTTATGGCAAAGATAGAAGCTGGAAAACATCCCACTAGCAAGACCGCAAAATGATACCCCGGAAATCCTCTATGCCCCGCATCTGGTGTGCTAAAAAGACGATATTGGTAACGGTTGAATTCCGTTATGAACCAGGTATCGTTTTTTGCAGTCTCCAGGCCATACCAGGTAAAAGTGACTAAGGTAGCGCAAAGGGTAAAAAATAAAAATTGCGGAACATTAACATAAAATCGGAATCGCTGATAAATCCAATAGACAAACATCGTAAGAGCAGCAATCAGATAAGCTACCTGCCCTTTAGTCAGGATACCCATGCCAATGAAAAAACCGGCCCAGAATAGATAAGTCCACTTTCCCCAATTTAGCGATATACCTTCGAAATTATCTTTCTTCCAGTAAAAAAGGATGAAAAGATAAATGCCAAGGAAAATAAAAAAGTTAAAAACCGGATCTATGATCCCGGATTTAAAGTATAAAAATGGCAATATACTTCCAAAATAGACGATTGTCCAGATCAGCCCGAAGCGGTGGTTGTAGAGCTTTCTACCGATATTGTATAAAAGTACAAGAGTAAGGCTACCAAAAATAGCATTAGGAAGCCTTGCTGCAAACTCTCCTACTCCAAAGGCTTTCATAGCCAGTAATTGCAGCCAGAAGAAAAAAGGTGGCTTTTCCCAAAAAGGGATAAAGTTGACATATATTCGGGTGTATTCCTGAGTGATCATCATTTCACGGGTGATCTCAGCAAAGTTAATTTCATCCCAATCAAATAGGTGAACCCCTCCCAGAAATGGAATGTAAAATAAAGCACTCACCACTGCAATGATCAGCGAATAGCGAAGACTCTCGTTTTGCATTTGTTTATTTATAGCTTACTTCTTCTTCTTGTCAGAGAAAAAGCCCAGTATCTTACTGACAAAATCGTCATTAATGCCCAATTTACTCTTTAGCCAGGAATAAATTGAAAGCGCTTGTTTATCTAAATAAATAAATAACTTATTGATACCGTCATCCGGGCGGGCTCTGTAGTTGGTGGAGCGGTGCCTCACAACAATCGGCTCTTTTTCTTCCGTAAAGTAATAAAGCGCAATAGATTTGCGCGTCATATCTTCTGGACACATAATAGGCTCGGGTAAGCCATGGTAAGAATCTTCATCTGTATTGAAAATAACACAGCGATTGAAAGTAGGGAGAACTTTCACGGCACATTCCTTCATATCTCTGGTCCATAACTCAAGATCGCCGCGGTATTCCGGTTGCCAACCTTCATTGAGATACACCAGTATATTTACCCTCCTGCGCCATTTCGGCTTGTGAGGATGTACAGTAAAGTCGGCGTGAATATTTAAAAAGCCACCTCTTTGAGACTGGTGTAACCCTCCGCCTTCCAGGGTCGGGTCTGCTTTGAGTCCTTCTATACCGGTTAGCGTACTAAGGTGTTTAACAAATTCATCGCTGTTCAATGTTTTGATCACTTCCTGTACAAGAGAAGGAATCAAATCCATTTTATTTAGACCATGCTTTTTTTCATTGAAGTGGACATAGTGAATCCAGCCACTGTCCTGTACCGCAGGAAAGGCCTCCATAGCAGCCTTGGCAGCCCATGGCTCCAGGAAATCATCAAATTGCCCATATGGGAAAGGATAAGCCTGCTGGTATTGCCCTGCCTGTTCTTTTGCAATTGCTTCCCACTTGTCGATATCCAGAATTTTCCGCTGGGTTTCTTGCTTTATCATAGTAGTAAATATTTTTCATGAAAAATCCTCAATAGAGGTTATAGAAAGTCTACAATTGACTTGGCTTTCCATTTTTTGATTCCTTTTCTTAGGGAAAAATAATCAACGGCTACAAATATAATTGATTAACTGACTTTGGCGGCTACCTTTACGGGCAAATTTGTCAGCTATTCCACTTCTGTAATTGATTGACCACTGCTCTAAAGTCTTTAGGCAAAGATGCTTCCCTGGTTAATAGCTCATGGGAGACGGGATGTTTTAAGCTTAAACGCCAGGCATGAAGGGTAGTGCGGCTCATCAGAGGTTTTTCTTCACCGCGCCGGTTGGTCTGGTAGTTGCGCCGTTTGATCTCTGATAAAAATAGCTCGCTACGCTTATTGTAGAGAGGGTCAACAGCTAATGGATGGCCAATAGACTGGAAATGCACCCTGATCTGGTGCATCCTGCCTGTCAAAATCTCCACCTCTACCAGCGTAAAGCTCTTAAACTGCTTGATTACTCTGTAGAAAGAAATCGCTTTTTTACCCTTGGGATAAATAATCATCTTTCCGGGTTGTCCGGGATGCTCAGCCAATGCCTTGTCGATGATGCCCTCCTTATTGATCAATTGGCCTTCTGCCAAAGCGAGATATACTTTTTTGACCGCGCGGTTTTCAAATTGTCGGGAAAGTATGCGATGAGCTTCTGCTGTTTTTGCAAAACATAAAATGCCACTGGTTTCTTTATCGATGCGATGGACTACAAATATTTCATCGTAGCATTCTTGGAGTTGGTGAAGTAAGTTAGGCTTATCAGCGATAAAGCGATCCGGCAGGGTTAGTAAGTTGGCCGGTTTGTTGACCAGCAGCAGTTGCTCGTCTTCGTAGATGATCTCAAGGCTGTTCTTTTTGGGCATAGTTCACAGTTGTTTGAAGGAGCGTTTGCGGCGGGCATAAAATTGCCACACAATACTTTTAGGGTATTGAGCGCTGAGATTAGGTTCGCTATTGATGCTTACCTTATCGATCAGATCATTGTAGTAAGCTCTCTTTTTGAGTATGGTATAGATTTGGCCGAAAAAATTCCAGTGGGCCTGGACAATGGCTCTGATGTGTTTAAATTTACCCTGAGTCAGGAATAGCCCCCCTGCCAGAAAGTCGAGGCAAAGCCGGGAGAAGATCACCCTCCACATTTTGCTGGCCGGTTCATTTTTCAAGATAGTTATCAGGGTATTGCGAAAATTCAGATAAGCTTTTCTGGGAGAAAGATAATTCAGCGTACCGCCACCTACATGATACACAATTGACCGAGGACGCACCATGATTTTGTAGCCCGCTCTTTTGAGGCGCCAGCAAAGATCAATTTCTTCAGCATGAGCGAAGTAATCACCATCAAAGCCTCCTATATCATGGAAAAGCTTACCCCGGATGAACAATGCAGCACCCGTAGCCCAGAATATTTCCTGGGTGTCGTTATATTGATTGTTGTCTTTTTCAGTAACACTAAAAATACGGCCTCTGCAAAAAGGATAGCCCAGGCGGTCGATCCAGCCACCGGCAGCTCCGGCGTATTCAAACCGATCTTTTTCGTAGTAAGCTCTCACTTTGGGTTGTACAGCAGCTACCGTCCGATCTCGCTCTAAAAGTTCGATGATGGGTTCTATCCAGTTGGGAGTCACTTCTACATCGGAGTTTAACAAAACGTAGTAGTCAGATTCTATTTGTTGGAGGGCTTGATTATAACCTTCCGCAAACCCATAATTAGCCTGTAGGTCAATGATTTTTATTTCTGGGTAATATTTTTGGAGAAATTCTAAAGAATCATCAGAAGAACCATTGTCAGCCACGATAATTTCAAAGTTGGAATATTGAGAGGCGATAACCGAAGGGAGGAACCGTTCCAGATAATCTTTACCATTAAAATTGAGAATGGCGATAGCTACGCTGGGCCATTTTTGATTTTTTTTTTCCGCTTCTTGTTCCAGGTAATTCTTCAGGATTTGTTCTATCGCTGATTGATCCTGCTTGATCTGAGTGGTCAGTTGCTCTAGCGATTCAAAGGGCGAATCTTTTCTTACCTTTTCTATGAGCTTCACGATAAGTTTGTCACCATAAATGTCCTTATCAAAATCAAAAATATTGATTTCTATAGTTCGTTCATCATAATCTTTTAGGACTGGCCGATTACCAATATACAGCATTCCCTGATAAGGCTCGCCTTTGTGCTCGAGCAAAACGGCATACACGCCACTTGGTGGTACTAATTTGTGAGACTCCCGAATCTGTAAATTAGCAGTAGGAAAGCCAATAGTACGACCTATCTGCTGGCCTTTTACTACTGTACCACTCAGGACAAAGCTATGCCCCAGTAAGCGATTGGCGGTACGAATATCTCCCTGGCTGAGGGCATTTCTTATTTTGGTAGAGCTGACTGCAATATCTTCTATTTCTTGTTTTTCTATCACTTTAACTTCATAACCAGAGACCTGGCCATGCCATTTCAGGTAATTGATATCTCCCTGCCTGCTCATGCCAAAGCGATGATCATATCCAATGACAATATATTTGGGATGAAATTTGGAAACGAGAAAATCCTGAATGTATTCGTCGGCTGTTTGTTGAGAAAAAGCTTTAGAAAAAGGCACTACCACCACATTATCTATACCATAGCGCTCCAGCAAAGCGATCTTTTCTTCAATGATATTGATGAGCTGAAGCTGATTATCCTTCGGTTGTAAAACGAGGCGGGGATGAGGGTGGAAAGTAATCACTATACTCTCACCGTCAATTTGGCGCGCTAGTTGATTGACTTTATTGATGATCATCTGATGCCCTTGATGGACACCGTCAAAAGACCCAATGGTAAGAACCGCATTTTTAAATTTCGGTAATTGCTCTAATTCGTAGAATACTTTCATGGCATTGCAAATGTAATGAAATAAAGTAAATACCTGTGGAGACTAGTCTATAAATATGTCCAATTCAACCGATCCTGTTTTTTGTGTTGCCGATCTATCAAACAACCTTTGACAAACCATATATAGACAGAAATTGTTTTACCTTTACATTTCATTAGATAAATTAGTACTGTTTTTGTATGAATTTTGATAAATCCAAGATTGTAAGTGCACTAGCTAAAGTAAAAGACCCTAACTCCGGGCAAGATCTCATAACTATGAACATGGTAAGAGACCTGGAAGTGGAGGAAGAAAACATCAATTTTACGCTGGAATTACCTTCCCTCGATAGCAAGCTCAAGCAAGAGCTCAATTTTGCTTGTATAGCGGCTCTTCAGGAAGTCTACCCACAGGCAAACGTCAATGTCCATATGATGTCCAGAACTGCTCAATCTACTGAGCCGGTCTCGGCTGTTCCTCAGGTGAAAAACGTCATAGCTGTTGCCTCTGGTAAAGGTGGAGTGGGCAAATCTACGGTAGCTGTAAATCTGGCGCTGGGGCTTTCTCAGTTGGGCGCAAAAGTAGGATTGATCGATGCTGATCTCTATGGCCCTTCTATCCCTACCATGCTTGGATTACAAGGACAGAAACCTAAAATCCAAACTGTCTACAATCAGGCAAAAATGGTGCCTTTGGAAGCTCATGGTATTCATGTGATTTCTATTGGATTCATCATTGAGCCTGAACAAGCTGTAGTACTCAGAGGGCCGAGGTTATCCGGTATTATTAAACAGTTTTTTAATGATACCATCTGGCCTGCCCTGGATTATGTAGTCGTTGATCTGCCACCGGGAACTGGCGATATTCAACTGAGTTTGGTACAAACCGTACCCGTCACAGGAGCTGTAATGGTCACCACGCCACAAGAGGTAGCCATCGCTGATGCTATAAAAGCTATGAATATGTTTTTGCTTCCCAATGTAAATGTTCCGATATTAGGAGTAGTGGAAAATATGTCCTGGTTTACTCCCAAAGAACTACCTGACCACAAATACTTCCTCTTTGGTGAAGGAGGTGGTAAAAAGTTGGCCAAGATGAGTAAGTCCGTATTATTAGGGCAAGTACCCATCGTTCAGGGAATCCGGGAAGGCGGTGACGCTGGTAAGCCCGCCATATTGGATATCGAGTCGCCTTCCTCGGAGGCTTTTCGAAAAGTAGCAGAAAATACAGCCAGACAAATTGCGATAAGAAACGAAATGTTGGGCCCAACTCAAACGGTAAAAATTACCACCCAATAATTGCTAGTCACATAAACTATTGATATGTCCGATCAGGAAAAGCAAAAAATGATAAGCCGCATTGATGAAGCACTAAATGATGTTCGCCCTCATCTGGCTGTAGATGGTGGTAATGTAGAAGTAGTGGATGTCACAGAGCAGAATGTTGTGCAGATTAAATGGCTGGGCGCTTGCCGTAGTTGTAGCATGACAGAGATGACCATGCGAGCCGGCCTGGAACAGGCTATCCGCAGCAAAGTACCGGAGATTAGTGGGGTCGAAGCTGTTAATGGCCTGAACGTTGAGTAAGAGATAATGCATGACAAAAAAGGAACTGATAGCTCAAATCCGATCAAAAAAGTCCTGCTTATGTATAGGTCTGGACCCCGATCCTGCAAAAATACCTACTCATTTAATGCGGGAAGAAAATCCTGTGCTGGCTTTTAATAAAGCTATTATTGATGCTACTAGTGACCTCTGCGTAGCTTACAAGCCCAACTTGGCTTTTTATGAAGCTTTGGGCGAACAAGGCTGGCATACTTTCATAGAAACTGTAAAGTGCATTCCGGATACACATTTTATTATTGCTGATGCTAAAAGAGGTGATATTGGTAATACTTCTGGCAAATATGCTACTGCTTTCTTCCAACAGATGAGTTGCGATGCCATTACCATTGCTCCTTACATGGGGCAAGACTCTGTTAAGCCTTTCTTAGGTTTTGATGGTAAATGGGTGATTCTGCTCGGACTGACTTCCAACCCTGGTAGTGAAGATTTCCAAATGCTCCGACTTGAAAATGGTCAGTCACTGTATGAACAGGTACTAAAAGTCGCTTCCAGTTGGGGGACCACTGATGAATTGATGTTTGTTATCGGTGCTACTCATCTGGAGTATTTCAAACAGGTCAGAAGTATTATTCCCGATCATTTTTTGCTAGTCCCCGGAGTAGGAGCCCAGGGAGGTAACCTGGAGGCAGTACTAAAGTACGGAAGAAATAAAGATATTGGCTTGTTAATCAATTCTTCACGTGGTATTATTTATGCAGGTACAGAGGAAGATTTTGCCCAGCAAGCCCGGGCAGCTGCCCTTAGCCTACAGCAAGGTATGGCTGCGTTTATTTGATAACATCTGCAAAGAACGGATGCATCGGTACGGAGCTATTACTGTACCGATGCATCGTTACGGTTTAGTTATCTTCAATTTTTGGTAATACAAAATTATCCAGTGGTGAAGGTTAAGCCATCATTTTCCCTATCTCTTCTACTGTTCTCGGTGCGCGAGCCGAAAGATTTTCATAACTTTCCTCAGTGATTAGAACGTCATCCTCTATGCACACGGCGATACCTCACCATTTCTCATCATAAGGGCTATTTTCAGGAATGTAGATACCAGGTTCTACAGTGATGACAGTACCCGGTTGAAAAGGGCCGTAAGTTCCTGGGTCATGTACGTCCAGCCCCAGGTAGTGGGAAGTTCCGTGTGGAAAATACAAATGTCGCTCTCCTTGCTCAATGATGCCCAATTCAGCTATTCGCTTGTTGATGATCTCCCGGGCCATCCGGTTAGGGCCTCCGAAACTATTACCCACTTTGCATTCTTCAAATCCGGCTTGCTGGGCTTCGAATATATTTATACGATTTCCCTACAAGTCTACTTTTGCTCTTGCAGATAGCTTTCAATCGCTTTTATTTCTGCCAGTTCAAAAGAAGGATATTCTGCGCAGTTACCTTCAAAAAGAGAGTCGATACGCTGGGCTCGGCTTAAGCCTTCCCTAATCAGTGTGCGCGACTGTGTAACCCAAGCAAGGATATACTGTTCATCCTGTTTTTTGAAAACCTGATGCAGGCTAGGACCGGCGATAATTTCATCCGGTTTTTGGGAATGACAAAAAATGCATTTGCCATTAAAAATTTGGTTACCATCAGGTGGCAAAGCCTGAAAGTTTTCTCCAAATGTGATGGAATTCAGCCCTGTATCACTACTCGGAAAGCGGATAGTTCTAAATATTTTTAGAGCCTGACTTTTTTGTTCTTTACCAAGTGATTGTATGTTGAATTTTTGATCATCGGGCAGCTCGTCAATATAAACACTGCAGGGGCCATTGCCGGTGGTAGGAATAATAACTTTGGCCTTATATCCATTAATAGTGTCGGTAGACACTTGAGAAGCATCCCATTTTACATTGTCAATTCCGAGTGCTTGCTGCCCTAGATAAAAAGAAAAAGTGTCTTTTTGGTTGGTTATCTTTCCGATAAAAGCACGCTCATCGGAATATTTTAGGTATACATAATCTTCAGGTGTGTCAATCTGGAAGAAACCCAGTTGTATAGTGTGCCAACCTGGCCGTTCTTTGACAGGTGTGTAGTAGTCTTCGTCCTGTACCAACTCTTCCCTATCCTCATCCGGGGTACGGAATTGTGTATAAAGTAGTGTACCAATGATAAATATGAAACTGATAACCGCTATAAAGGCAAAAATATAATGCCACTGTAGCCAAGTGTCCGTCTGCTGTTCATTCATTTTGAAAGATAGTGTAAGTTCAGGGGAACCATTGAGCTCGGCTTGTCTGTCAATAAGCTTCCGGGCAAGCTCAGAATTTCCTTAAATGTTAAATCAAATAATAATATATTTTTACAAAATAAATGAAAAATTTTTTTAATTCAATTCTCAGAGTATACAGAATTTGGTAGTTTATTGATTTTTATTCGAATTGTAATTATTTGGAGGGTGTAACCTTATGAATCTGAATATATTGTATGGTGCATTTTCTTTCATATGGCTTTTGCTTTGCAGCATTTGATCTAATAGATCAACGAGCCCCCCAAGAAACCGCATTTTCTTATGGGGTGTTTCCGGGACATACCCCTGTTGCTGCACGCTGGCATGCCCCTCCAGCAGGCGTCGGCTTTTACGATTCCTGATATCGTAAACGATCAGGGCAGAGTTTTTTCCAAAAAAGCTGACATCAGGAACAAATACATAATTGCCATCAGGTGTAACACTAAGATCATTGAAAAAGGACAGGCGCTCCGCCACTTGATTTGGAAAAATATACTCGTGAATTAACTCATCCGTATTCAGATCAAAAGCTAATAGTTTGATGGAATTCAGCCCGTGGAAGCCATGGTCGATCGTCCAGAGTCGATCCTGCTGGTCTGCATAAACCCCCAGCACCGTATTAAAAAGCTCCTTTTGAGCGCTAGCATTGGGATAGGGGATTGCTTCGCCATTTTTTATTTCCATCAGAAACTGATCTTTGGGACGACTTTCGGGATGTATGGTAAAAAATGCTCTTTGCTGCGTATCGCTACTGGGGTGACAGCAATATTCCCTAGCGGATGTTTATAGCTAAAAAAAAGCTTCACCTGGCTTTCTTCATATTGAGGATTGGTGGAAATATCAGGGTAGGACTTCCCACCACCGTAATTGATACGCAGGACGATCATCACAATGACAAGCAAAACGGAGAAAATAATCAGGAACCATCGGAGTAGCTTCATCGATACCAGGTTTTAAAGTTCCATTAATTTAAGGTTTTTCTGCTTGTAAAGTTGCCGTATAATGATCCTCATGCTTTCCACATTATGAGGGTAAGGCTGTATGGCATTCTTGATGTCTTCCAGAGAATTCTGCTCCGTTTGTGCATCAACGTAACCAAATCCCTTGTATTGATTGTCTTCTACTAGAACCACCGCTTTTTCCCCCTGAGTACGACCATCATCGATTAGCAAGAAATCCTTGTCAAAAGAAATGCGCAAATAGGGAAGGGCTTCAGAAGCTCTTTCATTGTAAGAACTGGCCGTTTCTTTGGCACAACAAGCCCCAAGACATTGCTTGAGGTGGTAAGCAAAACAAGGGCCGGAACCATTTTCCTTACCCGACAAAATACTGCACAATTCAAAACGCTCCTGTATGATCGCAAGCCTTCTTCGGGCAGATGCAATACTTGGATATTCGCCCGCCACATTCAGTCGGTCTCTTTCTTTCTTTTTGACTTTTGCTATTTCAAAACGTAAATATCCACTTTCGTCCTTCCAGTGATGAATAATGTAGGGAAACTGCCGGCCTTTTTGCGCCCGGTTGATGGGCGGTTGTAAGCGTTTGATCTCATGAGATTCAAGGAGTAAGGCCAGCAACTCGGACCCTGTGATTTGATAACTGATATCTCTCACAAAGCGATGCATTTTGCTACCTTTTTTGGTGGTATCGGCAAAGTGATCTGCTACGCGCTTTTTTAGGTTGATACTTTTTCCGACATAAACGACCCTTCCCTGAGCATCATGGAAGTAGTAGACGCCGCAGGCATCGGGAATAGCGTGAATTTTTTCCATATCGATACCCTCTGGTAGCTGAGATTCTTTTAGGCCCAGATTGATCATTTCTTTGACCTGTTCGGTAGACTGTTCCTTGTTCATAATCAGGCCGAAGAGCTCGGCGGTGGCCCGGGCGTCTCCCATGGCGCGATGCCGGTGTTCTATAAATATCCCAAAGTTGGAGACTAGCTTTCCGAGACTGTAGGAACCCAGGCCGGGAAATGCTTTTCTACTTAGCTTTACGGTACACAATTGTTTACGGGAAAAGGTATAGCCCAGGCGGGCAAATTCATTTTTTACAAATCCGTAATCAAAGCGTACATTATGAGCGACAAATACGGCGCCTTCAGTGATTTCTACCACCTGTTTGGCAATTTCGTAGAATTTTGGCGCATTGTTGACCATCTCCTGAGTGATTCCAGTCAGCTCAGTTATTCCTCTGGGAATATATCTTTCCGGATTAACCAGGCTTTCAAAAGTGTCAATTATTTCCTTTCCATTGTGTACAACAACTGCTATTTCTGTAATTTTATCTCTCAGGGGGTTTCCGCCCGTTGTCTCAACGTCAATTATGGTATATTTCTTCATGGTGCGAAAGCATGTAAAGGATGTATCCTTTTTTTATCTAAAACAAATTGATTGTGAATATAAGAATATTTGTTGTTTTTGTTTTGTTTTTTTGTTTAAATTGTATGGAAAATAAAAGGCCTGCCACCGGAACTGTGCCTGCTGATCATACCAACTCAGAGAAAAAGCTGGAGGTAGGCGCAGCTCAATTACCTGAGTATCTGCCTGTTATCAAGTCAGGCCAGGGCGCACTGATGGTCAATCACACCTCTATGATTGGATCAACTCATTTGGTGGATTCTCTTTTATCATTAAATGTAAAGATAAAAAATATATTTGCTCCGGAACACGGATTCAGGGGGATGGCGGATGCCGGAGAGCAAATAAAAGATGGTATTGATAAAAAGTCTGGTTTAACGGTGATTTCCCTATACGGCAGAAAAAAGAAACCCGCAGGGAGCGACCTGGCGGGAGTGGACTGGATTATTTTTGATATACAAGATGTGGGAGCTCGGTTTTACACCTATATTTCCAGTATGCATTATCTGATGCAGGCATGTGCAGAAAATGATATTCCGCTAATTATATTGGATCGGCCCAACCCTAATGGCCATTATGTGGATGGTCCTGTAATGACCAGGGGCTATGAGTCTTTTGTAGGCATGCACAAGGTACCTGTAGTGCACGGCATGACTATTGGAGAATATGCCCAAATGATCAATAGAGAAGCTTGGCTGGGCAACAACTTACGCTGTCGGTTGACTGTGGTTAGCTGCAAAAATTATACGCATCAAACACCTTATATTCTACCTCATAAACCTTCTCCCAATTTGCCCAACAATCGATCTATTTACCTGTATCCTTCTTTGTGTTTTTTTGAAGGTACAGACATGAGTGTGGGTAGGGGCACGGATAAGCAATTTCAGGTAATTGGGCACCCCGAATACCCTCCCAATGGTTTTCAGTTTATTCCTGTATCGAGGCCGGGAGCAAAATATCCTAGGTATCAAAATAAAATCTGCTACGGTATGGATTTGAGTCAACTGAAAGCAGCGCAGATCAGGCAGCGGGCCAGGATAGACTTGAGCTATTTACTGGAAGTGTACCAAGCCTTCCCCCGGAAAAACGCCTTCTTTTTGGAGAATAATTTTTTTGATAAACTGGCTGGCGGACCAGAATTGCGAAAACAGGTCATTTCGGGTTGGTCAGAAGAAGCAATCAGGGAGAGTTGGAAGAAAGACCTGGAAGCCTTTAAGCTTATCAGGAAAAAATATTTGCTGTATGATTAGCAAATACCGCTTTCAACCCTCAAAAGGCAGATGAAGGGATGAAAGCGGAATAGGATGGTATGATTAAATTACCATGAGAATGCTCTCAATTCAGCTAATGACCCCATCAGGTCGGGTAGCTGCATGCTACCAACGGATGTACTTTTTGAAGAACTGCTAGGTTCATATTTTGATGGTGGCAATTTTGAGACACTGGTAAATATGGCCAGACCATACTCGGTACGTCCTTTTTCAAAGGGTACCCAACGGCCTTTCTCCATTTTTTCATTTTTACTATAATAATCTACTGAACTACCGAAAGGACCTTCTTTTAATAGTTTACCTTCTCCATCGTAGACTTTAAGGAGATACCCTTGTTCTGGCTTAACGGAAAGGTGAAAACCTTCTGTATCAGTAAAATTGGATTCTTCGATCAGCACTTTTCCTTCTGCATCAAATAGTTTTACCATGCCTTTAGCTAGTTTTTTACCTCTGGCAACATCTTTCATATCGCCATAAGCATAGCCGCTAAGCATTATCGAATCCTGAGCTATGGCAGTACCGGTCAGGATAAAGAAAGCAGAGAATAGCAAGAATAAGTTTTTCATATTTAATTTTTTTGGGTAATTACAATCTAATTTTTCAACAGTAAAGCTACAGTTAATAGTGTTAACGCTCTTTTAAGGTCTTCATTATGTGACGTTAAATTTTTGTCTATCAAAATATGTATCGAATCTGGGCGCCGACTTCAGTACGCACTGGGCCATCAATTTCTTCCAGGCCTGATCCGATGGTGGGGCGATCTGTCCAGAAGGTCTGAGCGATTCTACCTTCTACCATCAAGGCTTTAAAAGGACGATAACGGAGGTTGAAATAAAAACGACTGCCTTTGTTGTAATAAGCCGGAACAGAGAAGTTATACAGCAAGGCATTTTCAAAGTGATAAAACCTGATATCGTAGCTGTCTGTATCAAATAAGGCAAAACGGGAAGTAAATGACAGGGGAAAGCCAGCCGGTCGAAATAAGATGTCTTGTAACACTACAAAGCCCCTTTGTTGGCCCTCTACTTCATTTTCCGCAAAACCATAATCAAAACGCGTACGTAGTTCCAGGCTTTTACTGACATTGTAGGCAAAGTGTAGGCGGGTTTGGAATAGGCGATACGGAATAACAACATTAAAAGAGGTCTCGTTATCAGGGGCATTGCGTTCTTTTACTTCGTTCCTTACTTCGATGTATGATCGTAGCCTCCTTTTTAGGTAATAAGTCAACCGGGCCCTGTATTCGTGCCCTCTGGATGGAGCATCCACCTGAAATCGCAGCCATGGATGTTTCCATTGATCGTAATAAGCCGTTAGGGTCCAGTGTTTTAACGGACGCAGTTCTACCCCGACGTACCAGCCTTCCTCGTTGCGAGCGTCACCAGTTTCTGCAAATGGGTTGGCATTCAGGGCGACGTAATCTCTGGGGTAATTCCTGTAAACCGCAGCCATATCAATAAAGCGATCCAAACTGATAAGCAAACCATTGAGGGTGGCTACTGCACCATTGTCGCTCATTGCGGTTTCTCCATAAAAATTGATATTTCTAATGCGGTAAGAATAATCTATGCTGGTATTTAGTATTTGATCACCGGAAAAATAGAATCTATTGTAGGGTTGTACATTTCTCAACAGCGGTTTGTCAAATTGATCATACAAAGCATTGATGGCAATGTAGCCTCTATCCAGTTTGTAGCGCACACTACCACCCAACGAAAGCTGGCCAACCACGTTTTCGTCTGCTATCTCATTGGGCGTGCGATGAAAACCATCCAGATCAAAGGAAGTCAGGCTTTGTAGCGCGATATCCGTTTCTGAAGTATCTCTCTCAATCACATTACCATCAATGTTTTTATAGGACGCCAAAACAGTAATGTCAAGCTTATCTGAAGGAGCCAGGGTAGTGGCAGCACCGCGCATAAAATTTACCTCATTGACAGAGGTATAAGGTGTAACCGTTTGTGAAGTCCGCTTGATATTAGTGGCAATGGCACTTTTGCCATATCCAAACCCTGAATACAGGATAAGTCCCTGGCCAAAACTGATATTGTAATCTCCAATAGCCAGTGCTTTAAGCCATTTTCGGTAATTTTTTAGATAAACATGGGCCGAATAAAAGTCAAAACCCTGAGGATTGCTCTTGCTGAAGAAAGCTTCTCCCCGGTCTTTTTCTGCAGTAAAGCCAAAGCTTAGTTTGTTGGAATAGCTGTGTTTGTAGCGAGTATAGAGCTGACTGGGGGCTCCTTCATAACCAGTGCCCCGAACCTTCTCCGTATCCAGAAAGCCTTTTTGTTGCTCGAGAATTCGCCGCCAGCGCAGGTAAAATTCATCCCGCCCCTCTGATATCATCTCGCCCAAAGATACCTGAAAATCATCCAGGTCTGATTGTATAGTAATGAATGGCGTAATTCTGCGGATTGTCGCCAAATTAAAAGAGGGTACTGCCTGTAATTCGTAAAGAGAAATAAGCGGACCTATCGTTCTTTTGTATTCCAAGAAATTGGAAACCTGTGCATCCGAAAGTAATCCAAGCGACTGCAAATCGCCCTCGTCGGCTGAATTGATATCGAGGGGTTGTTCCAGGTAACCTTTCAGTGTTTCATAAAGCGTATTGAAGTCAAAAACACCTTCACTCTGGGTGTTTTGTAAAAAATCCTCAATAATCTCCTGCAAATAAGGAGGCAAACTATTAGGAAGGGTATCAATCTGGCCGAAACTACTAACGGGTAGTAACAACAGCAACAGTAGTAGTGCTCTCATTGGTTATCGCTTGGTTGCGCTTACAAATTTACGATTTGCAGGTTTTAATTGGATGAATTGTAAAGAAAAAGATTTTAATAGCTTGTGAAAACTCAAAAAAAAATGAAAAAATAATTTTGGGATTGAACATTTTCTATCAAGATTTTAATTGGCTTTTAGATGATTTTGTGAAAAAAAATACAAAGTAATGCTTTTATTTAAAATTTTATTTTGAATCAGCTTGCATTTAAATGTAGCTTTCTTTAAGATTTATACATTGTAAAAACTATTGCTTTGCATTTTTTCTACTAATTGTTACTTTTGTCTGAAAATTTTAACCTTAAATTGAATCTGGTATGAAAAAAATTGAAGCGATCATTCGTTTATCCCGGTTTGAAAGAGTCAGGGATGAACTGGCAGAGATCGGCGTCAATTTTTTCACCCTCAGTGAAGTGAAAGGGTTTGGCTTACAAAAGGGAGAAAAAATGATGTACCGGGGTAGTATTTATGATGCAGATTATATTGCTCGCCTAAGGCTGGATATCATAGTGAACAATGAGGATGTAGATAAAATTGTAAACACCCTGGCTCACGCCGGTAGAACCGGTGAAGTGGGAGATGGAAAAATTGTTGTTTATGATGTTGAAGAGATCATAAGAATCCGTACCGGAGAAAAGGGTTCAAAAGCTATTTAAAAGATAGTTGTCAATCACGCCCTTACACAACCAGTACAATCCAAATTATAAAAAATTATCGGAGTCCAGTTAAACTAGATGGTTTGCAGTCTACTAGTGTTAGTCTTGCAGCTTTTCTAGTTGAAGAGTGTATCTAGATTTTGCCTTTACAGTCGAAAATGGATAGCAGTGGATGCTCACAAAGCCATTTTTGAGCAGCAAAGTAGCGTTATGATGCGAAATAAGCTGGAGAAAGCGCTTGATTCATGGTCATTTACGGGCCAAAGGGCAACTTCTAATCATGCGCTCGATCCTAACCATTCGTATATTTTTTAATTTAAAGACATCAACATGAATGATGCATTATTTACAGCAAATAATGTTTGGATGCTTGTAGCCACTGTTTTGGTTTTTATTATGCATCTGGGTTTTGCTTCCCTGGAGTCGGGTTTGGTGCAGCGCAAAAACGTCGTTAATATTCTTTTTAAGAATGCGATGATTATTTCTATCGGATTACTCACCTACTTCATTATGGGTTTTAACTTAATGTACCCCGGAGAAGAATATGTCGGCCAGTTCTTTGGCTTTTCTGGCTTTGGCCTCAGTATGCCGGAAGGGGCGGCCGGAGCTATAGAGTATGCCGATGGCGGTTATACTTACTGGACAGATTTTATTTTTCAGGCTATGTTTGCTGCTACAGCCGCTACTATCGTCTCTGGAGCTGTAGCTGAGCGAATCAAGCTAGAGGCTTTTCTCATTTTTGCCACCTTGTTGGTAGCTGTTGCTTATCCTATCACCGGAATGTGGAAGTGGGGGCAAGGTTGGCTGCATACCAATGGCTTTTATGATTTTGCCGGTTCTACCATCGTTCATGCGGTAGGTGGATGGGCTGCTCTGGCAGCGGTGCTGCTCCTTGGTCCACGAAATGGGAAATATACCATTAATGGTATTAAGCCTATCCCTGGGCATAGTATGCCGCTGGCAGCTTTGGGCGTTTTCTTGCTATGGTTTGGCTGGTTTGGGTTCAATGGCGGTTCTGTTTTATCAGCCGACCCTGTTGCTGTTTCGCTGGTCTTTGTAACTACCGCTCTGGCGGCTGCTGCCGGTGCCATAGGTGCATTCTTTGTGTCCTACATCTTGTTTAAATCTCATGATCTTTCCATGGTGCTGAACGGGATACTGGGAGGGCTGGTAGGTATTACCGCTGGCGCAGATTTAATGAGCCCAATGAATGCCATAGTTATTGGCCTGATAGCCGGAGCTATTATACCACTTTCCGTTGTTTTCTTTGATAGAAGGAAAATTGATGATCCGGTGGGAGCCACTTCTGTTCATTTGGTTTGTGGCATCTGGGGAACACTGGCCGTGGGTATATTTGGTGCAAAAGCCGGCCTCAATCAGCTCTGGATACAATTATACGGAACCCTCTCTGTAGGGGCTTTTATTTTCCTCTTTACACTTATCGTTATGTATATTCTTAAATTAACTATAGGGATCAGAGTATCAGAAGAAGAAGAATACCGGGGGCTGGATATTGCAGACCACGACATGCATGCCTACGAAAGCGCAGTAGAAGAGTCTGCTTATAGCCTGACTGTTAAATAAATCTATCGTATGGGTGAAATTCCCCTTGAAGCCAGCTATCCGCCCAAATAAGTGAATGGGTAGTACCAATAGGGATGGATAGCCAAAAGGAGCTTTCGTATGTGTAATTGGAAACATTGGCATTTCGCTGAATTACTCATTAGATTGATTTAAAATATTTGGAATTTAATAGAAAATACATCAAATTAAGGTAGTCTTATATGACTAAAATAATTCCAGTGCTAAAAAAAGCACTTTCAGCTTGCAATACATTTATTTTCTATTTTAAATCAATTAGACTAATTTTATGAGTTTTGGTGCTAATGCTCAAATAACAAATAGTTGTTTGAGTAAGACCGTTTCCAATAACAGTTAAACGTTGGTCTACTAAAAAATCATTTACCTGAATCATCCGTATAAAAGCGAAAGCAGAAATTTGAGTTATGTACTACTTATCAAAGTTCTATCGCTTTTTTTGGTTTCAGGTGAGTTAATACTATTGCTTTAAATTTTTTAAATAAAACCATATTCGAAATGATGAATTTTAAGTTTGAGTATATCTGGTTGGATGGTTATCAGCCAGAAGCCCTGTTACGTAGTAAAACAAAGATTTTAAATATGAGCCACTTTGATGGAAGTTTAGATTCCATTCCAATGTGGTCGTTTGATGGTAGTTCTACAAAACAGGCGGAAGGTCATTCTTCAGATTGTTTGCTGAAGCCTGTTAACATTTATCCAGACAGCGGGAGAAAAAATGCTTACCTAGTAATTTGTGAAGTATTAGATGCTGAAGGCAACCCTCACAGCTCTAATACCAGAGCCATGTTTGATGATGAAACGGATTTCTGGTTTGGTTTTGAGCAAGAATACGTTTTCATTAAGGATGGTCTTCCTCTGGGTTTTCCGGACAATGGTTATCCTGGTCCTCAGGGCCCTTATTATTGTTCTGTGGGGCATAACCGTGCTGCTGGACGTGATATCGTAGAAAAGCATCTAGATTTATGTCTTGATGCGGGCTTATCCATCACTGGAATTAACGCTGAGGTAATGATGGGACAGTGGGAATATCAGTGTTTTGGTAAGGGAGCTAAAAAAGCATGTGATGATTTAGTTCTTTCCAGATATTTGCTTAACAGAGTGGCTGAAAAATATGGTGTTGAAATTGACCTTCATCCTAAGCCGGTAAAAGGAGACTGGAATGGCTCTGGTATGCACGCGAACTTTTCTAACGGTGCTATGAGAGATCAGGGAGGCAAAGAGCTAATGGAATCTATCCTCGAAGCTTTCCGTCCGGTGCACCTCGATCACATCGCTGTTTATGGTTCAAGTAATGACCAGCGTCTGACAGGCCTTCACGAAACACAGAGTATAGAGAAGTTTAGTTATGGGGTAAGTGACAGAGGAGCTTCTATTCGTATTCCAATTTCTACCGTTCAGGACAACTGGAAAGGATACCTAGAAGATCGTCGTCCGGCTTCTAATGCTGATCCGTACAAAGTAGTGGCCAGAATAATCAAGACAGTAAAAGAAGGCGTTTCTGCCGTACCTGCATAGGCACACCGGTAAGCATCAAATGAAAATGATCGGGTACTGTATTTCGGTGCCAGCATTATTTCCTCTCGCCTGTCGGGAGGAAATATTTATTACTCTTCTATGAAGTTGTTTAAAGTTTCCTCACTGGGCTGCAAAAACGTCATTTATGCCCATTTTTCGTTTTTTTATCGCTCCATAGCGCTGCTATGAAACTCCAAAAAAGCCTCAACTGGACCTAAAATCCTGTTTTTTCGCTTCCAGCAGGAAACTCTAAACAACTTCTATCCTAAAGTGGCAACAATATAAATACGTTGCAACTGTCTTTAACAGCTTTTTTGAAACCGTAATTTTTGAAAAAAAAAGCTTTTCTCCACTTCCAATTATTTCCTGAAAAAAATATAATTTTGGCTTTTTATTTCATATTCATACCTTCTAAATACATCTGATTATTTTGGCTATGCTAAACGAGCCTGGCCGCACTTTTTCAGCTTAAAGATGCTATATGAGCATCCTGACAAGCTATTAGAAAAAAATGTAATAATTACCCGAGCTGGCAGGTGCCAAGACAGGAAAAGAAAAATCAGAGTAATAAGCTTTTCTGGTTATCCATCTGATTTTAATATTTTCACTCTCCCGAAGCATTCGAAACAGCTCAAATTAAATGATGTACAAATGGCACAATTCAAGTTTGAGTACATTTGGTTAGATGGCTACAAGCCAGAGCCAAGTTTGAGAAGTAAAACAAAAATTATCGAAATGGACTTTTTCGACGGCGATATGGGGTATATCCCCATGTGGTCCTTTGATGGAAGTTCTACACAGCAAGCCGAGGGCAGCTCTTCGGATTGCCTTTTGGAGCCGGTCAATGTATATGCAGACAAAGGAAGGCAGAATGCATTTCTTGTAATTTGCGAAGTTTTGGATGCCGAAGGTAATCCACATGAGTCTAATACCAGAGCCATGTTTGAGGACCAGGAAGATTTCTGGTTTGGTTTTGAACAAGAATATGTACTAACGAGAAATGGCTTGCCATTGGGCTTCCCTAAAGATGGTTATCCAAGGCCACAAGGGCCTTACTATTGCTCGGTAGGTACTGGTAATGCAGTAGGAAGAGATATTGTGGAAGAACACCTGAACTTATGCCTGGAAGCAGGTATTTCGATCACTGGAATTAATGCCGAAGTGATGTTAGGACAGTGGGAATTCCAGTGTTTTGGGAAAGGCGCTAAGAAAGCCTGCGATGACCTGTTGGTATCAAGGTATTTGCTGCATCGGGTAGCTGAAAAATACGGTGTACAAATCGAGTTTCATCCCAAGCCTGTCAAAGGGGATTGGAATGGTTCCGGGATGCATTGTAATTTTTCCAACAAAGAGATGAGAGAGCAAGGAGGAAAAGAATTAATGGAATCTATACTTGAAGCTTTCCGTCCGGTGCACCTCGATCACATCGCTGTTTATGGTTCAAGTAATGATCAGCGTCTGACAGGCCTTCACGAAACGCAAAGTATTGAGAAATATAGTTATGGCGTGAGTGATCGCGGCGCTTCTATCCGTATTCCTATTTCTACGGTGCAAAATAATTGGAAAGGGTATTTGGAGGATCGCCGTCCGGCTTCCAATGCTGATCCATACAGAGTAGCAGCCAGAATCATTGAAAGTGTAAAAGCCGGCATGAAGCCAGTGGGTGCTTAAGTATTCGATTCTTCCATTAATATTGGGGTACAAGGGTAGAAGATACTAATCTTTTACCCTTCTACACTTATGGAAGTAGCTAAGCTGTGTAATGGTAGAACAAAAGTGACGCAGGATCAACCTTTCTTCATTATTAAGTAACCAGTCTATTTTAGCAGTTAGAAAAAATGACAATCAGACTCATCCAAAAAGAAGATAATGAACAGGTAGCTCAGCTCATTCGTGATGTGATGACAGAATTCGGAGCGGTAGGCGAGGGCTATTCCATTATGGATCCTGAAGTTGATGCTATGTATGAGCATTACAATGACGAGCGATCAGCTTTCTTTGTAATTGAAGAAAATAGTAAAATACTGGGTTGTGCTGGAATTGGTCCCTTAAAAGGCGGAACTCCGTTATCTTGTGAGCTCAAAAAGATGTACTTCTATCCTGAATTGCGTGGCAAAGGCATGGGCCGCGAAATTGTCAAGGTATGCCTGGAGGCTGCCCGCGCCAGGTCATACAAGGAATGCTACCTCGAAACCATCGAATCGATGGAAACAGCCAACAAACTTTATCAGCGCAGTGGCTTTCAGCGCCTCCAGCAACGTATGGGAGATACTGGCCATTCTGCCTGTGATGTTTCTTATCTCTTGAAATTGTAATGCTAAGTTACCTGATTATCTGGAGCCTAGGCCAAGACTTTACCTTTCCTTAGTACCCTTATTGTCGTGCAAACTACTAGAAGCTTGTCCGTTTTCAGACAGCTTACACGGTTTGAATATCAAAAATGGGCAGACCTCGGTGTAATAACCTAATTTTACTTAAAGTATCATCAAAAAATAGTAGATCCAACAGATTGGGGGCAATATTGATAAGGTGGCACTGATTGCTGGTGTTGACTCTACTGAATAAGCTTTTGTTATGAAAAGTATATTGAAGTATGTATCCATTTTTAGTTTCACAATAATATGGCATACCGCAATGGGGCAAACTTGTTGCTCCGGTGGTGTGCCTTTATCCAGCAACCTCGGGCTTCCTCCTTCGGAAGCCAAGACTTTGCAACTTACAATGAGTTATGATTTAAATGTTCTGGAAACCTTAAAAACAGGAACTACCGTGCTGGATGATGATAGCCGTACCAGAAAGACTATATCGTATCTGGCCGGAATCGGCTATACTTTTAATAGTCGCTTTTCGGTTGATGTCCTTTTTTCTTTTGTTCGGCAAGAGCGTATTATTAATCAGTTTGGTCAGGAGGATTTTGATTTCACAGAAGGGATCGGAGATTTGGTTATTTTAGCTAAATATACTTTGCTGAGCACAGTAGATAAAAATACAAACCTTACTATAGCTGCGGGGGCAAAGCTTCCGACGGGTCACTCGGATATGCGCGATAGCAGGGGACTCACCCTGAATGCCGATCTGCAGCCGGGTAGTGGCGTCTGGGATGGTATTCTTTGGGGGCAGTTTTCGCACAATCTCAGTTTCAGGCCCAGTATGAGTTTTTCTGTAACATCAACTTATGGTTTAAGAGGTGTGAATAACTCATATTTAGGATCGCAGTCGTATCAGTTTGGCAATGAACTGCAACTCATCGGCGGTTTGAGTGATCGAATCTTTTGGGGAAAGAGTTTGCTTGATCTGGCTTTGATGTTTCGCTACCGACAGGTAGGGCCAGATAAACAAAACGGTCAGACGGTGCCGAGTACCGGAGGAGAATGGCTTTTTATTAATCCAGGGTTAACCTATTGGCTTAATAAGAACATGTCTGTTAATGGTAATGTAGAATTACCACTTATTGCTGATACCATAGGCACACAGGTGAGTCCGAGTTATCGACTCAATTTTGGATTGTATTACAGCATCCCTTTCAAGGGTAATAATTCACTCATTATTAATAATTTCCAGCAATGAAAAAGTATAAAGAAATAATGTTTTTGGTATTTGGGGGGGCTCTTTTGCCTGCCTGCAATGGCACATTGGATTCAAATACATCTCCACAGACAGGCGCTCCTACAACAGATCAGGAATGGCTGATTCCCATTGATGATGTATTCAATGGAGGCCCCGGGAAAGACGGGATTCCATCAATAGATAATCCCAATTTTTCGACTGTGAGAGAAATGGATGCCACTGGTTTGATGCAAGATAGCGACCTGGTGGTTGGCATTAAAGTAGGAGATGAAATCAGGGCTTATCCTCATTTTATCCTGGATTGGCACGAAATTGTTAATGATGAAATAGCTAATCTACCCATAGCTGTTACTTATTGTCCGCTAACTGGAACCGCCGTAGGGTGGCATAGGCGTCTTGGCAGTACTGTAACCACCTTTGGCGTTTCTGGGCTGCTTTACAATACCAACCTCATGCCTTACGACAGGAATTCGGATAGCGTATGGTCACAAATGTTGCTGAAGTCTGTAAATGGATCGCGTATTAGTACAGAGGTTTTGACCTACTCCCTGCTGGAACTTACATGGGCAGAATGGAAAGTAATGTTTCCAGACTCCAGGGTTTTGAATATGAATACAGGTTTCAATCGATCCTATGGTCGTTATCCCTACGGAGATTACCGGACGAATAATAATTTGCTGTTGTTTCCGGTTACTCATCCGGATGATCGTTTACCCAGAAAAGAAAGAGGTTTGGGAATAAATATAAATGAGGATGCGCGGTTTTATCGTTTCACTTTATTTGAAGAGCGAGAAGTAGAAACCATCAACGAAAATTTTGGAGGAGAAGATATTGTTGTGGTAGGGAGCCAGTCACGGAATTTTATAGTTGCTTATAATAGAGAAATAGAACCCGGAGTGGTGCTCGATTTTGAGCCGGTACTGCAGGCTGGAGAAGTTGTTATGCAGGATAATAATGGCGATCGCTGGACAATCTTCGGAGAAGCACTGGAAGGACCATACGCTGATCAAACACTGGACCCGGTAGTCTCTTACATCGGAATGTGGTTTGCCTGGGCAACCTTTCACCCGGGTATTGAAATAGCTCAATAGCAAAAGCTCGTCCTGCAAAACCTGTAGGACGAATCTTCTACTTCACTTCGTTCAGGGATTTTTTTACTTGCCAATCTACAAAAACACGTATCATGAAATTCCGATCTCTTTGTGGAATGCTAGACTGGAATTGATTGTTATCAGCAAAAAAAGGTCCTGGATGAGCATAAGAAACATTGAGTAAATTGTTAACCATAAATTGTATGGTGTAACGGTCACGCGTGTAAGAAATACTAGTATTGAGAAAATTATAAGCAGGAAAAACGGTATTGTTTAGCGGTACTGTGGTTTGGGGGCCATTGATACGAGTATCCACCCAGCTCCAGCGGAAAGATAAGTTCCAATAGTTTTTGAATAAAATATTGAGACGGCTATTGATCCGGTGTGGAGCTATATCAGCTACTCGCAGGCCTACCGAATTGAAATCATCATTGGTTTGTTCTGAAAAGGTATAGGAATAATTAGCGGTCCAGTTGATTCGATCAATCAGGTTAAAGACAGGCCTGGAGAATCTCCCGGTCCACCCCAGCAGTAACTGCCCTCCCATACCTTCAAATTGGTTGTTCTCTGAGTATTCTTCAAAACTGTATTCGTAGGGGTAATCCTTCAGGATAATGGCATTATTAACCTGGTAGTAAAAAAGCCCGGTATTGAGATAAAAGTTTCTGACTTGTCTGATATAATTGAGCTCCAAATGATCCACTAATTCTGCCGGTTGATCAAAATTAATTCCCGGAGTTTCATCCGCTCCCACCGGCCGGAAAGCATGGTACTTTATCCAGTTGGTAGGCTCCTGAAAGCCCCGGCTGTAAAGGGCTTTCACACTCCAGTTGGGTTTGTGGTATACCAGGCCAGCCTTTGGAGACAGAATAGCGCCAAAGCCACCAAAAGAAAAAGAATCAAAGACATCATTATAATCTAACCTTGCAGCCAGGATCAGATCTAATTCTGGTGTGAGTAAAAACTTATTGGAAACGCCAAGGCCCAGTACCCAGCTATTCAAGCTCAGGTCAATAAACTGAAGGTAGTTGCGCTCCATCAGAGATATTCTGTAATTAATATCAATGGTGTATCGCCACCTCGGCCTGATGCGATGCATCCAGTGCGCATCAATCCCGAATTGCTGAGAACGTTGCTTTCTGGTATTTTGCTCCCATTTAGGAACGGTATCGTCCAACAAATCCAGTCCATTTTGAATACCATCCCCATAACTGGTGAGGTGCCAGTCTCTGAGCGCAACGCTCTGATTACGATTGTAAATGCGAAGTTTTACTCCCGTAGAGCGAGACGTTTTTTCTTCGTAGGTCACCGAGACCGATTGATTGAATAGCTCAAAGTTATTGCCATTTTTTGAACCTGCCGACTGAAATCGCCTGCCGGGTTCATCCTTAAAAGTATGAAAAATAGTAGCTGGCATGCCTTCTCTCAGCAGGCTGGAGTTGAATTTGAAGGAAAAGTTCTTGTATTGAGCCTGAGCGTTGAAAAACCAGTTTCTGGAAAAATTGCTGAATTGAACAGGCATTCCTTCAATACCATTACGGAATGCTGTCTGGTCCAGATTGCGGGCCTGCTGGATAGCTGTCGCATTGGGTATTAAGGTCGTTCCTTGTTCATTGAAAAGCTGTGGCCAGGAGGCATCACTTTTGATCTGGGCAATTTGTTCCGGATCACTCACCCTCAATCTACTTTCGTAATCTAAATCATTAAAGCGTTCTTCCGTGAATAAAAAGGAAGAATCGATAGCTGCCAAGTTTAGTTCGTCAGACCAATAATAGCGAGTAGCAACACTGTAATACAAATCTCTCAACCTTCCGGACACATGCGCCTCTACTTGATTGGTAGTATAACTGCCTCTGGAGAGCATAAACCGGCTATTTAGTACCCGGGTAATATCTTCTTCATACTCCAAAGCTTCTTTAGGAGATTTGGTAATGATGTTAATAATACCGAAGGAGGCCCCCGGGCCATAAGCCTGTATTCCCGGACCATACTGAATCTCTATCCGATCTATTAATTGCATGGGAAACTGATTGCTCACGTAAGCTGCACCCGACCAGGGATGATTTTGTATTTCGCCATCAATCATTAAAGAAATTCGATTACTGGTTTGGCTTCTAAACCCTCTGGGCAATATTAAGGAGTAGTTTTCACTAAATTGATTGATCACGTCAAATCCCGGCATACTCTCAATAACCTCTCCAAGGTTGTTATAGCCAGCCTGAATAATTTCTTCGCCAGATAAGGTGATAACATTCGCCGGAGCTCTCAGTGGCGCATCCCATTGCCGGTTGGGGGTGATAACAAAGCCCAGTTCGGTACGGGTTTGCTTGATAAGCGCAATAAAAGGTTCGTCTTTTTCATTCCAAAATTCATAATTGTAATTGGGAAACTCCGTCATAAAAGCTCTGGCAACGCGACGGGCTCTATCTTCATGATACCGTTGGGCATCCGGTAAATTTGCGGATAAAGAAGCTACTTTTAGATGTGCAAGGATCAAAAAGCGATAGCCGGCTATACGCTCATAACGCTCAAAAAATAAGTCGTCAAAACTATCTTCATCGAGTAGTTCGATCACTCTTTTATATTGCCGATCAAAATAATACCACTCTTCAGCCTGTTTCAGGACTTCGGGTACTTCTCCTTTATAATTTTCGGCAGCCAATATCAGCGGTTGTTCATAGTCAAACAAGTCCTGGCCTATAGCCGGGTGGGGCAGTAAAGAACCTACACAACAAACAAAAAGGATAGTATAGCGGATTGAAAAAGGGTAACTCATAAATTTTGACATTACTTAATACATTGATCCAGACGACTTTTTAGTTCACTTATATTTTGAGAAGTAAGATACTGTTCCAGCTTTTGAAAAAATGCTGCTTTCGCTTCATTATCAGCCAGGCTAACCTGTTGGCAAATATCGTTTAGTATGGGTTCTATGCTTTTGGAGAAAATATAAATTTTGTATTGCTCTGTGCCTGTGCCGACCAGTACTTTATTATTAGTTGAAGAAAAAGCAATGGTGAATATGAGACTCTGCAAATTCTGCTCATTAATCTTATCGAGTTCCAGCTTAAAGTCAGCTGAGTTCAGAGGAATCAGTTTTACGATGCCTTTAGCCCATCCTACGGCAAGTTGTTGGCCACTGCGATCAAATTCGATGGCTGTAACCTGGCTTTTTTCTACTCCATAACTTATTTGTCCCTGAGGCAAGAGCAAGCCTTGATCCTGGTCATATAAAAGCGCTCCGAGCTGCCCATTCTGATTGCCATAAACGATACGTTGTCCGTAGGTAGTCATGGCTGTTACAGAATCAGGGATGCTAAAGCTACTGAGGGATTGCTCTTTATTGTTGGCATCAATAATATCTATCCTGTCAAATCTTCCTACCAACAGGCTTTTGGCCGCATCAATCTTTGAGGTATAGAATACAGGATGATCAAAGTTATACCATAAGGTAGTTTCAATATCAAATTTGTTATTATCTTCTTTTGTGATAAGATGTTTGTAAACTGTTCCGTCAGCACCAGAAGTAAAAAACTGTTTTTCATCAATAAAGCTAATACTCATTAGTGCGCCGTCGTGGACTTTTCTTTCCCACTTCGGAGTGCTGCCGTCATCTAGAGACCAAATAGTGAGTTTTCCTTCCTTATTCCCGGATAATATCCAGTTGTTACCCTGATTTTGGATGAGGCACTCCAGGGGCGTATTAGCTGAATTGCGCTGTAGTAGCCGATCATTGACTTTCCAGGATTTATTTTCGTATTTCCAGATATATACTGCCCCGCCCGGGCCATTGGTAAACATAGTAGTGGAAAAACCAGGAGACTGAACAATATGTCGGACCGGGCCATTGTTATTCAGCGCTTTTAAATCTACGATATCTTCAGCTATCAGTGATGCTTTTCGATAAATATCTTTTTCAAAGATAGCCTTCTTATTCTGGTCAGTGTTGCTTTGATTAAGCTGATAGGCAGTGTAGGTAAGCATTTTAGCCAGGTCTTTATCTTCTCTTTTACCACTCAAGTTCAGGTTGATGGCTTCTGATAGTAACCAGCTGATACGGGCATTTCGGGCTTCCTGCTCTATCTTTACTTTTTGAGCTTCCAGGCTACCTCTGGCCAGGATCAAGTTATCGTAATTTTCACTGAGTTCTGTTTCCGTTTCTCTAAGTTGTTGATTTACAAAATTGAGGGAATCAGTAATACTTTGAAGGGCTCTATTTTTTTGATTGGTAATATCCCGTTGCCGCTTTAGTGCATTTGAAAAAGCGTTGAGTGTGTCATTTTTATACTGTAGTTCATTTGTAAGGCTCACCAGTGAATCAGCCTGTATCTCCAGACTACTTTTGACAGCCTGAAGCTCTTCGTAGGCGACCTGTAAGTTGGCCTGTTTTTCTTCTAAAGTTTCCTGACTCTTAAGTAATTCGGTATTCTTTATTCGAATAGTAGAATCGCGTTCTGCTAGGATGATATTTTGCTCAGCAAGCTGGTCCCGGCTATTCTTTATCCAAATTATTCCTATTAAAGAGGCTACTGTTGCCGCCATAGCCAGGAACAAATAAAATAATATCTTTCTCCTTTTGCGCCGGTTTTCCTCCTGCTCCTGCTGTCGTTCTAATCGAATTTTCCTCAATTCTTCTTGCCGCTTTATTTCTTCGCGCCTTTTCTTGGCTTCAAGAACGGGCGGAACCAAAGTATCATGACTTAACTCATAGATATACCCTTCCATGCCTTGTCTGGCAGGCTCTGATCGCAATAGGTGGCTATCTACCAGCTGACTGAGCAGGGTAGGGCCTACATCAAAAAGGCGGTAGATTTGACCTTCGTACATGCTCAATCTGATCTGACCTTCCTCTAATACCAGCCCTTCTTCTATAAAACGCTCGGCTTTTTCCCTATCGTCAGCATCTTCAATAGCCTCAATTTTATCAAAATAATAATTGGAAATGATATTCTCCAGATCATCAACCTCCTCCATAGTGATAATAGATAAGTCGGCTTGCTTGACTTTATCTTCAAAAGATTGACAAAGGATTTGAAGTTGTATGGATTCAATAAATCCATCTTTGTCTTCCAAAAAATCAAGAATATGATCAATAGCCACAGGAGCGTAATCAAATGGTGGTGTATTATAATCGCCACTCACCAGAGCTGGTCTTATGATTGCTTGCCTGGCGTTGTTCCGGTCAAGTGGTAAAAGCTCATACACGTTTTTCAATACTGCCGGCAGAACAGTCTTGAACCGATCCATCAAATGAAAGCGATCGGAACGAATAGCAAAGAGAATACGGATATTGGCTAACTCGAACAACAGGTCAATCTCATCGTCAGTAAATCCTCTGGATTTCCAGTCAGGCAGCAGTTGTTGACGAATATCTTCGGGAACTTTAACGACCAACATTTCCGCCAGCTGCTTTTTGAAGCGTTCAATTTCTTCGGAAGGATAAGTAAACAGCTCTTCAAATTGATCAAAAATGAGAACGGTTTCCTCCTTATCGTCTAGGATTTGCCGACATTTTGAAGCATACCAAAAAGAGCTACGGTCTGTCTCAAAACGATCCAGAAAGCTGCCGGATTGAAATTTTCCAAGGACAGCTTGTTGGGTAATTTGGGTGGGAGCGCTTTGTTGCTGCGGATCATAAGCTCCAAAACGGACCATAATGGGCTCTACTAGCCCTTCGTCCTGTAGGAGTGGAATGACACCCGCATTTATGAGAGAACTTTTTCCCAGGCCGGATTTGGAGTGCAGCACTACCATCTTGTGTAATTTGATCATTCTCATCAAATTACTGATGTCCTTTTCTCGTCCAAAAAATAAGCCTCGTTGATAGATCTCAAAAGGCTGGGTTCCCGGATATCTGGAATTACTCATGTTTGACAGGCCTAAATGCTGGCCAATAGTTTTTTAGTTTCTTGTAAAATATTCAGAATAGCCTCAATAATCTGATTATTAGCCAGTGAATAGTCTTCATTACTGATCACGCCTTTGTCCATTTGGTTGCTATTCTTTTGATACCTGGCCTCTAGCAGCGTAGTTCTGTCCATTAAGTCATCGGTAGCCGGTTTGTAATATATCAGCAAGTCTTTAAGGTCTAGAAAGGCACTGGTGAGTTCCGCTTCCCTAACGCAAGAGCGAATGCCTTCAATTTTTTCATCAATATTCATTGCTTTTCCCTTCTTTCTCAGCAGGTTGCTTTCTTTACATCGCTCATACAATTGATTAATGAATTGAGGGCCTTTGTCTGGCACGAATTCTATATTGAATTGTTCTTCGTACAAACGGATGTATTTAGGCTCGTCGATGGGGCCGGTGGCCGTACTGATAAGGTCTTCATGCAGTTTTAACAAACGCAGCAGCAATTGCATGTACCACCTGTCGAATGGAATACCCAAAAAGAGTAACAGTCTGGAATTGGAGATTTCATCCAGAAATTGCTCCGAAATACTTTTTCCATTAAAGAAGGATTCCATGTAATCAAAAAGATCATTATGAGTAAGTATGAGGCTTTCATCTCCGTTTGCGCTGAGCGTCCCCAGAAGCTTAAAGATAAAGGGTAGTTCTTTGGTAGGTTTGACGTAAGGTTTGTGTGGTCTCTTTTTAAAGAAAACATCTTCATTGAGCATAAACCCATGCTGCCGGAAAGCCTCTTCTAAAAGGTTATCGGGAGTAAGAGAAACAATGATTCGAAAGGGAATCTGAACGAATTTGTCCAGACTTGGAGATACAATATCATAGGCATTTTTGTAGAAATTTCTCATCTGATGTGTGAGAAGAAACTTTTTATTCTCTCTACGGAAAAGCATTAACCCAACATCTTCATAAAAAGATTGGACCAACTTGTGGTCGGGATCTTTTACGCCCGATTCCTGAAAAAATCTTTCCTCCAAAGAAGTATCTTTTTCATCTAAATACAGCTTCGGACCCACAAATACCACACAACTTTCATTGTCTATACTCTCAAGGATAAAATCCCAGGGAATAAGTGTTTTTTGAACCATAAAAGGACATCTATTGACTATAGACGAAATATAGTCAATATTTTAAGAAAAACGCAGGAAGTATGCAACATTAAACCTTGGTGTGGTAATGATTCAGAAACCAGAAAGACGAGCCTATCTTCTTTGGCCCCTTTCTGATTTCTGCAATTTTTGGCCGGAGTTATCTAGCTATATACATGTCTTCGTAATACTTTTGATAAGCGCCAGTAGTGACGTTTTCCAGCCAAGTGGCATTATTTAGGTACCACTGAGCGGTAAGGCGTAGGCCTTTTTCTGCCTGTATTTTGGGCTCCCAGCCCAGCTCCTGTCTTATCTTGCTGGCATCTATGGCGTAGCGGCGGTCGTGCCCCGGCCGATCTTTTACAAAGGTAATGAGTTGGCGGGCACTGCCGGCCGTGCGGCCCAGCAGATCATCCATGATATCGCAAAGCTGATGGACCAGATCGATATTTTTCCACTCATTATTACCACCGATATTATAGGTTTGGCCATTCAGCCCCTGCTCATAAATCAAATCGATAGCTTCTGCATGATCACCGACCCAAAGCCAATCTCGTGTATATTTACCATCCCCATAAACAGGCAATGGTTTCTCGCTCCTGATATTATTGATCATTAGTGGAATGAGCTTTTCCGGGAATTGAAACGGGCCATAATTGTTGGAACAGTTAGAAATGACAATTGGCATGCCATAAGTGTGATAGTACGCTCGAACCAAATGGTCGGAACTGGCTTTGGAAGCCGAATAAGGCGACCGTGGGTCGTAGGCTGTTGTCTCTGTAAATAAGCCGGTTTCGCCAAGGCTACCGTATACTTCATCAGTAGAGACATGATAGAAACGCTTCCCTTTGAAGGACGGCCAGTGATGCCTAGCGGCATTCAAAAGTGCGACTGTCCCCACAATGTTAGTTTCAATGAAACTCATCGGATTGGAAATAGACCGATCAACGTGTGACTCGGCCGCCAGGTGAATGATGCCGTCAAATTGATAGGTCTGAAAGAGTTCGTCCAGAAAGTCGGCATCAGTGATGTCTCCCCTCACAAAAATATAATTATCGGCGGCTTCAATATCTTTAAGATTCTCAAGGTTACCGGCATAAGTGAGCTTATCCAGATTGACGATCCGTCTGTTAGGGGATTTATTGACCAACAAACGAATCACATGCGAACCAATAAAACCTGCACCTCCGGTCACCAAAATAGTTTGTTCAAATGTCATGTGGTAAAGATTTGTCTATTTAGGAATCAACAGAAACGGGTACTACTTTTTTGAAATATTCAAATGTGCGCTTCAAGCCTTCTGAGCGTGGCACTTTAGGTTCCCAACCCAGTATTTCCCGGGCCAGGGAGATGTCCGGTTTTCTTACTTTAGGGTCATCGGTAGGCAGTGGCTTATGGATAATACTGGCTTCGGGGTTAGCCACCAAATCCAGTACTTCTTTGGCAAAATCTCCGATGGATATTTCATCGGGATTACCAATATTTACGGGAAGGTGATAATCACTTAGCAGTAAACGATAAATTCCTTCTACCAGATCATCTACATAGCAGAAAGAACGGGTTTGGGAGCCATCGCCAAATACAGTAAGCCCTTCACCGCGAATAGCCTGAGAGAAGAAAGCTGGCAGCACGCGTCCGTCATTCACTCGCATCCTGGGGCCATAAGTATTGAAAATCCTGATAATTCTCGTCTCAACGCTATGAAAATTATGATAGGCCATGGTGATGGATTCCAAAAATCGCTTAGCCTCATCGTATACGCCACGAGGCCCGATAGGATTGACATTACCCCAGTAATCCTCCTTCTGGGGATGCACTAAAGGATCACCATAAACTTCAGAAGTCGATGCTACCAAAATTCTGGCTTGCTTGGCTTTGGCTACTCCCAGCAAATTATGCGTACCCAGCGCCCCCACCTTGAGGGTCTGAATGGGCATTTTTAGGTAATCAATAGGACTGGCAGGAGAAGCAAAATGAAGGATATAGTCCAGCTGGCCCGGCACATGAACAAATTTGGTAACATCGTGGTGGTGATACTCAAAATGCTCAAGCGGAAAAAGGTGTTCGATGTTTTTAAGGTCTCCAGTAAGCAAATTATCCATGCCTATAACGTGAAACCCTTCTTTTATAAATCTGTCGCAGAGGTGGGAACCAAGGAAGCCGGCAGCACCGGTTATCAGTACTCTTTTCACAATCGTTGTTGTTTGTGTCGTTTAAAAAATAGTTATTAGTTCCCGGTCGAGCAATCCTTTGCAGTAATGCTTATTCCGAGAATGTATTTAGGATTATTTATAACATTGTACTGCTTTCATCCCAAATATACCGCTTATAATAAATAATTTACGATACATTTTCCGGGGGAGTTGATTTTTATCACTGAACTATTTCTGAAAATGAGGAAATTTATTTTAAAACGTTTTATTCTGGTATTTTTTTTGGCAAATACGGTATTTGCCAGCGCACAGGTGAAAAATAAAGGAGCTGCATTGTTACTGGATTTCAGTTATGGTATCAAGTGGACAGGCGCTGATCTGGCAAGTCGCTTTGGACAACACTTTAGCGCAGGGGGCAATGCTGAGTGGCTCACCGCAAAGCAGCGTTTTATTTTTGCATGGCAAAGTGAATTCCTTTTTGGTCAAAAGGTCAGAGAGGATGTCATTGCGGGGTTGCGAACACCGGAAGGCCGCATATATGCCAATGATAAAAGCCCGGCTGATATTCAGCTAAGAATGCGGGGCTTCTACCTCGGCGGAGCTATCGGTAAGCTTTTTCCGCTTTCCAAACAAAACTATCGTTCGGGTATTAAGCTGACTCTCGGGATGGGGCTTTGGCAACACAAAATCCGGATTCAGGAAGATCCTTCCCGGTCGGTTCCTCAATTAGAAGGCAACAACAAGCCGGGATATGATCGCCTGACCAATGGGCTGGCATTTCGGCAGTTTCTGGGCTACCAGTTGCTGAGTACGGATAATCGGGTCAATTTTTTTATTGGCATTGATAGCATGCAGGGATTCACGGAAGGCCGCCGATCCTTTAACTTTGATACCCGACAACCCGATAGTGGACAACGGTTTGATCTTACCTGGGGGATTCGCGTGGGTTGGATCTTGCCTTTTTATTCCTCAAAAGGAGCGGGATTGATTTATTATTAGAATAGTGGACAAAGAATCATTCAATTTTCCCACTATTCTACCCCTGCGAAACAAGTCTACTTTGATTTAAAGAGGTAAATAGAGCAGTTTCTGGTATCTAATAACTGGCTGAAGGCTAATTGCTTTTTTCTTTTTCTTACCTTTGCAGCTTATTTGAAGACACAAATTCTAAGCATGAGCTTTTTGTATCTGATTATTTTGCAAGCTTTTCATTTGGGCATTCACATAGCCAGTCTTTTTGATAAAAAAGCTGCACTTTGGGTGAAGGGAAGGCAGCACTGGAAGAAGAGGCTTGAAAATGCAATGCTAAAACTGGAGCCAGGGAAAAAACTCTGGATACATTGTGCGTCACTAGGGGAGTTTGAGCAGGGCCGACCACTCATCGAAGCCTGGAAAAAAAGGCATCCTGATTGGAAAATTATACTTACCTTTTTTTCTCCTTCCGGATATGAAGTGCGCAAAAACTACAATCAAGCTGATCTGGTCCTGTACTTACCCATGGATGCTCCTTCCAGCGCTGATAGCTTCCTGGAGCTGATTAATCCCGATCAGGTCATCTTTGTAAAATATGAGTTTTGGTATTTTTTCCTGCGGGCTATTTCCAGGCGATCTATTCCTTTAATTTTGGTCTCGGGAATTTTTAGGGAAGATCAGGTATTCTTCAAATGGCATGGAGGTTTTTTTAGAAAAATGCTAGAGTATTTTTCGCATTTTTTCCTCCAAAACAAAAACTCCGTTGAACTGCTCAAAAAATATGGTTTTGACAATAGCACTTTAGCTGGTGATACCCGGGTAGACCGTGTGGTAAGTATTGCCAAACAGGTGCCTGCTTTTCCTGTGATAGCTGATTTTGTGGGGCAACATCCTGTGATGGTAATCGGCAGCTCATGGCCGGCAGATGAAAAGCTTCTTTCCCCACTAATCAAAGAAAAAGCAGGACAAAGCTGGAAATTTATCATAGCACCTCATGAAGTACACGAAGGCCACTTGCAGTCGATTGAAAATATCCTGGATGTTCCCGTTGTACGATATGCTGTACTAAAGAAAAATCCCGGGACGCAAGCAACAGTTTTGTTGATTGATAAGATTGGTATACTTTCCCAAATCTATCAATATGGTCGGGTAGCCTACATAGGAGGTGGTTTTGGAAAAGGAATTCACAACATTTTGGAACCGGCAGCCTTTGGTCTACCAATACTATTTGGGCCGAAATTCAAAAAATTTGAAGAGGCAGTTGTACTGGTAAATACGGGAGGAGCATTTTTTGTAAAAACGAGCCAACAACTCCTAAAAGTTTTTGAACAAATTGATTTAGACAACCGTTATGAAGGTATTTCTCAAAAAGTTCGGAATTATATCCTGAATAGTGAAGGAGCAACCAATTTGATTGTGGATTTTTTGGAGAAAAAACTATAGCACTTAAAGCGTAATTTTCTGGAGTTGGGATGTAAATAGTTTGTTGTAAGTATTCATTATTTCATACCAAAGCCCGAAAACACAGACTGGTAATAGTACGTAACTTTTGATAATTTTGGCAGTCATCCTTTTTTGTAATGAGGTTGGTTGTTGAAGTATTTAGCCCACAAGTAGGTATATTTTTAAACCACTTCATTATACAATCAGGGGTAAAACGACTAGTAACCCTTAAGTATTGATTCATATCATGGTTCATTCTTCAAGTATTTTTGAAAGCTTCAATAGGGTAAACGTTCTGGTAGTAGGTGATGTAATGATAGATCGCTACTTAAGAGGTAGTGTCAATCGCGTATCGCCCGAAGCGCCAGTTCCTGTTGTACATCTTAAGAAAAGTGAAAACAGGCTGGGTGGTGCCGGTAATGTGGCACTAAATATAAGATCGTTGGGAGCCACTCCCTTCCTGGTCAGCGTTATTGGTGATGATAATTTTGGGGATCAATTCCAGGAGTTATTGCCGGAATATAATATTTCAGGTAAGTATCTCCTTCGTTCCAGCCACCGGCAGACTACTGTCAAGACCCGGATTATTGCCAGCAGCCAGCATTTGCTGCGCGTGGATACGGAAGATACTTTTGATCTGGTAAAGGAAGAGGAAGAGCAGTTGATGGGCGTAATACACGATATACTGGATACAAAAGATATACAGGTTATTCTTTTTCAGGATTACAACAAAGGCGTGCTATCGTCAAGGGTCATCAGGGAAGTTACACTGGAGTCCATTAAAAGAGATATTCCCACAGCTGTGGATCCAAAATTCAGGAACTTTTTGGCTTACAAGCATGCCACTATATTCAAGCCGAATCTCAAGGAGATCAAAGCTCAGGTTCCGTTTGAAATTAATAATACGAGTGCCTCCTTAAAAGAAGCCTCTGATTTCTTGCGCAGCAAATTGGGCCATCAAATTACTCTGGTCACTTTATCTGAAAAAGGGTTGTTTGTAGATGATAAAACAGAAAATTATATCATTCCCACTCAGGAACGCAGTATTGCCGATGTTTGTGGAGCCGGAGACAGCGTAATCAGTATTGTTGCTGTAGGCCTGGCTCTCGGCATAGGGATGAAAGAGATCGCTGCTCTGTCTAATCTTGCCGGAGGCCAGGTATGTGAAAAAGTAGGTGTAGTACCTGTAGATAAAAGCCAGCTTCGCAAAGAATACGAAGCTTTGATGCAACAATCCTGGAATGGTTAATTCAATAATTCAATGGCTTCTTCCAGGCTTTTGATTTTTGCTTCGCCGTCTTCCAGCTTCTTTCGCTCCTTGTTTACTACATTAACTGGAGCGTTGCTTACAAAGCGTTCATTGCTTAGCTTTTTCTGCACTTTTTGAACAAAGCCCTGATAGTAGGCCAAGTCTTTTTTTAGTTTTTCTAGTTCCTCTTCTTTATTTATCTCCACATTTAATTCCACAAAGAATTTCTCAGTACCAGCCAAAAAGGAAATGCTATTCTGTATTTCCTGGTCAGTTAGTTCAAACCCAGAGAGGGTGCCCATTTTGATGATCATCTCCCTAATGCCCGGAGTATGGAAGAAAGCGGATGCTTTTTCTGATTGTTGAATGAAAACCTTGAGTTCCTCTTTCATTTTGATACCCTTTGAATTGCGGGTATCACGGATGTTACTAACTACCGCTTTGGCCTGTTCTACCTTTTCAATCATAGCTTCATCAAAAGCAGCAGCCTGAGGGTAAGAACTGATCACACAGTCGTTTCCTTCCTGACGATCTCTTAGCTGATGCCAAATCTCTTCCGTAATAAAGGGCATAAAGGGATGCAACATCGTCATGAAAGTCTCGAAAAGGTCTATAGTCTTTTCCAGTGTCGGTCTATCAATGGGTTGTTCATAACCAGGCTTGATCATTTCCAGATACCAGGAGCAGAAGTCCCCCCATACTACTTTATAAATACTCATCAAAGCATCCGACAAGCGATAGCCTTTGAAATGTTCTTCCAACTCCAGGATGGTTTTTTGAAGCTTGTGTTGTAGCCATTCGTAGGCCAGCTTATTAACGGTGGCCGTAGCTGTGTCAGCCGGCTGGTTAGTAACCGGCCAGCCCTTAATCAGTCGTAAGGCATTCCAAAGCTTATTACAGAAATTTCGGCCCTGCTCACAAAGCTTACTTTCATCTCTGACTTTTTTCGTCTCCGGATCTATAGGCGCATCAAAAATGATATCATTGCCGGCAGCAGCACTGGAAAGCATCCCAAAACGTACGCCATCAGCTCCATAATTTTTGATTAGATTCAGCGCATTTGGCGAATTTCCCAGTGATTTACTCATCTTACGGCGCTTGTTGTCTCTGACCATTCCGGTATAGAAAACATCCCTGAAAGGCTGTCTTCCCTTTTTCATCACTGTATCAAGACCTAAAAGGTCACCGGAATATTCATAACCCGACATGATCATGCGAGCTACCCAGAAGAACATAATATCCCAACCTGTTACCAAAGTGGAAGTAGGATAGTAATACTGTAGTTCTTTTTTCTTTTCAAAACCACGAAATACAGTAAGTGGCACCAACCAGGAAGAAAACCAAGTATCTACTACATCGTCTTCTCTTTTTAGATCTTTAGCTTTAATGCCAGTATCACTAAAATGATCTCTGGCTTGTTCCAGCGCTTCTCTTTCCGTCTCGGCAACAAATATTTCTCCTTTGTAGTACCAGGCAGGAATCTGCTGCCCCCACCAAAGTTGACGCGAAATACACCAGTCTCTTACGTTTTCTTCCCGGAGCCAGCTATTAAACATATTCCACATGCTCTCAGGATAAAACGTAACATCTTTGCTTTGGACCGCATTTAGGGCCATTCTGGCCATTTCTTTCATATCTAAAAACCACTGTTCCGTAAGTCGGGGCTCCACTACAGCGTCTGTACGCTCGGATTTGCTGATACTGGTACGATAATTTTCCAGCTTTTCCAGGCTTTCAGACTCCTGAAGGAGCTTCTTTATCTTTTTTCTAGCCTCAAAACGGTCTTCCCCAATTAATATTTGGGCTTTCTCGTTGAGCGTCCCATCAGCATTGAGAATATCTACTACCTCAAGATTATGACGCTGACCAATATCGTAGTCGTTCTGGTCATGGGCCGGTGTTACTTTTAGCGCTCCCGTACCAAACTCTCGATCTACGTAAGTATCAGCAATGATAGGAATAGATTTATTAATAAGTGGAATGATAACCTTTTTCCCCACTAAATCCCTATACCTGTCATCATGGGGATGAACCGCCAAAGCAGCGTCCGCCATAATCGTTTCGGGACGCTGGGTAGCAATGATTAGGTATCTTCCCGGCTCATCTTCTACTTCGTATTTTAAGTGGAAAAGCTGAGAGTCCTCATCTTTATAGATAACTTCTTCGTTAGAAAGTACGGTCTGAGCCACTGGGTCCCAGTTAGTCATCCGAAGGCCACGGTAAAGCTTTCCTTTTTTATATAAATCAACAAATACTTTGATCACACTTTTGGTGTACCAGTTGTCCATGGTGAAATAGGTACGCTCCCAGTCGCAGGAGGCGCCCAGCATTTTTAGCTGATTGAGTATCATGCCTCCGAACTCTTCTTTCCATTGAAATGCGTGCTGAAGGAACTCCTCACGAGTTAGATCGGATTTTTTGGTACCTTTTTCACGAAGTCTTCCTACTACTTTGGCTTCTGTAGCGATGGAGGCATGGTCTGTACCGGGCACCCAACAGGCATTTTTACCTTCCAGGCGTGCTTTACGGATCAGAATATCCTGGATGGTAATGTTAAGCATATGCCCCATATGTAGTACACCCGTTACGTTGGGAGGAGGCATCAAAATAGTAAAAGGCTCTCTGGAATCAGGCTCAGAGTGGAAGTAATTCTTTTCTATCCAGTGCTGGTACCATCTGGATTCTGTCTCGTTAGGATTATAGCGGCTAGAAATACTCATCTTGTATAATTATTGTTAAGCGAGTGCAAAAATAATGGATTTTTTTAGAAGGACTAACCCTGTATTTTCTCAAAAAAGTCCACTTCGATCTGATTTTTTAATAAATCTTCCATTTTTTCCCTTCTTCGGATGAGAAAATCCTGGCCGTTATAGATCATTACTTCGGCAGGTCGAAACCTGGAGTTATAATTGGAAGCCATAGAGGCACAATACGCCCCGGCATTTTCTATACTTAGGACATCACCCTCTCTGATTTCAGATATACGGCGATTAGCGCCAAAGGTATCTGTCTCACAAATGTAGCCGACAACAGTATAGAACCTAGCTTTTCCTCCGGGATTAGACACATTGATAATTTCGTGATGGGCATCATAAAACATGGGGCGAATCAAATGGTTAAGCCCAGAATCAATACCTGCAAAAACCGTAGAGGTTGTTTGTTTGATAACATTGACTTTCACCAGGAAATGACCTGCCTCAGAAACCAAAAACTTACCCGGCTCAAAGACAAGCGTAAGATCCTTGCCGTATTCCTGGCAAAATTCCCTAAAGCGCTTTGAAATTTTAGTGCCTAATTCTTCAATATTAGTTTCCACGTCGCCGGGCTTGTAAGAAACCTTAAAGCCACTCCCCAGATCAAGGTAATCGAGGTCCGGGAATTCCTTTGCAATATTGAGTAGTATTTCCGCTCCACTAATGAAAACATCCGGATCGAGGATGCCCGAGCCGGTATGCATATGCAGCCCTTCTACTTTCAGCCCGGTTGCCTGAACTACTCGATGAACCAGTGGCATCTGATGAAAAGATATTCCAAACTTGGAATCGATATGGCCAACCGAAGTCTTGTTGTTGGCACCTGCCATAATATGAGGATTAATGCGAATGCACACCGGTATTTCGGGATGGATTTGCCCGAATTGCTCCAGGATAGAAATATTGTCAATATTGATCCGTACGCCAAGGCTTACCGCTTTTTCGATTTCTTCCAGGCTCACACAATTGGGGGTGTAGATAATATCCTGCGGAGCATAACCAGCCTGCAGCCCCAGTTGTACTTCCTGAATGGATACCGTATCCAGGCCAGCTCCCAGTTCTTTAAAGTATTTTATAATACTTATATTACTCAATGCTTTACAAGCATAATTAATTTGTAATTGGGGGATATCAAACGCATCTAGCATGCGCTGATACTTTTTTTGAATTACAGCTGTATCATAGACATAAAGTGGCAGGCCATACTTCTGAGCCAGCTCTAATGGATCAACGCCTCCGCTTAATTGAAAGTTTCCGTTATCTGCTTGCATAATCGTTATTTGTTACATGGGTAGAATATGGCTTTGGCATATTCCCAAAAAAAATTAAAGGGACAAATTTATAATTTATTACCTTTCCATGCGCCAATTTTTGAAATTGTTACATCAGTTATTATATACAAATTACAAAACCAAAATTAACCAGTTCCTTGAATGAAAAAGCACTCATAGAATCCTGTAGAAGGAAAGATCGCAAGGCTCAAAAAGCATTGTACGATCATTACGCTCCTATGATGCTGGGGGTTTGTAGAAGGTATGTAAAAACCAGAGAAGATGCTGAAGATGTATTGCTGGAGGCTTTTTTCAAGGTATTTTCTAACCTGCAACAATTTAAGGGAGAAGGCAGTTTTGAGGGTTGGATACGTCGTATAGTGATCAACGAATCTTTGATGTTTTTGAGAAAGACACACAACCTTCACATAAGAGTAGAGCTACAACCGACTGATATTAAAACGAGTACCACTGTGGTGGATAAGCTGGCGGCGCAGGATATTATCCATTTGCTCAATCAGCTACCCACAGGGTATCGAACTATTTTTAATTTGTATGTTATTGAAGGATATAAACACCGGGAGATAGCCGATCTAGTGGGTATAAGTATTAATACATCTAAATCGCAGCTGATTTTGGCAAAAAAGAGATTGAGGGACTTGCTGGAGGAAGCTAATTATCCTAGTGCCTTTGTAATGAAGCGCTACTAACCAAACAAAAAATCAAAATATAACCCATGAGCCAGGACAAAGATTTATTCGATTTATTCCGGGAAGGCAGTCAACACCTTAAGAAGCAGCCTACTCCAAGAACGTGGAAAAGGTTAGAACGCAAGTTGGATACTCATCAGCGTCGCTCCCACCATCGTAATGATTGGACCTTGGCTATGGTAGCTGCCGTTGTTGGTTTGGTGTTATTAGTAGGGTTTATAACTTTTACTATTGATCATTCCAATCAGAATATGCTTGCTGATCAGGATGCCGCTCCCCGATATTTTGAAGAGCTGGAGTTGAGTACAGAGGAGGAGCTAAAGGCCGCATCGGCTAAAGTGATTGAATATCAAAGGCACTATAAGGATAGGGCCAACAAACCGATAGAGGAGGGGTCTAAGAATAGAAAGTTGATACCAGCTATGGTAGCTGACAATATGCCAGATTAATGGCCCATCGCCTCTGGTTTACTCAAGGAAAAGTAAAGGCAATTGTAGCCATAATATCGACCGCGCCTTCTATAGGTCAACCCCAGTTTTCTCAATACCTTAATAGAATTTTCATTTTCCGGTAGAACTACCGCTACCACTTCACGGAGTTGTAAGACTTCAAAAGCATATCGGAGTAGCTCTGCGGAGGCTTCTGTAGCGTAACCCCTATCCCAGTGCTCCTCTAATAGTCGATAGCCCACCTCAATTTGCCGGGTTTGATCTAATGGTTTTAAAGCTACCCAGCCGATAAACTCATCGTTATCTTTTTCAAAAACCATCCAATAGCCAAAGCTGTCATTCGTAATGGCAAGCCGTTTTGCCAAATCCAAACGGGTTTCTTCCAAAGAGTAGGTTCGGCCACCATTAATGTATTTCAGGATATTAGGATTATTGGAAAGTCGATAAAGAAGTTCTTCATCCCGGTCGGTAATTCCTCGCAGTTTCAGTCGCGCTGTTTCAAAAATTGGCAACATGGTAGTGTCTTTACTCCGCAGCTTTCGGTTTAAGCTGCCATTTTTTAATCTCATTAATGGCATAAATATCATCTTCCCAGCCCAGCAAAGAAGTAGCTCCCATGCCTTTATAACTCAAAAACCATTCTTGTATGATAAGCCTTGCTGCATCGTATTCTATCATGAATTCTACAAAATTCTCGACCTTTATCAGTTGTTGAGTAGGATCAGCGGGGATGGCCACGATTTTAGTATCCGTCTCTTCATTATCATTGAGCCTCAGGGTAGCAATAGGAATAGCTTCAATAACCGTACCGGTAGGTAATGATTCCGCAATTAAGATCACATCAAGGGCATCACCGTCTCCACCTTTTTCTTTATCCATGAGAGTAGAAGGGATAAAACCATAATTAGCCGGATAAGGTAAAAACTCAATTATCCGATCCTGACCGGCAATAACGTCATTTTCAAAAGTGTTGCTTTCCTGCTGATACTCCATTTTGTGATTAGTACCCGCCGGTATTTCTATAACGACATTGATACCATTATTGGTGAACGTGGGTATTGCATAATAATCAACAGTGCTGATTGGACTGCAAGCACAATTCAAAAAGAAAAGGCTCCAAATAGCCCAAAACCGTAACCCTCTTATCATGAGTGCGCATTTTTTATCGAGAAATTATTCGTCTTTATCTGATTGATCGCCTCGATGGTAGCATAACTGCAACCCGCAGCGAAAAATCTTGTCTCGTAAATATGTCGGATTTTTAGGAAAACCGAGTGCTATTTTACTGGAAATTTTATAATTAAAACCAATAAATAATGAGAAACAATCTTTTCTTATTCGCATTAGTGGCCATTAGTACCTTCATGTTTAGCGACCTCCAGGCACAAAATTGGTGGAATCGCAGCATTAAGGCAGAAGGCCCGATTGTAAAGAAAAAATTAAATATCGATGATTTCGATGCCTTTACCCTCTCCACAACAGGCAACGTCTACATCAAACAGGGAAGTACCCAGTCAGTAGAGGTAGAAAGCCATGAAAATGTGATTGAGAATCTAAAAACTAACGTTTCCAATAAACACTGGAAGATAGATTTTGAAAAAAATATGCGAAATATTAAAAAGCTCAATTTTTACATCACCGTTAAAAGCCTCGCCGGAGCCTATATCAGTGGTAGCGGTGATATCACAGGCAGTGGCACCTTTAATGGCGGAGGAAACCTGGGCGTAGGAATTTCGGGCTCGGGTAATATCAAATTATCCGCTAACGCCGGTGATGTATCGGCGAGTATCGCCGGTTCTGGTGATATCGTCCTGAGTGGAGAAGCACAGGATATGGAGGTGAAAATTGCTGGTTCTGGTGATATCGATGCCTACGATATGGTAGCCAATAGCTGTAGTGTATCGATATCCGGCTCGGGAGATGTAAAAGTCTATGCCAATGATGAACTTAATGTGAGGTCCAGTGGTAGTGGCGATGTATATTACAAAGGACGTCCGCGCGTCAGTTCTAAAATATCCGGCTCAGGAGCAGTAAGTTCCAGACAATAAAAAGCGAGTACTACCTGCCGTCGGAAAGGGCGTTGTTGTCTTTTTCGACGGGTTTTCGCCCAACAGCTCGCCTGCCTTTACGTATTTCTTAAAGTGTTTTTATATTGAGTTGGATTTAAAATTAGGAGATACAATGAAAGATTTTTTCCTACTCATTTTTATACTACTGTTTGTGCTAACCGCCTGCCAGCCAGCAGCTGATGAGGAAGTGCAAAAACCTACAGCCGTTAATTTGCTAGAGAAGCTACCAGGAACCTGGGAAGCAATTTCCTTTAGGGTAGATATTTCAACAGTCGATAATTCCGACCGGGATTCCTTGTTTGAGGTCAGTGAGGAATACTGGATAGAAAAATTTAGAGTCAAACCAGTCAAAACTATTTTTAACCCGGATAAAACTTATCGCCAGGAATTTCGCAACCTGCAGGACACACTGGTAAGTGCCAATAAAGGGATATGGAATGTCTTTGGAGATACGCTAATGATGATAGAACCTAATACCACTTATAATTATACTGTAAATATTGAAAAAGGAATCGCTACATTCATGTCAACCACAGACTGGGACAACGACGGGGCTGAAGATGACGAGTTTACAGGAAAGCATCGGCTGATTAGTCGATCTTATGATTAGGTCGATTATCCAGCTTTTTTCGCAGGTGTAAAAGTTGGTTTAAGCCTGTGCTAAAAGCTTCAAAACAAGTCCTTTTACGCCTTTGTTAACTGTAACGTATGAAAGAAGCGCTTGATCATTGGTTATTTCAATATGCACCGGATGTATTGAATCTTGAAACGGCACTACGGAAAGAAGAGTTGAATTATTTTCCTGTTAGAGCTCATTTTGATAGAATAAAAAAGGGGGATAAAATAATACTTTGGCAATCCGGAAAAAATGCAGCTGTTTACGGTCTTGGTACGGTAGCAGGTGGTATTCAGTCGCTCCATACTGACAAAATCCCCGTCAGATATCGAGCCTCTTTTTCTGCTGATCAATACAAAATGGTTCAGGTGGAGCTGGAGCAAAACCTCTGGAAAAGCCCGATAACAAGATCAAGGTTACAAGTAGTGTACACGGATGACTTTTTCAATAACCTTACCGGCAATACGTTAAAAGCTGATGCTTCTGCTTATCAGCAAGTTGTAGAACTCATCATTCACGATCAGTTAATTGAAGAACCGGTACCGGATTATGAACTGCCTGCCGTACCTGATTATCCTTTAAATCTTATCCTTTACGGACCGCCGGGTACTGGCAAAACCTACCTGACCATCAATCACGCTTTAGCCACTATAGAGCAAAAGACGCTGGAAGAGATAGCCGCTGAGTCTAGAAAAGCGCTACAGAAAAGGTTCAAAGCCTATTTGGAAGCCGGACAGATTGCTATGGTCACATTTCATACCTCTTTGGCTTACGAAGATTTTGTTGAAGGAATAAGGCCAAAGGTTAAACAAAATCAATTGACCTATGAAGTCGAAGCGGGTATTTTTAAGAAACTTTGTCAGAAAGCTGCTGAAAATCAACGGGAACCACTGCGCTTTGTCTTGATCATTGATGAGATTAATCGGGGTAATATTGCCAACATATTTGGAGAACTGATCACCCTAATAGAACCCGATAAAAGAAGTGCTGAGGCTGAAGCGATTAGCCTTACTTTACCTTATTCCAAAACTGATTTTTCTGTTCCCAATAACCTGTATATTATTGCTACGATGAATACTGCTGATCGTACCATTACTCATATGGATGCTGCGCTGAGGAGGCGTTTTGCTTTTAAAAAGATCAATCCAAAGCCCGGTTTGCTGCGAGTTGTAGAGCGCGAAGCCAGGTTGGGTAAGATAGACCTGGTGCAGCTATTGATCACTTTGAATGACAGAATCCGCCGTTTGTTGGGCGAAGAACACTGCCTTGGCCACGCTTATTTCATGAATGTCAGGAATCTCGATGATCTCAAGCTTGTATTTTTTGAAACCATCATTCCACAGCTGCAAGTCCATTTTTTTGGTGATTTAGAAAAATTAGGGCTCATTCTTGGAAAAGCTTTTGTAAAGATAGAATACGCTAAAGATCGCAATCTGGGCTTTGCAGCGTTCGATTCTGATTATGCGGATACTTATGATAAGCATAGAAGTTATAGGCTGGCAACCATGGATGAAATAACAGAAGTAGATTTTATCGGTATTTATACGGTATGAAATCAGCCTTGCAAAGGTATGATAGTAGAAATGTTTAAGCAGGATTATGGATAAATAAATCAACAGGGAGGTCAGAATATGGAGGTATTGAAGGTATTTGAGAATGAAAAAATAAGAGTAGGTGATAATTACAGCGGTATTGACTTCACAGATAGTCATTTTGAGGCACTAAGGAGATTCAATCAAAATGCCCGGAAGCGATACTTTCACTTTCAGTATCCATATGTACAATTTGGGGGCAATGTAGGTATTATTCAATTGCCGGATCTCAGTGTAGAAATACTGCCAAAATTAGATGGCTATTCCTCCGACGAGCTCAAATGGCAGGATATTTTACCTGACATGCTGCTGGCTTGTCGTTACAGCAGCATTGAATGGACTGGCAAGGCACTACTCCGATTGAAAAGCAGGCAACTGCTGGAACTGGTGCTGGCTTTGTTTCTGAAAACGTTGAAAGAACAAGTTTTCCCCAATGGTTTGTTGTTAAAATCCAATATACAGATCAGCTCAGAAAAAGCAGTTAAAGGAAAGTTTTTAAGCCATTATCACTTTAAAAAAATGGGACTCGCGCCCACTGAATTTTGGGTGCAATACCATAAATTTGATTTATCACATCCTGTTAATTTACTATTTTTTAATGCACTGAACAAAGTGCTTAGTATCCGGGCTAGCCTTTCCATTCATCAGGAAGCTATGCAATTGCTTCGTTTTTTTCCAAAAACATTTTCCCTAAAGGAGCTGAATCACCAACAACTAAAACACCTTAAGCTTAGTTCTACAGAAAAGTACCTGAGGGAGGCTATCGACTGGAGTCTTTTGATTATGGAAAATAATGGTACACAACTTCAAACGGGACAGTATCGGGCAACTGGCCTGATATTTAGCATGAACCAGTTGTTTGAAGACTTTATCTTCAGGCAATTGCAGGAAGCTGCCAGAGCGATCGAGGCAAGCATTGTAAGGCATCCCGCCCGGCCATTTTGGAACCACCGGAATTTATATCCGGATATGGTCCTGGAGAGCCGGGGGCAAAAATGGGTGCTGGATGCCAAATGGAAATCCCTACAGTACCAACAACCTACAATGGATGACTTGCGGCAGATGTTCGTCTATGCTCAGTTCTTTGACTCGGAAAAGGCCGTGTTAATATACCCCCGCATTCCCAATCCTGGTGTAGTAGGTACAAAGCCCTTTCACTTTGAGCCAGCCAACGGCCAGCCAGTAAGTTGCCAAATTCTTTTTGTCGATATATTTACACCACAGGGTGGGCTCAGAAGGCAACTGGGACGAGAAATAATTGAGCAGCTTATTCCATCTGTAAGCTATCCAGCAATTGATTGAAAGGCGCAAATATCCGGGCGTATAATCCCGTAGAATCACTGCTGAAAAAGTAATCAGGGTTTTGAGAAGAATAAAGAATAAAGGGTGCCTGCCGACTGGAATCCTGATACATGGTAATGTAGCCCAGCTGGCTGGAATCGAGGTTCATCAGGGTGATTTTCCATTGTAGTAACCCCGTTGTATCCCAGGGGTCAAAATCGTCAATGATATCCTGTCCCTTCATATTATCAAGATTCCACAGATGTTTTTGTATAGCCATCAAAGAGCTGTCCAGGGCAGGGTCTATTCGCTCGGAAGCAGATGCGGGAAAATCGAAAGTTCTGATCGTATCGAGGTTTTGGTAGCTTAAAAGGAAAGTATCCAGGGGTATAGATTTTGAAGTCCAAAAATGTTTTTGCCGATAAAAGTCAAGGAAGCGCTCAGGCCCCGGAAAATGAGTTTTGGGTATTTTGTACCACTTATCGTCATTTTGAAATTTAAAGGCCACAAATTGCCGGGAGATACTGTCTGATTCGATAAAGGGATAGAAAGAAAAAGTAAGATGTGGGCTACCTTCCCTAAAAACCGCCACAGTCAAAGCTTCTTCCCTGTACTTTGAGACAGCCTGAATATCCTGTTCTGACAAAATGGCTACACTACTGATATAGGTGATTTTGTCAAGCAACACAGCCACTCTTTCGGAAAGGGCTTTGATGCTTGTTAAATCGTTGGAAGCAATCCACCTGTCGGACTCTTTTTTTAAGACTAGCTCGGTATTCCGAAGCTGGTCTTCCAGAAATATTTCAGTAATGAAAGCTGTATCTGTATTTACAAGTACGGAGTTGAATTCATTGTTTTTATTATTCCACAAAATCTGTGTTACAGCATAATAGATAACTCCAAAGAAAATGAAAATGATGAGTAGTGTTCTGTTGTTCAAAGGAAATAATTTTTATACTTCGAGATTGGCTATAAAATTATTTCTTATTGGCTTATATAATTAACTATACCAATAATTATTTTTACGCCAGTTAGTTTTAGAGCCGGTTTAAATTTTGCATTTGCAGGCCAAAGGGTAAAATTTAAACTTGTTTTTAACCCCAATTTAAGGGTAAAACACAATTACCCCAAAAGGCTGAGTGCTTGCACTAAAGCACTGATTAGCCTTGTTTCGAAGGGGTAGAGGAGTAGGAGATGACTGAGCGATCCTGAAAGGGGAATATCCTTTGGATATTCAAGCGAAGGAACGCGGCAGCGCACTAATCAATAGCTTATTTTAATACCTGCGAAACAAGCCTATTTTTTAATCACATAAGTTGACAAAATTATGATGACAAGACAAACGCTTTTACTTTTTTTTATGCTAATTATATTTTGGAGTTGCAATTCTGGCTCAGGGGAGGGCATAAAAACAAAATCCATTGATTTTGATCCCAATAGTTATGTTCTGTCAGATGTGCCAAACAGCGCCGTGAAAAAGGCTAGTAGAATGAAAGAGGAAGGAGTTGTACTGGAGGATGGGTTTCTAGAAGGAGATACTCGTCAGGGCCTCTGGGTAACGTATCATGAAGATAAAGGTATACCAGCTAAGATGATTTCTTTTGTAGATGGAATGTACAATGGAAAGTACATTGAGATGAGCGAAAGAGGGCAGATGACGCTGATGGCTACCTATGAGAATAATCAGTTACATGGCCCATGGATGACTTACAGTAATTTTGGCCGTCCGGTCAAGCAAGCCATTTACAAAAATGGAAAGCTGGATGGTATGTACACAGAGTATCATCCTACCAAGAATAACGTTCTTCAAAAAGAAATTATGTACAAAGACGGGGAGTATGACGGTACTTATAAGCTCTACAATGAAAATGGAGAACTTGTAGTAGAGTATGAGTATAAAAATGGAAAGAAGATCAGTGGTGGTATCGTAAAGTAATAAACCTTTTCAGGACGGTACAGTAACTACTAGAGCAACGGACCATCAATCGTTAATCTTGATGATCCGTTGCTTTTTGTAGGAAAATTTAAAAATAAAACCTGGCATCTGTAGAAAAAAAAACTTATAAGAACGGCTAAGTAGTCTTATAAGCTTTCTCATTAGCTACTGTATTTCGATGGCTAAGCATCTAAAATACAGGTTTTCTGTGATGGTCGAGTGTTTTGATGATTACTCAAATGTTCACATGACTTGTTTTTTGGGGCACTCCAAAACCTGGGAAGCTTATAATTTTCTAATAGGCAATCATGTACTCGAATTTTTTTTTCTATAATTTCTATAATACTTGATATCTTCTTTTTCTGTTTCGAAGGGCTGGTCCAACTGTAAGTCCCGCAGGATGCTAAGGCGATCCTTGGGAATCTGTTTTTGATCGGATAGAAGCGATTCAAGCGCTAGCTTTTTGCTATTATCCAGCCAAAAGTGAAAACCGAGAAGGTCTTTTATTCCTCCCATAATATTCTATGTTTAAAGTGGTATAATTCACGATAAAGCCTGGAGGAATGAATAGCTTTGCTGTCAGCTAGATCATTGCGATACAGTTGCTGCCTAAACAGCGCGGCAAAGCTGCTTTTAAAGCTTTGGTAGCGCTCTTTGGAGCAGCGCTTTATAATGTTGTCATTTTCAAGTTGTCGATAATAAGCTGTAATTCCAATAAAGGAGTGGCATCTGACGTATGAATTCGTGAATACAGACTGAAATTAAAATAGCGAGGCGAGTAGCTGTAAAACACTGAAAAACAATTGATTACTAGGAAATACCCTTGTCTTTCAAAAATTCTCTAGGCGTAATGCCAGAAATCTCCTTAAACACTTTATAAAAGGTTGATTTGTTTTTAAAGCCACATTGTAACGCAATACCATACAGGGTTAAGTTCTCAAACTCTTTGCTAATGATTTTACGCTTTACTTCCTCCACCCTGTATGTATTGATAAAATACTGAAAATTATTCCCGGAGTGATGGTTAACTACCTGAGAAAGATACTTCGTATTCGTCGCCAGACGGTCTGCCACGTTCTTCAATGTCAAATTCGGATCCAGATATAACTCGTTGCTACTCAGTATATCTTTAAGCTTAAAATAAAGCTTTACTTCGTCAACGCCCTTCAAACTACTTGAACTGTACTTACCTTTGAGGCTTAAAAGTGGTAGCTCCTCCTCTTCTTGTACCACATCTCCATCTACTTCAAAAGCAATAAAGTTAGTAAGCTTGTTAGCGTTGTTAAAGATCGGATGAATAACCAATTTACATAGATATTCTTCGCCGTTTTTACGGTAGTTGGTAATCTCATCATTGAACGGCACTTCCTGTTCAAGTGCTCTGCGTATACGCCTTACAGCGTCTTGTTCTGATTGTGAACCCTGCAAAATACTCCCAGGCTTAAAACCTACGACCTCGCTGAGGGTATAACCGGTAATATCTGTGAAGTCCTGATTAACCCACAAGATTTTTCGGTCCATATCAGTTAATATGACAGCAATATGTGGTATCATATGGCTTGTTTGTTTATCGTAATATAATAAAACCAAATTAACGGCTTAACTAAAATAAGCCTTTGATTTTCAATAGGAAATTTAAGCTTTTTTTGGATAAGAAACGAATGATATAAATCAACATTTATTCTGAAAATTGGTGTAATGTTAAAGTGTTGAATCATTTGTTTAATTAGTTATCCAAACCTTAAACAAAAGCCTCTTTTTTTGACTAAATTTACCTGAGCTGGTGATTAATATCATACCTTATTTTAAAAAAAAATATTACGGTAAAAATTAAAGTACCTTTAACCGAATAAAATGAACTATTCCTCATTAATGCCAGTAGATTTAATTTTTGTATAAATAATTGATTATCATTTTTTGTGCCAAAAACTGGAAAAGGCCTTTCCAGGTAAGTCAGCAAGTCTCTTGCTATTTGGGAGTTTATCTCAAATAATTTGTTAGAAAATGACTTTTACCATTTAAAAACCGTGATATTTGATTTTTATTACAAAATTGTATTTTAGACTTGAAGTCTATTAATTACCAGTTGTAACGGTACTCTATAAAAGCAGCTAAAGGATACATCGATGAGTTTTGAATTCCATAGGACAGGTAGCAGTATTTCCTCAGTTTATTCCAGGGCATTGCCTTCTTACACGGCGGTGCTTGATTTATTTGAATTACTGGAAGAAGAAGAGCAAAAGACAGTATTAATACAGCATTTAGTGGCTGGTGAAAGGTTTGAGCTTCAGTTGGAAGTACCCGAAGTTGTGGCAGATAAGGTGCAGCACCTTTACTTTTCAGCCAAGAACCACTCTATCCAGAAAGGCATCCAGACACTTGGCATTGGCTATCCGCTGCTCTCCTTTTTTAAAAATGCTCAGCTAATCGTTGCGCCATTGTACATTTGGCGCTTCTCTTTTGAACCTTTGTTTAATGCTCCCGGGCAATGGAAAATCTCTATTGATGCAAGTAAACCGGTAAAGATCAACCCTTTTTTGATTAATCATTGGCAAAATAGCTTCAAATGGAGCCTCAATAAGATCAGAGTTGACTTTTTACCCAAGGATACCCGAACAGATTTTAAAATTGATAGATTGTTAAGGGACCTTAAAGAAAAGATTACTCACTTAGACAATATTGAGCCACAAGCTATCAAAGCTGCTCCCCAGATTGAAGAATTAGATGCGGATACAAAAGCCGCTAGCGTTTACTGGTCTGCTGTCATTGCTAACTTTCAGCCCTACTACAAGTTTTTACCCGTTAAGATCAACGCTCTTAAACGAACGACATCCCGTGACCTGGAACTTCCTTTGGCCTATGAAAAAACAGAGCCACTAGCTCAATCCCTGGCCGATCATTTTTCGGAGCACAACCTATCGGTAGGTGCCGGGAAGTTTGAGCATTGTTTAGGGCTTATTCGATATTGGCTGCTACACGCCATGAGCACGGGTAAGACCCTTCTCATTACCGCTCATAACTATCAGTTGTTACAGCGATTGTACCAGGCATTGTCAGATCTGAAACTGGATCAGCTTATCTTTTTGATGGGGTCAGTGTACACAGACTGGCCAATTATGCAGCGTAAAATTAACGCAGAGCTACCCGCAGCAGTAGAGTCAAAAATATTTAGCAATCGGAAATTTGAGTCGGTGAAGGGAAGTTTGAAAAAGGAAGAGACATTACTGCGGCAACACTATCGGGCCATACGAGAACCGGTATTCCAAAAAAATAATTTCACAGAAGCCGTTGGCCTTTTTTTACATTATCAAAACCGGGCAGGTAAAGAGCTACTGGGAAGCCAGTTGATCGCTTCAGAATTCAATTTTACTGATTTTGAATACGAAGAAGTAAGCAGATACCTGGATAAAAGCCAGGCACTATTTTCCCAAATAAAAACTTTAAACCACCCCCTGGAAATACTGGATGATGCTAATTTTGATTTTCCGGACCATGAATCAGCGCTTTCACGGATACAGCAAAAAATAAGTATCGTAGAAAAAAGATTGTCCCGCTTACATCACGAATATATTGTCATTGTAAACACTTACACTGATGAACTCCACGAGCACTACGAGAAGTATTATCAATCTTTAAGAAGAAAACTAACAACCATCATTGGGGAAAAGGCTTTTTATTCAGCTGAATATGGTCGCGATTTCCAGCTGACGGCCACTACCAGTCTACGGCTTCTAAGTAATTTTGGTAATCGTTTTAAAGAAATGCTTACAGCTAAAGATGAGTTGATAAAAAAACACCAGGCTCTGATCCAGGAATTTAATGCCCGGCCTTATTTTGATTTTGTTTTTGAGCAGGCCAAAGAAAAGCGGAACATCCAAAAGTGGGATCAGGACCTTATGGATTTCGAAAAAAGCCTGGAATCTTGGTACGAAAATATCGATCAGCAATGCCAGCAGGAAGTCAAGCGGCTTAGTCCGTCTAACCTTCATCCGGCGATTGATAAGAAAGATAGGGTTCAACAGGCAGAACAACAGTTGAACGAGCAGCTGAATTACTTAAATAAGCAGAACATTTTGAAAGAAAACTTCAAAAATGTAATGCTAACTACCCTTAAGCAGCAGCAGTTTTTGGTAGAAGTGATAGAAAAGTTAGAGCAGACTGCTATTTTTCTGAAAGATTTTGAAGCTTATTTCAACTGGCGCAATCACTGGATTCATCTAAGCCAAGCTACCCGCAAAGTAGTCAAGGCACTAACTAAAGTAAAACCCGCTAGTTGGTCCGATGCTTACAATAGTTGGTTTTTATTCAATAAATTAAAACTCTATCCGGCTGAGTATTTGCCCTGTCAGGCTATAAACTGTGATAAGTACCTGGAGCAAGCTCAGACCTTTAGGGAGTTACTGCCTTTTCACATCCAAAGGTTATGGAAGATTAGAAGGGAAAAAGTACAAAAAGAGTGGAAAGCATCTGCCAAAACTGCTCATACCAACCTTATGAGGCTAGATGGAACGGTTGATTATCCACCGGAACAATTATACAATTGGCTGAAGGAAAGTTTGCCCTACGTTGTTCGTCAGCTCCCATGCATACTGGCTACTCCCGCTTCTATCCTGGAGTGGCCCGAAAATAAAGCTGAAATTTTTGACCATACGTTGTTCTTGGACGCGGATCAGTTTGATCTCCACGAAGCTCAGCCTGCTCTTTGGAGAAGCCACAAAGCCCTGCTATTAGGTGACCATCAACGATTAGCTCTGAATACCTCTAAAGATCCCCTATGGCCCTATCTGGAAACAGCTACCGTAAAGTATTTGCCGGGACCTAAAGAGGAAGAAACCGCAGCTCCATTGGCTATCGCCAGGACGGTAAACGGTTATTTTGATCAGGCATCGGGACAAAATAAAGAGGAGGCTGATGCTACCATGCAACTGCTAAACCAAATTGAAGAAACACCTTCCAGAACCTTTCCAAAGGTCGGTATCATTACTGCTACATCAGGACAAAGGGACCTGTTGTACCGCTACTTCCTTTCCGTAAAACAGCAGCTACAACCGGGCGCGGAACGCCTGCAACAGTTAGAGCGTAATGGCCTAAAAGTATTGCACCTCGAGGAGGTTATTTATGCTGATTTTGATATACTCATTCTAAACCTGACCGTTGCTTTATCTGAAAATGAAGAAAATATAAATGATCAGATTGGCTTCCTATTGCAACCTAAAATTAGCCGACAGCTCTCTTACTTATTCAGCCTGAACTTTCAGAAACTCTATCTTATTCATTCTTTATCTACTCTGGAAGATAGCAAGCTACGTTCCTTTTTGCAAAATATACCGCCTCTGGAAGCTGTGCTTTTCCAAAGTAAATTGCCGGATAAAAGCTGGGAGTTTGCTTCAAAGGAAAATACAGAAATATTTATGTCGAGAAAATTATATTTTGCTAATGAACTTCAACGGATCATGAAACCTTTGCTTCCAAAGTTTCGTTTGCAGATATATCAGTTTAATAAAAACTTAACTCCAATCCTACGTGGTTTTTATGCCAATGAGCAAAAGCCTGCTTTCGGAATTCTGGTGGACGGTTTTTTTGCCCTTACTGACTCTACGAATTTTGAGTGGGAATTTGAACAGCAAAAAGAGTTGCAGAAAAAATGTAAAAAAATTATAAACATTTGGTCAGTAGACTGGTTGAAAAATCATAAATTGGCAGCTCAGCAACTCACTGAAACTATATTGGGAACCTTTGAGAAATAGTTTTTTTTTAAAACGGTTTCAAGGCTTTAAAGCTCTACATGCCTTCATTAGCCTACCGGGTAAAGCCGGGGTTAGGTTTTCTGATCCATTGCGCTACGCCGAAATGAAAGGGAAAATTCAGGATTGGCATCGCTAATTTAAGTCGGTGTTATAATGATTCTGATTCCTTCAAGGCACTTGTCGCACTGTAAATGTATTGGTTTTTCGCTTAAAGTAATGCGATAGTTGCTTTAAGTGTACATGTGATGGCCTGTTAGTGGCAGGCTCGAAATGGTATTGAAATGGAATCTGTTAAATGAACTGCGTGATGAGCAAACTGGAATTTTTTGGTTTATGGGAAAAAAAATCAACTCGTTTTAACATTTCAGGAATCTCTTACGATCTAAAGTTTAGATTACTGCTGCTGTTAAACCTGATGATACTATTGAGTTGTAACCGCTCTGATATCAAAGCGGAGCCAAGCTTTATACCGTTTATGAATGAAAAAATATCATGGGCGGACTCTGTACTTCATTCTATGACACTGGAAGAGAAGTTGGGACAATTATTGATCTACAAGGGGAATGCTCTGAATAAAACCCAGAAGATACGACTTTACAATGCCGTTATCCTCGGTCAGGTAGGAGGACTTATTGTTGAACAACTCCCGTTGGAAGAATATATTAGCCTGGTAGACAGCTGTCAATTGCTTTCTCATATGCCCCTTTTTGTAGGAAGTGAACAAAAGGACTTCCTCAACAATCAATTCTCGGATTTGTCTCCTATGCCTTCCAGAGAAGTACTTTCTTCTATTGGTAAAGATTCCCTTCAAGTAGCGCTTGACAGGTTATATCTCAAACAAGCCAGGGCGCTTGGTATTAATTGGTCTTATCCTGCTCAGCAACTTTCCGCTAATTTTATCAGACAGCTTAATCACAATGGTATTGTTAATTTTGCTTCCGGAGTGGAAGAACTGAAAGGCTATATGAGCGATACCAGCCAGGTGGCCATAGAGAGGCTGCAACAACTCAGGGCCATGATAAAGTCTGGACTATCAGGATTTTATGTGGATGATAAGGTGTATCTGGAATCTGTTCAATTGCCAAAATTTAAGAGTATTCTGAAAAAAGAACTAGAATTTGATGGCCTGCTAATGACCAACTGGAATAACAAAGCAATTCCGTTAATGCTTCAATCCGGTGTTGATCTTTTTGTAATAAAAAACACGCCTGAACAGGCAATTTTTCACCTGAAAAGCTTATTAAAGGCCGGACTAATTACGGAATCCAGTTTGGACGAGAAGATAAAGCGCATTTTGATGGCAAAATACTGGACACTGCGCTATCGTAAATTACCATTGATGGACAGCAGCCAGCCCATATCTTTACAAGCTTCCATTGCTCCTATTGCCATTGAGCAGAATACCACATCCGTAGTTGAGCAGAACGATGTAGTCGAACATTTTAAATCTCCGGAATGGGAATGGCTCAAGCAGGAATTGTACGAACAATCCATTACGCTGGCCAGTAATCCCGGCAAGCTGCTACCGCTAAAAGATATAGAAACAAAACGCTTCCTTATCTGGGAATATAGCCGAAACCCACTGAAGGACTTCAGGACTGGTTTTGGCCGGTATGCGGACTACGCTGTTAATCGGCGGCCCGGTGACCACGATGGCCTCAAAGCCTTTAGTCACAGCAAAGGGGTGTCTGATATTGTTGTAATTGATAACTACATTATCAGGCCTGAAGAAGATTCTCTTTTCATCCAATCACTGGAAGCAGGGTCAAAACACGATCGGCTGATTATTGTCAATTTTGGAGCGCCCCAGAATTTATTGTTATTTGACTCTTCTCAGGTAGTCGTTCAGGTTTATGAACGTAATGAACATACTGAAACCTTGACGGCTTCATTGCTATTTGGTGGTTTTCAGCCTATAGGGCAGTTACCTGAGCGGTTCAGGGAGTTGACCAACTTACCGGGGGGAGAGACTTTCAATCCCATAAGAATGAAATATACCCTACCTCAGGAAGTAGGCGTGGATCCGGCTAGGTTGGTGGGGATTGATGCGATTATGAATAGTGCAATTGACGACGGTGTTATGCCGGGCGGACAGGTGCTGGTAGCGCGCAGAGGAAAAATTATTTACAATAAATCTTTTGGTCATCATACTTATCGTAAAAGTAGAGCGGTAGAGTCTGACGATTTGTACGATGTTGCTTCCGTTACTAAAGTAGCAGCTACCACCCTTGGGCTGATGCGTCTTTACGATGAGCAAAAAATAAGTCTGGATAGTAAGTTAAAAGATGTGGTAGAGCTACCCAACAACTCTACACTCGAAGATTTGACGTTGCGAAAGTTGATGATTCACCAATCTGGGCTGCAGGTTTATATGCCCGTGGCGCCCTACTTGTCTTTTAGAGATAAACCTAATGCGCTTTGTGATAGCTTTTTCTGTAAGAATTCGAGCGATACTTTTGGCATAAAGGTAGCTGACGATTTTTACTTTCAGCAGCGTTATTTGGATACCGTCTGGCAGGAGGTCAATCAGCTGAGGTTGTATCGCAGGAGAAGAACGCGATACAGCGATGTCAATTTTTATCTGCTACAAAAGGTGGTAGAACATCAGTTTGGAACATCATTGGATAGAATTGCATACAATCATTTTTACCATCCATTAGGGATACGTCATACGCTGTTCAATCCTTTAAAAAAGTTTCAAAAAAGAGATATCATACCCACGGAAAAGGATAATAGATGGAGGCAGCAATTGGTACATGGTTTTGTACATGATGAAACCGCTGCCATTATGGGAGGTGTTGCGGGCCATGCGGGGCTTTTTTCAACAGCTGAAGACCTGGCCGTGCTTTTTCAGATGCTGCTGAACAAAGGGTATTACGGTGGCCGCCAGTACTTTAATCCGCAAACGGTAGATATTTTTACCAAAAAACAATACGGTACTCATCGCGGGCTCGGTTTTGACAAACCCAAAAGACGTAGCAGTTCTGCTATTTCCGATGAGGCTTCCTACAAAACCTTCGGTCATACCGGTTTTACCGGAACTTGTGTCTGGGCTGATCCTGAAGAAGATCTGATTTTTATTTTCCTATCCAATAGAGTACATCCTTACGCTCGCAATCCATTGTTGATCAGAAAGGAAGTACGTCGCAGGGTTCACCAGGTGATCTACGATGCCCTGGATAGTTTTCAGCCTCATTCACTGGATAAAATGGCCAGAGATTTAAAAATTGGGGCTTCCGGCACTGCTTTTTACGATGTATCACCTGAAAGTGGCGACTGAAAATAGCCATGATTACATTATACCTGCGCAACAAGTCGCTATTACTTAGCCCTTAGCAGGCCATCGTACAGCCAATTGGCAAGAGCCTGTCGGTTAGACTCTAATAAGATTCTCTGTTGGTCCATGCTGTTTCTGATGTTACCGAGCTCTATGTAGACGCCCGGAACTTCTGTTTCTCGAAGCATGTGCAGGTCTCTTGCAAATATAGTGCCCTTGTAATTGCGGTAGCGGGAATATTTTTCTTTCATAGTTTTTTGCATCACCCTAGCTAGGGATTTGCCCTGATTATCTTCCGGATGGTAATAAAAAAACAGGTCGATCTGAGTACCCTTAGTTCTGGAATCAACATGGATGCAGATCAGCTTTTGGTCAGCTACCCCTTTCTTTTTATTTTTTTCGTACAATGTATTGATCACATGGGACCGCTGAAATAACCTGGCTCTGTGGGCTGTAACCATTTTTATATCTCCCCACAGTACTTCGTCTTCATCGCAGCTCAAAAATTCAGCTGATCTGATGCCATCATTAGCATCGCGATTGATCATGTAAGCCGTGGCACCATTGGCCACGAGGTTGCGGCATAGCCTGAGCGCCACGTCATAGGCATATTCATCTTCACAAAGTTTTCTTCCTGATTTTCTTCCGGTAGCTCCGGGATCAGGCCCTCCGTGACCACTCACTATATAGTAGATCTTACCCTTGAGTTTATTACTCTCCAGGGGCGTATAAGCATATCTGGAACCAAAAATATCAAATTTCCTGCGGCCTGAGCTCCTGGAATTCTCTTTATCGGCCAACTCCGCTTCTCCCATATCCCCCAGCTGTTCGGGTTCAGGAATGCTTAAATCGGCATCCGGGCAGTTGATTTTATGAAAAGGGACCCACAGCTCCTTATCATTCTGAAAAGCCTTCCCGCGAACCTGAGCCTCCAACATGCGTTCGTTGTAGCGCTGAATGCTAATAGCCAGATCCCAATCGTTGATGCCTATGGTAGAACGGATGGTTTTTCCATTGAACTTATAGATCATGACCGGAAGCTGGTATATCCTCCCCTGATAGAGTGCTGCGTTGCGCTTGAGTTGATTCAGCTCATAAAATTTTTTGAAATTACAACTGTGTTTGTCCAATTCATAGCGACGCAATAAAGCGTAAATCCCATCTCCCCGCTGCGCTTTGACTTTTATAAATTGATCGCTTTTGATCGTATCCCTTACAGATAAAGCGATTGAAGGGCATAAAAATATTAGTAAAAAGCTAAAGCTTAAAAGTAGGCGTAAATCCATTCTTTCCTGCTTAATAATCGGTTTTAAAATAGAAGTTGTTTAAAAATGTCGTTTCATGTTTGCAGACAAAACATTGTGCACCA
>CAZVOD010000018.1:0-62191 GCA_964628385.1 uncultured Saprospiraceae bacterium
ATACCACCAATTTACCTATTCTCTCAATTACTCACTTTTTTGTCCTGTACTTAGTAAAATTCATTCAACGATTTTTATACTAACAGTACTCTTCAGGGAACGCCTGGAAGTGTCTACTGTTGAGTATTTTCCTTTCGAATACGCTTTTATTCTTCGAAGGTCTACCTTTCTTTCCTTTAAATAGGTAATAATCGCTTCCACTCTTTTTTGAGTAAGCTGAAGAGCGGAGGAGTAACCAATTGCTCCTAGACTGAAAACATCCAGCTCAATCCGCATATTGGGGTCGCTTTCCAGAATATCAGCCAGGCGATTAAGTTCAAGCAGGGCCGTTGGACCAAATTCGGAACTACCGGGCTGAAAAGTAATTCCTCGTAGGGGAATCCGGGTACCCGGTGTGAGCGGATAGGTTTGTAGTTTTGGAAAAACAGTAACCCAATCCCTGGTATAGCTGATCAGATCAAGCTGATCCGGGATGATTGTTTCCTCCAGCTCATACCTTTGCTCAATAGCCATTTGGAGGGCTATTAATTCCTGCCTTTCCTCGACTTTTGAGGCCTTTTTCTGATGTAGCAGAGCCTGGTGGATATTGATCTCCATCAACTGGTCTATATAAGGACTGAACAGCGCAGGTAACTGATCAGAAACTACAGGCCTTACTAATTTCTCAATCTCTTGGAGTATGTCTAGCTGCCATGGTAGCTTCACTTCAGGAACTGTCCCTGACAACTGGTAAAAAAGGGATTCCATTACTCTATTACCGAAAATGATAGATCGATACTCCTCATCTTCAAGTAGCTGAGCGAGTAATACCTGTTCTTGAGGCTCCAGATAAGCCTTTACTTCATCCAGAGAGGCTCCCTGTAGTTTTTGCCACAGCGCTGAACCGATCAACCCTACTTGTTTTTTGATCGTCCAGTCCAATAAGTCTTTGAAGTTGATATTTAGTGCTTCTGCAGGCGGATCATTTTCATTGGAAAGCATTGATTGTCCCGTTTTCATTTGATAGGGAGCTTGTTTTATTTTTTCAAACCGTTCTTTCAGTTTTTTCTGCTGATATTCTTTGATAAGCATAGCTGTATCTGGCAATTGATGTTGCAGGACTGTATCTTTAAGAACCAGGCGGAGTTGCTGGTATTTCCGCTTCAAATCCTCAAGGAGGCTTATGGTTTTATCCGAAAACATAAAATTATGTTGGCTCAGCGGTAACCATTGCTGGTAATTTTCCAGCCATTTTATCTTTTGACTGATCAATTTATTAGAAGCCAATTCCTCCCCGAGGATTGATTCCTGAATGCTCTTTATTTGTTTTTCTCTTTCTAGGTATTCCTGGTCTTCTTGCAACGCCTGCCAATCTACTTGAAGCTCTATATCTTCCATCATTGGAACATTTACAGGGAAAGCTTCTCCAAAAAAGCGGGCTCCGGCAAAGTAAATCAACCCTGTCGTTTGGCCCGGCAGGATAATGGGAGACGAAAGCTGGGCATTGACCGCCGTGCTAATCTTTTTACCAGAAGAGGAAACTATCATGATTTGTCCTTCTGTGTATTCCTTTTCGCCGGATTCAAAAAGTAGAAAAGTAAAAGGTTCCGGTTTTTGATCCCAAGGCAGTTTTCTGCTGATTAGTGCCGTGCTGCTGCCAGTTATCCGGGTAAATACCATCTCGTCACACCTCAAAGATAGACTTAGCTCCTTTTCATCAGCCGGGGAGTTGATCTTTGGCCCCAGGTTTTTTGGGGTAGTCCAATTAAGCCAGGTTTCGTCGAGCCTCTGACTAATATAAATATCATATCCTCCCATACCTGTGTGGCCGTTACTAGAAAAATAAAGGGTTTTGTTATCAGGCGCTAGGTGAATATCCCACTCTTCCTGATCAGAGTTGATCACAGAGCCCAGTGAGCTTGGAGCAGACCAGCCATTTTGACGTTTTTGAAGATAGTAAATGTCGCTTTTACCGCTGTGCGTGTCAGCAGTGAACAAAATGAATTGACCATCAGCACTTACAAAGAAATTTTTTACAGATCTGATGCTTGTGTCATTATATATTTTGGGTAAATCTACTCTTTGTGGAGTACTCCAGCTCCTCCCCGTTTTGGAAGATTGTTGTAAAACAGGAATAGCCTCACTATTAATAGTAACAGTAAATATTGTAGAATTGGGAATATTATAAGAAACCGGTTTATTCGTTTTAAAATCATTCAGGGGACTGCCTACATTGACTGGTGTTGACCAGCCGGTATCCTGCCTGCTTGCCATCCAGATATCCGGGAGGTCCTGGTCACCACAATTCAATTTGTAGTTGTCAAAAGCCCAAAATAGCTTCTGTCCATCCGGTGATAGCACAGGAGAGGAAATTACTGCGCCATCCAGACCTTCAATAACCAGCCCTTCAGGACTTTTCATAAAATAGGTAGCCGAACGTTGAGCGTTCAGCACAGCAAAACTGCTAATGAATAATATGGATAAATAAAATAATCTCATCTTCCCCCGGTAGATTAAGTCTTATTAGTTAAATCAAGCTGTGATGATGAATTTTAGAGGAATAAAGACGTAAAAAGCAAATGCATTATTACAAACAAGTCTACTATTCCTTTTTTTGGCATAGCCACTGCTTGTGATAAACAATTGAACACAGCAGTAAGGTTATCTGAATGTAGCCTTCACGAGATTTAGAAGAATGGATATGTACAGAGTGAGACTAACACAAATATACGGCAAGAATCGGACTATTTCATTATTTTAGATATGATTTGAAAAAAATGCCTGAAATAGGATGTAAGAATAAAAGCGGAAAAATTAAAATATTCTGTTGTGAAAAGTGCACTAGCCTTATAATTACCCTTGCAAAGACGGTGCAAGGGTAATTATATTTTGAGGGCAGGAAGTTGTAGATTTGTAAAAATCAAAGTTACTATTCTTCGTAAGTGATTTCCACGACATCTGAAGTAGGGTGAGACTGGCAGGTTAAAATATAGCCATCCGCGATCTCATCGTTATCTAGGGCGTAGCAGGCTTCCATTTTGACGCTTCCTTTTAGAACTTTGGCCATACAGGAGGAACAAGCACCTGCTGTGCAAGAATAAGGAGCATCGTATTTATTTTCCAGCAAAACATCTAGTAGTGTTTTATCTTCAGGCACGTCCAGTTCGATTTTTTCTCCCTCCAGATGAGCAATTAATTTAGCTCCTTCCGAACCTTTTACAGAGGCTTTGGCTTTATCCGCCTCCGTGGTGAATCGCTCTATGTGTATGTTTCCTTTTGGCATATTGAGATTTTGCAGCGTTTCAGCTACTGTATCGATCATGCTACCAGGCCCACAGATAAAGTATTCGGCAGCTCCATTTCGATCCGGGTATTCCTCCAGAAACTTTTTAACCGCTTTGCGGTCAATTCGGCCTACCTTACCGGTCCAGTTGGTTTTCTTTGAGAAAAATCCACCTAATCCTTTACCTCTTTCCTTTTTGGGTTGAGAAAGGGTATGTACCACCGTGAGCTGGTCTGTATATTTATGCTCCAGTTCCTCCAGCTTATCCTTAAAGATGATGGATGCTTCGTTTCTATTTCCATAAAATAAATAAACACTACTCAGTGGTTCTACTTCAAGTATCGTCTTAAGGATAGACATTAGTGGGGTAATACCACTGCCTGCGCCAAATAGATAGTATGTTTTCTTTTGTTCGGCATCAAGATTAGTGTAGAAACGCCCCTCTGGTGTCATCACTTCCAAGGTTTGACCCTCTTGCAAACGATCATTGATGAAGGGTGACATTTTGCCGCCGTCCACTTTTTTAACCGTTACTGAAATGTCTTCTTCCAGCGGGCTACTGCTCATGGAATAGGCCCGGCGTACCTCCTGGCCATTCATTTCCATTTTTAAAGTTAAATACTGCCCTTGCTTATACTGGTAATCACCTTTGAGATCAGATGGGACATCGAAAGTCACGGTAACTGCCTCAGGCGTTTGTCTGGTGATATCTTTTACACTTAACTTATTAAAATTCTTACTCATTTCTAAGATTTTTTCCTTTCAACAAGTCTTGAAACAGATTTACTATATTTCAGTTCAAAATTTATAACCGCTCATTTATCGTGTCAATAAAAAATTACGTAAGGAAGAGAATTTTTACAACCAGGACAATACTAAAGATGATAAGAGCGATCCCTGTTATTTGTCTTATGCGTAAGAGATGTTTGGGTTTGAGAAAAGTACGTATCCTTTTTGCCAATACAATTTTTAACAAATCAGTAGTGATTACTATACTAATTATGCCACTAAAAAAGGTAAAAGCAGCCTTGCCTGTTAGTTGCTCTGCGATTACATAGGTAGTCATCACACCGAGCCAAAAGAATATAGTGAATGGATTAAAGCCATTGATTAAAAAACCTTTGATCAATAGGGTGAGATAAGAAGACCTTCTCTTTGTCATGGATATATCTTCTGAAAATGTAGGCGGCCTAGAAAATAGCGTAAACAAACCAAAAAGTAATAAGATCAGGCTACCTACACCTCCGAAAACTAGGTAAAAATGCTCCCATTGGGTGAGGCTTTCCATTTGTTTTACGCCCCAAAAGCAGGCCATCATGTACAAAAGGTCGCCAGTCCATATTCCAAGGCCTACTGCCGCTCCTGCTCTAAAACCCTGCTCCACACCAGTTTGAACAAGCGTAAAGAATATGGGCCCCAGCAAAAAGCACAATATTAACCCGACTTCAATTCCTTCGACAAAAAGTGCCAATTTTATTTTGTTTTAATCACTTCGAAATAAGTCGGATAAAAATAGATAAAAATCAGGTATAAATTGTGCCGATGAGCTTTCTGGGGCCGCCTGAATTGCGAAATTCACACATGTAAATACCTTGCCAGGTACCTAAATTAAGTTGGTGATTAGTGATGGGAATGCTTAAAGAATTACCTACTAGAGTTGCTTTTATATGGGCAGGCATATCGTCCGGTCCTTCAATAGTATGCTCCAGAAAGGGCAGTTTTTCTGGTACGAGATGATTAAAAATAGATTCAAAATCAGTGCGTACGTCCGGATCTGCATTTTCGTTAATGGTTAATCCGGCAGAAGTATGTTGGATAAATAAATGAAATATGCCTGCTTCTGGTAATTGAGAAAACTGGCTAACGACCTCCTGCGTGATCAGGTGAAAGCCTCTGGAACGGGGCGCCAGGCTAAACTCTACTTGTTGTATCATTTTCTGCCATATTTGGGACAGCGAATATCTCCAAAAAAGTAGACGATACCTACTCCCAGCATAACATAGCTGTCATTATTATTGCTATTTCCTCTTTGCCGACCTTCCTCCCCGATTTTAGTCTCATTGACACCCGGTACAATAATTGAAGGGTCTGATAATCCCACTGCTACCTCTCCACGTAGGTTTTCCAGGTCGCCCTGATCAGGGTAGCTGGTACTTACATCATCCAGGTAATCTGTAAAGAGTTGACGAGCTCCAATTTCTATGTTGATGCTCCACTCGTAGTTGATGTCTATCTTGAAGCCCAGACCATAGAGTAAGCCGCCTGAGAAGGTAGAATACTCTTCTCCCTGGAATTGGCCCTCTGTACCGAGATCTCTTAAATTGTAAGCAACACCTTCGTACTCAGCAGTAGGGTTGAAAGAAAAGAAAGAAAAGCCACCAAATACATAAGGCGTAAAAAATTCATCATCACTTCCGTGTTGGTAAGGAAGAAAATTAAACTCAAGTGCTACATTACCCTCAATAATATCAGATTGAAAGCTTAGATTTCTAACTCTTTCGTAGATATTTCTCGAAAGGGCATCATCAGCTTGCACCCGGCCGTAGCTAGCGCCGAATTTCAGCGCTGTTCTTTTATTGAAGTTCTTTCTGGCGAAAAGGCCTCCGGCAGGTCCGGGCTGGCTTAAGTTATAGCTAGTATTGAGGTCACCAAAATAATGGGAAGCTCCCAGCCATAAGCCAGCTTCCCAGCCTTCCTGTTGAGCGGAAAGACTAACCAGAAAGCAAGTGACGCATAAAAAGGTTGATAGTATTATTTTTTTCATTCGAATCATCATGATGTTCACGAGCCGTTTGTAAGTCTGATGGCCATTTCTGCATTGCTATCAGGCCTAAAATCATTTTTAACTTTGTTATAACGGCCTTATCACAAACCCTGGTATTTATGCCATAGAATTTAATTGCGACATTCTACCGCCATTCTATCCCTTCGAAACAAGTCTCTTAAAGGCCAGCTTTCGCTGAAATTTCTAACATCCGATCAATACTCGCGCGCCCCTGCTGTATGATCCATTCTGGTAAAATAATTTCAGGTTGCTCGTACTTCATGGAGAGGTATAATTTTTCCAATGTATTCTTTCTCATGTGCGGACACTCATTGCAAGCGCAGGTGTTGTTGGGAGGAGCCGGAATGAAGTTTTTATCCGGTGAAGCTTTCTTCATCTGATGAATAATACCAGCTTCTGTTGCCACGATAAAATCCCTGGCATCACTGGATTTGGTGTAGTTCAGCAAAGAAGTAGTAGAACCTATATAATCCGCCTTTTCCAATAAATGCTCTTCACATTCGGGGTGAGCAATAAGCTTAGCTTCCGGATGCCGTACCATTAATTTGGTGATCTTCTCTCCGGAAAAAATCTCATGGACCATGCAGGTACCATTCCACAAAACCATATCTCGCCCGGTTTTTTTGACGAGGTATCGTCCAAGATTAATGTCGGGAGCAAAAATGATTTCTTTATCCTTCGGTATGCTCTCAATAATTTGTACAGCATTGGTTGACGTACAGCAAATGTCAGTGAGCGTTTTAAGCTCAGCAGTACAATTGATATAACTCACAACCACATGATCCGGGTATTTTTCCCTGAATTTCCTGAACAAAGGAGGTGGACAGGAATCCGCCAATGAGCAGCCTGCTTTTAAGTCAGGCAGTAATACCTTCTTTTGCGGAGATAAAATCTTTGCCGTCTCCGCCATGAAATGTACGCCAGCAAAAACAATAATGTCAGCATCCGTATTGGCAGCCTTCTGGGATAACCCAAGACTGTCACCTATATAATCAGCTATATCCTGAATATCCGATTCCTGGTAGTAGTGTGCCAAAATAACGGCATTTTTCTCCTTTTTCAGGCGTTCTATTTCCTCAAAAAGATCCAGCGTAGGGTCAACATCGAGATCCAGATATCCTTTCTTTTCCAGGTTTTTTTCGGCAATAGCTATCGCGTCCATAGTTTTATTGTTATTAATTGTTCAATATGGAAACTCCCAACGCCTAAAAAAAGTTCACTTAGTTTTGATTTTAAACTAAGTTGTGGCAGAATTTTTATTTTGAAGCGTAGAGTAGGAAAATGGCCAATCTTTTGTGTAAATCCGGGCGTTGTTTTTTCTTCCATTCTTCAATGCACTGCGTTTTGATAAATTCCTGTGGCAGGGTAAGGTCTGCGGCTATACAAAATTGCGTATTGGGAGAAAGACTACTCAGAGCCGTTTCTACAAATTGATTATTGCGGTAGGGGGTTTCAATGAAGAGTTGAGTTTGATTTTGCTGCCTCGAGGTCTGTTCGGCTTTTTTGAGTTCTTTGGCAAGTTCAGGTTTTTTGGGGGAGAGATAGCCGTTGAAACAAAACTGCTGGCCATTCATTCCTGAAGCCATCAAGGCCAGCAAGATCGACGAGGGGCCGGTCAGAGGAATCACCGGAATATCCTTTTCATGGGCAAGTTTGACGATTTCAGCTCCCGGATCAGCTACCCCCGGGCATCCCGCTTCAGACAATAGCCCTACATCGTGCCCTTCCAAAGCGGGGTCCAGAAACCCCGGAATGGCTTCTACGGCGGTTCTCTTGTTTAATTCAAATATTTTTAGTGGGCTCAAATCCTTGTCTGGTATACAGGCTTTTATAAAATGACGAGCGGTCTTGGCCCGTTCAGCAATAAAGAAATGGAGCTGATCCATAATTTCAATATTGTAGGCCGGAATACTGTGGATAGTCTTTTCACCCAGGCTGGAAGGAAGCAGGTACAATTTTCCTGATGATGGCATATGCTCAGCTTTGTTATTTAAATATTAACAGTTGTGGAAAAAGTTAGAGTCGTGGGAAGTCAAAAATACGTATTTTGTCAAAATATCTTAACAAACAGATTTTCGAGTTAGAGAAATATTGGAATGCCAACAGATAATATGAACGCCACATATACCATAAGAATACCACAATTCGAGGGGCCATTTGACTTGCTGCTGTTTTTTATTGAGCGGGATGAGCTGGATATACATGATATTCCAATAGCACAAATTACAGATGATTTCCTGGGGTATATTCAGCAGATGGAAGAAATGAATATTGATCTGGCCAGTGAATTCATATTAGTCGCCGCTACACTCTGTAAAATTAAGGCGAAATTACTATTACCGCGTAAGGAAAAAGACCTGGAAGGCAATGAAATCGACCCCAGGGAAGAGCTCGTACAGCGGCTTTTGGAATACAAGCGCTATAAAAGCGTATTAGACGAGATGAGAGATTTTGAAGAAGAACAATCCAAAAAAGATAAGCGAGGTAATGTGTCCAAAGAGTTGAAAGTACTGGCTACCAGAGCATTAGTAGATGTAGAGCTGGAGTCACTCTCCTTGTTTAAGATTCTGAAGACTTTTGAAAAAGTGACGAGAAGGCACGAGCTGAACAAAAACAGACCTGTACACCGAATTATAAATTTTAATTATACTATTCAAGATCAGCAGGAAAGGATTCTTGGATTATTGAAGTCAGGGAAAAGAGCTACCTTCAATGGTATTTTTAAAGTTTGCCAAAATAGAATTCATGCCATAGTGACCTTCCTGGCATTGTTGGAAATGGCGAATCTTGGAATGGTAAAACTGACTGTTGGCCTCGGAGTTAACAATATCTGGGTGGAGCCATAAAAACAGGCTATGCAATGACAAGTGCATAGCCTCATATATAGGGCTACAGTATAGGATTCATATCTTAAAAACAATTCAAATGTCGCTATGCAATATAAACCGATCATTAATAACGGGTTAAAAATTGTTTAAACTATTCAGTCATTCCCAGCAAAGATTTTACAACGGCTATTACTTCTTTCGCTCGCTCAGGGTTAGTTTCTTCTTCTTGCTGTTGTTCAAATTCTGTGAATCCAAAGCGAGCCAAATGAAGCATTTTTTGTCGCTCAGCAGCACTGAAAGAAGTGAAAGTCCGTCGCAGTATGGGTAAAATAGCTTTAAAGTCTTCCTTATCCAGGCTTTCTATCCAATCATTCAATACATTCCAGAATGGTGGGTTGTGAATGAGCAGTAAAGCACTACCATTGAGGAAACCTTCCATCCAGTAGGCGAATTGTAATCGCTCGGTAGCAGTATGTATGGCATCGACGATACTGTATTTTACAGCTTCCTGGTCCAGTTTGTCCTGATCAAATAAAAGCCGTAGTGAAAGGCCTCTCAGCATGGCGTGGGCTTCTTCCGTGTTCTTAATATGCTCAAGTGTGTAGTGCCATCTGTTGATATACTCCAGGCTGTTAAAAAGCTGGATCGCATTGTTAGTCTGAATGATCGCTGTGAGTATCTCTTTAGCCTGTTCTTCTTCGATACTTACGCACAGTGCCGGTAAGCCAATGTTTATTCGGATAAGTATTTCTTCAATGAGCTGCTTAAGAAACTTTACTTCACTTTTCCTTTGATTACCGTATTTAAAAACCTGCACCAAACTCGGTATCGCTTCCATCAGGCTTAGGCTGTCTTTTGTTTTGGCCGCTACCTCCTGAATTTTTCTGGCAAGCCCGGTTACCGCATCCATCAAATCAGCCTTAATACAGAGGTCCAGGTAAATTACCAGTTCACGGAGGTCTTCGGCCTTCTTAATTTTTTCTTTCAGTTTTTCCAGGGCTGCCTCCTCAATAGTGCTTCCGTAGACGCCAGCACTGACCATTTTGATGTAGAAATTAGGAGACCACTTCAGGTTCCAGTTTTCACTAAAACTACCTGTTTTAAACCGGGAACCTTTTTTGAGCTTTCCCCAATTAATATCCAAAATACTCAGACGGTGCAACAGGCGGCTAGCCAGCAATTGGGTATCCACCCTTAGATCAAAGGTTTTTTTTATAGTTTCAGAACTCTTTAGGGCCGAGCTCAGACGGGCGGTTTTAACAACTTTATGAAAATCTTTTTGAATGGGAATACCCGTTATCTCATCTGGAACTTTGCCGACTTTATCACCGGTGATCAGTCGGGTTTCTATCAATTTGAAAAGCTGATCTTCTCCTTTGCAAAAAACAGTTATAGCAGCATCTTTCAGCTCTGCTAATCCGGTGACCGCTTTATTCCTCATGGCGGTGAGTGTGTGGGCCAGATTAACGGCTTCAAGAGTATGTGCCGGTGAAGCATCGTGCCCCTCCTTTCGAAGCAATCGGCCAACTCTGCTCATCCAGCGTATGCTAAGGGTAGAGCGATAGCGAAAAAGCATCTCGTACCATGCCGGAGATATAACGCCCGCTCCGTACCCGGAAGAGAAAGCCAGTAACTCATAATTCCAGGGAATCCAGGTGGATTCCAGCTTTGTTTTTTTTAGCCCCTTAAGCCTGGCATTATCCGTTCCTACTTTTATTTTATCCCAAATTTCCAGTGCCGGCACATGCCAGGCGCCGCAAACGACAGCGATTTTCTCGTATTTATCTTTAACGGCCTTTCGGAGCATTTTTCTCATGTGGGCTTCCCGGGCAATATTATAAGGTGGTTCTTCAAAGAGTTGCCCTTCCCGAAGTGCCCGCATCATTTCGGCAATGGATTCGAATACCTGCATATCATCTTCTTCCTGCTCAAAAGTTACATCCCACCAGCGCTCAGAATCGTCATAACCGGCCAGGCGGGCAATATGACCAATGGGGTCCCTCTTTTGTGGATCGCTCGAAACCACCGTGCGGTCTTTTATATCAATACCCAGCGGAAGGTCCATAGCCACTACAGGAATTTCTTGCTTTAGAGCATATTTGAGGGCCTGCCATTCCGGTGAAAATTCAGCTAGGGGAAAATAAGAAACAGTACTCAAGTCTTTAGGAGGATAGATCAAAAGCGAAACCGGCGGCTTGAGTGCTTCGTTTTTAAGGTAGGGAACTGCTTTTTGTGCATCCGCAGGCAGTTCTAGCAGCAAGCAGTCGGGCTGCATCTGTTTAAGGGCTTTTTGAAGTCGTTTAGCCGTACCAGGACCGTGATGTCTGATGCCAAAAAATTGAATCATTTCTTTTCCAGTTCTGAGCAGGCCTTGTACAGGTCAGACCAGTTTTCGCGTTGCTTGACAATTGTTTCTAGATATTCTCTCCATATGGCAGCATCTTGAGAATTATCTCTTATAATAGTACTGATCAAGGCAGGAGCTATATCTGTCGCCCCTACCTGGCCATTACCAAAATGAGAAGCCAGAGCTTGGCCACTATGAAAAACAGATATAGCCTCCGCTGTACTCAGCGTACTATCCGGTGATTTTATTTTATTCTTTTTGTCAGTGGTTATTCCCTCACGTAGTTCTCTAAAAATGGTAACCAGTCGGCGGATTTCCTCCACAGGGCTATTTTTTTCCGGAAGCTCTAATTGCTGACCGAGTTTGTCGACCCGGGTTTTTACTATTTTCACCTCTTCTTCCAGCGTGCTCGGTAAAGGCATTTTTACCATATTAAAGCGACGTTGCAAGGCACTTGATAGTTCATTAATCCCTTTGTCCCGGTCATTGGCAGTTGCGATAAGGTTGAAGCCTTGCTTAGCCTGTACCTGCATATTCAACTCAGGAATAGGGAGTATTTTTTCTGATAAAATGGTGATTAAAGCGTCTTGTACATCTGAAGGTATGCGAGTGAGCTCTTCTACTCTTACTATCCTACCGGATTCCATTGCTTTGGCTACCGGACTGGGAACCAGCGCTTCCATAGAAGGCCCCTGAGCAATCAACTGAGCATAATTCCAACTGTATCTGAGAGATTCCTCGGCCATACCTGCTGTACCCTGAACAAGCAGCGAAGAATCACCACTGACTGCAGCCGCAAGATGCTCGGAGACCCAGGTCTTGGCAGTCCCCGGGATTCCTGTGAGCAGCAAGGCCCGATCTGTGACAAGTGTAGAAACTGCTAGCTCCATTAATCGTTGACTACCAAAGTATTTGGTCTCTATTACTGTGCCGTCTTCCAGCTTCCCTCCTACCAAGTAAGTTACTACTGCCCAGGGTGACAATTGCCAGTTACTGGGTTTTTTGCGCTTGTCTGTCTTTTGAAGCGCTTCCAGTTCTGCTTTGTAGGTTACTTCAGCGGCTGGTCTGAGTATATTTTTATTCATAATAATTTTTTTTAGGAAGCTTCTTGCAGCATCTTCTTAAATACTTTTCTAAAACGTAGTATTTTTATGAAATCTTCAACCTCATTTTCCCATTGATAAGCGGTTCTGGATTGAAATACCCAGCTTTGTTCCATACTTGCGAGCAAGCTGGGATTAACCCGGAAGGCTGCCCTTTTGAGCAATTCTTTGTAATGCATCATTGTCCAGGCCATAAATCCTGAACTGTTGGCCAGCCACTGCTGAAAGGGCAGCAAAACCAATAGACTTAGCTCGTCTTCCCAGTGATGAGTAGCCTGCGTTAAAAGGAAAAATACCGGACTATCACCAGGAATGACCTCCTCTCTTTTCTTTAAGTGCTGTATAAGTATCCGATTTAATGCTTTTTGATCAATAAAGTTGAGTAGCTTTTTAGCCTGAAAGGACGAAAACTCAGCGCCATAGTCATCCTTAAGCCATAAGTTGAGCAACGCCTCTGCCCACAAAGGACTTTTATGGTGCAAAGTACTATCCAAAATGGCAAATACCGGCATCCACTTTATCGTATTAACCCTAACCTGAGAAAGTATTCGAGATGGCGTAAGTTCAAAGGTGTCTTCTAAGAACTCAGGTCTGACTTTACTAATGGCCTGGGCTAACATATCTTTCCCCTTTTGAGCCGTATATTTTGTCTTCAGCGTTTGAAGACCCCAATGTTTTAAGTCGGGATTTGCCTCCGCCGAGAATGTCAGATCCTGATTATCCAGCGTATTTTTTTTATTGGGAAAAAAAGACTGGATATAATCCTCTAGTTTTTGAGCAACGACGGAGTCAGGATTTTTAACTAAAGCGGATGCGGCCATTTGGCGAAACTTTTTATTCTCATGCGATAGCAATAGTTCCAAAAAAGCCTGGCATTCACCCCCGGGCGTCCTGGCGATAATGCGCGTATATTCCAGTTTTTCTTTTTCTGTTTGATCAGGCCATGACGTTTTCAGGTATTCCAGGGCTTTAGCTGGATTCAAACAAAGGGTAGCTTTAAAGAACAGTAATTGCCTAGTGAACGGGCCCTCGTACCAGTCTTTTTCGACGGGATAATACAGGTGGTTTTTCCAGGATGGGTGTTGTTGTAATAGCCACTGTGCCTCCTGGCCCAGAGCGGGCTGTATCTGCTTCCAATGGACCAGCTTGGTATCCAGACATTTCATTATTTCCGGAAGTAAATAGGCCGGGATTTTTTTATTCGTTTCTTCCAATAGCGATAGGGCTTCTGGCAGGGCGTTCTCATAAGTACCATCTAGGATGCGTTCCAAAAATACCTGAACATTTGGTGGAATAGTATCCTGAGCATTTTCCCTACTTTGCGCTACGGCACTGGGCGTAATTTTTTTTAAAGGAAAACCCGCTGTTTGTTCTGTTTTTTTCAGTACAGCTTGCCGAAGTAATTGGGTAGAAGGCTCCGGTGAGGCATCATCTTCTCTTGCCAGGAGGCCCGAGCGGTCTGTTCCGAGTAAAGCTACTTTTACTATTTCTCTCCATTTCATTTTCCAATAGATTAGTGCTGTTGTTTTAACAAAAGAAAAAATAATGTTGTCCTTCCGTCAAACCAAGCTTTTCTAAAAAGTTACGTATTTGCTGTTGATCATCGGGGTTGGCTACAGCAATAACGAGGAGAGGGTTTTCTATTTTCTCCAAAAAAGAAACAGGTTTAAGCTCTTTTTGATGAATCATTTTACCCCATTTGGTAGGAGTGTTACAAATCCACTGAAAAGCAACCTCTTGGTTGTACAGCCATTTGGCTATTTGTTTTCCTTTTTTTCCCGCTCCCCATAAAACGATGGTCTCTCCACGATATTCTTTTTTTATGAAGTAGTGGATTTTTAAAGGAAGAAAAAAATTGTCTGCATATTCTGGTCGTGTTCTACTGCTTCGATATTGATGATCCCGCCAGTAATGTAATAGTTGCATTACTTCCTGTATTTTCATGCCGGTTTCGTACCACCGAAAACACAGGTCGTAATCCTCTGGGTAAGTATCGGATGCAAAAGCGCCGCAACGGTCCAAATCCTTTCGGTGTACCATCCAGCAAGGAGAAGGAATGACACATTCTTTATAAATTTGGGAGAAAGGAGTAGGACTGCCCAGGTTTTTATTCAACCACCTGGCATATTTTCTGTACCCATCACCAAGAGGTTGATCTGAAAAATAGGCCACCCACCCACAAGCGACATACCCCGGCCCCGACCGCCGAGATGCCTGACGCAGCGCTTCCAGCTTTTCGGTGGCCATAATATCATCTGCGTCCATTCTTGTAATCAGCTGGCCAGTGCTTTTTTGGTATGCCAGTCTTAAAGCTGGAATGATACCCTTACTGATATTGCTGTAAGTCTGAATTCTTGGGTCTTTCTTAGCAAAATCCATGAGCATTTTATGACTACCGTCAGTGGAGTGATCATCAATGGCGATAAGTTCCCAATTGGTATAAGTTTGAGCCAGAATTGAATTCAGGCAGGCTTCTAAAAAAGGACCGGCATTGAAAACAGGCATCAATATGCTAACCATTCGACGGCATTTGCTATAGTGAATAAATGTAGGCGGTAAAATAACTCTTTTATGACAGTTGGAAGTGTTAAGATTTGGCGAATTATGTTCTAAAAAGTGATAAGAAAACCTCAGAAAATTTTATGGAGGCCTCATCCTTTCAAGTATCTAGCAAAATAGATGCATAGCAGTTTGATTGTCAGAAAAATCCATAAGTATGTTTATCAAAAGAATATTTTTGATTGTCAGGTCAAAAGCATAAATTTGCGGTGATTTTGTAGAATCCATTACCATCATCAAATAGTGATATAAATTATGGCAAACGTTGGTCATATAAAACAAATTATCGGTCCAGTAGTGGACGTTTCCTTTCCACATGAAGCAACCCTACCTGAAATTTATAGTGCTCTTGAGATCAAAAGAGCAAATGGCGAAACGCTGGTATTAGAGGTACAACAACACCTTGGAGAAGATAGCGTAAGAGCAGTTGCCATGGATGTAACTGACGGTCTTACAAGAGGTGCAGAGGTTTTAGATACCGGGAAGCCTATTTCTATGCCTATCGGAAATGCAATCAAAGGGCGTCTTTTTAATGTAGTAGGAGAAGCTATAGATGGTATTGGAGCTGTTTCCAAAGAGCAGTCTGCTCCTATTCACAGAAAACCACCAACCTACGAAGACCTATCCACAGAAAAGGAAGTTCTTTATACCGGTATCAAGGTTATTGACCTGATCGAGCCCTATCAAAAGGGAGGTAAAGTAGGACTATTTGGTGGTGCAGGAGTTGGTAAAACCGTTTTGATACAGGAATTGATCAATAATATCGCCAAAGGATACGATGGTATCTCTGTGTTTGCAGGTGTAGGTGAACGTACGCGCGAAGGAAATGACTTGATGCGAGAAATGCTTGAAGCGGGAATCATCAAATACGGTGAAGGCTTCATGGAGTCTATGGAATCCGGTGGATGGGACTTATCAAAAGTAGAACTGAAAGAACTGGAAGATTCTAAGGCAACATTTGTATTCGGTCAGATGAACGAGCCTCCAGGAGCAAGAGCAAGAGTGGCGCTTTCGGGATTGACAATTGCTGAATACTATCGCGATGGTGATATGTCTGATCCAACGGGAGGTCGTGATATCTTATTCTTTATCGACAATATTTTCCGTTTCACTCAGGCCGGTTCTGAGGTATCTGCCCTTTTGGGTCGTATGCCTTCAGCGGTAGGATATCAGCCAACGCTAGCTACCGAGATGGGGTTGATGCAGGAGCGGATCACTTCAACCAAGAGAGGTTCTATCACATCGGTTCAGGCTGTTTATGTTCCTGCGGATGACTTAACTGACCCGGCTCCGGCAACAACATTTGCTCACCTAGACGCTACGACGGTACTAAGTCGTAAACTTGCTTCTCAAGCGATTTATCCAGCGATTGATCCATTAGATTCTACATCTCGTATTCTTGACCCGGCAATTATTGGTGATGAGCACTACAATACTGCACAGCGTGTAATCAATATTCTTCAGCGTTATAAGGAACTACAGGATATTATCGCTATCCTTGGTATGGAGGAATTGTCAGATGAAGATAAACAAGCTGTAAACCGCGCACGAAGAGTACAGCGTTTTCTTTCTCAGCCATTCCACGTCGCCGAGCAATTTACAGGTATTCCGGGGGTATTGGTGCCTATAGAAGATACGATCAAGGGCTTTAACATGATCATTGATGGTGAATTGGACAAGTATCCTGAAGCTGCCTTCAACCTGAAGGGTGCAATAGAAGAAGTTATCGAAACTGGTGAGGCCATGCTTAAAGAAGTTGAAGCATAAGGCTTTTCAGTGATTCAATGGTATTAATGATAAATTAAGGGGGTACTTCTTTTTTCTTGAAATAAGAAGTACCCTACTTATTCCAAACAATTCCTAACATGAATATTTCTGTTCTTACTCCTGATAAAGAAGTTTTTGTTGGCACTATTCAGTCTGTTAAGGTACCAGGCGTTAATGGTGAGTTTCAGGTGCTGCACAATCATGCTCCTGTAGTTTCTGCATTGAATGGCGGTAAGGTATCTATTATTACCTCAAGTGGAAACCATCGGGTGTTTAACGATGAGACGGGCAATGTCGAAATAGTAACAGATGCAGGGAAAGAAGTCACTTTTTCTATCGAAAAAGGCTTTATCGAAGTATTGGACAACAATATTGCTCTTCTAGTAGAAGGCGTAAAGGGGATTAGAAAGTAAGAATAATTTTAAATCTGTTTTGGCAGTGGAAAATACTGCCAAATATGATTTCTGAATTACTTTAGTTATTCGCTGTTGAAAGTGTACTGCTCATATGGTGCTCAATATCTTCTGCTTCAATGGGGATATTTTTGGTCAGGTCTATTGGCTGTTGATCGGTAATTAGGATAATATTTTCCAACCGTATACCTATATTTTCTTCTCTAAGATAGATTCCTGGTTCTACAGTGAGCACCATTCCCGCCTGCAGAGGTGCGTAGCGGCTTGAAAGGTCATGCACATCTTTTCCGAGGTGGTGAGAAATACTATGCATGAAATACTTTTTATAGGCAGGATAAGATTTAGACTGCCTGTTGATTTCCTCTCTAGTCAAAATACAAAGGGATACGAGCTGCTCTTCTACAATTTTTCCAACCTCTTCATTGTATTCATCCATCGTTTTGCCGGGTACAAGTAATTTGACGGCGCTCCGCAAAATGTGTAATACCGCATCGTAAACCTGTCGCTGCCGGGCCGTAAACAGCCCGTTTACGGGAATAGTCCGGGTACAGTCAGAAGCATAGTTGGCATACTCAGCACCAAAGTCCATTAATAGTAAATCTCCGTCTTGGCATTGTCGGGTATTGCGAGTGTAGTGTAAAGTACAGGTATTTGGGCCACTGGCAAGGATAGGCTCGTAGGCATGCCCATGAGCCCGATTTTTTATAAACTCATGCGTAATTTCTGCCTCTATCTCGTACTCCATGACATTGGGCCGAACAAAGCCCAGTACCCTTTGAAAGGCTTTACCTGTTATTTCGATGGAACGCTGAATTAGGTCGACCTCAAAATGGGATTTTGTCATAGATAGTTTTCTCAGGATGGGTTGTGCTCTGTGATATTTGTGTAGTGGATATTGCTCCATCAACTTATGAGCAAACCGCTTATCCGAGGTAAGGACATCGGAGCGAAAATGATCGTGCTCATTGGTATTAAGATAGATGCGTTTAGAAAGCAGGATCAGTTCTCTGAGGATATACTCCATTTCATCCAACCAGTAAATACGTTCAATACCTGAAATTTCAGAAGCCTGTTCTTTGGTGTATTTTTCTCCTTCCCAAATAGTTACATGCTCATTAGTCCGCTTGATAAATGCAAGCTCGTGAAATCCATCCTTTATACAGTCCGGAAAAAGTACAAGGACCGTTTCCTCCTGGTCTAGCCCCGACAGGTAAAATAAATCTGAATTTTGGCGGAAAGGATAGTAAGTATCTCCGTTTCGAGGCATGAGATCATTGGACAAAAAGATCACAATAGAATCTGGCTTCATCTTTTGAGTGAAGCGACGTCTGTTAAGCTTAAACAATTCAGGATTGATAGGATCGTATCTCATGAGTATGTTATTATATGCTTGTCTTAGAGCATTTTATCAATGGCTTCTAGCTCTTTGTAATCGATATCATCAAACCATTGCTTGAGTTCTTCTCTGGCTTTTTCTTTAACTTCATCATTGACGTAAGCCGCAATAAATGTTAGGCCCACCATAAAAACTCCAATATCATCAGTTAAACCTATAAACGGAGTCAGGTCCGGTATAAAGTCTACTATTGCAATAAAATAACCTAAAACACCTATGATGATCTTTTTGACCCAAAAGGGGGTATCTTTTCTTTTGTAAGAGTAGTACATCAAAAGAATGATGTAGACAGACTTGACCCCTACCCGTTGGGCAAAGCCTTTTAATTTTTCCCACAACTTTAATTCAGAAAAGAATTTTCTGAACTTTTGCAACTGCTCTTTCATCACTTACAGTTATTAATTAGATAAAATTGGATAACAATACTCAATATACCTAATGTTGTTGAAAGAGTAAATATTTTTCTACTAACGGAAAAAGCAGTACACTTTCTTTATAAATATTGCTACCCTAAGCAATTTGCTTGATCATGTTGTCACTGCGAAACTCCAGGTCTTCTTCAAGCTGTTCGAAGCGATAGCCGCTTTGGGTAAACTCTTCCAACACTTTTGGCAAAGCGTATTCTAAATTGTGCTGCGCCTTCAAAGAATCATGGAAAACAACAATAGAGCCAGGTCGGGCATTCTTGAGCACATTGTTGGCGCACTCCTCCGGCGTTATTTTTATATCAAAATCACCGCTCAGCACTTCCCACATTATTATTCTGTAATGCCTTAGCAAAAACTGAGCCTGCCTGGGTTTCAATCTTCCATAAGGAGGCCGGAAAAGACTGCTGTCCATGAGCTGTGCACAGTGTCTAACATTGTGATAATAGGGAATGTTTTCGGTCGTCCAGCCATTTAGATGGTTGAAAGTATGGTTACCTACCGAATGCCCCTTTTCTTTGATCATTTGAAAAATCTCGGGATGCTTGCGAATATTATCACCTACTGCAAAAAAAGTCGCTTTGGCATTAAATCGTTCAAGCTGCTCCAAAACCCAGGGTGTGACTTCTGGTACTGGGCCGTCGTCAAAAGTAAGAAAAAGGACCTTCTCTTTAGTTGGAATCCTCCAGGTAAAGTTGGGGAATAAGTTCTGAATGACCTGGGGTGTTTTAATTAAATACATATATCATAGTTTAAGCTCATAGATGAACAAAATATTTATACCGACAGTAACCTGCCTGTTATTACCAAAAGACTGACGTTTATAGCTTGAACCTATACTGATATGGAGGGAAGAGAAAGTTGTAAGATTCCAAAATCGGAATGATCTAATTCTCCTATTCTCTTCAAGAAGGTGGATGAAAATGCTTACTTTTGGGCATATAGTAAACATTTGTCCATCACTTGTAGAAATAACGTATAAGTCAGTATAATTGCTGCTTACAAGCGTAAGGATTCGCATTTTTTTTGTAAAATTTAAGGAATAAGAATAAAAAATATACAAAATAAGCAATGGAGAATATCAGAGTACGATTTGCACCCAGTCCGACCGGAGCACTTCACATCGGTGGCGTCAGAACAGCACTTTACAATTACTTATTGGCCAGGAAGCACGGTGGTACATTCATCTTGCGCATTGAGGATACAGATCAAACGAGATATGTAAAAGGAGCGGAAGATTATATCCTGGAGGCACTGGAGTGGTGTGGATTAAAGCCTGATGAAGGTCCGTTATCGGGTGGTGATTATGGGCCGTACAGGCAGTCGGAACGAAAAGAAACATACGGCCAATATGCACAGCAACTTCTGGAGGATGGTTTTGCTTATTATGCCTTTGATACAGCTGAAGAACTGGAAGCCAGGCGGCAGGAAGAAAAAGAAAAGGGAAATCACAATTTCAAGTATGATGCCAGTGTCAGAAATCAGATGAATAACAGCCTCAATATGACGGAGGTGGAGGTAAAACAACTACTGGAATCAGGTGAGCCGTACACAATAAGATTAAAGGTACCCAAAGATGAAGCAATTGTTGTTAATGATTTGATTCGGGGTAGAGTCACTTTTCAGAGTAATGAGTTGGATGATAAAATATTGATCAAAGGAGATGGCTTGCCCACTTATCATATGGCTAATATTGTGGATGATCATTTGATGAAAATAACCCATGTCATTAGGGGAGAAGAATGGCTATCAAGTACAGCTCATCACGTTTTGTTGTACCGCTCATTAGGCTGGGAAGACGAAATGCCTGTTTTTGCTCATCTCCCACTTATTATGAAACCTACAGGAAAAGGAAAGCTGAGTAAGCGGGATGGTGTAAAACTCGGGATCCCTGTATTTCCACTGGCATGGAACGGTGAAACGGCCGACGATTCCTTTACCGGCTTTAGAGAATTTGGCTTTGACCCAAGAGCGGTAGTCAATTTTCTGGCATTCCTGGGCTGGAACCCCGGAACAGAACAGGAAATTTTTAGCCTGCAGGAACTGGTAAAAGCATTTGATGCTACAAAAATTGGTAAAGCTGGAGCAAAATTTGACTTCGATAAGGCCAAGTGGTACAACCAGCAATACCTCATCGCTACAGATAACCAGGTACTGGCTCAGAAAACGGCTCCTTTTTTTGAACAAAAAGGCTACACCGGTTATTCTGGAGAATATCTGGCCAGAATTTGTGGAATGCTTAAAGAAAGAGTTACTTTTTATACAGATTTTCCAGAGGCAGGATATTATTTCTTTGAAGATGTTCGTTCTTACGACGAGAAAAATATCAAGAAAAAGTGGAAGCCAGAGCGTAAACCGGCCTTCCACACGCTCAAGTCTAGTCTAATTGATCAGGAAGATTATACAGCTGACTCCATAAAAGCCATCGTAGAGTCTTTCATGAATGATCATAATCTCAAATTTGGAGACGTTCTTCCCATCCTTAGAATTGCTTTGTCAGGTACGACCAAAGGGCCATCTATCTTCGAAATTATGGAGCTTTTGGGTAAGGAAAAAGTTGATGCCCGTCTTCAAAAAGCATATCAAGACTTTGATAATATTATAGAAAATAGCTGACGCTTCACGTAGCTCATCGTTCCTTAAGTGGCGATGAGCTCCTTCGTAAAGCCATGGGATGGATGAATCAATCGTTAAATGATAAAGGAATAGTTATGGCCAAAAAAAACAAAGATCCGGAAAAGGAGGAACCAAGAGTAAACGAAGAGCTCAAAGGCTTTGAGATAAAAATTAATGAGTTTGGAGAAATTACCTCCTCTTTTGAAGTGGATAAGATCAATGAGTTTTTGAATGAAAATGTAGAAGACAAGAAGTTGAGAGAGAAAAAAGAGGGAAAGGAGCCCAAAAAGGAATAAGCATTCGAGAGGAAATCTAGTTATTTGAAAATATTTTTTCTCAAATTATTCTGTGCTCTAATATTGAAAAAAATCATTTTTTTGTTTTTTACATACATAGTTTTGTGTAAGACAGCTCTGTAGTTATTAAGTAAGTTTTTATATAGAATGAAGTACTGAAAGTGTGTCTCTTACATCTCAGGGATTAAGTATATCCAGCGTAATGTACATGACACAAAAGCCTGAAACTCACGTAAAACTACCGTGAGTCAGAAAGAAGCGTTAATTTTGAGAATTGATATAGAAAGAGTTCAGATATTTGTATCTTTAGTAATGGTTCTTGAAATATAGGCCAGGCGGCGATTAACGGAAGTAAGAATAGAAAATTGATAACAAGAGGTCATAGGACCTGGCCCGGCATTCAACTTTTGGCATTCTTGCTTTTTTACCATAAACCGCAACTTGAACTGTGTAAAAAGAATTTGATCAACCAAAAACCGTAAGTTCCCATGAATAAGTACATCTGTCTTCCACACAAAGGAAGCGCTTTCCCGTTTTTGCTACCAAGATTTAACCATGAGGCTCCCGAAAATGTAGAAAGCCCCGCATTGAAAGCAATGGCGGTTAATCATATATTCACAAATTCCAACTACTAACAAATCTGAAGAATGTATTATGAGAAACTATTCATGTTACCTTAAGTCAATGCTTTGTTGCATAGCTTTTCTATGCTCAGTATTAGTTCAAGGGACAGGTGCAGATAGTGATCTTGTTGGTACAACAGGATTAGAAAATAATAAGACCTTCCACACCACCACTAATATTTTAGCTGATACGGTGTTTCTGGATACCGTATTCATTCAATGTGTTAATGACCTCTCGGGGTTTGTATTTACCGATACGCTTACTGTAATGGATAGTACCTACCAGGCTGATGTCATTACAGATACCACGGATATCGCCAGTGATATCTGTACAGGTAAAGACGTAGTCAGAATCTGGACAACGGTAAGCATGGGAGATACCACTCCCTATAAGCAAATTGTGGCTGTAAAAGACGATCTGCCTATTGATCTTATGGTCGAAGAAGTTCACGATACTATCGGCGCAGAAGAGCGGTTGAGTCCGCGCTATGAGTTTGGGACATGGGTTAATGAGCCAAAGTTAATGCTGTCCTTGAATGTTGTGGCAAATTTAGGGGCCAACTGTACTAGTTCCTTTGGGATTGCTAGCGATAATGACCTCGATACCTCTTTTTTGAGTATCTGTGAGACCAGGTTTGTAACTTTTACCATTTCGGATGATTGCCAGAACCCCGTGGAGTGGACAGCGAGCCTTACAACGATAGACACAGTACCACCCCAAATTATAGGAATTAGAGATACTTCTATGCTATTAACCTGTAAGGATCCAGATCCGGAAATCCCAACGGGGATAATTGCCGTTGATACCGTTTACGATTTACGGCGTTTGCCTATTACTGCCGTTAGTTATGATACAGTGGGCATAAGGATCGACACTCTTTCAATGGATAACATCGAGATTGTCACAGAAATTAATGATACTCCAGCCAGCTGTGATACGCTCAAAATCATCAGGCGCATTTTTATTGCTGAAGATAGCTGTGGTAACCGGGATTCTGTTAGAATGAATGCTGTAAAGATAAATATCGCTCCCGAAATAATTCTGCCTTTTACAGACACTCTTATCACTTGCCAGTCTGAGTTGGATAGTCTACCCGCACCGGAGTTTGTAGCGGGATGTACAGAAGACTTCACGGTTAGTGTTAGTGATACCATCCGGGATAGTATTTGTGTCAATCAGTACAGAATTGAAAGAGTTTGGCGCGTTGATGATGTGTGCAACAGTATTTTCGGTATCCAAAATATTACCATTAGGGATACTGTACCTCCTTCTTTTGAAATTCCTGCCGATACTATTGTGAGTGATCAGGCTTCTTTCATAGCACTTCAAAGAGAAGATATATTTAATGTTACGGATAATTGTTCTGGCCTGATTGATACCTTATTGAATGGATTTGAAGATGTGGAAGAAAGTGGGCCAGTATGTGATAGAACAGTTCGCAGGCCATGGGCCTTACAGGATGTTTGTGGAAATATTAGTGACACGCTTGTTCAAACTATTATAGTCAGGGATACTATTGCCCCCGTATTTACGGCCACGGCTATGAGTGATACGATCTACTGCTCCAGAGAAAGTAATCTGGATACGCTTTTCAGTAATTGGATCGATAATTATGGAGGGGCTTCAGCTGAAGATGCCTTCGCTGATACTATTATTTGGAATGTCGTTTATGCCGATAGTGGATTGCCAGTAGAAGGTTTTGAGCCAATCGAGTGTATGCCTGATAGTAACAAGATCATCAAAAATGTAAGGGTTAATTTTATCATTTCTGATGAATGTGAAAATGCAGATACCACGACGGCATCATTTGTTGTTTTTGATACATTGGCACCGCAAATAGTTTTTTGTGGTAGTGATACCATTCAGGTATCAACTGATTCGATGAGTTGTGAGGCCACTTATGTGTTCAATCCACCAATTATTGAAGAAAACTGTATTTTTTCTCCCCAACTGATACGCCGGTCAGATGAGGCAATGTTAACATTTGATACCACGCAGGGTTTGGCCGGGGATGTATCTGTTGATCCGCTTACTTTGCGTATTCCTATTCCGCTTCCTGTAGATTTGGATGATGGAGGTACCCTTACGATTGCACTTGAGGGGATTGATGGGGAGCAGCTTACTGAATTCTTCTCTGTTTATGGTGAAGCAGATTTATTTTTGGGGAGAACGAACAATACCTCTGCTCAATGTGATTCCTCTGTTACATCGTTTGAAATCTCCAAATCCTTGTTGCAGGAATGGAGCGTGGATGGGGAGATTACCATATTTCTGGATCCCAATATTCCTGATGGTTTGGGTGGGCGTGACGCGATAAACGCCATTTGTGAACCCGCCGGGAAAGTGAGAGCGACTATTGAATTCAGCAACAATGCCTCCGAAGGTTTGTTTATGGAATACCGCGTAAATGGAGGCGATACGGTGCTGCTTGATCCTATTCGCCGAGATACGCTGAATCTTGGGTTGGGTGTCAATGCTATTGATTATTATGTTTATGACTGCGCAGGGAATGTAGATAGCTGTACTTTATTTATTGATGTCGTGGATGATATTGCACCTATTCTGGAGTGCCCTTCGGACACCGTGCTTACCAATGATCCTGATACCTGTCTGGCAGTATTAACACTTCCTCTACCTACAGGAGCTACCGATAATTGTGCTGTAATCGGCCAATTTGAACGGACCTTTCCACTAGATACGGCTTCTGCCTTTTTCTCCTTTACTAAGGATTCCAATCTGGATGATTTTCTGGCGGATGATAAGACCTTCATCTTTACGGGTATTACGCCTAGTGCGATAGGCGAAGTAAACCTTGAATTCAGGTTTCGGGGTAATTTTGATGATGTAGGGGCTTTTGTGAGGTTTTTTGATGAAAATAACAACCTGATAAGTAGAACGAATCTTGGTGATGCAGCCTGTGAAAGAGAAGGAGTTGTCATATTGAGCTTTCCGGCGGATACCTTTAACATCTGGGCGGAGGATGGTATAGTAACTTTTTCTGCTAGAGTGAACGATATAAATGTTCCACCCGGTATTCCCGGAGATGGAGTAAATCCCTGTCGTCCTGAATTGGTAGAAGAGGATGGCGATATTGACTCGGTAAGTTACATGTTTGCTACTCTTACTTACGGCGAGCTCAGGCCATCTTATTTTGCCACTGGAGCTACTGAAATTTCATTAATGGTAATGGATACCGCAGGGAGGTCATCAACACACGATTTTAATCTTGGGGTAACGGAGGTATTTTATACTTTGCGAGATGTAAATGGCAATGAAGGTCAATGCTCTTTTACGGTAACAGTAGAAGATACCCAGGAACCGGAGGCTATATGTCAGCCTACTACGCTATTTGTGAATCCTTCAGGGTTGGATCAGCAAATCATTGATGCGGCAGAGATTGATAACGGTAGTAATGATAATTGTGGTATTGAGAAAATGACGATTACGCCTAATACCTTTGACTGTGAAGATGCGGGAGATACTACCCTGGTAATGCTTACCGTTACAGATATTGCTGGTAACCAGGCTAGCTGTAGAACTATCGTGAGAGTAGAAACATTGAAACCAGAGCCTACTGCCAATTCTGGCCTATGTGGCAGCGATACTTTATTTTTGTTTTCCAATCCTCCTCCTGCTCAGGGCGGAATTGTGTATACCTATGAATGGACTGGACCTAATGGTTTTACATCTAATTTGCAGAACCCGATTATTCCTAATGTAGATTCTGACAATGCTGGTTCCTATACAGTAGAAATAACCGGAATAACCGGCTGTAGTTCCAGAGGGAGCGTAGAAGTTGCAATTGAAGATTTACCCCTCACTCCTTCTATCGCCGGAAATAATCAGTTGTGTGTTACAGATGATATTGTTATTAATTCTACTATCACGCCAGCTGGGTCCTTTGTTAATTACAGATGGTACTTTGGTGAATTAAACCTGGGTATAGCCCCTGATACCATAACTACCAATCCTATTCTGACAATTCCAGGACCTCATCCTGAAGCTATTCAACGCTTTTATTTGGTGTTAGAGGTAGAAGGTTGTGTTTCACAAGCTTCATTACCATATGAGGTAAGGACAACGAATGTTCCTGAAGCAGTAGTCAGAGAGGAATTTGTTAATGCCTGTGAAGGAGAATCAGTAGAATTAGCAGCTGAAGTATTTGGAACAGGGATAACCTATTCATGGGAAGGTCCCAATGACTTCAGCTCGACCAAGCGAGTACCGGTCATAGAAGGAGCCAATGTTAATGATGCAGGTACTTATAGCCTGATAGTTTCCAATTTTGGATGTGCTTCGGCAGTTCAAAATGTAGAAGTTGTTATTTTGGATACACCCGAAAAGCCGATAGGCTTTGCTAATTCTCCTATTTGTATAGGACAAACGCTGCGCTTACAACCCAACCTCACTAACGACCAAGATATTCAGTACGTTTGGGTGCGTCCGGATGGGACAAGTCAGGCTCCGGGGATCAACTTTGAAGATACTGCCAAGAGGCAGTATGAAGGAAACTGGCGGGTTATAGCACAAAAGAATGGTTGTGAGTCACCCATTTCAGATCCTGTTTCTGTATTCATAAATGCCAGACCTGAGGTTGTGGCTACAGCTGAGACACTAACACCTTGTGAAGGAGGAGAACTGGAACTGATCGGCCTTTCAGATGTTGCTAATACTTCATTCCGTTGGAGTGGTCCACTCGGGTTTTTCTCAGGGGAGCAAAATCCGGAGGTTGATAATTTTAATAATGATCGCCAGGGCGTTTATACTCTAATAGGTACTACGCTGGCTGGCTGCAGGGATACCGCCAATATTGAAATAGGGATGAACCAAAGGCCTGTGATTACAGCTGTCAGCAACGACGGTACAGATTGTCTTTTAGGGCCTACAGATATTACGCTGGCCGCTACTATTTTCCCGGAAAGTGCTAACTTAACTTATCAATGGACAGGGCCAAATGGGTTTGTAAGTACAGAAGAAGTTGCTCTTCTTCCTAATGCCACCGCCAATAATAATGGAACTTATCGATTAGTTGTAACCGATCAGAACGGCTGCATATCCGCGCCTCGTGTGACGCAGGTAGATGTATCTGATCCGCCTGTTACGCCATTGAAACCATTCCTAAGCGACGGCTTTTCACTGCCGGCGTGTAGGGGAGGGAGCACTACTTTGGAAACCTCAAATTACAATTCAGGAGAAGTAGTATATAACTGGATTACGCCGATGGGTACAATCACTACTAGTGAGCCTACTCTGGCATTATCGCCCCTAGAAACTACACAGTCAGGCGAATACACAGTTTTTGTAACGGTCAATGGTTGTCCATCAAGAACTTCAGGAATATTCAACTTAGAAGTTTTACCTAGAACTGCTGCTATAGTTGATTTTACAGATCCAATATGTGAGGGTGATAACCTAACATTCAACGTTAGTGGTCAGAGCGTGCCGGTGGCTGAGTATCGCTGGACCGGACCTAATTTTTCTTCTTCCCTACAAAACCCTACCATTGAGGATGTCACACGTGCTGATAATGAAGGAGTTTATAGAGTTGCATTTACTGCGATTAATGGTTGTACTTCAGGGTTATCCTTTTCTATTTCTATATTAGAAAGTCCGGCACCACCTGAGCTAGCTGGTGATGATGCTATTTGTCTTAATAGCGATGGAGCTGTCCTAAACCTGGAAGCAACGGCTAATTTGGCTACCGGTGAAGGGACTTATTTCTTTGAAGATCCATTTGGACAGGTATTTGAAAGAGATAGAAACCAGCTAAGTATTTCTGACTTTTCCCAATATGAAGATGGCATTTATGAGTTTACGGTCAGGGTGCAAGAAGGGCTCTGTACTTCAAAGCCTAGTGAGCCATTTGTAGTTTCCATGGATAGAGCACCCGTCGATCAAAAAGCTTTTGCAGGAGATGACTTAACGGTCTGTTCGAACGAGTCCGTAACACTAAATGCTGAAATGCCAGCTATGGGTACCGGAACATGGTCATTGGCTAGTGATAATGGCGAGAATTTCACTATTACTAATCCTTCTAGCCCCACAACCAATATTAATGGGTTGGTAGGGGGAGAAACCTACATACTCAACTGGACGCTATCCAACGGGGCTTGTCGAAATTATGACTCAGACGAATTAGTGGTAAATGTTGAAGTAGGAGAAAATGCTGTAGCCGGCATGGATATGCGTTTGTGTGGAGCAAGTGAGGTTAACCTTCAGGCTACACCTGCTATTAGCGGCAGCGGCTTTTGGTCGCAGCCCGGCAACCAGGAATTCCTTGGGGTAGTGATAGAAGATCCTTCTAATCCGAACACACAGATCAGTGGCTTACAGCTTGGTAATATCTATCAATTTACATGGACTGTTGAGAGTGACTGTGGGAGCAGCTCTGATGAAATCTTTATATCCATCAGTGACCCTGCTGCTTTTGCTGGTTTTGATCAGGTTATTTGTAATGAAAATGGTGTAGCCATGCTTAACGCAGACGAGCCTACGGGAGGCAGTAATGGCCGTTGGTATTCTATCGACTCTACCAGAGAAGTCGTTTTTGCCAATGTAACCCGCCCCATAACAGAGGTGCGAAACCTGGGTACTGGAGTTAACCAATTTGTCTGGGAGCTGGACGACGGGTTGTGCGGAGATTCCGGTAGAGATACTGTAGAAATACTTTATCAAAGAAATCCTATTGCTACTCCTGATCTATTTTTTATAGAGTTTGACCAGGCCACCGAGATTAATGTACTCACCAACGATGAACCGCGGTTAGACTCTTCTTTGACGATTATCAACGGCCCTTCCAGCGGAACACTGGAGGAAATAGAAATGGGCAGGTTCGTATACACTCCTGATCCTAATTTTGTAGGGGATGATCGGTTTACTTACGAGTTGTGTAGTGCTAGCTGTGAATGTGCGACTACCGAAGTTATTTTAGAAGTCGGAAAAGATGCTCCCTGTAAGATTCCAAATATCATCACTCCGAATAATGATGGCATTAATGATGCTTTTGTCGTACCGTGTTTGTTTGATGAATCGCTTTATCCTCAGAGCCAAGTGTTTATTTTCAATCAGTGGGGTGATGAGGTATATCGTTCTGATGTGCCTTACAAGAACGACTGGAAGGGAACCTTCAATGGAGAAGATCTTCCCGTGGGCGTTTATTTTTACATTGTTGACTTTTTTGAGAGAAGAGAAGAGCCAGTAGAAGGATATATGTACATACAGCGGTAAGGCTATTGGAAGTGATACTATTGTTTATCTCTAAAATCAAGATCATGAAAATTAATATACTCCCTATCATAGGTTTACTATCGGTATACTCCTTGTCTGCTCAGCAGGAGGCACAGTATACTCAGTTTATGCCCTACAAGATGGTGTTTAATTCTGCTTATGCAGGGCTTGATGGCGCACCATCTTTCGCACTGGTAGCTCGCCAGCAATGGTTGGGATTTGAAGGCGGCCCGCAGTCTCAGTTGGTCAACTTTCACATGCCCCTGGGTAGTGCTCAGCGGGTAGGTGTCGGTGGGACGATAAGAAGGTTTATTATTGGCCCTGTAGAAGATTACACAACGGAAGCCGCTTACGCCTATAACTTTCCCTTCGCTCGTGGTAATTTGAGTATGGGAATCAATGCATCAGTAAGGCTGATGAGGATCAATTTCAATCAGTTGGAATCTATACAGGACAGAAGTATTGATGAAGCTATTCCTGTAGGCATACAGAGCAAGACGCTGCCCAATTTTGGCTTTGGTATTTACTATGATTCTGATAATATTTATTTGGGGATGTCCCTACCAAGATTATTGAAAAACAACATAGACTTTGCAGAAGATGCTGCTATCATCTCAAGGGAAGTTTCTCACCTCTTTGTAATGGGTGGATTTAAATTTGGTAATCCCGAAAGTATTGAATGGATGCCACAAATTTTATTAAAATACGTAGCAGGAGCTCCCTTTGATGCAGATGCCAGTGTTAGCGCCATCTACAAGGGAAGACACTCACTTGGAGTCGGTTATCGAGTAGGTGGATCAAAAAGAAGCGGTATCGGCGAGTCAGTATCCCTGTTTCTTTCCCTCGGAGTGAATGAAAAGCTGAGCTTCGGCCTCGGATATGACTACACACTTTCCGCTCTTCAAAGGTTTAACAGCGGTACGATTGAAGGTTTTGTAAAGTATATCATCGGCGGAAAGGAAGATAGCGGTGTGATTATCTCCCCCAGAGGAGAAACTCCAGAGCAGTAATATGAAATATTAGTCTGTATTTTAGAAAAAAAGCAGGAGTTGATTGAACTTCATTTTTTTATTATATAAATTATTCCTTAGTAACGTAATACAACTAAAATTCAATAGGTTAGCGATTTTAAATACTTGACTTATTTCGCAGGGGTAGAATAGTGGTAAAATTGAATTATTTTTTTATCACACGAAGGTTTTTTCGCGAAGAAGGGCAGGGTTCCCTTCTGAGCCTAGCAGCGCTAAGCGACTGATAAAAGGCACAGTGTGGGAAATGACTGAGTGAACCTGTAAGGTGAATGCCCTGTGGGCATTCAAGCGAAGGAACGCGACAGCGCATCAATCAATTTTTACCTATTTTAATACCTGCGATACAAGTCTAGATTGTCTCCTAACATAAAAGAAAGGTAATGGCAACATTTGTACTATTTCAGAAAAATAATTGGTCCCGGTTTTTCTATGCCAGCGAACAATTTCTTAGCACCCATTTGAAATGCGGGAGTTTCCCGCATACGGCCAGATTCTACTTGCTTTTATGGGCTGGTATTTTCCTGGGCGGCACTTCTGCTTTCGCTCAGCGCAATAAACAACCAGAATTATTATACTCTCTTTCTGAATCTAATAGAGAGGTAACAATAGAAAATGCCTCTGTTTTGAATACTAACTCCATGGAATTTGCCCCCATCTTCTATAATAACGGATTGGTATTCGTTTCGTCCCGTCGAAAATTTGGCAGAATAGACGAGAGTACTGGTCAGACCTTCTTTGAGCTTTACTACACCGAATTCGGTCCGAACAACACCCTTTCCGGGCCTCAGCCATTCAGTATGGAGTTAAACTCCAAGTGGCATGAAGGGCCGGTAGCCTTCAGTGATGATGGAAACAGTGTTTTCTTTACTCGTAGTAACTCTGAGAATGGGACAAAAAGAGCTAACAGTAAGGGAGATATTGTACTCAAAATATATGAAGCCCAGAGGTCTTACTGGGATTGGGAAAATATTACAGAGCTGGAATTTAATAATGACGAATACAGTTGCATGCATCCTACACTTACTGCTGATGGTGAGCGCATGTATTTTGTCTCGGATATGCCGGGAGGTTTTGGTGGCCTTGATATTTGGTTTGTTAACAGAAATGGAAAAGGATGGTCTAAACCCATCAATCTCGGAGATGAGATAAATACCAGTAAAAATGAGTCGTTTCCGTACATGCACGAGTCAGGGGTATTATTCTTTTCTTCTGATGGCTTTGGCGGCGAAGGTGGACTGGATATTTTTATGGTTAATCTCAATTTGGATGAGTGGGAAGTGTTAAATATCGGCAAGCCCTTCAATTCTGAAAAAGACGATTTTGGATTTGTACTAGATGATTCATCTTCCCGTGGTTACTTATCATCTAGCCGGGAAGGTGGTGTCGGGATGGATGATATTTATTCTTTTGAGGTGGCTAATCCTTTCAAGGGTATCCAATATATTAAGGAAGAAGATGTCGCTATAGATATGGTCGTGATCGATGGAGCCAACAACAGGCCACTGGATGGAGCGTATGTATGGGTTTTTGAAGTGGACGAACTCGGCAATCCGGTTTCGGATACCACAGTTTTATACGATGTAAAAATTGACGATTCTCCTACCAACCCGGGAGCTGTCGAATTCAAATATGTACCAAAGCAGGATAAAAAGCTGAGAGCTCCTGACTTTGTAACTAACCCGAAAGGAAGAACGGCTCTTGACCTGGATCCCAACAGGAATTATATCATTAGTGTGAAAAAAGATGGTTACGAGGGGCGCGAACTCAAGTACCCCTCAGAGGTAGGTGATGAAGATCTGATTGCTTTTGCTGTAAATAAGCAGAACTGTATGACTATCAGCGGCTCTGTAGTGAGTAGAGGCTACAACACTGAAATACCGGGTACCAAGGTGACTATCCGAAACGACCAAACGGGAGAAGAGAAAACGGTTATCGCCGACCTTAATGGGGAGTTTTCTGCCTGTGTGGATCCCGGATATGATTATACAATTATTGGGCAGAAAAATAAGTACGGAGTAGCGCAAAGTAAGATATCTACCAAAGATATTCGCAATACCAATTCATTGGAAACAGCCCTTGAGCTGGCTCCCAATTCTGCGGATGGTCCAAATCCGGTGTCTCAGCCGCTAGAAAAAGGTACAGTTATTATCCTTAATGATATTTATTACGATTTTGGAAAATCTGCTATTCGCACTGGATCAACGCGTGACCTGGAAACAGTTTTGAGGCTCATGCAGCGATATCCGAGTATGTGTATCGAATTGGGAGCTTTCACTGATAGTCGCGGAGATGCAGATTTCAATATGCAACTCTCTTTGAGAAGAGCGGAAGCAGCTAAGGATTATTTAGTGCAACGAGGTATTGATTCGGATCGCGTTACCGCATTTGGCTACGGAGAGTCGAGGTTGCGCAACCACTGCAAAGACGGTGTTGAATGTACAGAAGAGGAGCACTCTTTTAATAGAAGAACAGAAATTAAGGTTACTAAAATTAATGAGCCGATTCGGTTCGAATACAAGCGAAGAGGTTAAATTGAAATCAATATGAGGGTTTTTCCCGCTGATATAAAAAGGCTTTTATCGAAATTGAGTGGAAGGAAAGTGCTCAATATTTTGAAAGTAACAACGTCTTTCTACCTCACCAGGCTGCTCAGAAGGCCGATTCAATGGGGAAAACCATTTACCATTTCCTTTGAGCCCACCACTGCCTGTAATCTGCGTTGCCCGGAATGCCCAAGTGGGCTGCGTTCTTTTTCCAGAGATACCGGAAATCTCAAAAAAAACTTTTTCATTAATACCCTTGAGGAAATTTATCGAGAACTACTATACCTCATCTTCTACTTTCAGGGAGAGCCTTATATTAACCCGGATTTTCTCGAAATGGTGCATCATGCTCATCTTAAGGGTATTTATACCATTACCTCCACTAACGGTCATTTCCTCAATGATACCAATGCTCGTAAAACAGTTGAATCTGGTCTCGACAGGCTTATTATCTCGGTAGATGGAACAACCCAAGACGTTTATCAAAGTTACCGTAAAGAAGGCAAGCTGGAGGTAGTTTTGCAGGGAGCCAGGAATATCATCAAATGGAAAAGGCAGTTGAAGTCTAATTCGCCCCATGTTATTTTCCAGTTTCTGGTAGTCCGGCCCAATGAGCATCAAATTGACGACTTGTACCGCCTTGCCAAAGAAATAGGAATTAATGAAATAAAGCTAAAAACTGCTCAGGTATATGATTACCAAGAGGGTAATCCGCTGATTCCTACGCTGGATCAATATTCTAGATATGCCAGGCAGGCTGATGGTACTTACAAAATAAAAAATAAGCTGCTTAATCACTGTTGGAAGCTCTGGCACTCCTGCGTAATTACCTGGGATGGCACCGTAGTACCCTGCTGCTTTGATAAAGATGCCAAACATCAGTTGGGTGACCTCCGGCAGTCTTCTTTCCAAAAAATCTGGCGCAATAGCTTTTACAAAAATTTTAGAACAAAATTAGTGAAGGGAAGGAAAAATATCGATATCTGCAAAAACTGTACGGAAGGTTGTAAAGTTTGGCTCTAATAGCCAGGCAAACTATTTACTTAGGAAAAAAAACAATGTGCAGTCGAAAATTTGCTCAATATCTTTGCTTTCACTCAGCTCAATATCGTATTAATTGGCTGTTTTTTTTCAGTTAATTTTTCAAAGACTTGCAACAAAAATAAAAATAGTGCATCTTTATATTCCAGTCACTTAGCAAAGCGTACAAATTATCATTCCTTCGGCAATCAAGTAGCACCTATTTGATTGTAATTAAGTGTGTATGAGAAAATATTTTCTCCCCTAATACCAAGGAAACCAAAGTAAACTTTTGCAGTGCGACAAATCGCGACCCAAAGCTAAGCTTGAGGTAAAATGGGTTATTAAGAGTCCATACTGGTATCTCATCTTAATCCCCAATAATAAATTTAGTAATCAATTAACGTTTCGATAGTCAAGAAAGTCTTGACTAACCACAGATGTGCATACAATTCAATGCCGTTATTAAAATAGCTCTACAATGTTATACAAAACTATATTTTCGGGAAACCTGGAGTTCGGAAGTGCGAGGACTTTCGACAGAGTAATGAAAATGTATCAACACAGGGTTGATAACTATTACAAAGCTGATCTTTTAATAAAACTAGAAGACTTTCTAGATGAAGAGGGCTTCGCTGTTCGCATGCCGCGCTTTATCACCAAAGGAGTAGATAAGAGTTGGAAAAATACCATCAATTTGATGGAATTTATTGTTCAGTATGCTGTTGCCGGTAGCATGAGTGCCTGGATGGTAGAAGATGGTAAAGTTCTTCGCCAGGAGTACGTAGAGCCCAATAGTGATAAGATCGTAGTACAATCTTTTTTGAAGGGCCGTCACTTAATGGCTAAAAAAGGAAGAGAAGAAGAAGCGATCGAATCTCTGAACAGAGCCATAGAAAAGTTTGAACGCCATGCATCAGCTTACGAAAGAAGAGGTTATATCAACTATCTATTGAATAACTTTGAAGATGCCATTTACGATTATACCAAGTCGATTTCTATCAATTCCAATCATGCTGTTGCTTATTTGGGGCGAGCGTTGGTATTTATCGTTCAGGAAAATTATAGAGCAGCTATTACTGATTTAGACAAAGCTACAAAGAAGTCTATTCCATTGCAGCCTACCTACTGGAAGGCCAGAAGGATCAAAGCGGAGTGTCATATTGCTATTGAAGAATACGATGCTGCTATCTTTGAGCTCAAACTATTTACCAAACGTCAGTTCACTGCTGATAACCCCAACTGTAAATGGCGGAAAAAAGCATTTTTTGACTACGGTAAATCTTTGTTGGCTGTTGGTCGCCACGATGATGCCATTCAGGCTTTTGATGATGCATTAAAAGTAGAAGATAACGAAGAGTTTGTTTCAGAAGCAGATCGCCTTTTACTAAGGGGAATTGCCTTGAAAGAAGCCGGTAAGAAAGGATTTAAAAGAGATTGGCAGGAAGCTGCTGACAAAGGTTCTAAAAGAGCGGCTATTATGTTGAGAGAGTCTGCATAAATATTTATGCCGGCTACCAACTAAATTCTCTTTGTTTTATCTTAATCTTAATATTTATGGCTAAACATATCTTCGTATTTACCTTGTTTTAAAGGCAGAAAAAAGTTTTCTGCCTTTAATTTTTTGTAATTCCTCATAATATGTTCCAAAGTATTCTGACTTCAAAAAAAGCGAGTATTTTACTGGTTTTTATGCTACTACTCTCTACAGCATCTCTGTCCTCCCAAGAAGTTTTCACGCTGGCTGAAGCTGGTAAAAAAGCTGAAAAAAATTTCAAAAAAGCCAGAGCATATGGAAACCAAAGAAACCTAGGTGCTGCCTTGCAAACCATAGAAAAAGTACTGGAGCAATATCCCGGATTTGTAGATGCTTATGCGTTTAAAGGGGCCGTACACTATGATCGGGAGGAATATGAAAAGGCAGAGCAAGCATTGATAAAAACTCTCGAACTAAAGAATGACTACAATGACCTGCTATATTTTCAACTAGCGCTCACCCAGTGGCAACTGCAAGCATTCGATAATTGTGTTGTGAATTTAGAAAAATACCTGGCTACTGATATCGGGCGCCCCCGGCAACGAAAAATCGCAGAGAAATACTTGCAAAATGCCCGTTTCGCCGCTCAGGCAGTAAAAAATCCTCTCCCTTACGATCCCAAACCTCTCAGTGATAACATCAATACTAGGACAGCAATGGAAGCACTTCCATCTACTACTGCAGATGGAGCGCTCATGTTGTATGTAAAGAGGATCAACCGCCAGGAAGATTTGTACGTCAGTACTTTTGAAAACGACGAATGGCAGGAAGGCCAACCAATTGCAGGATTTGACACACCTGGCCTGAATGAAGGAGCACCATCCTTGTCAGCGGATGGACGGACACTGGTATATACGGTTTGTAACAAGAGAGGCGACTTTGGCAGTTGTGACCTTTACATCGCTGAAAAAATTGATTCATTCCGCTGGTCCAGGCCTCAGAATATGGGAGCAACCATTAATACCGAGTCATGGGAATCCCAGCCCACGCTATCTGCGGATGGCAATCGGTTAATTTTTTCTAGCGATCGCAGCGGAAGCCTCGGAAAGCGCGATCTATGGTACAGCAGCAGGCAAGCCAACGGTCAATGGTCCAGGCCAAGAAACCTGGGAGACTTTATTAATACAGTTGAAAATGAAGAATCGCCCTTTTTACACCCGGATGAGCAAACCCTGTACTTTATGTCTGATGGCCACCCGGGAATGGGAGGCTTTGACCTTTTTTTGAGTAGGAAAAATGATCAACTTGAATGGTCCGCTCCCCAAAACCTTGGGTATCCCATCAATTCTCAGGAAAATGAAGGAGGTCTGAGTCTTAGTCTGGATGGAAAAACAGCTTATTACACCCAGGGGTTAGAAGGTGATAATGATATTTATACTTTTGAGTTTCCTGAATCGCTGCGGCCGCAGCCAATGACTTTTGTGAAAGCACTGGTTTATAATGCTGTATCACAAAACCCTGTAACGGCAACTGCCGAAATTTTTAATTTAACTGATAATCAGCCGTTTATCAGGAAAAGTACTTTGCAGGATGGTACGTTCTTAATTTGCTTGCCAATAGGAAAAGAGTACGCGCTTACGGTAGAAAAGAAAGGCTATGTATTTTATTCAGATTATTTCTCTGCCGCCGATGCTACGAGGCAAAACGAGCCATTTTTGTTAGAAATCCCCTTATTACCGTTAGAAGCGCCCGGTAGGAAGCCAACCGAGCCCAGGCCTATTGTACTGAATAATATATTTTTTGAAACTGGTTCTTCCAGCCTTTTACCAACTTCACAAAATGAATTGAATCGCCTTTACGATTTGTTGGTAGCAAATCCCTCAATGGTCATTCAGATCAACGGGCATACGGATAATGTAGGGCAGCCGGAAGACAATCAGAAGCTATCAGAAGAGCGGGCCAAAGCAGTTTATCAATACCTTAGCTCAAAAGGAATTGACGAAAAACGCTTATCATACAAAGGGTTTGGAGCATCAAGACCTGTTGCGGAAAACGACAGTGTGGAAGGTCGCCGAAAGAATAGACGAACAGAATTTGTTATTATTTCTCAATAAAACTCAACAGTAGCATGCTATTCAACCCTGATATTGAAACACTGCCATTACCCAGGCTAAGGATCCTTCAGGTTCAGCGTTTGAAGAATCTGATAGAATACGTCAAGCGAAATGTTCCATTTTATACAGAAAAGCTTGTTAGCTTATCTTCAAAAGACATAAAAAGAGTGGAGGATATTGAAAAATTACCATTCACGTATAAAGAAGATTTGAGAAATAATTATCCTTTCGGACTCTTTGCCGTACCTAAATCTTCCCTGGCCAGAATACACGCTTCTAGCGGAACAACTGGTAAGCCTACCGTGGTGGGATATACTCAGAGGGACCTTCGCCTTTTTGGAGAAGTCAATGCCAGAAGTTTGGCGGCTGCCGGCGCCCGGCCCGGAATGACCCTACACAATGCTTATGGCTATGGCTTGTTTACAGGAGGCTTGGGGTTACATGCTGGCGCTGAGACGCTGGGCCTGAACGTAATCCCTGTATCGGGTGGTATGACGGAACGTCAGTTGCTTATAATAGATGATCTTCAACCAGACCTCATCTGCTGTACACCTTCTTATGCGCAGCGACTTGCCGACGAAATAAGAATTAAAGCTATTGATCCATCCAAACTTTCCCTGAAATTTGGTTTGCTCGGAGCAGAACCTTGGTCGGAAGCCATTCGACAGGATGCAGAGGCGGGATTACATATTGAAGCTACCAATATATATGGGCTTAGTGAGATTATCGGCCCGGGAGTGGCACAAGAGCCGGTAGAAGAAAAGGGAGCTGGCAGTCATATTTGGGAAGATCATTTTTACCCCGAAATTATTGATCCGGAAACGGGAAAAGTCTTACCGGAAGGCAAAGATGGCGTGCTGGTGCTAACCACACTAACAAAAGAAGCTATACCTTTGATAAGATATTGGACTAATGATATTTGTTCTTTACAATACGATCCTCACTCTAGGAGGACCCACATCAAAATGAGTAACATCAAAGGAAGAGCCGATAATATGCTTATCATCCGGGGGGTCAACCTTTTTCCCTCCCAGATAGAGGAGTTGCTCCTACAAACTAATGAACTCAGTGCTCACTATCAGCTGGAAGTATCCAGGCCTGCTACTATGGATGAACTGCTGGTAAAGGTAGAGTCAGTTGAAGAGCTATCCACTGATGGCCGGGCTTATTTGGCGGGTTATTTACAGCAAAAAATAAAAGATAATATAGGGATTTCTGCCAGAGTGATGGTTGAAAAGTATGGTACCTTACCCAGAAGTGAGGGTGGAAAATTGAGTAGAATTATCGACAAAAGGGACAGTTATTGACCTTAGCGAATGCGAATTAGGACTAAGTATTAAAAATAAAGACAATAGCTCTAGAAGCCCGTTTAGGAATCAAGCCCTACCAAGTTAACCTGAACACGTCTTTAAATTTAGGGCGTTAAAGTCCAGTTAGTTTTGTTTTATCCAGTTGCGTCCTATGTCAAATAACAAAACGATCAACAAGATCACCATTACAATAGCTAGCATTTCTCCATTTTTAAAGGTTATACAAAAGTATTACATTTTTCATTTTATATTCTCTTTTCTTGTTCCTCAGATTTTTCAGACCAAAATCCGTTATTATAAGACCATCTAACGGAATAACGAATGGCAATAGCCTGCCTGCGTTAACGCTTTGTTATAATTATTAATACTAAAGTCTTTCTGCTAATAGTGTGGTAGTTAAAAGAAGGACTTTAAATCGGGAAAGCTGATAATATTTTATCTTTCAGAAGATTAACTCTATAGATAATAACGAAAAAGAACGCGAAAGTGTTGATGTTCTTGCTTGATTTTTAGTGGTTTTATAAAAAAAGACTTATTTAATAGTCTATCGTTACTGCTTTCTTAAAGTGATGAATATATCGAGCTCACGACTTTTTTATAGAAAGCTATTTACAATTATTTCAGGGGTGGAAGCAGCTATCAGAGGGTGGACTATTGATTTACAAGTGGCTGATATTACGGGAGTCATTCAGTCTTTGGAAGAAGACGATTTGGCTGGTCAATGCTGCTATAGCTTTTTTAGTCTCAACCATGTAGTGATAGATGCAGCGTTTTGGAACAGGGTGCCCGACAGGGCCCGCGAATTTATAGTTTTTCATGAATTAGGGCATTGTGAACTTGCCCGGGCGCACCGCGAAGATGCATTCGCAGATGGAACCTGTAAAAGTATTATGAGAAGTGGGATTGAAGATTATCGGGACAATTACCGTCCTTTTACGAGGGCTGACTATCTGAACGAGCTTTTTGATCCATAATTCAGAAATACCATAGGGCGACCGCAGTAATTTTTCTTACATTTATCTTCTCAAAAAAGGAGAAAAATGCCAAAGAAGATCATCACCTACAATGTCAACGGAATAAGAGCAGCCATCAAAAAGGGCCTTACCGAGTGGATTGCCGAGAATGATTACGATATCATCTGCTTTCAGGAAACAAAAGCCCATCAAGATCAGGTGAATGTAAAGCCGTTTGAAGAGATGGGGTATCAGATAGATTGGCATGCCGCTGAACGCAAGGGTTACAGCGGTGTAGCCACCTTTTCCAAAACTGCGCCCCAAAATGTGACAGTAGGATGTGGTATAGATAAGTACGATCAGGAAGGTCGAATCCTGAGAACAGATTACGAAGACTTTTCCATTCTTAATTGTTATTTCCCTTCCGGTACTACCGGCGATGTCAGACAAGATTTTAAAATGGAGTTTTTAGCTGATTTTTTTGAATGGATCAAAGAGGTAAAGGACAGCTGTCCCAACCTTATAGTAGTTGGAGATTATAACATTGCACACACTGAGATGGACCTCCATGATCCGAAGAGCAACAAAAAAACTTCAGGGTTCTTACCGGAAGAAAGAGCATGGCTGAGTAGCTGGTTTGATAGTGGATTCGTAGATGCCTTTCGCTACAAACACCCCGAAAAAGTAGAATACAGCTGGTGGAGCTATCGGGCCAGGGCCAGGGAGCGCAACAAAGGGTGGCGGCTAGATTATCAATCAGTGGCCAATCCGATGAAAAACAGAATTCTGGATGCGTATCAATTGACGGATATTGTTCATTCTGATCACTGTCCCTTGATGCTATCTTTGGAAGATTAGCAAGAAGGTTGGAAAAGTTTTATAAGGGAAAATGAAAACACGCAACAAGTCTAATATTGATCTTTGCCCTGACCAATGGGTTTTACATAATCGAAGTGTTACTCAGGCCGCTGATAGAAGACAACAGAATTTTATTACAAAAAAAAATATTACAATGAATAAATACTCCTTTTTCTTTAGTGCAATATGCTTTGCAATAGTTTTATGCTCATACACTACTGCCTCAGCCCAAGAAGTATATGGTGGCTTCAAGGCGGGCATCAATTTTGCTAGTATTGATGGCCCTTCCCTTCTGGATGCTGATGGTAACGAGCTCGAAGAATTTAATTATACCGCAGGGTTTCACGTCGGTGCAAGTGTAAACGTCAATTTGACTGATTATTTTGGCGTACGTGGTGAGGTAATTTACGGCCAAAAAGGCGCTGAGTATAATTTCAGCGGTGATGCTTTCTTCCCATTCTACAATGAAGACCTTAGTAATGTTGTATTCGGAGCAGGAGAACGCAATAGCATCTTGTCCATCACCAATACTTACCTTGAAATCCCACTTTCAGCCTTTATTCGTTTTGGAAGGCTGGAGCTATCGGGCGGGATGAGCTTTGCTTACTTGGTATCCTCTTCTTTGACAGGGGAGGTTACATTCTCAGGTGCTACAGAAAGAGGTAGTGTTATAGATCCTGTAATTGTCGTGGTGGATGGAAGCTTTCTGAACGCTTCTGGTTTCAACCCCGACAATGCCGGCGAGGTTACGCTTCGTACGATCAACGGGCAGCCGTTCCTAGTTCCCGAACAAATTGGAGCTTATTACGAAAACCCCAATGTTGATAGGCCATTGTTCAACAGGTTTGATGCAATGGTTCAGGCCGGAGCTGCATTTTATCTCAATCAGGGGCTTTTTATCAGCTTTAAGGGATACTATGGACTTACTGATATTACCAGAAATGAGGAAGATTATGTTGTTTCAATATTGGGTAACGATCAGGAACTCATCTTTTCAGAGGATGATGATCGTAATTTTACCCTGCAGGCTTCTGTTGGCTTTTTCTTTTAAAGTGCAGGGCTAATAGATAGAATTATCTTATTCAACCTTTTTGTCTGGCGTTTGGAATTCACACCTTTAGTTGGTGCATGTAGTTAAATTGAGTTTGTATTTCAACTGTAGAGAGGATTCCAAACGTCTTTGATGGTTTCCCTTTAGGCTGATTGTGACTTTCCCAGGCCCGTCAGAAAGTTACTGCAGAACTCTCTGTAAGTTTAATGCTTTCGCTCGTACCCAATCTTCAGAACTACCGGATATTCATAAATGAAAGACTTTGAAAATCTGCAATACTTAATTGGAGCACCTAGCTCTCTGAGTTCTGCCAGTATCTGATAGGTCCTACTCCGGGATAATTCCAGCCGCTGGGCTAGCTCTGCAGCGCTACCTGTTTGCTTTTGCTGTATCAGGTAGTGGATGCGTTCCATCCGGTACTTGTATTTACTTATGGGCATAAGAAAAATTTAAAAGGCCTGAGCCCGTGAAAGGCTCAGGCAAGTGCAACCAATCGTTAGCTTTTCATTCGCTCATTTTGTTAAAAGAATAGCTTAAACAGCTCTAAATGAAAAGTGCTCCACTAATTATGAAATTCAAACTTCATTCAAATCTACTCCAACAATCGTCGCACTCTGGTTAATGGGATTAGGCTCTAAAGCTAGATAGAAGAAATTCATCTTGTTTTCATTTGGTTTTTTGTTTGTTTACAGTCTCAAGATAACGCTGTTTTCCCTGGGTTCCTGAATCATATATTAGTCCGAATATATGGCCACCAAACTGTCGTCATTGAAAGCTAATTGATTTAACTGTTTGATAAATAGATTTTTAAGGCCCTGTTTTGATTATGGCTTAATTAGAAGTTATTATAATTTTGGAGAGGTATTACTTTTTTCATCGTGAAAAGCTATTTATTTTAATAGTTATTTTACAAACTTTAATAAAATGAAAGTAGTTAAAGAAATCTTGAGCGTACTATTAGAATATTCGATGAAAAGTAAAAGTGATGTGTTGTCTTTCCTTTATACTAGCGCAGACCTCAGATACCTGCTCCGGATAATAGATCGGGAGCCTGATCTTAGCGAAGAGGAAATAATGCAACGTATGTTTGAATCAGATATGGATAGGGATGCTTATCGGTTTTTTAAAAAAGAGGTTGAGCGAAAATTGATCAATGGAGTGTTTTTTATGGATTTTAATAGGGCTTCCTACAATGCTTATCAAAAAGCCTATTACAACTCCTGGAAAAAGCTAGCAGCTGCAAAAATTTTACTGGGTAAATCTGCCACGTATAGTGCCCTTCAATTGCTGGAAGCAGTGCTGAGAAGTGCGCTAAAATATGAATTTACTCCGTTAGGTCTGGAAAGTGCCCGCATTTTGAGGTTGCACGCTATTGATAGTGGCACGGCTATCAGTAAATTCAGTAAGCTGAACGAGCAGTGCCGGGAGTTGGCTGGTATATATCAGCTAGAGTGTCAGCTTGAAGAATTATATAGCTACTTTTTGAACTACAGGTCTCTTTCTAGAAAAGACAAAGAACAATTTGAGCTAGGGCTCCTAGATTTCCACAACGATTGGTCTGAGCGCTTAGCTCAGTTTGATACTTTCAGGGTGAATTATCTGGGATATCTGATCCGGGCAAAATCCTATTTTTTATCTCGTAAATATTACAAGACCATAAAAGTTTGTAATGAGGCCATAGCATTTTTTTCCCAAAAAAAAGTTAAAATTAAGCATCCGGTTTTGACTTTCAACAATCAAAAACTGATTTGTTATATACAGCTAAAAGATTCTGACAATGGAGAATCCGTCATTCGGCAGCAGCTGCCTATGCTAAAGGAAGGAAGCTCAAACTGGTTTGTAACGCAGCAATTAAGAATGTTGCTGGTTTTTCATTCCGGTTCACTCAATTGTGCCGAGCCACTGCTGGAAGTAGTGAAGAATTGTAAAAAATTTAAATATTTATCTAAAGAGCAAAAAGAGCGCTGGCGAATCAATGAAGCTTATGTTCTCTATGTAAAAGCGTTACAGCAAAGAAGCGTTAATGGTATCGTGCCAAAGCTAAGGCTTCGAAAATTTCTTAATGAAGTGCCTATTTATTCCAGAGATAAGGAAGGACTCAACATTCCGATATTAATCATTCAGTTCTTGTGGTTGATTTTGCAAAGGAGGTACAGCAAGGCTATAGATCGTACAGATGCGCTTTCACAGTACTGCTCCAGATATTTACGGGAAGAGCCTAATCAGCGGAGTTATTGCTTCATAAAAATGCTGGTGGCGATCATTAAAGCAGATTTCCATCCCGTGGCAGCCCAGCGCAAGGCCGAGCTCTACATCAAACGGCTAAGCAATATCCCTTTTGATTTATCTTATAGTGCTTATGAAATAGAGCTCATCCCTTATGAAAAGCTATGGCAAATGGCCCTGGAAAGTCTGCGTTTTTCTGAAAAGTAACAACTACAAATTTACAGGTTCATGCTTTAGTGGAATCATCCAAATACCGAGGCTTAGGCCCATAGAATATATAATCACTAAGAGAAAACTATGCTCGTCTTGCCAATCAACAAGACCCAGGAATGAGAATACCCCGATCGTAAGCGCTATCGCAAAAAATTGAATCAGCACTTTTCTGTTGAGCATATTCATAGGAAGGCGGCCCAGAACTGCGATCAGAGCGGAGAAAATTATCCAGTTTGGAATAGAAAAATAGCCCCCAAATAGAATGAACGTTAAATAAGACTTGAAGAAAGCCGCTAATTGATTGAAAACTTCCTGTGTATTATTGCTCCGGCCTAGCACATCCGGATCAATAATTATATCCGCAAATAATAGCAACAAAGGCCCTACAAATACGGCGGTAAGCCACACCAGTGTGCCAAACCTTAGAGATCGGCTTACTGTAACTTTCACTTGATCTATGCTTCTTTCAGTTTTCATGATGATTGGTTTTTTTTGAGGTTACTGTAATGAGTGCCTGTGGGTCAAAATACCCAGCTGCTTTGTCATAATAACGTCATAAGGATAGTGAAAGTATTTAGGTGTGTCAATATTTTCAGAAAAAAATGAAAACTATTCTTGCTGATCTTCTTAAGCTTCTTTTTTATTGTATTCTTGATATAAGACTAGGCCATTAAAAAATAAAATAATGATGTAGACCGGAATGTGTAGTGACTCAAAGCTATTGAAGAAAATATCTGTCACGGCAAGGCCAATGCCCATACCAGCTATCAGAGGTAGTTGTTTGTGCCATTTTAGAAAATAAAGAACGATCAATGAAATCGCATTAACGATCATCAAAAGGCCAATTGGTGAAACAGAAAGTCCCAGAATATTCATTTTATGTGTTTTGATTTGGTTGTTTATTTTACAGCCTAATATCTTTCTTATCTTTAGCTTTCACAAACTTTATAAGCGAACTAGCATGGGGCAGCAAATAAAAAAAAGGTGGTACGAGCGGATACCGCATCCGGTGTCCATGATATTTTTTATCATAATCTTTGCCGCGGTTATGAGCTATATCATTCCAGCTGGTACTTACGAAAGGGAAACTGTAGAGGGTCGGCAACGGGTGATTCCCGGCTCCTACGAAATTATCGACCCTACTCCTGTTGGATTGTTAGATACCTTTCGGGCCATTCCTCTGGGCTTCAAAGCGGCTATTGAAATCATATTTGTGGTGCTGGCCAGTGGTATCATGTTTGGTGTTCTGGAAAGATCAGGGATGATAGAAAATACAGTGGGTACGTTGGTTAAAAAGCTGGGTGTAGAAAGAAAGTATTTTATTGTAGTGGTGGTTACCTTCATTTATGGACTTTTGGGTATCATGATTGGTTATGAAAATAATATCGCCATGATCCCTATCGCGGCTGTCATGAGCCTGGCCCTGGGAGGTGATTTAATGCTGGCTGCGGGTATGTCAGTCGGTGCCATTACGGTTGGCTTTGGCCTTTCCCCCATCAACCCATATACGGTAGGTACCGGCCACAAAATCGCAGAGATGCCCTTATTCTCGGGAGCTATCCTGCGAAGTGTACTCTGCTTTTCAGCTCTGGCTATCCTGGCGTTTTATAATGTCCGTTATTTTAGGAAAATTATTGCTCATCCCTCAAAAAGTATGGGGCAAGGCTTGGATACCAGTGGACTATCACTTTCAAAACCTATCGATGCTTACCAGATGAGCCGTAACAATTACTGGGTATTGTCTATTTTTCTTGGAGGCCTGAGTATCATGTTGTTTGGTATTTTCAATTATGGTTGGTACATCAATGAAATTTCCGCTATTTTCCTTATCATTTCTATATTAGCAGGTGTAATTGCCGGAATGAACGCAACCCTTATCAGCGAAACAGCCCTGAAATCAGTAGCTGTAGCAGCACCCGGGGCGTTTATGGTAGGCTTTGCCAACTCAATCAGGGTCGTTCTTGAGATGGGCAATATAAGCGATACCATTGCTTACCAGCTTTCGTCTGCATTGACTTATCTTCCGACTTATGCTTCCGCGGTATTTATGTCGGTTGCACAGTGTCTGATCAATTTGTTAATTCCCTCGGGTAGCGGGCAGGCACTGGCTACATTACCCATCATGATCCCAATAGGCGAAATTCTAGGGCTCACTCGCCAAACGACGATTTTGGCTTTTCAAATTGGTGATGGCGTGACCAATTTGTTCAACCCGGCCCTCGGCGGCCTGATTGCGATGCTGAGTCTTTGCAGGGTACCTTTTGACCGTTGGCTAAGGTTTATCTTTCCGCTGGTGGGCATATTGATTATCCTGGCATGGGCCGCTTTATTATTCAGTGTTTTCATCAATTGGGGACCGGCCTAGATAGAAGAATTGGAAGATTTCTTATTGCCGGAATTTCAAAAAGCTTAAAGTTAGAAACTCGAAAATAAAATCAAATAAAATAGTAACAATGACAACAGCGAGAGAATATTTAAAAAAATTGGTTTCCTTCCCCATTTTTGGAGGAGAAAGTAATTTATCCATCATAGAATACATAAAAGGCGCACTGGATCAGTATAATGTTAAATATCATCTGGTATCCAATGAGGAGGGAAACAAAGCATCATTACACTGTAGAATTGGGCCGGCTGTGGATGGTGGCGTAATTTTGTCTGGCCATACCGATGTCGTTCCTGTTGAGGGACAAGCCTGGACGACCGATCCTTTCACGCTTACCGAAAAAGACGGTAAGCTGTATGCCAGAGGCTCTTGTGACATGAAAGGTTTTATTGCTTGCTGCCTGGCTTGCTTACCAGAAATGGTAAAGGCTAATTTGAAAAAGCCCATTTATTTTGCATTTTCCTACGATGAAGAAATCGGATGTCTGGCAGGAGATGCCCTTGTAGCGTCTATTTTGAAAACTTATAAAGAGACGCCCCAATACGCTATCATAGGAGAACCCTCCATGATGGAAACCATCACGGCACAAAAGGGTATATGTGAGTTTGAAACTACAGTCATTGGTTCAGCCGGCCATAGCAGCCGAATTAAGGAAGAGGTAAGTGCCATTCACGAGGCTTCAAGGATTGTGATTTGGTTGGAGGAAAAAATGAAAAACCTCATGGAAGCGGGTCATCTGGATGAGCGATTTAGTCCCAACCACTCTTCATTGCACTGTGGTATGTTTCACGGCGGAATAGCTCCTAACGTAATTGCAGATCGTTGTACCATAAAATGGGATGTAAGAACCATCCCCCGGGATAGCCTGGACGATATCCTACAGGATTTTAATGCATTTTGTACGGAGCGACTTGCCCACCTGAGAAAGCACTTTCCAGGTGCTCAGATTACTACCCAAAACCACCATCCACCAGTACCTCATTTGGATACTCCTGAGCATCTATCAGTAGTTGACTTTGTGAAAAAGCTTACGGGTAATGGAAAACTGAATGCTGTATCCTACGCCGCGGAAGCCGGACAATTTGCTAATGGTGGCTTTGAGACCGTTATTTGCGGGCCGGGTAGTATCGATCAGGCACATCGCGCGGATGAATTCATCTCCATAGAGCAGCTCAACCTAGGCGTTGCCTTTTTGGAGCAGTTAGTAAAAGAGCTGGCCTAAAAAGCTGTTCCGGGAAAATTCGTTTTATGAGTTTTCCCGAGATGACTTTTTCTTGCCCGACAACATTTTCCAGTAAAAAGATAATGACTTTAATTCTTTTTCAATATTTCGGTTGTACATCAGTTCTGAGAAAAGCTCGCTGTTGGCCGCTCCTCTGATAATCTGGTTGATTAGAGCGCGATAGAGGCCGTGTAGCCGAGTCAAGCCAAAAAATGGTGCCATCATGCGACCCATTTTCAGGTGTTTGGCCATTTTATGCTCTACTGCTTGCTGGTAGTCTTTTAAGATATCCGACTGAAAATCTTGTTGTGCCAGGCAAGCTTCTACCTTCTGGGCAGCGAAGAGCCCGCTGTACATAGCACTGCCAATGCCATTGCCGGAGGTAAAGTCTATCAGGCTGCCGGCATCGCCGACTAGGAGATAACGATCGCCATAAAGTGGTCGTTTCTGGGTAGCAAAAGGTAGGGACCAGCCTTTCATCCCACCAATCATTTCAGCATCTTTAAAGCGCTCCTTCAGTTGTGGATGCTGCTGAATGGTATGAGTCAATATATCTTTTAGTTTGAGCTGTTTTTTTTGCAAAACATCCTCGCGTGTGCCTATGTTTACATTAGTAATCCCGCCTGGAAGAGGGGTTAAATAAAAAATCCCCGGCAGTAGGCCATCAATAAAGTGAAGCTCTGCATGCCTGCCTTCGTCCGTAAAGTATACATTTTTGAAATAGGCTCTAAGCCCCACACCTTTGTGAGCAGCTGTTTGCCGGTGGCCCGTTATCTTGCGCACAATCGGTGCCTGAGCACCACAGGCCAAAACGACCAACTTTGCTTTTATCTCAACTTTTCTCTGCCGATCGAATAAAACAATACCATCAGAATCATACTGGTAGTCATCAATAGATTGCGCTTCCAGCAGCTGGATGGTGGTTTGTTTTTTTAATTCTTCGTAAAGAAATTGATCCAGGCTACTTCTTTGACCAGCGTAGCAAGAAATGGTGTTTTTATAATCACCAATATTAATATTCCGATAATCGATCTGTAGGGAATGGCCTTTTGGAGCAAAAAGCCGGGTACCCTTTATTTCCCAGAGGAAAGATTGCCGGGCCAAAACCTCAACGTACTGTGGATCAATCTCATGTAGCGCTCTCATGATGATACCTGGAAAAACATCTCCCCCCACTTTATCCCTGGGAAAACTCGATTTGTCAACCACCGTGCAGGGGATTCTTTTTTTGGCTAGTGCCAGCGCTGTAGCAGCTCCTCCCGGACCTGCACCTATAATCAGGATGGATGTCTGAATCGGCTTTGGATTTTTCATATCCTAAATGTACTCAAATCCTTTGCTGAAAATCAAGACCACTGCTGTATTTTATAGACACGCTTTTAGAGAGATATACAGACAAAATAAAATTTGCCTCCTTTTGAGAGCCTTGCGAAAGTGAATTTTTTATGTCATAAAATTGTCATTTAGCCTGAAGGGCAATCAGGTTTTGACTAAGATCATGGTGCAAGATGTACAAAAAGAATTGAACAAAATTTTATTTGGAATTTTTTTAAAAAAAATATATTTGTACTGAACTAATTGGCCAATATGTTCAAGGAAATTGCCGAAAACCTTTAGAAAGAGTAGGTGTAAATTTATAATCAAATTTTAGTAAAATGTAAAACTCTAAACTCTTAGGTGCATTTGTTCTAATTTTAGGCTTGTTTTTATCAAGTTTTACTATTGTAAATGCAGCTGGATGTACTCAAGCCCATATAAAATGTCCATGGGGAGCTGGTCTAATATTAATTTGTAAAGGGCCAGCTACCAATTCTACTTGTTACACAGGAAGATGCGAAGCACTAGTTACGATTGCTACCTGCGACGATAGTGTGGAAGGCATATAAAAAGCTTGTTGTAAAGCCTTCAAAATTGAGTTTATCCTTTTGAGGGCTTTACTTTGGCTTTAATAATTGTATCGCCATTGACTTCAGTAGCAAGATAAAATATCAACATGAAAAACCTTTTACAAAGCCTAGCGCTCTTATTAATTATACTCACAACTTTGTCTTGTCAAAGGGACAAAAGTGATGTTTCTTCCATTCCCCATGTAGTTATAGAAAATAACAACATACAGGGAGAGCAAGACTTATCAAGATTTTTCAACTCAAAAACCATTGTTGTAACCGGGGAAGACGCCAGTAAAGTGTCCGGGGTGCGTACTTTTGAGTATCTTGATGGTACTTTATATATATATATGCTGGTGAGCCATTTAACTTTATTACAGCCATCAGTGTCGATGGTACTGTATTATGGAAAATGTCTGCAAAGTCAGATCCAATGACAGCACTTTCTACAATAGGTGATGCTCATTTTGTTCAAAGTGATAAAATCATTAAGGTGTTTGATGATAACAAGCAGCAGTTTTACATTTACAATTTCGATGGAACTTTTCTGCGCAAAGAGGAAGGACCAAAGCTGTATAACATTAATGACTTTTTTATTACAACAAAACGCCTTCGTATGTTCAGTGTTACGGCGTACGCAAATGAATTTGAAAACTCAGAAAAAGAAAGGAAAGCTGCGCTTGTTTCCTTTGATACTGAAAACAACACTACTCGGCCAGATCATGTTTTTTTGAGAAATTACGACTACAGTTCTGAAAGATCATCTTTTATCGATAGACGGGACTTTTTTAGAGGAGATAATGGAAAATTATTTTATCACCGTGATTTTGATGATACACTATTCCAAATTAAAAACTTAGATGTTACTCCAATAATGACCTTTTCTTTCAATCGAAATGATAAGCGCAAACAAATCCTGAATGACTCCAAGAGCAATAGATTTATACTTCAACAATTCTGCGATGACAATATACCAATATCGAACTTTTTAATTCCTTATTCCAATTATTTACTCTCGACCTATACCTACAATCTGAAGGAATTATTCACTATGGTTGATATGAAAACCAAGAAGACCATATTTAACACCCAGGATTATATCTGTGACGGAAAGCGTTTCTCTGGAAGGCTGGATTATAACAACGGAATATTGCTGAATCAAATGTATTACGCTGATTATCAGGAATTAAATGGCCATGAATTAGACTCAGATGCTAAAGCGTTCAGAGACAATAGCTTCGTATACACGATGTTAACTCCAAAGTGGTAGGCCGTATCTACAAGGCTGGTTTCGCAATAAAGTTAGGCTACTTCGATTCTATTGCCTTTTGCCAGTGGATTTCTTCCTTTTGACTGGTGCTCGTAAATTTGTATCCACTTTTGCTGGCTATACCCCTCGATTGTTTGCCCAGCAATAGCAACAGTAGAGCCGGCAGGATGGTCAAATCTGCCAGTAGTGCCGTTGCTAAAGTTACAGCTACCAGCAATCCAATGTAAAAGGTTCCTAAAAAGTTGGAAAGGCATAAAGTCAAAAAGCCAGCCATCAATATGAAAGAGGTAATAACAATTGCTTTGCCTGAGGTCAGAAAGGTAAAATAAATGGCTTCTTCGACGTTTTTTCCCTCCATTTCCTTCTTAAAACGACTTAGGAAGTGAATGGAATCATCTACAGCAATGCCAAAGGCGATAATGAAAATTATAGATGTTGATATTTTTAAATCAATACCAGCAAACCCCATAATACCTGCGATGATGATTAATGGTAAAATATTGGGCACCAGCGTAATAAGAACCAATTTGGCCGACTGAAAAAGGTAGGCAAACAAACCTGCAATGATGATCAGGGCTACGATAAGTCCATAAATGATGTTTTGCGCTAAATAGCGATTATTCAAATCCATCAAATGTGCAGCTCCGGTGATTTGATAGGTTAGCTTTCGGTCGGGTAGTTCACTTTCCAGAAACGCTGAAAAAGCCTGGTTTTTTTGATGAATCTTATAGCTCCCCCAATCCGGAATATAGCCGGTAATTCTTGCGGTAGTAGTATCTGCTGCAATAAGGGTATTGAGTTGGTATTTTTCGGTAAAACGCTCCATTTTGCGCAATAGCCTGCCGACCGTATTTTGGTCTTCGGGCAGCTTTTGATATTGTTTTTGGGAAAAATGATAGGCCTTGTTCGCTCCTTGCATTAGCTCAGCTGGCGTAAGGAGTTTGGAAATGCCGTATTCTTCTTTTAGATAATTGCCTACCACTTCCAGCTCCTTCAGGACTGGCAGATCAAAAATATTTTCCTGATCATTTTTTAAGCTTACCACACAGTCAAACTTTCTGGCACCGCTGAAATTTTCCGCAAAAAATTCGAAATCTACTCGCTTTGGATCATCTGCTCTCAGGTCATCAAGCAGGTAATTATTAATTCTGATTTGACTGGCACCGATAATGCCCAGCAGCAAAAAGCCGGCACTGATACCCGTGATAGTACGAGGATGTTTCATCACCCAAAGGTACAGCCTGGTCAGTTGTAGCTCCCAAAAAGGATTTTGAAAGCTTGGTTGTTGTTTGATGTGAGGATGTAATATCAGAGCTGCCGGTAAAAAAGTATAGGTCAGTAAAAAAGCAATCAGCAAACCAATAGTAGAAAAGATACCTAATTCTACCAAAGAGATAAAGCTGGAGCTGGTTAGCGTAAGGAAGCCAATAGCAGTCGTTAATGTCGTGAGTAATGTCGCTCTGCCAACCGTTTTTATCGAGTAACGAAGAGCGCTCCAGCGGCTTTGGCCCGCACGGAGTTCCATTAGGTAGTGTGTAAGCAGGTGAACAACATCCGAAATCCCGATTACCAGTAAAATGGTAGGAATAATGTTGGATATAATGTCCAGTGACTTGCCGAGCAAAGTCATCGTCCCTAAGGTCCAAAGTACCGTGAGGGCTACTACCGTGATCGGCAGGTAAATGCCCCAGAGACTTCGGTATGAGAGCCATAAAAACAACATGACAAGCAGTAAGGAAGTAGCCACAAAAATGCCCGTTTCCTTTTTGATCAGCGTAATAAAATACTGTTGTCCAAAACACTTACCTGCGTAGTGGGCTTCCTCAAAATGGTGATCATCGACCTGACCCTTCACAAAGTTAATCAGCTGCTCATAGGAAGCTTCACTTAGGTTAGACCTGTGATTGACCACGATAGCTACGGACTGCCTGTCGTCAGAAAAAATATAATTGACTAATTTTGAATTATAGATTCTGGTACTATCGCTCTCATACCGGCTTTCTTCTCCGAGGTGCAGCCACGGACGTTCAATAATTACTGATGAATAGCGATTGCGGGTTAGCTCTCTAACATTAGTGGGAGAAATTACTTGTTCTATATCCGAATATTGCGCTAGCGTATCTGTCAGGCTTTGTATATCGGTGAGAAATGGTTTTTGAAAAATGCCGGCATTATTTTTCAAACCGATCAGAAAATAGTCATTATCACTGCCAAATTGCTCCTTGAACTGCTCATAAAAGCGAGTTTCAGGGTGATTTTGCGGATAGAACCGCTCAAAATCATAGTTAAAGTCTATTCTTGGAAGCTGTGTGCCCATCAATAGACTGATCGCTAATACGATAACTAATGTTAATCGACTTGCCGCTTGTAGTTTCATTGTAAGAAATTTACGCAAAAGCTATTCCTCCCCAGTGACCGTGATGGCTTATAGAAACGGTTACCGGATTGCTAATATTTTTCCACTTTACTGATATAAATCCATTGATATTGATTAGTTCAATATATTCAGGAATATAACCATGCGTTAAATATATGTATTTTTTTAATAAGTTACGTGTTTCCGAAGATTGTACAATTGTAGAATCTTCAGAAAATTTTAATTCATGGGTAAAAGTTTGTTGTAACACGTCTTTTTTAAGGCTTACTGTAGCATGAATGAAGGCGGGTAGATGTTTGATTTGGCCGTAGCAGTAGCCATATGGTGTAGATACAACAGCTGCGGTAGACAGGCTGTTTAAATCAAAAATACATTCAAATTTTTTAGGGGCAAAAAAGCGTTGACGCTTTTTTTTGAACCAGGCTTTATAAGCGGCTTCTTTTAGCGCCCAGCAGGCCCAAAGATAACGCTCCTGGTAGGGTGTTTTTTTAAAGCCCAAAAGTTCTTTAGGCGACAAAATTTTCTGGACAAATCGCGTTGATCCGGCTCTGGGGCATTTACTTACCAATTGCCAGTCAATAATGTCATTCCCAATCATTGCTCAACTTGCTGTTCAATAATGCGTACGGCATCTTTCACGGTTAGCATTTGCTCGGCAGAGTCATCATCTATTTCAATATCGAATTCCATCTCTACATCGATAATAATGTCTACCAGATTGGCGGAATTGATCTTAAGGTCTTTTAATAGATCGGTATCAGCGTTGATCGTATCCAGTGTTTCTTTTTCGGGAACGTACGGCTCGATTATTTTTCTGAGTTTTTCGGTAATCTCTTGTTTAGTCATAGCAATTCAGACTTCAATTTTTCTAAAGATAACAACGCTGTTAACATCTCCAAAGCCAAAGCTGCTTTTGGCAATGGTACGGACAGGCTTTTTTATTAATTGTCGGGGAATGCAGCTTTCTGCAATTCTTTCGGCTATATCGGGATGCAGGTCTTCACAATTAATTGTAGGATGAAGAAATCCGTGTTTTATTTGCAAAATAGCCGCAACTGATTCAATAGCGCCGGCTGCACTTAGGCAGTGTCCGATCATGGACTTGAGGGAATAGATATAAGGAAAATCCTTTCCCTGTCTTTTCAAAGCTTTAGTCCAGTATTCTACTTCTATGGAATCAAACATGGTAGAGGTCAGATGCCCGGAAATGGCATCGATCTCTTCGGGGGCTATGCCTGTATTGCGAATGGCTCCTTCTATGCAGTGCAGTATACCTGCGCGATTAGGGGCTGTCATGGTACCGCCATTTTGTTGGCCTCCAGAATTGATATAGCCACCAAGCACTTCGGCGTATATTGTCGCATTGCGGGCCCGGGCGCTTTCCAGGTTCTCCAGGACTACTGCTCCTGCACCAGCTCCGGGGACAAAACCGGCGGCACTAGCGCTCATTGGGCGGGAGGCTTGTTCCGGACGGTCATTCATCCTGCGATTAGTTACGCGCATGGCATCAAATCCTGCCCATACATATGGCCCGCTACTGTCACATCCCCCACATACCATTCTTTTGGCCTGACCACTCCGGATTCTGTCCAGTCCCATCAACAGGCTTTCTGAACCACTGCTACAGGCCGAGGCATTGGTAGTGACCTGGTTGCCCAGGCCCAGTTTGCCGCCCAGGTGTGCACTTATTCCGCTAGCCATAACTTGCGGTACGGAATTGCTACCCAGGCGTTTTGACTTTTTTTCATCAATCAGGTAGGCAGCATCTCTCATGACCCGAGCTCCGGCCAGGCCGGCACCAAAAATACAGCCACTGTCCCAGTCTGGCTCCTGATCTTTAGATAGTGGTAAATCAAAACCCGCATCTTTCCAGGCCTCAATGCCTGCCAGCAGTCCGTAAATAATACCGCTGGCAGTTATTGACTTTCGCTCCAGCTCTGAGAAGGTCTGCTCAAGTAGTTGCTCAGAGATTTCTGGCATTCCTCCTATCTGGCAACCCATTTTTAGGGCTTCTAACTCCGGGAAAAACCGAACGCCTGACTTACCCTGCTGGATGGCCGAAAGAAATTCACGGACTCCAATACCATTGGGAGAGACAACCCCCAGGCCTGTTACTACTATCTTCTTGTTCATCGGTTTGGTTTTAGCATCTGGTCTGTAATTATTCCTGAAAGACTCCCCCTGCATACTTCTTCATCAGCCTCATTCAGCATTACTGCCTGACATTTGAGCTTACCTAGTCGAAAGTACACCTTTTCAGCTCTCACCACTACTTTTTCTCCGGGATATACAACCTTTAAGTAGGCTACCTCAGAAGAGCTGAACACAAAATTCAGCGGTTCCATTTTTTTATGTGTTTGGGTTAAATATATGCCCAATCCAAGCAAACCTATCTGAGCCATTGTCTCCGTCATAATTACTCCAGGAGTCACCGGATTACCGGGAAAATGGCCTTCGTAAAAAAATTCATCCTCCCGATACCGATAATTGCCCTCTACTGCCTGATCAGAGATGGCTGTGATCTCGTCTACAAACAGGAAAGGTTTTTTGTAGGGCATCAGGGCTTTTATTTTTTTGCAGGTTTCTTCCATGGGTGTTTATCTATGCATTTTAAGCGGTTGGTAATAGCTTTGACGATCCATTGGTTTTATTGGAATGAAGCGTTGTTTAGGTTTTACTTTCGCCGCCATCAACAGGAATAATAGCACCGTTGATCCACGAAGACTCCGGGCGACTTAGCAAATAAACCACGTTAGCTACGTCCTCTGGCCGGGTTAGTCGTTGAAAGGGATTGCGCATTTTGGCATTTTCCATCAGGTGTTCACTACCCGGAATCATCCCAAGGGATGGCGTCTTTGTGACACCAGGTTGAAGAATATTGCAGCGCACACCAAATGGTGCAAATTCAAGGGCGATAGATCGGCCTACAGCTTCTAGTGTCGCCTTGGCGGCACTAACAGCAGCATAGCTTCGCCATGCTTTTTGGCTTCCCTCGCTGGTCAGGCCAAGTACCCGGGCATCCGTTGAGAAGAGGCCTTTGTCATGGCATTCTTTCACCCAATCGTACAAACTATATCCCATAGCATAAATGGTATTTTGAAAATCTGTACTGCTCAGCGTAGCCTGCTGATCCTGAAAAATGCTGTTGATATCTTCTTTAAGGCGCTGATAAAGCGCTTCGGTTTCGGAAAGCTGTTCTTGTTTTTGGGAGGCACCAGTAGGTACCAACAACTTTAAGTTGCCCCTGGAAATAGCGTGTATCAATAGCTTAACCTTACCGCCGGGATGCATGGTGTTCATAAGCGCTTCCAGAATCGCCGTTCTTTTTTCCGGCATCAGTGCATCAGCATTAACGGTCAGTATTTCTATGCCATTACTTTTCAGTACTTCCAGTTTTTTATAAAAAACCTCCTGTTCCTTTTTTCTGTCCCTGTGAACGATACACAGGTTCATCCCCTGCTCGCCCATTTTCTGAGCAATAGCCAGGCCAATGCCACTGGACCCCCCCAGGATGATTGCCCAATAATTTTTATTTTTAAAAAAAAAATCCATCATCATTCGTTATTCTTGCCACTGTAAAAGCAGACTTTGAGCCGAAAATCCGGGACCAAAGCTAAGCATAAGTCCGTAATCTTCCCTGTCAATTTCCTTTTCCATAAACTCTTTCATCACGTATAATACAGTGGCACTAGACATATTACCGTAGTTTCTCAGTACTTCTTTGGTTTGGTCGAGATCTTTTCCCAATGCACCAAATAACTCTTCTACCATTTGAATAATCTTCTTACCTCCGGGGTGGAAAATCAGGTGGTTGATATCTTGAATATCGAGTTGGTTTTTTTGGAGAAATGGAAAAATAATATGCTCAAAATGCTCGCGAATAGTCTCTGGAACTGATGGGTCCAGCACCATCGTAAATCCGGTATTTTTCAGGTCAAACCCCATCAATCGGGTTTGATCAAAGAAGTGATACATCTTACTATCCAGAATAGCCGGGGCCAGTTGATTACCGGCACCCACTATAGCACAGGCAGCACCGTCGCCAAACAGGGCGGCGCTCACCATATTGGCCATAGAGAAATCGGTATATTGAAAAGTAGACATGGGAGATTCCACAGCAATAACAGCGGCGCGTTTCTCCGGATGGGCCTTAAGAAAGTTATTAGCATAGATCAGGCCGGATACACCGGCCGCGCAACCCATTTCTGTGACCGGCAAGCGGACAATATCCTGCCGCATCTGTAATCGGTTGATCAAATATGCATCTACGGAAGGAATCATAAAGCCCGTGCAACTAACCGTAATAATGTAGTCTATATCTTTAGGACTCAGCTGAGCTTTCTGAAGGGCTTTGCGCAGGGCATCCTCTGCAAGGTCCGTGACTTTTTCTATGTAGTAATCATTTCTTTCCTGTAGGGTCGTGTGCGCTAAAACAGCCTCAGCGGGCATAATGGAATAACGCCGATCTACCTGCGCATATTTGAAAATCCTAAGTACTTTTCGTTTGAAACGTTCATCCTGGCCTTCCAGGTGCTCCTCCATATCTCTAATGATTTCATCAGTAGTTTTGGTAAATTCAGGAATGGAAGTAGCTACGGATAGTATTTTAGTCTTCTGGTTTGAAGTCATAGTTCAAAGTTGATAATCATTTGATAGCGAAACGCCCATTTCCAGGAGATGCTGTATGCTGCAGGCCCGATGGAGCGTCCCAAAGACTGAAGCTCAGGCCTGGTAAACCCTTTACGGATAGAAATCAGGCCGTCTAGTCTGGCTATTCTGTTGGCTCCCGTCAACCAACAAAATAATAGAAATAAATAATAAGCCAACCCATTTCTGTGTAAATCATTGATCAAGACTATTTGTACACCTGCTTCCCGGCATTTTTGGAGTAATTGAAGGTTTTGTTGATCAGTAAAATGATGCAGGCAAAGGTTAAACGTGACTATGTCAGCACCATCGGGGCGGTAGGCAGGATCAAAAATATCCGCCTTTTCAAAAGTAATCTCTTCAAGATCATCGGCTGCCTGGGCGGCGTATTCAACAATAAAGGGATTGGCATCTACCCCCTTGAGGCTCAGCTTTTGTCCTGCCCTGCGAGCCCACCTGGCTATAGCTCGCAGACCATCTCCACTTCCTGACCCAAGGTCTGTAATTACAACATTAGTTTTTTGGGGGAAATATTGATGGATTACTTTTTTGACCGAATGAACAAGTATTTTATTGCCACCCAAAAATTTGTTGACTCTTTCAATGGTATCGAAAGCTTTAGCGACTTCGGCACTACCCAAGGAGAAATCATCGATAATCTCTTCCTCGTCGAGGGCCCGCTGCTTGAATATTTTCCAGAATGGCATGTTTATTTGTTTTGTCAGCCGGAAGAAAAGGAGCCAGTAAAAACTTATCGTCCCTTACGACCAATTTTGGAATAGAAGCTTTCGGAAGCTAGTTGAGCTACAGAGGCTTTCCATGTGTTTGCCGAATAATTGGAGGTAATATAACAGGAAAAGTCTTTAGAATCCTAACGGAGTATTCTGAAATGAGTGTTTTACCCATAAAAAAATGTAACCATCGCCCCCAGTACAGACGGGCGGCAAAGTGTTGTTGCCACTTTTTTTGGTATTGTGCTTCCATACCGGATCGGTCGGTCCGGCCTTCAAAGTATTCGATTAGGCACTCGGAGGCCAGCTTGGCAGCATGAATCCCCATAGCCATTCCATTGCCAGCCAGCGGAGGAATCATACCGGCGGCATCGCCAACCATTAGTACGTGATCCTGTACTTGCTTTTTGGGGACAAAAGAGACATTAGAAATAACTATGGGTTTAACCAGTACCTGTTCTGCTCCTTCAAACAAATCGGCAATGGCCTGGTGTTGGGTATACAGATACTGCTCCAACCCGCTAATTCCTCCTATTTTCTTGAATTGTTGTTGCTTAATCAGGAGAGCTAAATCCACCGTGCCATCCTCTACCTGTACAGCACCACAGTAGCCGCCTTCAAAATTATAGAGCGTGACCAGGTCGGCGGGAAAATGCTTTTTCAGGTAATATTTTATACCCACATAATCAGCGGGTGTAGCGGTAAAGGGCCGCTGCATAGATTTGTCCATAACAGAGCGTTTGCCGAAGCTACCAATGACGGTTTTTGCTTCAATGGTGGTTCCCTTTTTCAATTTTAGCTCAAAGTGCTCGCCCCGAAACACGGAGGAAAGGGCAGGATTATTTAGCTGAAAGCTAACGCCTTTTTGCAAAGCATGCTCATAAAGGTAATTATCAAGGGCATACCGTCTGATACCCAGGCCACCGAGATCCAGTGACGCTTCTGCGTATTTGCCTGATGGTGCATAAAGGCGAAAACGATTGATTTTCTGCGGTTGTATCTCTTCCACCCCCAGATCCAGCTTCCTGAAATAGGGAAGGACTTCCTGAGAAATATATTCTCCACAGACTTTGTGCTGCGGGTAGGATTTTTTCTCTATCACAAAAACATCTAAGCCCGCTTTTCTAAGATGAATAGCGGCGGATAAGCCCGCCAGCCCGCCACCTATAATCGCAACATCTACCATAATACGATACTACTTGCATGTTTATCACAAAAACTATCACAAGGTCTTCTTTTCTTTTGACTTGTAGATATAATAAGGTTAGTCTTTTTTTCCGTTCCCTGTCGATAAGGTAAAATTAGCGTCAATTTCCTCTTTGTAAATAAATTGTATAGAAATAGTGTTAAGAGTCATGACAATGTTACTTTATTGATAAAAAAAATTAATTTTGTGAGTAATAGTTTTCATTTGGTTTTTTGGGGTTATATAAGAGGCAATCATAATTATGGTTGCCTCATTTTGAGCCTTCCTTACAATAATGCTATCTGCCTTTGCTTTCCTGATTTTTTTGGGTCCTCAAATTCTCTTATTTTTCCAGCGGATTACGAGGAGTGTGTTAAAATGTATAGTTGGAAAGTCACAAGCCTTACTTCATTAAGAATAATATTATGTGGGTGGTCCAGGTAACTTTTTCTATCCATATTTAATCTCTGACTAGGTAATCACGAATCATACATTTTCGACACAGGTGGACAGGCATCCTACAACACAAAATTTCCAAATATGAAACAGGATACTACACTGAGAGATAAAAATATTATAGTTGCCACAGATTTCTCCAGCGCATCTAAAGAAGCTTTACAATTTGGGTTATGGGTACAGCATGCGTTTGGCAGTTCCATACATTTGGTGCATGTCGCGCCAAATGAAATCGAATCGCTCGGAGAAATAAAGAGTGAAGAAGATGCTCAGGAAGAGTTGCTTCGGCGATTGAGAAGTTTTTCCACCAATTATCCGGGAGTCAGGAATGAGGTACCTGAGCACGCTAATAAAATTAATTTTCGCATTGAAAAAGGTAAAGTTGTTGAGCGAATTATAAGTGCTGCCGAGCAATTGCAAGCTCACCTGATTATTATTGGCAGCCGCAAAGAACGCAATATTCTGGAATATTTATTCGGTAGTGTAGGCACTCAATTGATCTACGCTTCTCCCTTTCCTATCCTGGTAGTACCAGAAAACAGCAGACAATTATTGGTTTCTAATATTCTTTTGGCTACCCTGCCGCAGCAAGATGTCGAGCAAGATGTCAAAACACTGCAAACGGTTTTACCTTCCACCGGTATCAACTATATCCACAATGTCTTTATCAACACTTTTGAGCAAAGAGGAAAAAAAGTAACGGAAGAAACTATCAAACTGGGCCCCGACCTGGAAACACCAGCTACGATGATTCGAGCCGCTAGCGTCAAAGAAGGAATCGACTACTTTAAAAGTAAATATCATATCGACCTGATCGCATTGAAGGTACCGTCGAGAGGACGGGCCGAGCAGCTTTTGCACAAAAGCGTCAGCCAGTCTCTGATTTATCAGGAAGATATTCCTGTGTTGATCCTTAAATAAAAAAATCGAGGTTATCTACTCGAATAATAATAACCTCAATTTGACTTATATATTTCGATCAAGTACGGCTGCAAATCCTTACCAGCTATCCTCAAAGATGCTTAGCCTGGCTGTTTATTCCATTTCTGCATTTCCGGCATAAAGGTCATCTGTTGTTGTTTCTTCACCAGCCAGTTTGCGAATGATATCAAATGTCGTCAGAATGCCTACCAATTCCTCATCTTTAATTACCGGAATAGCGTGGAATCTATTTTTCAGGAAAATATCAAGAGCTACGTTAATCCGGTCATTGGGTTCAACCGTAGCCAGGTTTTTAGTCATAATATCTTCAGCGTGATATACTCTAAGGCGGGCATTATCCACAAATTTATCCTCTTCCGTTTTTCTAAATCCTCTTAAAAAGAGGAGAAAGTCAGATTTACTGATAATTCCCACAATTTTTCTGAAACGGACAACAGGAATGTGGTGGATGTTGTGAGCTTCGAATACTTCTTTTACCGCTGTCAGGTCATCCATTGGATTCACTGTGATCAGCTTTGTACTCATGATTGTTTTTACAGGATTTAAAATATTCATAACAATTGGCTTTTTCATTTTTTAATTCGAGTCGTGACTTAAGTAATTCACGAAATTAAAGTATGGAATTTAAAATTAACTCTTAATTTTAC
>CAZVOD010000019.1:0-57440 GCA_964628385.1 uncultured Saprospiraceae bacterium
GGATAATTCTATCGTTTTTCAATTAACCAGCACGCAAGCGTGCTGAATAGTTACGATAATGCTTTGAAATACAGTAAAGATCAACCCCAAATAAAGATCAACCTTAGTCAGCTCGGAGAAACAATACAATTAGTAGTGAAAGATAATGGCGTTGGTATCCCGGATGCCTATCAGGAAAAGGTTTTTGATAAATTCTTTAGAATACCTACCGGTGATCGGCACAATGTAAAGGGGCATGGACTTGGCCTTAATTATGTCTCCGGAATTGTACAGCAGCATCGAGGCCGGATCGAACTGGAAAGTCAGGAAGGCAAGGGTAGTAGTTTTTCCATTTTTTTACCAACTAAACAATAACCGGACGTATGGCAAATACCAAAATATTGTATGTAGAAGACGAACCGTTTCTGGGAAAGATCGTGAAGGAAAGCCTGGAATCAAGAGGCTACGAGGTACATATGGAAACGGATGGCCAGATGGTGATGACTGCTTTTGAAAAGGTAAAACCAGATATTTGCGTTCTTGACGTTATGTTGCCTAATGTTGATGGATTTACTCTTGGCAAAATGATTAAGGAAAAATTTCCCGAGGTTCCTATTATCTTTTTAACAGCTAAAACACAAACGGAAGATGTGCTGGAAGGCTTCAAATCTGGTGGTAATGATTATTTAAAAAAGCCATTCAGCCTCGAAGAGCTGATTATCAGGATCAACAACTTACTGCACCTGACAAATAATAACTTTAAAATAAACAGCCAGGATAAAGATCACTACGATATTGGTAAATACCAGTTTGATCCCCTCAAATATGAACTCAGAAAAGAAAAGGACGCTAGGAAACTATCACACCGAGAGACGGAGTTGTTAAAAATCATGGTGAGAAACCCTAATATCGCCATTTCCAGAAAAGAAATACTCCTGCAAATATGGGGGGATGATTCTTTTTTCAATTCCAGAAACCTAGACGTATATATCACCAAGCTGAGAGGTTATCTCAAAGAAGATGAAAACGTCCAGATTATCACCCTCAAAGGGGTAGGCTATCGTTTTGTAGTTGAATAAATTTACTTGGCTTCTGTACCCGCTAGTCGCCTTTGAATATAATTGATAATCCCGCTGGGTTGTAACCTGGTATTGGAGGGGCCCGAGCGGATATAGAATAGCTCTTCACCACTTTCACGATAAAAAGCTGGACGGGTAGCTACGGCACAATCTATTCTGAAAATTTTCTTTCCATTGATATCCTCTATATCAAAATTAACCAGACTGGTAAAGAAGCTGCCAATGTGATTGTTAATCAGATTGATAAGGTCCAGACTGAATTGATCGATCTCCTTATAATTTTCAAGTTGGATGCCTACTATGTTTTTATCGTCTGCCACTCCGATAAAAAGAGTACCTCCTTTAGTATTCATGAAGGCTACCAGTGTTTTCAGAATCTTGACCATGGCCGAACGGGAAGGGTTAGCCTTAAATTCCACAGTTGCGTTTTCACCTTGCCTGATGAGATGAATACTGGAAGTTTGTTGTCGGGCTTTAATATAGTCGATGATCTTCATGGTCAGTGACCGTACCAGCTTGATCCCTACTTTGGGATCAAATTCTTCAGGGTCAAAGATCTTGTCTCCTGAAAAAGCATACAGGGTAGAGTCACTTAGGGCCCGGATCGTCCCCATACGATAAGATTCTGTGAAGATGCCGATCTCTCCAAAGATATCTCCTCGCTTGTACACTTTTGTTTCACTATCTTTTAGCCGAAGAAGCAGTTCGCCGCCTTCTACCAGATAGAAGTGTTTGCCTTTATGTTCAATAGAAAAAACCAACTGATTCTTGGAATAGCGTTTGGGCTCTGCCAATTGAGCAAGCTTTAGTTTTTCTTCATCATTGAATTCGGTAAAGACAGAATTCATAGAGATGACTTCAACAACGTCTTTGATATCGATAGTCATGGCCTTAATTTAGAACTTTTGTAATCAAATAGAAGTAATCGTACCAATCAGATAATTTTGATTTACTTGCTCAATGGAAGTTTAAAATAAGTAAAATGTTGACGTTGTGTAAAATCAAATCCAGAATTTATAAAAAGATTAATGGTTTTGGCTCATTTTTTTAGCAGTTCCCTGGTTCCCGTAACAGCTAAAATTGATGCATAGCCAAAACTACCCAATCCCACCAGCGCGGCAGGACTTTCTGACCCAGCACAAATAAAGCTGCAGGATAGCGAGCCGGTAGCAAATAATAGTCCACCTGCACTTAGCGCTAAAAGCACTTTCAGCCAGAGCCGTTGCTTTTTCTTTTCTTTCTTTTTAGCTTGACGAATCTTCTTTTTTAGCAAATGGCGCTCTTTCCGCAGTTCTCTCTTCATAACCCTGAAAGCTTTACGGGTATTTGACTTCATGGCACTCAGGCTCTTTATTTCCGGGCTATCAGTTTTTAGGCTGGTCCTAACAACCTGATAAGCCCTATTAGAATTGGTAGGAAAAAGCTCAAACAACACCCGGTTAGCCATACTAAGAAGGATCAAAAATATACTGCTTGCAATAAGTAGGTCCAGGACTTTTTGCTTATAATAACTTTTTTTCCAGAAAGGATACCTAGGATTTTTTAGTGGATAAAGAAAATAGGCCACCAAAAAAACTGTCCAGAGCAAGAAAATAGCCCTTTTTTCAATAATTATTTCATCTAAAAATAACAGGAAGCCAAGTAAGCAGGCAATCCCGACAAGAGCAATATGGATAAAAGTTAATAAAAACCTGGCTAAAACAACATGTTCACTGGCCCAAATGGAGATTTGCTTCATAAAATGTTATCGTTATTATTATAATCCTGAAGAAAAATATGGTCTTCGAAACTCCGCTATTGATATTTACTAGCAACATCCATGCCGGATAATTCAAAAACTGCTACAGGAGCAAATCTTAGTGGGAAATATCGGAACTCGTTTGAAAGAATCTTTACTGTTGCTTCAGGATCACACTATCTTCGAGAAGGTCCAACTCTTTTATCACTTTTTCATACACTACACTGAGTCGCTCTGGGTCCTTTCTCAGTCGTTCCATGGTTATGTCAAATACGGCGCGTTCTACGCCATAAAGCCCTAATACTTGGTTGTAATAAATAATTCCAAAACTATCTTTAGTAACGCCGATAAGGTTTTGCATGGCTGCTTCTGCGATGTGAATATCTCTCAGAATATCAACTAATTTTTCTTCTTCAATGGGAAGTCTTTTTTCTGATTCACAGGAAAAAGTACTCAGGAAAATAATTCCCAGAAAACTGATCAGTTTCTTCATACAATTTGACGAAATGTATAGCATTAAGGGAGGGAAGGCGATACCTGATAAAGTCTTCCTATCGCCTTCCCTCAAGTCTATTAGAATTCAAAAGATTTTACTCTTCGGTAAATGAAACGACAAAGCCATTCACTTTGTATTTTCTTTTCAGGTCACTTTTGTAGCGATTGGCAGAAGCTTCATTGTCAAACATGCCCAAGATAATTTTATAAACCGGCTGAACGGCTCCCGGCTCAATATTGATATAGATGCTCGAAAAACCTTTGGCCTGATAATCTGCTACAGATTTCAGGACATTCTCATAGTTAGTTAGAGAAACCACCTGTACGCCATAGCCTTTGATTTCAGGCCTCATCAACTGAATTTTGTACAGCCCGTATTTTTGGTAATCATTACCTACTAAAGCGGCTCTGTCTGGCGACCTTGGCGTCATCTCCTTTTTCTTGGTCGGCGTCTTTGTAGTGCTGGTCGATTTGCTTTTTGCCGGCTTAGAAGAGCTACTACTAGTAGAAGAAGTGTTATTCTGCTTAGGTTTTGGTGAAGGCTTTTTTTCATTAACGGAGGCCTTCGGTTCATTAGTAGTGAGCGGAGTATCATCGTATTGCTGTGGTGCCGGCTCTTGTTCTTCGGGTTGCGCTGTATTGGAAGGGCGCTCACCTGCGCTAACATCAATTTTTCCTACTATTTCAACCTTTACTTCTGCAACTCCTACCTCCAAAAGGTCTATTCGTGCGGCGGCAGCTCTGGATAGGTCGATAATTTTACCAGCGACGTACGGCCCTTTATCAGTAACAGTAACAACAACCGTCTTCTTGTTGTCAAGTCGCGTTACTTTTAATCGTGTACCTAAAGGATGACGTTTGTGAGCGCAAGTCAGTTTATTTTTATCGTAAATAAGACCATAAGCGGTTTCCCTACCATGAAATTGATCCGCATAGTAGGAGGCCAGTCCAAACTCCTGAGCACTTACTGATGAGGATAAGATAAAACTGATGGAGAAAAGACTAAGGATAAGGAATTGCTTCATTACAGTTTCTATTTTTATTAAAATTAAATATCGCTAAATTTAATGGGTTTAAATAAATGATGAAATAGCTTAATGAAAAAATAAGCTTCTCACGCTAAAGTTTTTATCAAACTACCGTGTACAAATGAAGGGGCAGGGAACACTCATGATTACTCCATACCATCATTGGCATTATAAGTCTAATGTAACCAAGGTTAAAGCTAGTATTTTAACTTTAAGCAGAAGCCTTTATAAGAATGTTTTGTGTTAAGTGATTATTTTCTGACTTACATAAAAAATGCCTGAATACCCTGTACTATGCCAATAAAAATCAAAAAGATGCCAATCACCTTATTGGTGAGGCTAGTGATTTTCCTGGATTTTTTACTGATGCGGTGGCTGAGGAAAGTGAAAAGCAGAAGCCCCAAAAACTTCCCTACAGAAACACCTATTGCAAAGGAAACAATAATACTCAAGGGTTGATCAGCATTGATAGGGATCATTTGAACAGTTTCTAGGTAGGTCAGCACAAATACCCAGAAGGGTAAAGTCTGAGGGTTGGCCAGTGCAATAAAAAAGCCTTTGAAAAAATTGGCTACCTGGCTCTTTACCGTAGTTGTTTTATCCAGATTATCGCGTTTGAGCAAAAAAAACAGGCCCAGGCCTATGAATAGAACAAACGCCCCCATTTTTATGTAAGAACTTTTTTCAAAAAAGTCAGCTAACCATACACTGAAAAACATGGCAATTAATGCCTGGAATATCTCTACCAGTGCAGCCGCTGCCGAAAACAAAATGCCACACTTTAAGTTATTTCTGATTGTCGTTTCTACAACCGATAAATTAATCGGACCAAAAGGTATTGCACTTCCAAAACTCACGCTCAGGGCGATGAAAAAAGCAATGAATGGATGTACTGCTGCCATAGTTGTTTGTTTGCTGCAGGTAAGTAAATCAATCAGTATCGCCTGCTGTCATCACGCTTTCTACTGTCCCTGATAAAGTTGCTCCCATCTACCTTACCCGTATAAAATTTGATTCTATTAGACCGCTGAATATAAATTCAGTTTGTCACCATACTGTAAAACCGGAGGTTTATCTCACCGAGAATTTTAACACCTTGACAAACCATTCCAGTATTTTTTCCGGTTTTCTCTAGATAAATCAGTGATTTTACACTGCCATAATCTAAACTTAACTTCAAGTATACAAATTCAAAACCGAATATTCTATCTTTGCAGGTCATTTTGGGACGGTGTAAGGTTTTTTAAGGATAAAAAAAGGGTCAATCATTTAAGTAAAAAGTAGAAAAACCGCAGGAAATAGTAATCCGGCAACTATTTGAACCAACTACAATTTAAAATTGTAATCTTGGTGATTTATTGCTCAATTGAGCCATGGAGGCGAACCCGGGATAGTAGTTGGAAGGATAGTTCTGGTATTTTTTGCATAAATAATTTTTTAATCAGTCGAAGCTAAAATAAATCAGGTAGCAGATATGAGTAAGCATGGCAGAGTGCTCGTCGCAATGAGTGGAGGAATTGACAGTACCGTTACAGCGATGATGCTGCACGAAGAAGGTTACGAAGTGGTGGGAATCACCATGAAAACGTGGGATTATGCTAATTCCGGTGGCACCCAAAAGGAAACGGGCTGCTGCAGCCTGGATTCTATTAATGATGCCCGGCAGGTGGCAGTAGATATGGGTTTCCATCACTTTATCGTCGATATCAGGGATGAGTTTGGAGATTATGTCATTGATAATTTTGTGGATGAGTACCTGGCCGGTCGTACCCCCAATCCATGTGTGCTTTGTAATACGCATATCAAATGGAGTGCTTTGTTAAAAAGAGCTGATGCGCTGGATTGCGAGTTTATTGCTACCGGTCATTATGCAAAAATAAAAGAGCTCAATGGCCGTAAATACGTGACCAAAGCAGTAGATGAAAGAAAAGATCAATCTTATGTACTTTGGGGACTTAGTCAGGAATGTCTGAACAGAAGCCGTTTTCCTTTGGGACCATATAAAAAGCCCGAAGTACGCCAAATGGCCTACGATTGGGGCTATACTGATCTTTCTAAAAAAGGGGAAAGTTATGAGATTTGCTTTGTACCTGATAATGACTACCGGGGCTTCTTGAAACGCAAGGTAGACGGCCTGGAAGAAAAGGTCGACGGAGGTAATTTTGTCAATACCAAAGGGGAAGTCATTGGTCAGCACAAAGGCTACCCTTTCTACACGATAGGGCAGCGCAAAGGCCTGGGTATGGCTTTTGGAGAGCCGATGTATGTTACTGAAATCCAGCCGGCCAGCAATACTGTTGTTTTGGGGACGGTAGAGGAGTTGGTAAGAAATGGTATGAAAGTTGGGCAGGTTAACCTGATGAAATACGCTGAATTGCCAGAAAACATGGAAGCAGTAACTCAAATCAGATATAACGATAGTGGTACACTCAGTAAGCTATCTATGAATGGTGAAATGGTAGAAATAGAATTTATGGCCAATGTCAGAGGAGTGGCTCCAGGACAATCAGCCGTATTTTACGAAGGGGATGATGTTGTTGGAGGCGGTATCATTTATGGAAGCATGAATTTCTGATCTGTTGCATTAGCTTGATGTCATAACTGTATCAACCCTTTCAAATTTCTAGATGAGCTCTTGCGCGCTTACATTGGAAAGGGTTTTTATTTCCCATAAACTTCCAAGTATGAACAACCGATGTTTACTAATGCTATTTTCACTGCTTTTGCTGGCAAATGCCTGCACTGAAGAACGCGTTGATGACTTTTCGCCTGAGCTTGAAAAAGAATTTTTTCCCTTACAGATTGGGCGCAGCTGGATCTATGAAGCAGATTCTATCATTTTTGATCCTCAGACCGATAGAGTCATTATTGATACGGTACATTTTCAAATTCGAGAAACGATCACAGATACTTTTACCAACAATATTAACAATCTGCAATTTAAAATAAGGTATGAAGAGCGGCGGGAGGGGCAAAGCCAGTGGCAGCTAAAAAATATTTACAGCGCATTTACTGAGGATAATCGAGCTATCAAATCTGAAAACAACCTGGAACTCATAAAACTTACTTTCCCTCTCCGAGAAAATGAAAGATGGAAGAGTACCGCTTTTATTGATGAACGTGCTACAACCAGTATTGCTGGCGAGCCGATAGAGATTTATAAGGGCTGGGAAAGCCTGGTAATTGGTAGGCAAAATAATTATCAGCTAGAAGATTTTAACTTTGAGGAAGCCATTACTGTACAACTGGCCAATATGGAGAATATTCTAGAGCTTAGAAGGCTAGAGGAAGTTTATGCAAAAAATGTAGGCTTGGTGTTTCAGGAGTGGCAAATATTTGACTCGCAGTGTCAGGTGTGTTGCTCCAGCAACCTGGGTATTTGCACAGATGTGCCATGGGAACAAAAAGCAGAGCGGGGTTTCATTTTGAGAAAAAAATTAGTTGACTTTAAGTAAAAACAACACATGAAATTCCTGGAGATTGGACGTTTCAGAAGGGTTCACGGCCTGGAAGGAGAACTAAAAGTACAAGTCAAAGAAGAATTTCTGGAAGATATCCTGAATGTAGATTTCATCTTCGCTGACCATAATGGCCAAAAGCTTCCTTATTTTATTGAGGAAATTAAGGGAAATACCGACTTTATACTACGTCTGGATGGAGTGATAACAAAGGAAGATGCGGTTTTACTGGCCGGCAAGTCCATATTTCTTCGCCCCGATGATATTGAAGATTTTGACGAAAGGGATTTACCGATTATTGAGCAGTATAAATACCTCATAGGCTTTGAGCTTTGGGATAATGACCTGGGGCAGATCGGCCAGATAAAAGATTTACAAGAAATGCCTTTTCAGATCATGGCTTTGGTCAACTACCGGGATCAAACAGTTCTGGTACCGGTCAATCAGCAGCTTATCCTCAAAATAGATAAAGAAAATAAGACGCTCACCATGGACCTTCCTTCTGGTATTCTTGAGCTGTAAGGTTTTTTACTCAGCCATATGGAACCTTGAGTTTCGCTTTTGACCTTTTATTGGGGAATGAGGTTGAAAGGAGGATTTTATTGGTAAAAGTCTATTCCTAAAAAAGGTTGACAGATAATTGAAATAAATCCTGGTATAAGTTGTCATATTACTGGCCCACATAGTTATGAGGTGTAATCAACTTCAGTTCTTCCTTTATTGCTGTTTGAATATCCAACCGCTCAATAAACTCATGGATATCAGACTGATTGATCTTACCTTTTCCTCTGGTCAGTTCTTTTAGCTTTTCGTAAGGCTGTTCGTATCCTTCTCGCCGCAAGATAGTCTGGATGGCTTCGGCAATTACCGCCCAGTTGTCATCCAGGTCACTGTGGATTTTTTCTTCATTCAGGCTTAGCTTGCTCAGTCCTTTCTTGATGGCTTTATACGCGATAATTGAATGCGCCATTGGTACGCCGATATTACGTAAAACGGTACTGTCAGATAGATCACGTTGCATCCTGGAAATAGGCAGCTTCATAGCCATGTGATTGAAAATGGCATTGGCAATGCCAAGGTTACCTTCTGCGTTTTCAAAATCAATGGGATTGACCTTATGCGGCATGGCAGAAGAGCCTACCTCTCCGGCAATGGTTTTCTGCTTAAAGTAATCCATCGAAATGTAGGTCCAGATATCTCGGCATAGATCAATTAAGATCGTATTGATCCTGATAATAGCCTGAAATACTGCCGCCAGGTTATCATAATGCTCTATCTGAGTAGTTGGATGTGCACGATTAAGCCCCAGGTCAGAACATACAAATCCATCGGCAAAATGATGCCAATCATAATTGGGATAAGCTACAACATGGGCATTGAAATTCCCAGTAGCCCCTCCAAACTTAGCTTTGATAGGAATAGCTGATAACTGCCGGGCCTGCTCTTTCAACCTGGTTATGAATACCTTCATTTCTTTACCTACCCGAGTAGGAGAAGCAGGCTGCCCGTGGGTACGCGCCAGCATTGGCACTTCATCCCAGTTATCGATAATAAGGCAAAGCTTCTCATACACCTCTCCAAGACTAATCAATAAAACATTGTCTAAAGCCTGCTTTACTGAAAGAGGAATAGCCGTATTGTTGATATCCTGAGAGGTGAGTCCAAAGTGGATAAATTCTTTATGCGCCGAAAACCCCAACTCATCAAACTTATCTTTCAAATAGTATTCAACCGCTTTGACATCGTGATTAGTCGTCCGCTCCAATGTCTTTACTTTTTGGGCTTCCTCTACGTCAAATTGGTTGATCAACCTGCGTAAACCAGAAAAGTTACGCTTATCAAAATCCACCAACTGTGGCAGGGGTAGCTTGCATAGCGCAATGAAATACTCAACCTCTACCAAAATACGGTACTTGATAAGTGCATACTCAGAAAAGTAGTCCTGCAATTCTTCGGTCTTGTTGGCATACCTTCCGTCAATCGGAGAAATAGCTTTTAGCATAGCGGATGTTTTTTGCGAGGCGCAAATTTAGTTTTTTCCCTCAATAATCAATACGTCTTAGCACCCAAGACGAAACAAATAACATTACTTTTTATTGGATGGATGAATGTAATGATTATTTTTTGAGGGTAAATTTATCAGTAGAGGGTCAAATTTCTTTAGAGAAAATGTTTTTGAACTTTTATCTGATCCAAAAAAAGGTCAAAATTCACATACCTTTTGATTAGCTCTATGGCACGGGCTGATTTCCAGGGCGTTTTAGTATTTATCTTAACCTCAATTCTGCTAATCTTAACCACCGATCCGTAAGTATCCAACTTTGTGGTAATTACGGGTATTTTATATTTCTTAAAATATGGATTGTCCAGGTCAGCTTCGTCATACCATACCGCGTGGCGACCATCCCCCGTAACAATAACACCACTTAAAGGAGAGGTTTCCAGGTTGCGCTCTCTGCTAATGCGCTCAATTTTTACCATGGCTTCGTTCAGGCGGTTAATACTAGCTACTAATAGGACATTTTGAAAAGTACCAAATTCCTCATCGTCAACTAAAGACCCCGCCACTATATCTTCTACTTTATTGTAGAGAAAGTCCTGATTCAATACTGCATTTCCTTTGATGGCCTGTTTGATAGTTTCCATGATGGGAAAAGAAAGTGTCGGATCATAGGGCAAAACGCCCAATAGAGGAATATCTAGCTTTTTCAAGCCTTTTTCCAGGTAATAAGTAACTTCCTCAATTTTTTGGGGCATTACTTTATTGACAATAACACCAACAACGGGCACATTAAATTCTCTGAAGAGTGCTGTGGCCATGGTTAGCTTGTCAATAGTGCGACCTATACCTCCTTCGACGATCATCACCACACTGGCTCCCAGCATTTGTGCTACCCGGGCATTGGATAAATCTACGACACCACCGACGCCGGGATGCCCTGTGCCTTCATAGACAACCACATCATATTGTTGCTCCAGAATGCGGGCCGCTTTGGTAATACGATCTTCAAATTGAAATTCATCCGGCTTCTCAATGTATTTTTTGGTTACACCCTTAGCAATGATTACCGGGCTGTGCCAGTCTGGCTTCATGTCAAAACCTATCACCTCGGAAAATAAAACGGCATCTTTATCAGCAATTTCACCATTAACCGTCAGGTATTTCTGTCCTACCGGCTTACAATATCCGGTAGATAACCCCATTGCCTTAAGGTTGGCTACAAGCCCTAGCGTAGAAGTAGTCTTACCTATGTGCTGACCTGTAGCTGCGACGTATATTTTTTTCATGGACCCACTTTTTAAAATCATCTCCAACAATAATTTCTAGGTTATGTTTGTAGGCCGACAGAATGATGTGGCTTTTTATGAAGTTGTTCGCTAATATTGAAGAAAAATCAAACTCAATTTTAATTGGCTGTGTTAATCAACTATTACAACCATTCGTACCATCGTCATTCAAACTTCCGGCTTTACTTTCTCGTATTGCAACCTTTAACCAACTTTTTTTATATCTATCTCTTTTTATGAGGAATAAATATAATGGAATTACATTACAGTTTTTGAGAAAAAATAGTGTAGAATGGCGTCCTAACCTATATCATCCTTTAAAATTTATACTTTTGCACAAGAAACAAATTGATTTATAATTTTTTTATACCATTTTTATGTTGATCTTTTTAAATAATGATCTGAGTAACAAGACCCTACATGTATGTCAAAAAATCTATTAATAGTTGAGTCGCCGGCAAAGGCCAAAACCATTGAAAAATATCTGGGTAAAGATTTTAAAGTAAAATCTAGCTTTGGGCACGTAAGAGACCTGGATAAGGGCTCAAAGGCCGTAAATGTATCCAATAACTTTTCACCTAAATATGTAGTATCTCCCGAAAAGGAAAAAGTAGTTAGAGAACTCCAAAGCTGGGTAAAAAAGGTAGACGAAGTGTGGTTAGCAACAGATGAAGACCGGGAAGGGGAAGCTATCTCATGGCATTTGTGTCAGGTACTGGGATTAGATGAAAACACTACCAAGCGTATTGTTTTCCGTGAAATTACCAAGCCAGCCATACAAAAAGCTATCCAACAACCCAGAACGGTGGATATTAATCTGGTCAATGCTCAGCAGGCCCGTAGGATTCTCGATCGCCTGGTTGGATATGAGCTATCGGGTATTTTATGGAAAAAAGTAAAAGGAAAGCTCTCTGCTGGCCGGGTACAGTCCGTGGCAGTAAAATTAATCGTAGAACGAGAAAAAGAAATAAGAGCTTTTGGAGCTACCCCTTTCTATAAAGTGACGGCCATATTTATGGTAGAAAATGAGCAGGGGAAGATGGTAGAACTCCGGGCGGATGCTCCGGGCCGCTTTGATGAAGAAAAAGATGCCCGCACCTTCCTGGAAAACTGCCGGGATGCGGTTTTTTCAATTGATAAAATCGATGTCAAACCGCTCAAAAGAAAACCAACTGCACCGTTTACTACCTCAACCCTGCAGCAGGAAGCGAGTAGAAAACTGGGTTTTTCTGTGAAAAGAACCATGTCTGTGGCCCAGAAACTATACGAAGCAGGACGAATCACCTATATGAGAACGGATTCTATTGCTTTGAGTAATATCGCTATTGCCAGTATTGCGGAAACCATTGAAAAGAATTACGGAAAAGAATACGTCCGAACACGGCAGTTCAAAAATAAATCTTCTAATGCTCAGGAAGCACACGAGGCTATTCGTCCTACGTATATTCAGGTTCAGAATGCCGGAGATGACAGAGACCAGCAGCGTTTGTATGAATTAATATGGAAAAGGACTGTTGCTTCTCAAATGGCCGAAGCAATCTTGGAAAAAACAACGGTCAAAATAGCTATCTCTACCGTTCCTCATACTACCTTGAATGCAGTGGGAGAAGTATTAAAATTCGATGGCTTTCTTAAGGTCTATTTAGAGTCTAAAGATGATGATGATGAGGAAGAAGCCAAGGGAATCCTTCCACCTTTAAAAGTAGGGCAGTTGTTGGACCTCAAGAATATGCAGGCGACAGAACGCTTTACCCGTCCTCCGGCTAGGTTCACAGAAGCCGGGCTGGTAAAAAAACTGGAAGAACTGGGAATTGGCCGTCCATCTACCTATGCGCCAACTATCAGTAAAATCATGGAAGAGGCCCGGGGGTACGTAGTCAAAGAATCCAGAGAGGGAGAAGAGCGAAAATACCGGGTGATGACACTGACCAAAGGACAGATCAGGGAAGAGGACAAAACTGAGATGACTGGCGCAGTGAAAAACCGGCTATTTCCCACAGATCTGGGGATAACTGTAAGCGACTTTCTGGACAAGCATTTTGAGCAAATCATGGATTATCACTTTACCGCTGACATTGAAAAGCGCTTTGATCAAGTAGCCAATGGTATTGATCAATGGCATAAAATGATTGAAGAGTTTTACGGGCCTTTTCACGCAATAGTTGAAGAAACCCTGGAGCACGCCGAGCGTCCTACGCGCGAACGAGTACTGGGAGAAGATCCCGAAACGGGTCGAACCTTACTTACTCGAATGACCAGAAACGGACCAGTAGCCCAGATTGGGACACCGGATGAGCTGATAGAGGGAGAAAATCCTAAATACGCTAACCTATTGTCCGGGCAGTCTATCGACACCCTCACCTACGATGAGGCTTTGAAACTATTCAAACTGCCACGGGACCTGGGGACTTACAAAGGCATGGAAATTACCATTGGCCGTGGAAGATACGGCCCTTATGTGAGGTTTGATGACAAATTTGTATCCATTCCCAGCAGTGAAGATCCTTTTAATTTGCCTTACAAAAAGGCAGTTGAACTGGTGGAAAAGAAGATAAAAGAAGATGCACCAGTCAGCCATTACAAAAGCTTACCTATTACAAAAGGTAAAGGACGTTTCGGACCATTCCTAAAATGGAATGGCCTCTTTGTGAATGTTCCTAAGAAATATGATTTTGAAAATATTTCGGAAGAGGATATGCACGAGCTGGTAGCCAAAAAGGAGGAAAAAGAAGCCAATAGATACATTCACAACTGGCTGGAAGATGAAGGGATAGCTGTCGAAAATGGCCGATGGGGACCTTTCATCAGATTCAAAAAGAAGTCTGTAAAAATACCTAAAAAAGAAGACGGCAGTAAAGTCACTTCAGAGGAAGCCAAAGAATATACACTGGAAGACGTCAAGAAGATAATCGAGGAAGAAGTTCCGGATGCTTTCAAAAAGACTGAGAAAACAACCAAAAAGAAAACTCCCGCAAAAAAGAGTAGCGCCAAAAAGACTACTGCAAAGAAAAAGAGTACGACAAAAAAGAGTTCAAATACCAAGAAAAAGTAAAAGATTATGGCAGAGCAGAAAAACAAAGGCAATCAGATCGCTATTGACTTACCCGAAGACGTGGCTGAAGGCATTTATACCAATCTGGCAATGATTTCTCATTCTCAGGGAGAATTTGTGGTAGATTTTATCCGGATGGTACCCAATGTGCCAAAGGCCAAAGTAAAATCAAGAGTCATTATGACCCCACAACACGCCAAGCGATTACTGAAAGCTTTGAATGATAATATTGCGAAGTACGAAAATCAACACGGCACCATAGGTGGGTCTGATAGTGGTTTTCCTCCTTTTAATTTCAGTGCCCCCAAAGCACAAGCTTAAGTCATTTACTGGCTGTCTGATCAGGTATTTTGCTAACAGACAGCCAGTATTAATTTCGTGAGTTTGCCGGGTAAGAATTGAAATAACAAATTTACTCTACAAAATCTACTAGTTCAATTTCAAAAATAAGTATTGAATTGCCAGGAATACTAGGCGTACCTTGCCCTCCGTAGCCTACCCCTGACGGAAGATAAAAAGTACCTTTGCCTCCCTTTTTTAACAGGGTAACACCTACCTGAAAACCTGAAATTGTTTGGTTCAACCTAAACTCTACCGTTTGGTTGCCCTGCGTCTGGTCGAATACTCTACCATCCAATAGAGAACCCTTATACCTGACAATTACATTGGCAAAAAAGCTCGGGTTAGGACCCGTACCCTCTTGGTCAATATGATACCAGACGCCCGAACGGTGCTGCTCTGCATCGATACCATTTTCTCTTAGATAATCCTGTATCTTTTCAGTATCTTTTTCAAACTGCGTTTGATCATCACAAGAACTCAAACCGAGTGTGACAAAAATGACGGCTAGAAAATAAAATATTGGTTTCATATCTACATACTATTGAGTTTCTCAATGCCGTAAAGTTAAGTAAAAAGAGTAGTATATCTGTGTCAATAAAATTGCCAATTAACTTCTTACTGAGTATATTTTTGATACATAAAGTTTTATTTTCCATGGCTTTTCGTAATTTACCTACTTTATCCAAATTGCTGTGCCGGTTGTATTTAAAAAAGTATGCTAATTACAGAAGTTGTTCAAGCATGTATGTATGTTTTAGATGACTTCACAGTTTAATTTAAATTAAAATACCAATTCCCAAAAATATCATCAATACAATGAGTGACAACTTTTGTGTCTATCTTGATGCAGGCCACGGCGGGATAGACGAAAATGGCCAATATGTAACTGCCGGAAAATGGTTCAAACATAATCAGGGGGAGTTTCACGGAAATGGCTACTTTTTTGAAGGAGTTTTTAACCGGATTCTTACAGATAAAGTAGCGGCTAAACTCGCCAACCTGGGGATCGAATTCCTAATGGTTAGTCATGAATACCTTGATCTGACGCTTCCTACACGCGTCAATAAAGCTAACTGGTATCATGTTAACTACAAACCCGGAATATTTATTTCCAATCATGCTAATGCCTCCAGAAGCCACAATGCCAGGGGCTTTGAAGTATATACCTCAAGAGGCGTAACCTCTGCTGACCGCCTCGCTGAGTTTCACTGGAAAAATGTGAATCAGCTACTGGTGGTCGATATCAACGAAGATCGTAGTTCCACTCGCAGGCTCAGAGAGCCCATAAGAATGAGAACAGACAAAAGTGACGGAGATCACGATCGGGAGGAAAATTTCTATGTGTTGAGAAAAACGATCATGCCCGCCATGTTGGTAGAACATCTTTTTTTCGATAACCTCCAGGATGCTTTATTATTGATGGATGATGAGGTGGTGGAATTATTTGCAGAGGCGCAGGTGCGAACGGTTATTCAATACCTCAAAGAAGTCATTTTGTAAAAAGTTTTAATTACTTACCTAATCAATGTTATCAAATAAAGAAATCGCTGATCAGTTCAAGCTTTTGGGAAGTATCATGGAACTGCACGGAGAAAATGGGTTCAAGATTCGTTCTTATCAAAATGCCTATAGAAACCTCAGAAAACTCGAGCAGCCACTGGCGCAAATGCCCGAAAAAGAAATTGCTTCGCTTAAAGGAATAGGAAAAGCCATCTCAGGAAAGATAAAGGAACTGGTAGAGACCGGCACTATGTCAACCTTGGAGCGCTACAAGTCCGAAACGCCGGAAGGAGTCCGGGAAATGCTGAATATCAAAGGGTTTGGCCCTAAAAAAATCATGGTCGTCTGGAAAGATCTGGGGGTAGAAAGTATAGGAGAACTGCTCTATGCAGTCAATGAGAATCGCTTGATAGAACTGAAGGGGTTTGGGGAAAAGACACAGGAAGACCTCAGGAAGAAATTGGAATACTACCAGAAGTCTAAAAACCTATTTCATTTTGCTGCCCTGGAGAAGGAAGCGCTGGCATTATTAGAGTTACTACAAAAACAATTTCCGGACGATAAAACTTCCCTGACGGGGGCAGTGAGAAGGGCTACTAACACAGTGAGGTCTATCGATATTTTAACGACCATAAATCAGGAGCGCTTACTGGAGTTTTTGGAAAATAAAAATTTTCAAATCAATGTCAGGGAAGTGGAATTACTACAGGGCATAACGGCCAGAGAGCTTCCATTTTCAATTTATTTTTGCCAAATAGAAAACTTTGGGAGTAAGCTGTTTAAGTATACGGCCTCTGAAGACTTTCTACAAGCTTTCATGAATGAATTCGAGGGGCAGGATTTCAAAAATATAAAAGAGGAGGCAGCAGTTTTTTCCAAAGTAAACCTGCCTTTTATTGAGCCGGAGCTACGTGAACAAGATTGGGCATTAAATCTGGCTATATCCGGCAACATACCCTCACTCATTTCTAGTGAAGACATCAAAGGGGTTTTACATACGCATACTACTTACAGCGACGGGCTTCATTCTTTGACAGAGATGACCGCTTATTCAAAGGAGTTGGGCTATTCTTATATTGGGATTACGGATCATTCTCAGTCTGCTTTTTATGCTAATGGCTTGAAGGAAGACCGGGTGTTGAAGCAGTTTGAAGAGATTGATCAGCTCAACCAGGAATTGGCACCTTTCAGGATCTTCAAAGGCATTGAAAGTGATATTTTGAATGATGGGCGCCTTGACTATGAGGAAGAATTACTCAAACAGTTTGATTTTATTGTCGCTTCTGTACACAGTAACCTTAGAATGGACGAGCAAAAAGCCACTCAGAGAATTGTGACGGCCCTTGAAAACCCATATACTACCATCCTGGGGCATCCTACAGGGCGTTTGTTGCTTTCCAGAGAAGGCTATCCGCTAGATCACAAAAGAATAATTGATGCTTGTGCTGCCAACAATGTGGCCATTGAGCTAAATGCAAATCCTTATCGGCTTGATCTGGACTGGACTTGGATTCCTTACGCCCTAGAAAAGGGCGTGAAAATAGCCATCAATCCGGATGCTCATAGCAAAGAAGGGATTCACCATATACACTACGGGATAAAATCTGCTCGTAAAGGTGGACTAAGTGCAGAAAACTGCCTCAATACTATGGAAGCAGATGCCTTTGCTGCCTTCCTGGGCAGCTAACGCAGTGAAGAATTTTTGAGAAATCCCTCATCTGAGATGTTGCTATTAACGCAGCGTTAACAATTATTCAGGGTGTGTTGTGTCAATAAACTGTCTGATTTTCTAAATTTGTAACTGAAAGAAATAAAGGGAATTGACAAACCATTTGGTTTTCAAAGCATTTCTCTTTTATATAGGTACTTTTGCGTGTCAAACCTTAAAGAAAATAACACCAAAGTACATCATCAAAATCGGAACTATTTTTTAAATCACAAAGACAAAGGATATGTTGACTCAATTAAGACTTGGTTTTTTGGCTATGCTCGCAATAGCAGTATTGGGTTGTCAAAATGGTGACAGCTCTGTTCGTGAAGAAGCTCGTCAGAGCTTGGAAAGTAATTCAGTGCAACCTGTACAACCTGCACAACCTGCTGCTAACGAATCAGTAGTTCCTGCTGGTCCAACAACAACAATGACTTTTGAAGAGCAACGTTTCGACTTCGGTGAAGTAACAGAGGGGGAGGTAGTAGCTCATACCTACAAGTTCAAAAACACCGGTAGCGAACCATTGATCATCAGCCGTGCAAAGGGTAGCTGTGGATGTACAGTACCTAAGTATACTACTGATCCTGTACCTCCCGGAAGCGAAGGTGAAATGGTAGTTGAATTCAATACAAGAGGTAAAAAAGGTAGAAAAAGCCAGAAGGTAACGATTACTGCCAATACCAATCCACCACAGACATTCATCTACATCGAAGGAATGGTAAATCCTAAAGAGGGTGCAGCAGAACCTGCTGTTAATACACCATCTGTAAAGGTTAATCAGTAAGCTTTTAATAAGAGGAAGTGGTACTGACTTCTTCAATTGGTATTTAAAAAAAGAGAAGGTTTTTATCTTAAAGCCTTCTCTTTTTATTTAATCCATTGATTATATTTCAATTATGGATTAAATTTGTTGAAAATTGCGCGTAAATAGCGGTTTATTACAAAATTCAGATCGCTATCCATACGTTTTATAGCTGTCCCTTCCGACTTCTTTCGACGAAGTGACGTTTAAAAATCAAGAATTGCTAGCGGAAATAATTGGTTTTTATCGAAAAATTGAAAAAAAATCATTTTTTTCAGACTTTCATATATGATGTGTTTAAAAACGCATTGCTATAATGTGTTGTGCAGCCTCAAAACGGGTCAGCAACACGCTGTAGGTAGTGCACCCGATCGCTCTTATGGATGAGTAGAAAAAGAAACCTGTATCCAGCCTGAGCCTGCGAAAATAAAGGCTAATCTTTTTTTGCTTTATTGTATAGGAGCAAAAAACCTTAAAGGAGGAGAATACTCTTCTAGAGCGTAAGTTTGACTGGAATTCCTATTTTTTATCCCATAAACTAACATTTTATCCAATTGAAATTGTATTCTAGATTATGACGATGATTAAACAAGTGATGCTGGCAGGAATGATTCTACTCTGCTGTCAGAGTATTTCCGCTCAAAATTTCAAATACTATCTCAACAAGGCCAATACGGAGTATAGACTAAAGTCGTTCAATCTGGCGATCAATTCTTATGAAGAAGCCCTCAATAAGAAGTCTGATAATGCAGAGGCCCTGGGAAAACTGGCGGATTGCTATCGTCATTTGAACAGGATGGAAGATGCGGCGGTAAGGTATGCGCAAGCCCTGAGTCAAAAGAGATTCGATCCGGTGTTTATGTTGCAATATGCTCACGTTCTTAAGGCTTTGGGAGAATATGATAAAGCCAAGCAATGGTACGAAAATTATGAAAGCGTAGATCCCACCAAGAGTAATCATTTTGCTCAAACTTGTGACTATGCCAAATCCCAGCAAAGAGCCAACACCGGCTTTTTTGTAATTAACGAAGAAGTAAGTTCAGCAAGTTCGGACTTTGGGCCGGCGTATTACGATAATAAAATAGCTTTTGCTTCGGCTAGCTTGGACTTGCAGCGTTCTAATGTGAACTTTACGGGAATCAATGATAATCAGCTTTTTGTTTCCAGTGTTGGCCCCGATGGGTCTTTACAGCAGCCTGATTTTCTAAAGAAGGGCTTTAAAGATGTATATAATCAAGGGCCGGCTACTTTTTCTAAAGATGGCCGTACGGTTATTTATACCAAAAATAATTTTACGGATGGTACCCGGCACATTCCCAGTAGTGGGATGGAGTTATCACTATTTATAGCCGAGATTGATGCCAATGGTAATTGGGGGAGTGAACGGCCCTTTCCACACAATGGTGATAATTTCCAAACGGGTTTTCCTTATTTATCAAAAGATGGGCAAGCGCTCTTCTTTTCCTCTGATCGCCCGGGCGGTTACGGTGGCTACGATTTATGGATAAGTTACAAAACAGGCAATACCTGGAGTACTCCAATAAACCTGGGGGCAGTAGTGAATTCTCCCGGTGATGAGGTTTCTCCATTCTTTGATGGCAATCAATTATTTTTTGCTTCTAACTGGCATCCCGGCCTTGGAGGATATGATATATTTAGAGCAGAGCAAAAGGAAGGCAGATGGAATCAAGTATTTCATTTGGGTACTCCCATCAATTCTGGATACGATGATTATGGGTTAATCTTTGAAAGCTTCCAGGAGAGAGGCTATTTTACCTCGAATCGTCCCGGAGGTAAGGGAGCTGAAGACCTTTATAGAGTTTCCAGGACGGCCACTTCATCAGCTCTTGCTATTATCCGGGTAAAAGATGCCAGCAATGGTGCACCAGTAGCACAGGCTACCCTTGATTTTTCTAATTGTGGTCTGGGAATTTACTTTGCCGATGATGAGGGGATTTATAAGTTTCCGCTTAAAAATGCCAATATTAATTGCGAAATCCTGATTAATAAGCAGGGGTACCGCCAGGAGTCTTTGAGCGTTTCCAGTAACCTGTTGAATTCGCAGCCCGATCAACAGGTCTATCTGAATCCGGATGCGCCAGGGGATAGCCTCACTGGGCCTAACCTTGGGAATCAATACGCAGGCAGTGTAATTGACTACAGGAGTCGGCAGCCTTTGCCCGGCGTTTTGATCATGGCCATGGATCAGTCAGATAATACTCAAACGCAGGTCTTCTCGGATGCTAACGGAGAATACAGCATGAGCTTAAAAAATAATAAATCCTACTTTATAAACTATCTCAAAGAAGGATATCAGGAAGTCAATAAACCAGTAAATACTACCGGTCCTTATAATCCTAATTTGCTAGACAATATTGTGCTTTTCCCATTTTCTTTTGATCCCGGAGATAACAACAATAACAACAATAACAACGACAATGACCCTGTGACGCCTCCTGTTGACCCTAATAGGCCAGGTCCCGGGCCGTCGGTAACAGAACCAAATTTCCAGGAAGGGTATTCAGTACAGGTAGCTGCACTGAGCAAAGATAAGGTCAGTGAGTTTTCAAATTTGGCAAGTATCGGTAATGTATACAGTAAATTGATTAATGGTACTTACAAAATCAGGGTAGGGGTTTTTCAAACCCAATCGGAGGCTCAAAGTGCGCTTCGAATGATAAAAAATAAAGGTAATTCAGGAGCTTTTGTAGTGCGCGAAGAAGGAGTCAACTTGGGTACCAAAGGGCCGGGCCCCGAAGTCAGTGAACCTGAACCACTCAGCCCATCTTCTCCAATAGCGGGTAATTCCAATGGGTACAAAATACAGATGGGCGCTTACCGGAATGCAAAATCTTTTGATTCTAGCCTGGTGAATAATCTGGGTACTGTTGAAGATCATCCAAAAGGGAGTCTGACTTTGAAGCTGTTGGCTGTGTACAACTCTTTGAATGAAGCCAAAAGTGTTCTTTCCAGAGTTAAAGCGGCTGGATTTACTACGGCATTCATCGTTTATGATCAAAACGGGGTACTGACAAGAGTCAGAGGGCAGTAGGTAAGAAATCCCTTAAAACAGAAAATGCTCTCCTGAAAAATTGGCTATAGCAGTTTCTCAGGAGAGCAAAAAACTACATGATCTCTTCCAGTGGCATATGCTCCAAATCAAATGCCTCAGCTACACTTTGATAAACCACATGCCCGTTCACTATATTCAAGCCTTTTTTCAAAGGATCATTTTCAAGACAAGCTTGCTTCCAGCCTTTTTCCGCTAGCTGAATGGCGTAGGGTAGCGTGGCGTTAGTCAGCGCATTGGTAGACGTATAAGGTACAGCTCCTGGCATATTAGCTACGCAGTAGTGCACCACATCATCAATTATAAATGTAGGGTTTTCGTGTGTTGTAGGAGTACAAGTTGCTATACATCCTCCCTGATCAACTGCCACATCCACGAGTACCGTGCCAGCTTGCATAGATTTCAGCATATCTCTGGTGATAAGCTTAGGAGCTTTAGCTCCCGGAATAAGTACCGCTCCGATGATCAGATCGTGATCTTCGATCAGACTGCGGATATTGTATTCATTGGAATAAAGCGTACGTACATTTGCGGGCATAACATCTGATAAGTAGCGCAGTCTTGGGATATTTACGTCCAGAATCGTCACCTGGGCTCCAAGTCCGGCAGCCATCCGGGCAGCCTGGGTGCCCACGACGCCCCCACCGAGTACCATAACCTTTGCTGGTGCTACGCCCGGTACACCGCCGAGCAGTATACCTTTTCCTTTGAGTGGCTTTTCCAGGTATTTAGCGCCCTCCTGCACAGACATTCGGCCGGCAACTTCAGACATGGGCGTTAGCAATGGAAGGCTTCTGTCGTCCAGCTCTACTGTTTCATAAGCCAGGCAAATTGCATTACTTGCAATCATAGCTTTTGTTAAAGGCTCATAGGATGCGAAATGAAAATAGGTAAAGACCAGTTGATCCGCTTTGATCAGTTTATATTCTGGCTCAATAGGCTCTTTCACTTTGATGATCATCTCAGCAATTTGATAAACTTCCTCAATGGTGGGAATTACCTGAGCCCCTGCTTTTATATATCCATCATCTTTATAACCGCTACCTTCGCCTGCGCTAGCCTGTACATATACGCTGTGCCCTCTTTTAGTAAGCTCCATGGCTCCTGCAGGGGTTAGGGCTACCCTGTTCTCATTGTTCTTTATCTCTTTTGGTACACCGATGATCATTCCAAAAGGTTTTATTTGTTAGGAATAAAAGATGCGCAAAAATAAAAAAAGCTCGTAGTTGACACGAGCTGAAGGGCGAATTTTACAATCTTAACGTAATCTTATGCTTATCTTATACCAAGAAGCATGCCAGAAATGAGAAATCTGTTGATATTAACGGGGTATCTGTTAGAGATTTCTTTTCCTGCCCTTGATTCTCAGAATAACATTATTCAACTTTGCCGTTCAATTAAAAAACTATGGAAGGATTACAAGTCCTATTTGAGGATAACCACCTAATTGCTGTTAACAAACCAGCAGGCTTCCTGGTACAAGCCGATGAAACAGAAGATATGCCGCTTTCAGAAATGGTGAAAGAATACGTTAAGATCAGGTACAATAAGCCAGGAGCCGTTTTTTTGGGAACGATCCATCGACTAGACCGTCCGGTAAGCGGTGTGGTGATCTATGCGCGTACCAGTAAAGGACTGGCCCGAATGAATGAATTATTCAAAAAAAGAGAAATTACCAAGACGTACTGGGCTATAACCAAAGAGCGGCCAAAACCTATTAGTGGTCACTTAACTCATTATATCAAGAAGGATACGGCCATCAATAAGGCCAAAGCTTTTGAGCGGCCCAGCAATAGAAATAAAGATGCTAAAAAATCTGACCTGGATTATGAATTAATCGCTGAGCTGGAAGGCTACCAAATGGTACAAGTAAATCCAATAACTGGTAGGCCGCATCAAATACGAGTGCAGCTGTCTGCTATCGGATGTCCCATTGTAGGCGATTTAAAATACGGTTTCAAGCAACCGAACAGAGATGGCTCAATCTACCTGCACTGCCGTTCCATGGAGTTTATTCATCCTGTAAAAAACGAACTAGTGAAGATTACAGCTCAACCCCCCGAAGATCAGATGTGGGAAAGCTTTCTTGGGGTTGTTACTTCCTGATGGCATACAATGCCGGTGAATTATTTCAACCATTAATGGATATTGCATCTACGCTACAAAAACTAGTTGAAAATAAGCATAAGAATAGTAAAAGGGAGCTATTTTTCACGATAATGATCTTAGTTCTTTGCAAACTTAATTGAAATCATGATATCCAAAACAACTCTCTTGTTGAATTTTGCAAGTGGGATTACCAATCTGAAAAGGTTATTTTCGATTAACCCAGTTCCTTCTTAATCGCTTTAAGGCGCTCAATCAAGCCGCTGTGTCCTGCATGTAACAATTCTATTTGGCGAGATTCTGTCTCTAGCATAGAATCAAACTTATCGAAGTTATCATCAATTCTCACTTTGAGATTTTTGATGTAAACTTTTAGCTGCTCATCAACTTCTGTCTGAAGCTGCTTCCGGCCTTTTTGTACTTCTTTGCGAAAGCCTTTCATAATCTGGCGGCGTTTGCCCTGTGTAGCTACACCGGCGAAGATAACACCAATAGTTGATAGGATACCTCCGGTGATATCAAACACCATCCCATTAGTGACCGTCGCCAGAATAATACCTATCACGGCCAGACCAGAGCCAGTGGCAATGTTAGGAGAAAGGGTAGTCTTATCCGGAAATAGCTCTTCGTCGGCAAAATTCTCGGAATTGCTCACGAAATGCCGGAAGGCGGATTGCAGCTCATCCATGATACGATTGCGTTTCTCGGCAATACTGCTGAATACGTTATGGTCATTTCTCAGTATTGTCTCACTGCTTCGTATTTTAAGATCAATGACTTGAGCCATTTGCTGTACGCTATCAGATAGGTCACCAACGCCATCATCCAGTTTCTTTTTAAGCTCTGAATTGAGCTCGTTTTCCATTTCTGTAGCCAGGCCTTCCAGCCATTCTTTAGCTGATTTTTTCTTGCTGAAAATGGAAGCAAAAGAACGACGGATAAGGGTGAAAAAGTTAAGCCCCTGATTCAGTTCTACCTCTTTCTTTTTAGTAATTCTATCGTATCCAGCCAGTAGGTTCTCCACCAAAAAATCTACCTGTTTGAAAGATTTTTGTTCCTGGAGATCAAGGGTATGTCTGATATCCTCCCTAAAAGCACTATCTGATTCCAGCTGCTTTTTACGGGTTTGAAGCCCGGCATCTATTCTTTCGCTCATGTTGAGAGAGATTTCTACATTATTTTGTAGTTTGAGAAAAGGCGCCTGCCCTCCGGTAATATTTTGCCGGATGTATTCCCTTATCTTATCAAAGCCACTTTCCTGCTTTTTTCCCTCCAACTCCTGCTTGGCAGAAACGGCAAAAACATAAGGATCTTCAATACCTTTTTTGGCAGCGTACTCACTCACACCTCTAATGTTTATTTGTAGATCTCCTTCGGGCATCAGGTCTTTTTGTTGGAGAACGAAAATGATCTTCTTCCGCCAGTCCCGGTGGATGTAGTCAAAAAATTCCCAGGCAGATTGGCGATAGGGGTTTTTGGCTTCAAAAACAAAAACGATCAGGTCAGAAGCAGGTATGAAGCTTTCGGTTACTTGCTGATGATTTTCGATGATCGTATTAGTACCCGGCGTATCAACTATAGCTATTTCTTTGAGTATTTCTACGGGGATATGAATGCGCTTGAGTAGGGGGTTGATCGTCAGAATTTCCTCATTTTCTCCGTAAATAATTTGCTGAATGGTATCCGTCATGGGTTGGGGCGCTACTTTGGTTACTTCTTTACCGGCATCCAGTAGGGCATTAACAAAACTACTTTTTCCGGATTTTACTTCTCCCACAATAACAAACATAAAGGGCTCATGAATGCGATTGCGTAGTTCACTCACTGTTTTGACCATATCTTCCTGGCCAATTTTTATGGTAAGGTCGTGAAGGTCTTTTACGACTTCGTCAATCTGGGCCCTGAAGGCCTGAAGTTTTTGGTCGAGCAGTTTTGACTCTGTCATTTTTCTTTTAGTTGTTTTTATTAATTGACTGTTCCAGGAGAATTAGAGCACCCGGCCCCAAGCAAAACAGTGCATCCAATATACTCAAATTGGGCAAGAATCCATGTTTTTCCTGGAAGACCTGTGGATATTTCATGGGATGAAATAATAGATCTTCTTTTTGATCTTTTTTTCTGGGCGTAATACTATTTCTAAAATCTTGTACACTCGCAGGATATAACCTTTTGTAATCAACGCTGAGATCAATATTGGGGTTCATTTGAATTTTTTCCAATAAAAAATTAAGTAGCATCAAATTAAAATCAAATAAATGATTAGTTAGTTGTTTTTCATAAAAAGCCTTTAACTCATCAGCATAAAACTCAAAAAAAGGCGCATTACCATAAGCAGATCGGATAGCCTGCCAGTGTTGGGCTTGCCAATTTTCGTCGTAAGCGATTTCAACAGATCGAATAGGCTGCTGTTCATTCTTTCCCTTTTTTAGTGGGATAGAAAGGCGCAAGATACCATTAGCAGTTGCTATGAGCGTTCTGTTCCTGTAGCTACCCTTTTGGTAATGTTCCTTTTGTTCAAGGATTACGCTGGGATAGTGGAGTAGCTTTGTGAAGTATTGAATACATGGCAGGTAATGTAACTCCAGAATTATGCTATTGAAACGATTCATCTCGTATAGGGTAAAAAATTAAAGCAAATTTATCAGCGCTTACAGAAAATGTTAAGATAGGAATGAAAATAATTGAACATAAATTAACAGCCAGTTTTTGCTCATTTGAATTTCTGGCTAGTTATTTGCCTTGCGATAGTTTAGGTTATTACCTTTACTTCTTACACTCTACAACCTGGGATATGCCAGTAGGCACCAGGGTTTTGATTTTTAAATTTTAAAAAAAAAGAATGAAAACTTTTCAAGTTCTTGTACTAACTACAATGGTTCTGGCTTTTTGGGGCTGTAGCAACACCGTTCAGCAATTTCAGGAAGGCCAAAAGCCAAAAAATATTATCCTTCTTATTGGTGATGGTATGGGATTGGCACAGCTCTCAACAACCTTTTACTACCAAAATAAAAAGCCCAGCTTTACACGCTTCAGGAATATTGGCCTAATCACCACTTCTTCCGCTGCAGAAAAAGTGACGGACTCTGCCTCCAGTGCCACGGCCTACGCAACGGGTGAGCGCACCTACAACGGCGCAATAGGCGTGGATATGGATACTGCTAATATTACTAATATCGTGGAGATTCTTTCTCCAATGGGTTTTAGCACAGGAGTTATTGCTACTTCTTCCGTGGCTCACGCTACGCCGGCCTCGTTCTATGCTCATTCGCCCAGCCGTAATTACTACGAATATTTGGCTACCCAGATGCATCGGTCAGATATCGACTTCTTTGCGGGTGGAGGTATCAAGTTCTTTGCACAACGCGAGGATAAAAAGAATTATGTTGACTCTCTAATAGCTAATGGTTTTGAAATCGAAAATATTGATATAGATAATCTAAAGCCGGGTGATTTGTCCAAAAAGTATGGCGCCTTACTTTCTGCAGATGGTATGCCTAGAATGCTGGATGGCCGCGGGGATTTCCTGCGCAAAGCGACCAAAAAAGGTGTTGACTATCTGAAACAAGACGAAGATGGGTTCTTTCTCATGGTAGAAGGCTCACAAATTGATTGGGCAGGCCATGCTAATGATGCAGAATATATCATTACGGAAACGCGTGACTTTGATTCTGTAATTAATGAGGTGATGGATTTTGCGGAAAAGGATGGTAATACATTAGTGATTGTCACTGCAGATCACGAGACCGGTGGCTTTTCTTTGTCGGCAGCAGAAATCAGGCGTCAGGCTGATTATTCCAAAATTGTGCCTACTTTTTCTACAGGAGGGCATTCTGCTACTTTGGTGCCGGTATTTGCTTATGGGCCTGGAGCTGAGTTGTTCCAAGGAATTTACGAGAATAAGGAGATTTTTGATAAAATGCTGGCTGCATTGAAAATATCTAAATAGAAAGCCGGAATTGAACTGATTAGGGGGAGGAGTTGACCGCAGAGTTAAGGGAGTTACGCGGAGTTATTAGGGGGAGGAGTTGACCGCAGAGTTAAGGGAGTTACGCGGAGTTATTAGGGGGAGGAGTTGACCGCAGAGTTAGAGGAGTTACGTGGAGTTATTAGGGGGAGGAGTTGACCGCAGAGTTAAGGGAGTTACGCGGAGTATTGGGGAGGTTGATTAGAGTTTTGGGTTTAGGGTTATAATTTGCAAAATCAAAGCAATCTTTCTATCATTAGAATTGGTAGCAAAAGTTGCTTATTTTGCTGTGCACGCCAAGAAAAAATTTCCCAACATACAAAACAGATCATGATTCGAATTCAACATGTTATAATGATGCTTATGAGCTTCCTGCTGCTTTTAAATATTGCTCAGGCACAGGAAGGTGAAAGACCTTTACTTACTTTTGAGCTTCCGGTGATGGAGGCCGTACCGGGAGAAGAAATTTGCCTGGACTTAGTGGTTGATAATTTTCAGGATGTAGCTTCCATGCAGTTTGGCATGGCCTGGGACACCGCTGCTTTAGTATTTGATAAAGTAGATAACTTTACGCTCAGAGGGCTGAGTCAGAGTAACTTCGCTTTTAACAGAATACAAAATGGAAAAATATCACTGGCCTGGTTTGATTCTATTGATTTTGATGGGGAAAGTATACCGGATAGCACAGCACTATTTCAAATATGTTTCACAGTTCGGGAGCGCAGCGATATTTCTTTTACATATGTGGCATTCAGTGGGCAAACCACTCCTGAAGAGGTGCTCTTTTTTGATGGTGATGGATATGTAGAAGTTCTCAGCGATTTCCGCTCCGGGGGTATTAATATTCTGGGAAGCGATAATGTATCCTTTTCTGGTGATGTAGTAGCGCGCTCTTTGTGTGGCGTGCAGCAGGCAGAAATCCAGTTATTTAATATCACTGGTACAGCACCATTTTCCTTTTTATGGACCGGGCCCGAAGGCTTTGAAAGTCAGGAGCGCGACGTGGCGATCAGTGATCTGGGAGCATACAACGTAATTGTGACGGATGCAGATAATAATAGCAAATCAGGTAGTTTTTTTCTCAGTGTTATGGAGGGTATAGAATTAGATACTCCTCTCATTAGTAGCATTGATGTTTTTGGAACGGCCTGCGAAGTGCCAGATGGCTCGGCAATACTCAATTTCAGGACACCAGGATTTGATTATGATATCAATTGGTTTAATGGCGCGGATACACCCGAGCTTATCGGATTGCTGCCAGGCTTTTATTCAGTTAGTGTAAGTTTGAATGAGGAATGTTTTGATAACAGAACGTTCACGATTCCGGCTGAAGGAGGCATTGATCTGGAACGTTTGGAAGAACCTTTTGAAGACTGCCAGGATACCACGGCGGTGATAGGTGTGGTTACTGATGGGAGTGAAAAATATATTTATGAATGGAGTACAAAAGAAGAAACAGCCACGATACAGGTGAATACTCCAGGGGCTTACCGATTAACGGTGACTGATGAGTCTATTGGTTGTTTTGCTGTTTTTGAATACGAAGTGGCGGCTCCGGCTAGTGATTTTAACTTTGACTTTCCAAGGCTTTCAGAATCTTTTGCTAATTGTTTTGACACTACGGCGAGTATAGGTTATCAGCTAGAGGCTGATACTGCTATGGCCTATACGTTCAGTTGGTCAACAACTGATAGCACTGCCAATATAAATGTTACTGAGGGTGGAGACTACCAGCTTGAAGCTCGTCTTAACGGTACCCGCTGTATTTTTCAGGATACTTTCACACTTGAGGACAAACCGGGAGAAATTAACCTGGGGGTTATAGGAGAAATTATGCCGGGGAGCTCTTGCGAAAGTTCTTCTGCTATCATTTCGCTCATTTATCCTGAGGAAAGGGAATTACTTTTTACCTGGAGTATGGCTGAAAGCTCAGATCAAATCGAGGTGACTCAGGCCGGTACTTACAGCCTGACTGTCACGGACGAATTTACGGGCTGCAATCAATTTTTGACTTTTGAAATTACAGAAGACGCTTTAAATCCTGCTTTTGAAGGTACAGAAATCCAGGTAACCTGCCTGGAGGAGGTGTTTTGTAATACCCTTTCATTTGCCAATATTACGGCGATTCCGCCCGCTGGCTTCTCTGGGCCTTTTGTTTTTGAATGGAATAATGGCGTGACAGAAGTTGGTTCCGGTAGCACCATTACTGTGAGCAATACTGCGAATATTAGTCTGACTGTTACTTCCGCTGATGGATGCGCCGAACAAATAGACAACATAATGGCAGATTGTCCCGAAGGAAATCCTGTAGCTAATCTGAGGCTGCTGACTTATCTGAAGTGTAGCGTGAGTGACAATACCTCTCTATTGACAGTAGAGGCTTTAAATCAAGACTTGGCACCATTTATTTTTGAGTGGAGCAACGGTTTGGTAGATACTTCTTACTTCAGAAGTCAGGTTATTTTTGATGCGCTCGAAGTACCCTATGCGGTCGATGTAATTTATGCAGATACCAACAAGACACTTAGTAATTTGGGTGGAAATAGCCAGTTTAATTGTGAACAGGGGGATAATAATATCGTCGTGACTGCCCCATCTGTTACTGCGCAACAAGGCGAGCAGATAGTGATTCCGGTGGTAGTCACTACACAGCAGGGCTTCTCCGGTTTGTCTGTAAATACGGCCTGGAATGATTGCCAATTGAGGCTGGATTCGATTATTGACTACACGGGAGGACAACCAGATACTATTCACAATCAAAGAGCTGGCGAATGGCAGTTTGATTATTCCAGCTTTAGTGATGCTAATGGAATGCCACTGGATTCTTTTACGGTACAGGAATACTTTTTTACAGTGAGGGCTAGCTCAGGCGTTAGTCCTTTTGTTTTTTCGCTGAACGAGCAGCCAGAATCTACTACCGGGGATGCGTTACCGGTGATTCCTGCTCATGGATACATACAGATGCTGCAAGATCCGGAAGCTGAGTTGGTATTTCCCGGCGACACTGATAATGACAATACGGTTGATCATCTCGATCTCTTCAATATAGGATTGTTTTTTGGTGAAATGGGACCAGACAGAAGGTTACCTTTGTTACAGACGGAAGAGCTGGGCTTGTCTTGGGGAGGAACAGAAGCAGGACTGAACCCCCGCCACGCTGATGCTGATGGCAACGGCACTATCAATAGTATGGATATCGAAGTTGTAGAAGCTAACTTTGGGCTGGTACCTGAACCAAAGAATGGCAACACTTTTGTCAACTCTGATTTTACAATACAGATCACGGAGGATTCTATCAGTCGTATTGGCAATAACAGCCTGGATATTACATTGGAAAATAACGGAGCCGCAACGCCAATTTATGGTCTGGCATTCAGTGTGAACTACGATCCTCTTCTTGTGGATACATCAGTTTTAGAATTGGATATTAGTCAGAGTAGCCTTGCTAGTCCTGAAAATAATTTACTACTACAAATACAGCAGGTATTTCCTGAAGAGGGCCGAATAGATCTGGCTATTGTACGTACAGATCAGGAAGATATTATAGGAACCGGATTGATTGGACAGCTTAACGTAGCGATTTTGGATACTACTGCTACCGAGTTGTCTTTGAGTGTGGAAGAGGTAGTGGTTTTAACTACTGAAGGCAGTCGGCTCGCTGCAACAGGTATAATGACAGCAATTCCCATTGTTGGCGAAACGGTAAATACCCTTAATCTGCTCCCTGACAATGCCGTTCGTATTTTTCCTAATCCTTCAAAACACAAGCTCTATGTAGCCGCCCCTAATCTAAAGGTAGAAGAGATTAATGTCTACGATATAAACGGCCAGCTTCGGAAGCATTTCCGTCAGGATGGCTGGCTAGAGGTGGAGGAATTGAATACCGGTTTTTATTTAATAAAAATTAAAACCGATAGAGGTATTGCCATTAAGAAGTGGATAAAGGAATAGGGACGTTTTTTTACTGCCACGAGCAGTGATGAATATTTTCAAACTAGTATTAATAACAAACAATGAGAAATGTAATCAACATTTTGCTACTGGTATTGCTATGCCAGTCTGCAATCGCACAGATCGAGAATATCGATCGAAAAGAGATTGTTGTTCCGGATATTCTGGATTACAAAACCTTAAAATGTGATTTCCACTTGCATACGGTCTTTTCTGATGGCTCTGTTTGGCCTACTGTTCGTGTTACGGAGGCCTGGGAGTTGGGCTATGATGCTATTGCTATCACTGACCACATTGAATCAAAGCCTAAGCGCAAGTATATTCCTATTGATTACAATGCGCCCAATGAAATTGCCAAGAATGAGGGTGCTCTAAAGGACATCATCGTCATTGCCGGTGGGGAAATTTCGCGCAGGATGCCCCCCGGGCATATGAATGCCATTTTTGTTACTGATGTTAGCGAGATTATTACGGCGCCTTTGAAAGATCGCTTTGCCGAATTTAAGGAAAGGACTTATGTAGGGGCTCTTATGGATTCTTTGGACCGAACTGAGAAGGAATATATGAAATCCTTGGAAGTAGCCAACCAACAAGGTGGATTTGTATTTTGGAATCATCCCGGCCCTCCCGGTAAATACGATACTTTACCGCTTTACGACGAGCATAAGGAGCTGATAGAAATGGGCTTATTGCACGGTGTAGAAGTGTCGGGCTGGGGAGCTTACTGGCCAGAGTCTTTCCAGTGGTGCCTAGATTACGACCTGACTATGGTCAGTAATTCTGACTATCATCAGCCCACATCAATCTCTGACAAATCTTCGCGGTCTGATCGAAGAAATATAACACTTGTTTTTGCCAAAGAAAGGACAGAAGCTTCCATCAAAGAGGCGCTGGTAGAACGTCGAACAGCCGTTTGGGTCAATGACTTGGTTATTGGTAAAGAGCTATTCATCAGACCTTTAGCTGAAAATGCCCTAAATATTGCTGCTCCACACTTTGTGGATGGTCGCCGCCGCAAGTACGTCAAGATTGCTAATACTTCTGATTTCCTTTTTGATATGGAATACCTAGATGGAAAATCAGGGGGTTATTTTGATAATATGATATTGAAGCCTCACACGACACAGATTTTGGTTTTCAATCCGGGAGAAAAAGAAAAGCGCTTTAGGGTGAGAAATTTTCATACCAGGCCGGACGAACGTCTCATCATAACAGTATCTGTAGAGTAAATAAGCTCGAAGAATTGGAAATATCAATCGCATTGGTTAAAATTAGAAAATTTTAGACTAGTTTTGAAGGGGTAGAATAGTGGTGAAAAGACCCCATTTTAATCTATTTAATACCTTCAAAACAAGTCTTTTAAATGTCGAGCCAATGCGATTACCAATAGTTATTTTGTTGTTTTTCTTTGTTGAAGTCCTTACTGCCAGAGAAGTGATTGACTTTACTAGCAACTGGACGTTTAGGAAAGGAGATTTTTCTGGGGCTATCCAGCCTGATTTCAATGACTCGGACTGGCGCAGTGTGAATTTACCTCATGATTGGGGAGTGGAAGGTAGTTTTGATGTAGATGGGGAGTCCAGTACTGGTAAGCTACCCTGGCGTGGGCAGGGATGGTACAGAAAAAGCTTTGCTGTAGATGATGCGATGGAGGAGAAGCGTATTTACTTGCTTTTTGATGGGATCATGGCTTTTCCCAAAATTTATATTAATGGAAAATTAGCAGGGCAATGGGATTACGGATATAATTCCTTCTATCTGGATGTTACTGATCTGATCAACACCGGGGAAGAGAACCTGATCGTTGTACATGTCGACACTCGAAAGCACAAAAGTCGCTGGTATCCCGGCGCTGGCATTTACCGAAAAATACAGATGGTTGTTACTGCTCCGGTACATGTTCCGATTTGGGGAACTTACGTTACCACACCTAAGGTTGCAGAGACTAACGCTGATGTCAGATCAGTGATTGAGTTGAAAAATAGCCTTCCGGACCCACAAATGGCCAGGGTAGAATATCGAATTATCAATCCGGAGAACCAGATAATTTTGAGTGAGGAAACGGCCATTACTATCGCAGCGGATACTACGGAAAAACTGGAATTTTGGAATAATCTTTTTCGTCCTCGTCGCTGGGATGTTGATCATCCTCATTTGTATCAAATTTTGGCCATAGTAAAAGTTGACGGAAAAATAGTGGATTCCATAAGGACTGATTTTGGTATTCGCGATTTTAAATTTACCGCCGACGACGGATTTCATCTCAATGGGCGTCGACTACAGATAAAGGGGGTAAATTTGCATCATGGTCATGGCCCACTTGGGGCAGCTTTCTACACCAGAGCTATGGAAAGGCAGCTGGAAATAATGAAAGCCATGGGTTGTAATGCTGTTAGAACCAGTCACAATATGCCCGCTCCAGAACTATTGGACTTATGCGATAAAATGGGGCTGATTGTTATCGATGAAGCTTTTGATAAACTGGATGAGCATATGGACTTATTGCCGGGCCAGGATTTCTTCGAATTTACGGAACGTCAGCTACACAACTTTATTAAGAGAGATCGGAATCACCCCGCTATTGTCCTTTGGAGTGTGGCCAATGAAGAACGCGGCTTACAAGCTAACCAGCCGGGAAGTATAGAAAAGCTGAACGCATTGGTTAATTATGTGAGGCGATATGATCCCACTCGGCCCGTAACTCTGGTAACTGATAATTTTAGCAGTGTTATTGAGTGGGGCTTGTACGATTATTTTGATATTCACAGCTATAATTATGGTCGTCGATATCGCGAAGCCCGCCGTGAGCGGCCGGACATGCCTACTCTTATTGCCGAGTCAGCCTCCACGCTTAGTACGCGAGGTTTTTATGAGTTGCCACTGCCCAAAGAAAAAACCGACTTTACCGATGCGCTTCAGGTCAGTTCTTACGACTTGAATGCCCCTTACTGGGCCGAGCCGGTTGACTATGATTTCTACTGGCAAGAGCTGGATCGGTTTGTTGCCGGTGAGTTTATCTGGACGGGCTTTGATTATCTGGGCGAACCCACACCTTACACTGATGTCCCTACCGGAGAAGGGTATTCTTCCAGAAGTTCCTACTTTGGCGTTGTTGACCTTGTGGGTATTCCTAAAGATCGATTTTACCTGTACAAAAGCCATTGGCTACCCGATGATACTACCGTACATATGCTTCCTCACTGGAACTGGAAAGATACAGACTCCGTGCCTGTATTTGTCTACACCAACGGCGATAAGGCGGAGTTGTTCCTGAATGGCCGTTCCATGGGATTTCAGTACAAACAGCCTGAATCCGAAAACCCATTGGAAAGGTATCGCCTGATGTGGAAAAATATACCTTACGAACCGGGGCAGCTCAGGGTTGTAGCGTACAAAGAAGCAGCAATTATTGGAGAAGACCTTGTAAAAACAGCTTCTGCACCGATAGAATTACGACTTAATTCAGATCGGGATACACTTCATTCAGATGGCAAGGATCTGGCATATCTGGAGGTATTAGCAGCTGATGTGGCGGGTAATTTTTGTCCGCTGGCCGATCAGTCCGTAACTGTCATTATCGATGGCCCGGCCCAGATAGCGGGGGTAGGTAACGGCAACCCACAGTCGTTTAAGCCATTTCAGCGTCAAAATATCGAATTGTTTTACGGAAAGGCAATGATTATTGTTAGAACAATAAAACAGGAAAGCGGAACCGTTAAGATAACGGTTAGCTCTAATGGCCTAAAAAGCGCCACTACAAGCCTTATTGTAAAACAGACAAATTGAGATATGAATACTTCTACCAAAATATGGACGCTGGCAATCGCCTTGCTAATGTGGAATTGCACCAACGAATACGATCTCAATGTACCGTCTGGTTCTGAGCGTGAACTCACGGAGGCTGGTCGTTATTTTATGGAGATAAGTTTTGGAAATGAATTTGGGCAACGATACAGCAATCTTAGAAAGTGGGAACAAGACATACGAATCTTTGTACCGGATACTACTCACCCTCAGTTGATGGAAGAATTAACCTCTATCATTGACGAGATTAATGACTTAAGTTCCAGTATTCTACTGAGGAGGGTGAACTCCATAGGGGCTTCCAACTATGTCATTTACTTTGGTGATGCTGACACTTACGTGTCTGATTATGAGAGCAATGCTGCAGGCTTTGTCGATGACAACTGGGGCTATTTCTATATTTACTAGGATGGCTTTGAAATCAACCGGGGCAGCATGTATGTAGATGTTACCCGGGCTGAGGAAACGGAATGTAGAAAACATTTGCTCAGGGAAGAATTGACGCAATCTCTTGGCCTGATGAATGATACGGACGATTATACCAATAGCATTTTCTTCCAGTCATGGACCTGTACAACCAGCTACGCCGAATTAGACCGAAAAATGATTGACTACATCCTTCGGCCGGAGTTACAATCCGGAATGACGGAAGAAGAGGTCATTGCCGTTGTGAAGGATTGGGATTAATTAATCAGAATTTATTATTTTCCAGAAAAAATCAAAAAAGCCAGATTATGGATATAAAGACCCTGGTAAATAGAGTTTTCAAAATCATTCTTCCCCTGGCCGAGCAAGAAGCCGGTATGGAGACAACTGCACCTGTACATCCTAAGGCTAATATCCTTTTAGGACCTATCAAGCAGATCGTGGAAAGTGACTATTCCAAGCTCGTTGGTGATATTGACGATTTAGACCGGCACGCTGCCTTTAGAATGGCATTGAAAGATAGGCTCAATGAGAATCCACCTCTGCGAGATTTGATTGCAGGCATGCTAGGGTCGGCTGAGCCAGAATCCGGTAATCCTAATACGGATAAAAATACAACCGTTTCCGATAGTAAAAATGTGGTCGCCGGAGAAAGTAAGATCAACGCCGGCGGCAATATCAACATAGGCGATAAGAATACCGAGATTAAAAATGAAGCGGAAAACATATATCAGGCTGGGGTCATCAATATTACACAGGTCATAGAAAAAGGTAGAACAGATTCAGGACGGCACATTCCTCAGTCTTTATCAGAAGTTAATAATCTGGTTCAAAGTAATAAGATCAAACAGGCCTTGGAGCATCTTTTACAATATACCAAAAACAGGGATAACGAATATTTCAATCAGGTAACTTTGCTTACCGCTCGTTGGAATCGCCTGCAAACAGACCGACGCAGCGGCATCATCAGCCGGGATGCCGCCAGTGTAGAATACAGCCGAATAGTAGTTGGGGTGGTAGATATTGTCAACGAACTGGATTCCTAAAAATCTGAAAAATAGATCAGTGTTCCTTCGTACCGGAAAAGCTCTTTCTCGGTAGCTACTTGCAATCGTCGTTGTAGCAGCTGGGTCAGGTCCTCAGCCGTCAACTGCCGAGCCGTTTGTGTTGTCTCTTCATTGGCCGATAGCACTTCTGTGATGTAACTATGTAGCAGGGCTTCGTACTGACTTTGGAAGATTGCCGGCTGGCCAAACAGATCTATACCAATCACTTGATCTCCTTGCCTGGCGATTACACCAACCACGTTTTCATCCATAGCAAAACCATTGCGTAGATGAGTCAGGTAGTCATTTCTTTTTCTGGTGAAGGCTTCAGAAGATTCAAGACTGGCAATGGTATTACTTTCGGCTTCTACGGCATTGGCGTTTCTCATTTTACTGATACTTTCCCAGACTGCCTGCTGATCTCCTTTTTTAATATTTTTTCTTAAACTTCCTGCCGCAATATGGTAATAGCCTCTAAAAGCAAAAATGTCTTTATCAGCTTTATTCAGGCTATTATCCGCTTGTTGTTGCCAGCGATCTTTTTCTACACAAAAAACGCTAATATCCCGGATTGTGTGAGGATGTACGATCATATTCTGAGCTATTACCCGATCCTGTAGTCCTCCTCTTACGATTTCTCCCTGCATGAGGAATACGGAATCTGTTGTTTTATTTTGGATGGTTAGCTTGTTGATCACGCCTTCTGTTTGCTCACGGCCAAAGGGTTTCTTTTCGGTGATCCTGAATTTTTCCTGTTCCAGCGCTTTGTCGAGTGTAGTAAAATTAACGGCCCGTTGGTTTTGATTTAAAAAGCCTGTTGTCGCTACTATGGGATGGAGTGTCAGGTCATTATATTCAGCGGGAAGGCTGGCTACACTTAGCTCATAAGCGGGAGCCTTTTCAGGTTCTGATTGCGTATTTTGGCAGGCTAGTCCGCAAAGGGCTACCACGAAAAGTAGGATAGTCTTTTTCATTTTTAAAAAGTCTGATTTTTAAGAAGCTGTTAAAATTTAGTTTTTTGAATAATATGAGGACTATTTTTCTGCCAGAGGAGGCGCCAAAACCGGAGTTTAGCAGCGCTAAATAGCCTGTCCCGCAAAGTGGCGGGAAGGATTTTGGTAACGAAATATGGCTGGAAAAAAGCCTCATATTAACGGAAGTATTAAACTTTAACAGCTTCTAAGGATAATAAAAATAAAACAAATAGCCTTGAAAACTTTTTACTAAGATGGTTACAAATCTTTAGACAGAAAAATTCCAATTTTGCTGCATCAAATAAAACGACCAAAGTGAAGCAATTTCAACTGTTTTTTACCATTACTGTACTGCTTTTTGCTTTTAATCTATTGATTTCTAATGACTGGATGGTACTCTGGAGTGGGGGAGAAGTGAATAGTATTCTCAATAGTAGAACCCAGCCTACCTTACCGGGACATTTTTTGCAGCAGCTACGGGATATTCAGGATGGCAATGCTCCATTTTTTTGGCGCCTACCATCAGCATTGATCATCATATTGGGTCTGGTCGGGTTTTATCAACTTGCAAAATTGCTATTTGGTAAAACCGTAATGCAGTACAGCATCATGACACTAGCGGCCAGCTTTTTAGTGGTAAACTATGGTAAATTAGCCAGTCAGGACAGTTGGGCCTTTTCTTTTCAATCGCTATCCTGGATTTTAATGCTGCTTTCCATTAAGCAAGCCAGCTTAAAATGGCAAGTCCCTTTGTTGCTCTCCTCAGCCGTGGCAGTGTGGATACAACCTCTGGAAAGCAGTATTTTTTTACTGTTGAATGCCATCTTCTTACAGTTGTTAATGCCGGGAAAAAGAAATTTGTTCCGGCATTATATGATACTGCCAGCAGTGGGCCTTACCATTTTGATACTATACAGTGGGCAGGGGCCAGATTGGAGTGGCAGCAATAGCTATTGGACCATAGGCAGCAGCGGTCACCTGAAGTTTATAGCCTTTTCCCTGCTTGCCTGGGGACTTTTCCTTGGCTTCGTTCTTGGTGGCATAAGAGAAATAATGGATAAGCTGGGAAAAAAAGAGGAATTATCCATCATATTGGTCAGTGGTCTGATAGCCGCCCTGTTGGCTAATGCCATAGTGTTACATATCGTCTTGGCCGTCCTGGCAGGCAGACAACTGAAAAACTATTTTGATAAAAAATACCCATATGAATCCATCGTCAAAACCGGGGCTGTTTTGCATTTAGTTTTTGCTTTTGCTATTGCCACGGTATTTATGATCTATAGCTTCGTGGAATTCCGGGGGCCCGGCTTTCGCTCCGCTTTAGCCCTGACAATGCTGTACTGGATGGGAGCGTTCATCTCAGTAATCGGATTGTATGGGAAAAATCAACGTTACGTCATTATCGGAACGGTCTTTGGCGGAGTTTTGTCTACCCTCATTTATTATGTACAACCCGCTCAGGTATTGGAAACGAGAAGGGCGCCAATAGTCGAGTTGCTCAATCAGCAGGAGAAACAGTATCCGCAGGCCGATATCTTATACACCAATCTTGATGGTGAAATGCTTCGAAAAGCAACTATCTATTCCCAAACAGAGCTCAAAGCCATTACTACAGACTCTACCGCTGTACGGCCATTTCTACAAAAGACTAGTACCGCCAAAGATTCTTTGCTGAAAGAGGAGGAAGTCTTTAAAACCTGGTCCGATGACTTTGAATCGTTCTTTTTGCGGTTAGAATAAGAGTAGCTCCGCTGGAAAGCAAAAAAATCTCTCGCTACGGCGAGAGACCTTTTATGCCTACTAATTTGGTTGCCGTAAGGTTAGGAATTTTGAAAAGCGAAGAATAAAATAACTAATAATGCCAATGTAGAAACGGCTATTATCGAAAATATGCGACGCTCTTCCTTTTGGTTACGAATGGCTTCCTTTTGTGATTTTTTTCTTTTCTTCAATGCTGCCATATTATAAAATGTTTTGGTTAAAGTTGTGTCTATAAAATTAAAAAATTAATTTTAATTAGACAATACTTTAAAATGTGGCGGGGAGCTTTTTGAGTTAATATTGTTTTGGTTCACGAGAACAAGCGATAATAATCAATAATTCGCTCATCGGTTTTGACATCATTAAAGCGCAGGGGTTGTTTGAGGATGATCCCTTCCAGCGTGCGGCAGCGACTCAGCGCCACGTAGGTCTGGCCATGTTCAAAAGCACCCCGGCCCAGGTCCACCGCTATCTTGTCAAAGGTCTTGCCCTGAGACTTGTGAATAGTAATTGCCCAGGCCAGCTTGAGCGGTAACTGTGTGAACGTCCCGATCGTCTCAGTTTGTATCTTGTTGGGGTTAGTGAGGTCTGACTTATAGCGCAGGATTTCCCAGTCCATAGTTTCGAGTTCTATGGTTTTAGACTGGCCCTGTTCGCCTTCGGTTTCTATTATCACTTTTTCCTGCTTCAGGTCCGTAACTTTACCAATAGTCCCATTGACAAAGCGCTTTTCCGGATCATTTTTAATAAACATAACCTGAGCCCCTATCTTGAGGCGCAGCACAGCTTCTGTAGGGTAGATGTTAGCATTAAAATTACCGGTAATTTTGGCCTGGTACTTACGCTCCGGAAAGTCCAGCTGAGCCAGCTTTTGCTGATTGATCCTGTTGGCCGTCGCATTAGTAGCGGTGAGGGTAATATAAAAAGCGGGCGGATCAAATTTGGGAACCACCCGTCTATTAATTTCTTCTAGTATATCGTAGTCAATCTCATTCATGCGTATGGCCTCCAGGAGCCGCAGGAAATGCTTATTGTCTTGCCGGTATACTTTATTGAGCTCCAGCATCTCTATCTCGAAGCGATCATCAAAGACTTCGGCAGAAAAGAAATAAGGCGAATCATAGTGCATTTGGAACATCATCTGTTCGACATCAGAAGCCACTACCGGAGGAAGCTGAAATAAATCACCAAAAAAAACGACTTGAACGCCGCCAAAAGGTACATTCGCTTCTCTATTTACCCGTAAAAAATAATCGATATTATCCAGGACGTCAGCTCTCACCATAGAGATTTCATCAATAATGAGTACATCCATATTCTTGTAAAGGCGCCGGTTCCTTCTTCTTTTAATATCCCGTTTACTGATAGGCCGGGGTGGAAAGCCAAAAAAGGAATGGATGGTTTGGCCTTTGACATTTAGCGCTGCAATGCCGGTAGGTGCTACTACTACCGTTTTTTTGCGGGTAGTATTTCTGAACAACTGAAGCAGCGTAGATTTACCCGTGCCGGCCCGGCCCGTAATAAACAAATTACTGTCTTTCTTCTCTAGTTGATCCAACGCGTATTTGAAGTCTGCGTTAAGTTCCAGTGGTTGTTGATCAAATGGCATGTACTTTTGGATATTAAGTGGTAGCAACAGCAGAAAGCTATATCTCCTTTATTAAACTTTTTTTACAATAAACAAATAAACCGGAAAATGATCACTATAGCCTCCCAGGTAAGTGCTCCCGCCAAAAGTGCGAAACGGATATCCTTTGAACCGGCCGGACTTTTGGTATAAATACTTCGGATTGTAAATGCCTACCTTATAAAATTGATAACCATCGGGATCATTAAGGAAATTTTGGGAAATGAGTAATTGGTCAAACAAATTCCAGGCATCCCGGTAGGCCAGCGTACCCAGTCCTTTGCGATAGCTTTTAAAAAGAGGATTGAAAAAACCGCCGGGTGGTACTTTTTTCCTTTTTCTCTGGGCTCCTATGACCTCTCTAACGCTGGGGCTGACGGGATCATCATTCAAGTCCCCCATAATGATGACTTTGGCTTTGGGATTGGCTTGATATAATGAGTCTGCAATATGCTTGCAAAGCGAAGCGGCGGCATTGCGCAAGGGTTGTGAAGCCTCCTCGCCACCGCGCCGAGAGGGCCAGTGGTTAACCATCACGTACATGGGCTCTCCATCAAAATAGCCACCGACTAATAATACATCTCTAGTAAAAATTCTTTCCCCATTATCATCAAAAATTTTTAGGGGATAAGCTTTTGATTCTGAGACAGAAAAGTACTTTGGCTGGTATAAAAAGCCTACATCAATACCTCTTTTATCCGGCGACTCATAATGAATGATCTGATATTTGCGTTGTATTAACAATGGATGCCTGACAACATCCTCGAGAACAGATCGATTCTCAATTTCGGCAACCCCCAACATGGCTAGTCCATCAGGGGTGGTTTTTGTACCAATTTCGGATACAACTTTTGCCAGATTATTAATTTTTTCTTTATACTTTTGTGTATGCCAACTTAAGGATCCATTAGGTGTAAAATCTTCATCTAATTTCTCTACGTGATCCAACGTATCGAATAAGTTTTCAAAATTATAAAAGCCAATACAACCTACCAAGGCTTTTTCTTGAGCTTGTAGGGTTGTACAAATTGTAATCGTCAATAAAAGGAGTTGAAATCCTGTTTTCATCTTGCTTTGGTTGAATGGTTAAGCCTGTTTTTTGTGCGGAGCCGAAAGATAAGTTTTTTCTTTTTGCTTTGCCGGGAAACTAACCAGCCATACCACCAAAAGAAGAGAATATTTACCTATCAGCCCTGCATAGGGCTGAGCGCATATCGCCAAAAGCTGATATCAAAATGTACTGTGAGCAATGAGAAGACTTTTAACAACACGCAATGTTCGAGTATTTTTAAAGCAATTAATTTTTAGCCATTCGCTAACCCATTTTTCTATGTCAACACAACACAGAAGCATAACACCTCTGCTGTGTTTGCTTTTCTTATTCGCTAGCCTAACAAGTTCAGCACAAACCAAAGTGATCAAAGGACAGATTCTGGATGCACAGAACCAAAAACCGATTGGTAGTGTAAGAATCCAACACTTTGAAGACGTCGCCTACACGGCCCGGGACGGTCGCTTTTACATGCAAACACCTTACTACACTAAGGATTGGGTGCTGACTATTATCAAAGATGGATACCGTACCAAAGATGTTAACGTACCTATTATTGATGACCCAGAGGTTGATCTGGGGCAGGTTTTTCTGGAGCCTGAAGAAAATATTGACCAGTTTGGAGGAGAAGATTTTATTCCTACTATTTCTATTGAAACGGAAGCCGATAATGTTGTCGGTACTCAAAATGTATCCGGCTTGCTTACTGCTTCCAGAGATGTTTTTATCTCTGCGGCTGCCTTTGGCTTTGGAGCAGCAAGATTTAGATTGCGCGGATATCAGGGGAATAATACCACAGTAATGTTAAACGGTACCCCCATTAATGATCTGGAATCCGGCTTTACCCGGTGGAGCCTCTGGGGTGGCCTGAACGATGTGATGAGAAACCGCACCAATACTGTGGGCCTGGGGATTAACACCAGCGTATTTGGAGGGATCAGCGGGTCCGCTACCCTGGATACCAGAGCCTCACTGATGCGAAAACAGATCAGAGTGTCGTATGCCGTTTCCAACCGTTCTTACCGCAATCGCATTATGGGCACTTACTCTTCGGGAGTGACGCCCAAGGGATGGGCTGTAACTGTTTCGGGCTCTCGCAGGTGGGCAGAAGAAGGCTTTATTCCGGGGACTTTTTACGATGCCTACTCTTATTTTCTTTCTATTGATAAGCAGATCAGCAAAAAGCACAGCATCAACTTTACTGGTTTTGGCGCTCCCGTCCGGCAGGGCAGAGGCTCGGCAGCCACGATGGAGATGTATGACCTGGCTGGCACCAATTACTATAATCCCAATTGGGGCCTGCAAAGTGGTGAAAAACGCAATGCCAGAGTTTCTGAACGACATCAGCCACACCTGAGCATGCGGTATGACTTCAAAATGAGCGATAAAACAAGCTTGATGGGCTCGGTTACCTACCAGTTTGGGCGCTCCGGCATTACAGGGCTGGATTGGTACGATGCCAGAGATCCCCGGCCCAACTACTATCGTCGCCTACCCAGCTTTACTGATAATTCGCAGCAGACCGCCGTAGAAGAAGCCCTGAGAAATGACGAAAGCCTGCGGCAAATTGACTGGGCCTACATGTACAATGTCAACAGAAATAATTTTGCTACCATAGAAAATGCCAATGGTGTACCCGGTGATATTGTTAATGGCAACCGCTCCCAGTATATTTTGGAGGAAAGGCGATTTGATACGGAGCGCCTAAGTGTAGGAGGTACACTGGAAAGCACCCTGGCCGATAATATTACCTTGAGTCTGGGCGCTTTTTATCAAACGCAGGATGTCGATAATTATAAAGTAGTAGATGATTTGTTGGGTGGAGACTTTTATGTAGACATCAATAAGTTTGCTGAATTTGAGCAGCCTAACGACGAGGATTTTATACAAAATAACCTGGATCGACCTAATGGGATTGCCCGTGAAGGCGATCGGTTTGGTTATGATTATACTACACATGCCCGCAAGTTGCTTTCCTGGATTCAGGCAGAGATCACAACGCCGAAGGTAGATTTTCACGTGGGGGTACAAAGTGCCAATACCAGTTTTTGGCGTACTGGAAATATTAGGAATGGGCAATTTCCAAATAGCTCGCTGGGGGAATCCAGCAAGAATTACAACTTTGATCTGAGGGCAAAAGTGGGTAGTACTGTCAAGTTGAATGGCCGAAACTACCTGGTTGCTAATGCTATGTTTATTTCTCAGGCACCATTTTTGCAAGATGCTTATGTGTCGCCGCGTACGCGTGATCAGCTGGTACCCAACCTGAGAAATGAGCGGATCTACGGTGGTGAAGTGGGGTATTTTATACGGGCGCCTCGCGTCAAGATGCGCTTGCTGGGTTACTATACCATTTTTGAAAACCAGTTATTTAATCGCTCATTCTATCTGGATAATGCTATCCGTACAGAAGATGGTACCCGGGGAGGCTTCGTCAATTATATTATGAACGGAATCAAACAGGAGCATGTGGGCCTTGAATTTGGCGGCGAGCTCAACCTGGCTCGTGGCTTCACCTTCAGCGCTGCCGCAGCAGTGGGACAATATCGTTATGCTAACCGGCCGCAGGTGGCTACTTATCTGGATATCGATGCCGATCAGTTGGAGAGCCAACAGGTGTATATTAAAAATTTTTACATCCCCAATACGCCACAAAAGGCTTATAATGTTGCTTTGAGGTATAATTCGCCAAAGTACTGGTTCGCCAGTTTGAGCGCCAACTTTTTTGATGATATCTGGCTGGATTTCAATCCTTCCAGAAGAACAGTTGAGGCCGTTTCTTACGTCGAAAATCCACAGTATGACGCCGATGTCGTAACCCCTGATTCCGACTTGTGGAATTCTATCCTGGATCAGGAAAAGGCACCATTCAACTATACCCTCGATTTTTTTGGTGGAAAATCATGGAAATTCGGCAATGTATTTATCTACCTCAACGTCGGTGTTAATAATATACTGGATACTCGCGACTTTATCACCGGAGGCTATGAGCAATTCCGTTTTGATTTTGAAGGCAAAGACGTCAACCGATTTCCCAACCGCTATTTCTATGGCCTGGGCCGCAATTATTTTGTCAGCCTGACATTCAGGATGTAAGGTCACAAACCGATTTTTATTTTCTATTATCAAATTTTTATGAATTTTCTCAATCAATCATATATGACTGCTCCAACTTTTAACCTAAAAACATGGGTTTTGCTTCTGGCACTGGCTAGCTTTACTTTTAGCTGTATCGATCAGGACTTTGATGAACCCCCAGTGCCGGGATTACCGGATATTGACGCCAATACCAGCATTGCCGAGCTGAAAGCCCGGCACACCATCGGTGATGATGATCAAGAAATTACAGAAGATATTATCATCCGCGGAATTATTGTAGCCGATGATCGTTCCGGCAATTTTTTCAAAAATCTTATCCTTCAGGATGAAACCGGCGGTATTGAACTGAGATTGAATAGTACTGCTTTATACAACAACTACCCGGTTGGCCGGGAAGTCTTTGTTGCCTGTAAAGGCCTGTATATCGGCGATTTTAATGGCGTTATCCAGCTTAATGGCAGCCCCGGAGAAGCTATCGAAGAGGTATTGATCCGGGACTTTGTCATTCCAGGCCAGCGGGATCAGACCATCACACCGCAAGTGGTAACGATTGATCAACTGACCGAAGAGATGGTCAGTACCCTGGTAACGATTGAGCAGGTGCAGTTTGTAGAAGAATCTGTCAATAAAGATTTTGCCGATGCCGAAAATCGGTTTTCCATTAATCATGACCTTGAAGATTGCAACGGCAACAGTATCATTTTGAGATCCAGCGGATTTGCTGACTTTGCCACGGAGCTAACCCCGGATGGCAACGGCCGTATTACAGCCATTTACAGTGTTTTCCGCGATGATAAGCAGTTGTTTATCCGCGATTTGTCGGATATCAATTTTGAAGAACCTCGCTGCGACGGAGGCAGCTCCAATCCGCCCTCCGGCAGTGAAGAATACATCTCTTTGGAAACCCTGCGTACCGATTTTGCCAATGGCAAAAGCACCATTGATGCCAATAGAAAAATTAGCGGTATTGTTATTTCTGACTGGCAAAACCAGAATACCACAGGGCTGAATTTGGTCATTCAGGATGCTGGTATCGGTATAGTGGTACGCTTTGATGAAGCCCATAGTTTTGATTTGGGAAATGATGTAGAAATTATGGTATCTGGTAAGACCATGTCGGAATTCAATGGCTTGCTTCAGGTCGAAGATATTGAGCTGTCTGCAGTAACGGTTTTGGGAACCGACAATGTACCAGAGCCCAAAGAAGTGAGCATACAGGAAATTCTGAATAATGCGGAGGCCTGGGAATCCACGGAAGTCAAGATTAGCCAGGTGAGCATCACCGGGGGCAGTGTTTTCTCCGGAGCTTTAACCGTATCCGACAGTACCGGTTCTATGACGATGTTTACCAGAACTGCAGCTACTTTTGCCGATACAGCGGTACCTACGGGCACTTTTGACATGACTGCGGTGATCTCTCAATTTAATGATCCGCAGTTGTTTATTAGAAACCTGGCCGATGTGGGCGATGTGGACTCCAATAACAGTGGCAGCAATAACAATGGCAATACGGCCCTCAACGAAGATTTCAGTGGTTTGACGGATGGCACAGACATTAGCCTGGACGGCTGGATGAATATTGCGGTAAAAGGTACGCGATTATGGCGGGCAGAAGAATTTAGCGGCAATACTTTTGCCCAGGCAACGGCCTTTATGGATACCAATGACGAAATGGAAGCTTGGCTGATCACTCCGCCGATCAACGTAGATTCTGCCAATATTTTGACCTTCCGTTCCGCTCAGGCTTTTTATGAGCACGATGGACTGAGTGTCTGGATTGCTGAAGATTTTAACGGTTCAGATGTGGGCAGTACCAATTGGACGGAGCTGACCGTTACGCTGGCCAGCAGCAATCAGGCTAACTACGATTGGGTGTTGTCCAATGAGGTGGATTTATCCGGCTTCTCCGGCGAGGTCCATATCGCTTTCAAATACGAGGGTAACAAAGCTACTGATACTACTACCTACCGCATTGACGATGTGAAAGTGCAGTAGGAAGTCTCTTCTCGTTGAGCAGATAGATTTCTTTAAAAAAGTTTGTCTGCTCTTTGGGCTGAAGGCGAGCGCTTCTTGTGTTTTTCTGTCAGAATTCGTATTTTGAAATATTGATTCACGGGGCCTGTCATAAAATGTGTGACGACTGGCAAGCTGCCCCGTTGGAGTCAGAATGATAAGTAAAAAACTGTTTGGTAAAATAAGATGGTCGCTTACGATTATCTTTCTAATAATACTCTTAACTTTGTGTGATGTTAGATTTAATGAATGTCTGCTAGCAGCAGGCATTTTTTTATGCCTCCGTTGATGGGCCCTTGAGAATATTTATCCTATTTTAAGGCCTGCGGAATAAGTTTATAATCATATTTTAGCTAACTTTCTGTGAATCATTAAAACTCCTATCTAACCCAAGTTGCAGTGTTCGAAACGGAATAATTGATGGCCTAAAAGCTATTATCAATACTAAATCAATCAAAATCAATCCATTCGACAGTCTTTTAGCAGATATTGCAGCTTGCATTAAAAATAAATGCAGTGTATGGAAAAGAGCATAAAACCATTTCAATTTAAACAATTTAAAATTTATCAGGATAAATGTACCATGAAAGTGGGTACCGATGGTGTGTTATTGGGCGCGTGGGTAGACGTAGAGCATGCGCAAAAAATTCTGGATGTGGGAACCGGCAGTGGCGTAGTAGCCATTATGTTAGGTCAGCGGGCTGTAACTGCCGAGATCCACGCTGTGGAAATTGATGAGCAGGCAGCCGGGCAAGCCAGAGAAAATATGGAGCGGGCCCCCTGGAAAGATCGCCTGCAGGTATTCAACGAGTCCATCCAGGACTATGCCAGGACCAGTCCCCATGAGTATGATCTTATCGTGAGTAATCCGCCGTTCTTCTCCGGTGGCACCTTTTCGCATAATCAGGATCGCAACAGCGTGCGCCATACCGTTAAAATGCCACACGGCGACTTACTTTCTGCCGTTCGTCGATTGCTGGCTCCCAACGGGAGGTTCTGTGTTATCCTGCCGTATATCGAAGGATTACGCTTTATTGAATTGGCTAGTTCTTATAACTTTTATTGCACCAAAATAACCAATGTCAAGCCCACGGCCGAAAAGCCGGTGGAACGCCTGCTGCTCCAGTTTGAATGTGGACAAAGGCCTCAGGAAGAAAACGAACTTATCATCCAGCAGGAAGGTCGCAATGACTGGACGGATGCTTACATGGCATTGACCGGTGCATTTTACCTGAAAATGTAGTTTCAGACTCATCACTCACAAGGCCGGGATTTTCCACCCGGGCCTTTCAAACGGGAGATCAGAAATTGGAAAAGCCATATCGGGGCTTTCCTTTCTCTGATCTCCGTTATTTTTCTCCTAACAAGGTAATTCTATTGATTCGATGATTTTCCGATGATTTCCAGGGCGAGGTCGAGAATTTCGGTATTTTAATCTAGGTTGATCACGCCGCCTTCCGGGCCGGGCTGTAGATGATGGCCGGGCGCGGAGCCATCCGGTTTGCGGGCGCCAAAATAATTGCGGACGGTTTGCTCTTTAAGGTTTAGGGTGTCGGTAATCCGGGAAATAGAACCCGATGGTAAAGAGTGCTTAATTTCTCATTCCTTAACTGATTGAAAGTCATATGCATAAATGCAAAATTTTGATGATGAAGTGAATAAGCGTAAACAGGCCTCTCGCGAAACCTAATTCTACAACGATTCTAACAATACAAATACGTTATCAAAAAAAAAACTAAATTGGCTTGAGCTGTCTCAGTGGGAGGGAGCCATCGGACTCCCTAATTATGATCGGTATTTTATTTTAAAATTTATATTATTTAAAGAATATAAAAAATAGAAAACCATATTTTTTGAGGTATAATTTGGATAAAATAGGAAGGAAGGGGAAGGTACTACTGGCATGTAACTGTGCAATAAAAGTTATAAGCTTAACCAATACTCAACTCCAGATGATATAAAATACTCAGTAATAGGTATTGTGTAATAATTTGTTTTAATAGCAGTGAAAATTTCAAAGTAGAATTTGGATTGTACCACAGATTAACCTATGTTTGATTTGCTACTAGTCCATTTTGCCAAAAAATAAGTAAGCCCGGTTATATCTACTCGCGTGCTTACCTTAGATTGTATTGAATAATTTTTAATGAAATCCAAAATGACGGAAGCCCAACGCTATTTTATCAAAGGTGATATTTCAGGAATTCAAGAATTCATTTTCAATGTAAAATCGGAAAAAGCAGCAAGAGTGTTAAAGGCCAGATCTATTTATATACAGGTACTTGCGGATGTGGCGGAGCGATTTTTAATGGAAAAGTTTAGTAAAAAGTCTTACGAGACTTTTTTTAATGGTGGAGGAAGTTTTTATGGTTATTTGAAAGATCACAGACCCATTGAAGAAGTTAAAAAAGAGATTTTGGAGATTTCTGGTAAAATTAATTCAACCATTGCTAATGAGGATTTATACATGGCTATTAGTGTATCGGATGCAGGAAATTCTTTTAAGCAATATTGGAATGATATTAACCAAATCTCATCTGTAGATAAGGCACTAAAATATTCCGGAAGTATAGAATCTTTCCATGCATACTCTTTTAAAAATACATCTGAAGACTGGAAAGAATTTGCTCAGCAAAGCCCCAAAAGTGAAGGTGCGAAATTAATAGATAACCTAAACTCTGAGCGTTTGGAGTTTGAGGTATATAGAAATGGTATAAATCATTTGGGGTCAAAACTAAAATTGGGGAAGACAGAACCTAAAGCAGACTATTTCAAAAAGAAGATTTACAATGTACTCCCAACTTGGTCAAAGGAACTACGCGAAAATTACAGACATAAAATCGATGAGGTGCTTCAGGAGCGGCGAGAATCCATTTTGGGAGATAATAAAAGAGAACAAATAAGGACGGGATTTGTGATCGATTATCAATTTCTCGCTCATTTTTCGGGAGAGCGGACCGGAACAGAAAAGCTGGGGATTCTAAAGTTGGATGTCGATAACTTAGGGTTGTTGTTTGAGAATATTGAAAAAGAAGCAATAGCGTCAAAGCTTTCGGAAGAATTGGATAAGTTCTTTGGGGTAAAACTGAATGAACTACTAGGCAATCAGATTAACTATAACTACGATGAAGAGGAGCTTAGAAAAGTTCCAGATAAGTTTGGCGACAATATTTATACTGTATTTGCAGGAGGTGATGATTGCTTTTTTGTAGGAGGCTGGGATGCAATATTTGAGTGGAGTATTTTAATTAATAAAGAATTTACAAAGCTTTCTCAAAAGCTCCATTCTGATTTTACACAAAAATTGACCGTATCAGCTGGGCTTGTAGTGGTCGACCCAAAGTATCCTGTAGTCAGATTCGCTGAATTGGCAGAAGATGCCATCGATCAGGCCAAATCTTTTAAATATGTAGGTGAACAGATACCTGAAAAAAATAAAGTATCTATTTTCAATCAGGTATTAACATGGAAAGAATTCGAGCAGGCTCAAAAGCAAGCATATAATTTAAAAAAGGCAATTGAACAGAACAGGCATGGGGAAAAAGGCAGGGAAATCAGGAGTCTGCTGAGAAAACTGCAGGATAACTCTTCTGCTTTTCAATTCGACTATGAAAGGGCTGAATCTGGAAATGTTGAGTTTCCAAGTGTTTGGAAGCTATTTTATGCAAGTAGATCTTATTTCAGAGGAAGGAACAATAATCCTGATCTTTTAATGGAAGAAGATCATGAAAGTCGGCTCTCGGCTGGAAATGCAGTAAGCGGGCTGATTAACGCTTATTATGCTTCACTTATCAATGTATTTGCAGGTAAGCGAGGTAACCCCATGAAGTTCCCAGTTATAGCCAGATGGGCAGAGTTTTTAACTAGAAAACCTAAATGATATGATAATAACTTATAAAAAATCAAAAGACTGGAAAGAAGAAAGGTCACCTTCTTCTATTTTTGAAGGTGAATATGAAAATGTTTTTCTAGGGATGTCTCAAGAGGTATCTCACGAGACAATAAACGCTATTCATGATTTTGTTTTAGATAGAAAAAAGGATTTCTCCGGTAGCCAGCTTCGTAAGCTTTATAATCAAGTAAAAAAGGCAAATTTTAAAGAAGCACCAATGCTAAGAGTAAAATTAGCATATATGCGAGGTCGGTCCGATAAAAATGGAATGAAAGAACTTTTAAAAATTGTAGATGCACTTCTAAAGAAAATAGACAGAGATACTGGCGAAAATAACTTCAATGGTATCAAAGCTCTTTTAGAAGCTGTAGTTTCTTTTCACGCATTACATGGTAATGTAAACTCCTAAAAAATATTAGCATGCAACTTAAAGGTAAAATAATTATATCAGGTCTTATCACCACAAAAACAGGTTTACACATTGGCGGATCGAAGTCTGATCTTGATATAGGCGGGTTGGATAATAGTGTAGTGAAAAATGGAGATGGTAAGCCTTTCATACCTGGGAGTTCTCTGAAGGGTAAGCTAAGGTCTCTTTTGGCAAAAAAGGAAGGTTCTCTGGCTTTTACCCGAAACGATAGAGAGTATAAAAGGGATCTGAAGGACGGGAAAAAGTATAATACTGATGATAGAACTTATATAGCACCAATTTTCGGTATTCCTGCTAGTAATAATATGCCTCAATCATACACCAGATTATTCGTAAGAGATGCCAGCCTAATCGAGAGGTCAATAGAGGATATCTGTCATGGAACTTATGATATGGAATTTGATTACTCTGATGTAAAATGGGAAAATGTAATTGATAGAAAAACGGGAGCTGCCAAAGGTGGAGGGCTCCGGCAGATGGAGAGAGTTCCAGCAGGGGCTGAATTTAAATCTGAAATCGTCTACGATATTTATGATGACGCAGTACAAGTTCCTGATGATTCTTTAAAAGGCTTAAAAACCCATCTTAAAGCTATAGCAGATTCTTTGCAATTACTTGAAGATGATTATATAGGTGGTCAGGGGTCTCGAGGATATGGTAAAGTGAAGTTTGCAATAGGTTCAGATGATATTGTATTAAAGCTGTTTTTAGAGGAAGGATATAATGAAGTCAAGATGGAACCAACTGAGGACCTGAATAAAGAGATCTTTAAATCTTTTAAAGAATTTGAAGCTAGAATGCTCTCCTTATTTTCAGAAGAAGTTGAAAAGTAAAAAACCATGAAAGCATTGATTTTAAAATGCCCAAAGGCAGCTAAATTTCGGTTTGGGAAGGCTGGTCTTGACGTCAATTCGTCATTAAGTACAACGGATACTTTGCCACATTCCGATACCCTGTTTTCTGCACTGGTAAACACAGCATTTAGAGTAGGCGGTAAAACGAGAGCAAATAGGTTGGTTGACTTTTTCAAGAATGATGAACTGACTATTTCATCTGCTTCTTTTTGTATTGAGCTTAAAGACAAAATAATATTTTTACTTCCTAAACCGGTCTCCTTTGATTTATTTGATGTTCCTGCAGAAAAACGTAAAAAGTACAGGAAAGTCAAATTTATTTCTAAAGCTGCATGGGAAAAAGGTCTATCACCTGAAAGTTGGGATAACATTAATTTTTGGACTAGTAAAGTAATTGTTACTGCAGAAGAAAGAGCGTTTCTTCCTGACATTGACAAACTTTATGAGGAAATTACAAGGCCAAGAGTAACTGACCAGGTCAGAAGACCTGAAAACAACTTGTATTTTCAAACCGAATTACACTTCAGGCAATTTGACCAAATAAACATTCACTATTTCTATTTATACGAAACTCATTCTGAATCAGTTGAAAAAGAATTCATTGCCTACAATGAACTGCTTTCTGATACGGGCTTAGGAGGGCGTATCTCTCTTGGCTGCGGAAGGTTACTTCCATTCGATTCTAATAAAAATATCCTTGATTTCGCCATCGACTGCGAAAACCCATCTGCTAAATATAAAGCCTCTTTATCCCTAATTAATCCAAAGGATAAAACGGAATTGTCAGCGCTCAAATTTTATGACCTCATCACCAGAGGCGGTAGAAGAGTGGCAGGGGGAGAAGAAGATATAGCAAATACAGCTACTACAAATATTTTAAAAAGGATCAAAATGCTCAGGGAAGGCGCTGTAACTACCGATGTAAAAGGAAGAGTAGTAGACATATCTCCTGAGAATTCAATTGAAAAATTTTTGAGGTACGGCAAGGCATTTAATATATCTATCAACCAAAATTTTATCCCTGATGAGTACCAAAGTTAATCCTATCGGTAAAAGTAGTAAAAATTTTATCTATAAAATTAGCCTTACACCCGAGTCTCCAATCTCTATTGGCAACGGAAAGTCAATATCTCCGTTGTCGGATTATTATTTTGATGCAAATAAAAATAAATTGTACTTAATCAATAGGGCTAATTTTGAGGCGCTTCTTTTAAATAACCCTGAAATTATTGAAGACTTTATTCTTAAGGTTCAAAATACGACTGAGCGGAAAAATGAATTCTTACTAAGGTTCCTGATGGATAAATTGGAAGTCTCTGAAGAACAAGTTTTAAGTGACTATTTTTATCCTAATGCATTCAAGGCTATTGGCATCGAAAAATCTACTGAAATATCTTCAATTGTAAAAAATGGCAATCAACCTTACATACCCGGGTCTTCTATAAAGGGAGCTATAAAAACAGCAATGCTATTCTCTTGGTTGGAAGCATTTAAAATGGAGCAGCTTACCAACATTTTAAAGAGTAGCCATAAAATATATCAAAAGCATATTAAGGACATTGTGGATAAAGATCAAATTTTGAAGAAAAATACGCTTAGCAAAGCTGAAGAAAAGAAACTGGAAGGAATCCAAAAGAAAATAAATGACTCTTTCAAGAGGGTTAAATATGAGCTAAATGACCTATTGGATGAGTTTCTTGAATACGGTGATGTAGTAAGAAGAAATAGGAAAAGAGAAGAAAAACGTATGGTATTCAATAAACTACAACTCTCGGATGTGGAACTACTGAACCTTGAAGACATTGAATTTCAGCTTATACAACGATATCATCTAAAGACTGGAAATCTTGATATTCCAATTTGTCGTGAGGTGATTTCGAAAGATGCTAGCTCTTCAAGTTTTGAACTGCGAGTTGAAAATACTTTCATGAATAGACGACCTTTCAATTGGAAGCAAAACGATAGATTGGGAGAAATTTTCAAATGCATCAATCGATTTTCAAGAGCTGTCGCTAGTTATGAGGTTGCTATGCTGGAAAATGAATCAAGGTCAAAAAAGCTATTAGCTGAATCCTCAACTTCTGCACTATATAAAAGATACCTTGAATTTATCAATGGGATTTTCAATAAATGCAACCCTGAAGAAACAAACCAATCTTACATAAACATTGGTTTTGGAAAAAGCTATTATGCCAATTCGATTGGAATTCTACTATTTGATATTGCGGAATCAGATGAGTTTTATAGTGAATATCCTAATGATAATCTATTCATGGAATTTATTTCATTAGCTGAAATGGGAGCACCTGATCAGGAAGAATTCCCCATAACAAAAGCCTTGAATCCTCATGGACTTCCCTTGGGCTGGGTAAAGCTAGAACTTCAAAATGATAATGAAGATGACTAAATCTTTCAATCCCACTCCTCAAAATACGTGGCTAATTATCATGGGAACGATTGCTGTGATAGTAATCATTTTTGGACAATTTTATATACAGCATCATGTAAGGTCCCGTGTAGAGCAGGATGTTGCTCAGCTAAAAGAGCAAATAGCGCAATTAAAAAACCTTATCCGGGATACGTCAGCTGTTTTTTCAAAGGCTACGGATGCGGCAAGTCTAAATAATAAAATAGTGGCCCTTGAAAATAAAGTCCAACAAAATGATCTGAAGCTCAGGGATGACTTTAATGTACTTGTAAGATTAGGTATTCCTGCAACCAGCATCGCGCTACTATTACTTGTTGCAGGCCTTTACAATGCTGTTTATGGGTTTGCCAGGAAAAGAGCAGAGGAGCAACTAAAGAGGCAGTTCCTTTCAGAGGAAGAACAAATAAAAAAAGAGGATAAAATAGTTGTCATCTCCCCGACAGGCCCTACTGAGGAAGTAAGTAAACTGATGCGTTTATCAGGCTTTATAAATATCGAGCAGGTAAGAGTTGATCTTTCCAAAGCATCAACTTCGGTTGATTACAGTGAAATAGAATCACCAGATTTGATAATAATCGACTTATCACATGATAAATACCATTCAGATGCACAGATCAAAGCGTTAACAGAAAAATTTCCAAAGTCAATGTTCTTGGTTTTTGGTAGAAATATTGACAGACAATTGATGGGGTCTCCTCGCTTGAGCTCGGCCACTTTCAAGTCTCAAATCTACGCCAACGCCATGAATGCCATGAAGTTTAAAAGAAACTATTACCCAATAAACTAAATATCTGATGAACCTAAAAGACCAGCTAAAGGATAGAATTGCTCTAAATATTGATGAAGTACTACAGGAGCTCAATAAAATATTTTTGGAAAATTCTGATAATCGAAATCTTGTCTTTCAATTTCGAAATAGCCTAAAAAGATTCCAGCGGGATAAATTGAGCGGAGTGCTTTCGCAGCAAGAATATAATCGGGAAGTGAGCGCCGTTGAGTTCAAAACAATGGAACTCATAGATCAAATTACTGAGGAAGAGGCTTTGGCTTATGAATTGGAAGAATCAATTTTCAATAAGATTCTGGTTGTTAGCCTGGATGTTGAGAAGGAATCAATCATGAAAAAATTGTTTTCTGAAAAATACTATAAGAATGTAGATTTCGATAATAGCGGAAAGCTTTTAGGAGCTGATTTGGTGAATAGGTACGATTTGGTGGTTTTCAATAATCACCTACCGGGCGAAGATAATGCAGTGGAATCAACTATCATTCACCTTTTGGATAAAACAAAGCCTTATCTGCTGTATTTCGGCCGAAATTTACCATTGCTTTATAAATATCCTTTCAAAGCCTATTTTGCCAATTCTCCCTTTTCTATACATGCAAGAATTAGAGAAATGATAGATTACTTAAAATATTCGGATGTTAAAAAATGAATTAAAATAGGTGATATCCACCCTTCATCAAAAACTCTCAACTATGACTAAAGATATCTCTGCCAATAAGCCATACCTTGCCTCTGGCAATAATTGCCAGCTAAAAAGCATAGCTCTCACCTTCTCCCTGCCGCTGCGGGGCCGACAAATTAGCCGTTGGCGGGGCGCTTTCATTGAAATGGCCGGATGGAAGGAAAGCTTGCTCCACAACCACGATGAGGATACCGGATTGCATTATCGCTATCCTCAGGTTCAGTATCGGGCATACAATGGTAAAGCAGGTATTTTTGCTATCAATCAGGGGGTGGAAGCCATGCAGCGGGTGCTTTCCCAGGCCGACTGGACGGTCAACTGGAATCGGCAGCAGCAGCAATTGCAGATTGAAGACCTTCGGATGTATCAACATCAACTGACCTTCACCGAAAATATGCCGAGGTACCAACTGAAAAACTGGATAGCTCTGAATGGCGAAAACTACAAGAAATGGCAGCAATCTCCGGGGATGGTCGGTAAGGCCGCCCTTTTACAACGATTGCTGGAAAACCATCTGATGGCTTGCTTGTGGTCTTTGGGCTGGAGCCCGGAAAAGCGCGTAGTCATTCAATTAGAAAATCAAGAGCGGGTCAAAAATATCACCTACCACGGTAATCCACTGGTGGCTTTTGATATGAGCTTTTCTGCCAACATCGAGTTGCCTAACGGCCTGGCCATTGGCAAGGGGGTGAGCCATGGTTTTGGTACCATCAAAAAGACAGCGATGGCTAACCGGGCTGGCAGAAAGTAAAATCTTACAATATCTGCCCGGCTGGAGTCACCCATCCATCGTATACAGATAGTTCAGATGAAACAAGTCTATAGAACAAAAATTATTGTATCTTCATTGCGTTCTTTGACAGGCTGGTAAAATAATCTTTCAACAGCGAGGTGCTATTTATTTATCCAATACAGAAAGGACCTTACGTAAGCACCCTGTTGAAAAATAGCAACACAAATTGTAGACTTATTATGTTAAGTAGAAGCGTTTCGTACTTTGCAT
>CAZVOD010000020.1:0-56585 GCA_964628385.1 uncultured Saprospiraceae bacterium
AGTATTTGCTGCACAATGTTTTGTCTGCAAACATGAAGCGACATTTTTAAACAACATTATAATATCAACTTCTTATTTATGTAGTAGGGATGTAAAATTTAGAAAAAAATGCCCACTGAAAAATTCTAAAATCAAGAAAATGAAAAACCAAATAGTAATTATTTTGCTGGTCATGGTTACCAGCGCTTGCACCGAGCAGAGAGGGGAGCGCCTGTTTGATATGGTGTACCCCAATACCCGATTTACTATACCCGCGGGATTAAGTTCTACACTCCCTAGAGTCTTTGAAGAGCGTATTTCTTCCAATATTCAATTCTACTTAAGCGATAATATGGTAGATACAGCCCAAATTCAGGCTATACGACCAGTGTCCGCTACACTTTTCGCATTGGAAAATGATGATTATGATTTTGTAAGAGAAATATCCGTAAGGGTTTGCCCTGATACGCGAGAACCCTGTACGATCGCTGACGAAGTCTTTTATATTGATGATATCCTGAACCGAGCCGGCGATGAGGTTCGCTTATTACCCACCCTGAAGAATGCCCGACCCATACTGCTGGAAGAAAGGTATAAGCTCGAAATCGTATTTTTTCTGGGCTTTATCTCACCTGTCTCCGTGGAAAGCCAATTCGATATGATCTTTGAGGCAGTGGAATAGTTGTTTTAGAGGGTTTATTATGGAAGGGATTAAAATAGCTTGAAAAACTCTTCTAATCCCTTACCAAAAATCCTTATATAAAACGCTGTAGATCGTTACCAACTACAGTTTTTAGTGTAGCAAGAGATAAACCAACGGCCTGATCGTAGTTAAATCCTTTGCTCATATAGTAATCTTCAAGACGAGCTTGTGACTGGAAATATGCCACGCGCAGCACATCTACCATTTTTTTGTGGAGTGGATCTACTGTTGCCCAACCACTGAGCCCGGTCCAAAGGTCTCGGTTCCAGCTTTCATAGATTTGCTGATTGGTATTGTTCAGTGGAGCGGTAGTCATATACAGCTGAGCTCTTTGACTGGATTGATTAGCACTAGCCGGGGGATTACCTTGCTGATCAGCATTCATATCGTTGGATATAGCTTTTAGCAATTTGATCTCTTCCCATTGCATAAACTCATCGCAATTCTGAACCAAATAGCTATTTGATCCGATTTCAGCAAATGCAGCCTGAGCTTCGGCACTTACAGCCGGATGGCGCTTGATCAACCAACAGGGGGCTGAGTAGGTATTTCCCGGAGCACCATGAATGTAATGCAAATGCAGTACCAACTGATCCCAATCGTTGTAAGCGTAAGTAGCCGAATAGTCAAACGGAGCGTTTACCTGAGTTTTTATATTGGCATAAGCTTGCTGAATGGCCTCATTCATCAATAAATTCACGTCATTGGATGGCCCCAAAGAATTGAACAAAGAATAGGCCTGATAAGCCCTGGCAATAGCTTCATTAGAGCCATCAATAGTGGCAGTGGCGTTGGGATCTTCCAGCAAAGTATTGATAGACTGCTGTAGCGGACGTTGATCCTGGCTGTCACCAACCTGGTATTGAGATAAGATCACATACTTTTGTAGATCACTGTTCTGTTGCAGAATCGATTCGTAGCCCGAAGTCGTACCCGGCCCGTAATAGCCATCCAGACTTCCACTATAAGTACCATAAGACTTTAGTACTTTCTGTAGCTCCAGAGCAGAGCGACGCTTTATTTTTGAGTTGATCTCAGGCCGCGAAACATTCCCACTATTCATGTCACCGCCTTTTACACTAATGTTAGGATTAGCAGCCATATCATTACCGTACATAGATGGGTTGCCATCTCCATACGGAGATTTGGGAATAACAGATTCATAACCTCTGGGGCTAGGATTGGTAGGCGCTCCGGTATTAGGATTGCTAGCTGGCCGGTTGCTGTTCGATACGGGACGACTGATGGGACTACCACCGCTTTTTGTAGCTACTCTTTTTCCATCCAGTTTGATGGGTATTAGTGGTTCTTTGATGCCAGTTTCAAAACCATTTAGCTCGATTAGATGATTTCTGCTAACTATTTTTACAAAAGCATCATCAAACTCTCCCGCTCTGATTTCTTTAAGATCGTTCCTGGCAGCTTCCATGCTGGGATAGATACCAGTTACCACTTTTACCTTATCTCCATTAAGAAGAGCAAAGATATTTTCTAGTTTCTCATATTTTGGCCATTCTATTTCCTGATTGAATACCCGGGTGGCCACCTGAATGACAATAGCTTCATCCGTAGGATCCGCTTTTATATTTTCCACCTGAGCAGAAGGATACATCGCTTTTATATTGTTGACCAATTCTCTGGCTTCTTTCTCATTATCAAAACCACCAATATATACTTTCGACAGATTTTGATTTACATCCACAGAATAAATAAATCCATACCTACTTAGCAAGGAGAATTCTTGTCGTTGCGGTTCAGGATAGTTACCCACCAAAACAGTATAAAATGAAGAACCCTGTGCATTTAATCGAGGGGAGCTCCAGCACAGGCAGGCAAATAGGACTAGGAAGTAATTTCTAATGTTCATAAGACCAAATATTTTCTTTTCTTAACGATAAAAATTTAAACTTTGATGCATTGTTAGCTTTTTTTTACTTAAAAAACTGACAATGAGGGACTGATCTGTTACGGCAAGCAAGTGTAAAATTGAGGATTTGTTTCCGAAGCATAAAAATAAATATAAATTATGATTTATGATACTATATAAGTGCTTGAGAGCGTATTTTTAGCTATTTTACACTTTTCAGGAAAAAAAGAAGTGGAATGGTTAGAATCCGGATAGGTTTTAAGTTGAAGCTGTTTAGAGTTTACTGCTGGAAGCGAAAAAACAGGATTTTAGGTCCAGTTGAGGCTTTTTTTGAGTTTCATAGCAGCGCTATGGAGCGATAACAAAACGAAAAATGGGCATAAAAGACGTTTTTGGAGCCCAGTGAGGAAACTATACACAACTTCGTTAAAAGCATCGAGAAAAACAGGAGTTGCCACTACTTGTCAGTCTCGATGCTTACCAGTAAAACATTCTAAAGGGACTTATATAGCCGCTACCTCAAAAGGTACAGCAACTTTATCCCATTTCAATACTACAGTCTTACCATCTTCCAGTACAAAGTCCATCGCCTCTTTCGTTTCAGGAAGGGTCATAGGATCCACTTCTACGCGAAGTACATCTTCTTTTGCATTGTAGTCATAATCTCCCCACTGGTCATGATTTTTGTTGAAGATAACGGTCCACTTGTCTTTGCCAGGAATAGTAAATAGGCCATACGTCCCGGCAGCCAATTTTTCGCCGTTGATGTTGACATCCTGAGATACCTTAATACTAGTTGCTTTATTAGCTCCTGTTCTCCATACTTCATCGTAGGGTTCTAATCCTCCCCAGATGGTACGTCCTTTTACCGACGGGCTTCCGTAATTGATCGTAACGGTAGCATCTCCGATGGTAGCTACCATTTCTTTTCTTGGGCTGGCAATACCACCTTCGATGGTTTTGATGGTATAACCTTCACCTTCTACCATTTCTCCATGTGCCGGAGCTTCTTCAGCTGCAGGTTCTTCCATTTTATCTTCTTCTCCCTGATTTGTTGAATCTGATTCCGAAGCGGTGTTATTACATGCAAACCCCAACACCAAAAGGCTTAAGAATAATAGCTTAACGATTTTCATAGTTTGTATTTTAATTTTGTGATTCCAAAAATTGTATTCCGGGAAGCCAATCCCGTATGATCGGCAATTGTTGCCCTGGTTATTTCAGCAATACCACTGATACGCTGCTTCCCTAAAGCACAACTCCGATATTAAAAATAAGATGAATCAAAGTTAGATAAATTGAAGAAAACCTGTCGATTATGCCCTTTTCTTTTACATAAAAATATCTGCTACCTTTTCGAAACAAGTTTAGTATTTTTTTTTTGCAAACCCTTTTTTGGAACAAGTGTACTATTAACAAATAACAGAACGATCATTCCAAATAAACAATTGCAAGATTAGTCATAAGCAGGCGGCAGCTGGCGAAAGCACACTACCGCTGCTAAAAGAAAAAGCACACTACCGCTGCTAAAAGAAGTGGTGTTTTATTGCAAACAAATGGCCGTTTACCAACACAAAGTGGAAAGTTCTATTTGTGGGAAATACAAAAATAATGCATCTTATCGTTAGCTAAAGACGTATTACCAAAGATTAATACCAATTTTGAAAACAAAGATAATGCATGCTCCCCACCAATAGCACCGATTTTTGGGTTTCTGTAAAACCATTTGTGCTATTGCAAACGTTTCCATTGTGGTTCTAAAAGTTATTTCAGACACTAATAATACATTTTTATGAAGCGTTCTTTCATGGTAGAATTTGAATTGCCTGAAATCTTAACTGACGATTTCATGTTGTTAATTCCAGAACAACGTTATGTAATCAATAAGATGATGGCAGATGGCAAGTTGAAGTCGTATTCTTTAGCTTCAGATCGATCTGTTTTATGGGCCGTTTTTGATGCCGATAGCGAATTTGAAGTTTTGGAAATGATTGCTCAAATGCCATTATGTGACTATATGGAACCTTATATCTCAGAACTGATGTTTCACAATACTGCTGACGAGACCGTCCTGCAGTTTTCATTGAACTAGATCAGTTCCTCGGGTATTTGACACTCATATTGAATTTTTTATAAAAATCTTTAAATTTTTCTTTTTTAGTACAAAGGAGGTGGGTCACCCACCTCCTTTGTCAATTATAGCTCCTTACATTTGCCTCTCCAGGGTTATGTCTACCAACACTTAACTGTTTACTCCTGACCAGCTATTTTAAGTCAGTGCGGGAATCTATCCAAAATCCTGACCAGTAGAAAAAACAAAAGTCTTCCAGGTGTGTTCCTGTTGCAAATGCAACTAATATTTTGATGGACAAGTTCCAAATACAACACAACAAAGCGTATGATCCGCCAAGTTTATTGGTTTTTTTAACCAATCGAGTGGGTAAACTACTGGGGAATGCTATTAGAAAGCGCGGCCTGGAAGATAACATCGACATGTTGCCCACCCAGATGAGTATTCTCGCTGATTTATGGACCAGTGATGGGCAGCGGCAGCAAGACCTGGCCATTTCCCTGATCAAAGACAAAGCCACTATCACCAGAGCTCTCGATGTGTTTGAAAAAGATAATATCGTGGTTCGAGTTCCTGACCCTAACGACAAACGCAACAAACGCATTTATTTGACCCACAAGGGTAAAGAAATGCAGCATCTTGTGTACCCGTATGCCCTAGAAGTGGAAGAAAAAGCTATTGCAGGTATCAATAAAATAGAAATTAAAATTTGCAAAAAGGTTTTGCGCCAAATATATGACAACCTGACAGTATAGTTGCAACTGCAACTATATTAACCGTATATTAAATTAAAGTTTTCTTATTGTTAGAGAAATCGATCATTATGAATAAAAATACTTTACGAATTGTAGTTAGCGCTGTGGCAGCCATCGTCGTTCTGGTGGGCTCTTTTATGATAGCTGGCAACTTGGCTGAAATGAACCAGGAACCAGTCAAAAAACCCAACGTCAAGAAGGTAAGGGAAGTAGATATTTTTAAAGCTAAAAACCAGGAAATCCCTACCAAACTAGAGGTAGACGGTTCGCTGGTCGCTTTTGAAAAGATCGACATTTTTGCAGAAGTATCCGGTACACTTATGAAAACATCCCGGCCTTTTAAGGTTGGATCTTATTTTTCAAAGGGTTCTGTATTGATACAAATTGATCAGGAGGAAGCAAAGTTATCCTTATTTTCTCAGAAAAGCAGTTTGTTAAACTCTATTACCCAAATGATGCCCGATTTGAAGATCGATTATCCTAACAGTTTTGAAAGCTGGAACAAATACCTAGAAGAATTCGATATAGAAGAGCCGATCCGGCCCTTTCCGAAGCCAGTTGACAAGCAGGAGAAATATTTTGTAGCGACCAAAAACCTCTATTCTCAATATTACAATATCAAAAGTGCTGAAGAGCGGCTCAAAAGATATACCATTTATACTCCATTTAGCGGAGTAATTACACAGACTAGCATCAATCCGGGCGCTGTTGTCAGAGTGGGCCAGAAATTAGGAGAATTGATGAATAGTCAATTGTACGAACTGGAAATTACTGTACCATTCAGTGAGCTGAAGTACGTAAAACCCGGTAGTACAGTAACCTTAAAGGCCGACGGCCTGGATCAGCAATGGGAAGGCAAAATTAACCGTATTGATAATCAGGTAGACGCCAGTACCCAAACTGTTAAGATCTTTGTAGGACTTTCCGGTCGTAATTTGAAGGAAGGCATGTACATGAAAGGAGAACTAGAAGGTACTACTATCGAAAATGCGGTGAAGTTGCCCCGGTCGCTATTGATCGACCAGAAAAATGTGTATGTACTTCAGGATACTATTCTAAAGCTCATGCCGGTGGATGTTGTAAAAATAACGGATCAGGCAGCTATAGTAAAAGGTATCGAAGAGGGTACACCTTTGTTGAGAGAAGTAGTGCCGGGATTGTTTGATGGTGTCCGCGTAAAAGTAAGCGGAACGATAACAGAGAGCCCCGAGTTTTCTATGAATTAATGGGAGCAGAGCAAAGGTTAATTTAGATAATTTTTAAAATAGCAGATCGCTATGACAAGTATAGTTAGTTATTTTATCAAAAACCCTATAGCAGCTAATCTTTTAATGTTTGCTATTCTGATCATGGGTATTTTTGGCCTGATTGGCATGCAATCCACTTACTTCCCTGAACTCCCCAGCCGGAATATCAACGTTCAGGTGGTCTATCCGGGAGCTTCTCCCGAAGAAATTGAGGAAGGTATTATCAATAAGATCGAAGAGAACCTCAAGGGAGTGACCGGTATCGAACAGGTGACTTCTGTTTCAAAAGAAAATAGTGGTTCTGTCAATGTAGAGATCCAAAAGGGATATAATATTAACTTGTTGGTTCAGGATGTCAAAAATGAGGTAGATCGAATCAATTCTTTCCCCGATGGTATGGAGCCACCAGTTGTTTACAAGGTTGAGCGCCTGGGAGGAGCTATCAATTTTGCCCTCAGTGGAAATGTTAACCTAAAAACGCTTAAGCAATACGCCCGTCAGGTAGAAGATGACCTGCTGGCCATGGACGGCTTGTCTAAAGTAACGCTAAGTGGTTTTCCGGAAGAAGAAATAGAAATTGCCTTTAGGGAAGAAGACCTGAGAGCTTACAACCTTACCTTCCAGGAGGCTGCTACCGCTGTACGTTCCGCTAACCTTGAGCTGACAGGCGGAACCATAAAAGGCGAAGAAGAAGAGCTACTGGTGCGCGCCAGAAGCAAAGAATACTACGCAGACGGCCTCAGAGATGTTATCGTTAAATCTTCGCCGGGCGGAGCCACAGTGAAGCTATACCAGATAGCCGATGTTACGGATAAATGGGTGGATGCCCCCAACCGGAGTTTTCTCAATGGTAAGCCCTCGGTTATTATAAGGGTGGAGAATACCAATGAGGAAAATATGCTGGAAATTACTGATATGGTCAAAAAGTATATCGAAGAATTTAACGAGAGAACAGATGAAGTAAAAGCCACAGTCGTACTGGATCAATCAGTAACCCTAAAATCCAGAATAAACCTGTTGACCAACAACGGGATTGTAGGTTTCCTTATCGTTATTGTACTGTTGGCCATGTTTCTAAACTGGCGACTTGCATTTTGGGTAGCCATAGCCATTCCTATCTCTTTTGGCGGTATGTTTCTGGTGGCTAACCTACTGGATGTTACCATTAATGTTATCTCTCTTTTTGGTATGATCCTGGTAATAGGAATTCTGGTGGACGATGGTATCGTGATCGGAGAAAGTATTTATCAACAATACGAACAGGGAGTCCCGCGGATGAAAGCAGCGCTGGATGGTACCATGAAAGTACTACTAGCTGTCTTTGCAGCGATTATCACCACTGTAGTGGCCTTTTCTACCTTCTTTTTTATAGATGGAAACCTCGGGGATTTCTTCCGGGAAATGGCTATTGTAGTTATTCTATCACTCGTTTTTTCACTGATCGAAGGAGCCATAATACTGCCCACGCACGTCGCTCATTCCAAAGCACTAAGCTCTGAAAATAACGAGAACAAGCTTCAGGTATGGCTGGATAATGTCATGAACTTTCTAAGAGATAAGACTTACGCACCGGTCTTGAAATTTGCTATGTATAACAAGTTCCTGACTGTTGCTACTTTTGTAGGTGCTTTGGTCATTTCCCTCGCAGCTGTCGGTGTTATTGTCAAAACCACCTTCTTTCCGGTTATCGAAAGAGACAGTGCAGAGGTAGTCCTCAAAATGCCGGCTGGTACCACTGAAGCAATTACGGAGAAATGGCTGGACCATATCGTAGAATCTACCTGGGTAGCCAATGATTACCTGAGTGAACATTTCTATAACGATGAAAAACAAGCCATTCTTAGAGTAGAAAAAACCCTCGGCCCTACGACCTACGAGGGAAATATCAGTTTTACACTGCTTGACTCAGAACTCAGAGATAGCATGCGGATGATCGATGTGATCAATGCAGTAAGAAAAGCCACTGGTAACATAGAAGAGGCAGAGGTAGTGACCTTTGGTGCACAAAACACGTTTGGCAAACCGGTGTCGCTATCGCTAGTAGGTGACAATTATGAGCAACTTGGAAAAGCAGTTGATGAGGTCAGAAGTCAAATGGAGCAAATTCCAGACCTGACCGATGTAGTTGATAATAACCAGGAAGGACTACGAGAAATCAATATCTCACTCAAACAAAAAGCTTTATTCCTAGGGTTAAACCTTCAAGAGGTAGTAGCGCAGGTAAGAAGTGGCTTTTTTGGTAGCGAAGTACAGCGGCTACAACGCGGAAGGGATGAGATAAAAGTATGGGTGCGCTATGCCGAAGAAGATCGCTCGGACGTTACCCAGTTACAGGATATGAGAATCCGTTTTCAGGATGGAAGAGCATTCCCACTATCCGAGATTGCTAATCTAGAGGTACAACGAGGGGTGATCAACATCAATCACCTGGATGGTAAGCGAGAAATAAAAATTGAAGCCGATGTTGCCAACAACAATGTATCGGTAAGTGATATCACCACTGATCTAAAAACCAATATTATACCGAGTATACTGGCCAGCTATCCTACTGTAGGAGCAAGATTTGAGGGCCAGAACAGGGAGCAGGAGAAAACCGCCCAGTCGGGTCAGCGAGTATTCCCCATAATTCTGGGAATAATGTTTTTTATTATCGCTCTGACATTCCGCTCCATCAGTCAGACACTGATCGTATTCCTGCTTATCCCCTTTAGCCTCATCGGTGTAATTTGGGGGCACTGGCTAATTGGCTTACCGTTCAGCTTATTTTCTGCTCTTGGATTTGTTGCGCTTATAGGCGTACTGGTTAATGACTCGTTGGTACTAGTAACTACCTATAACCAATTACTACAAGAAGGCAAAGATCAAATGGCCGCTATTTACGAGGCCGGGGTATCGAGATTCCGTCCTATCATTTTGACTACGTTCACCACATTTGCTGGTCTGGCACCGCTTTTATTTGAAAAGAGTTTTCAAGCCCAGTTCCTCATTCCTATGGCTATCTCGGTAGCCTTTGGATTATTGGCGGTCACTGTGGTCAATTTGGTCCTATTACCTATTTTTCTGATTATCGCCAACCGGTTTAAAGTATATGCTTCCTATACCTGGAATGGCTATATCCCGGAATATACTGCTGTTGAAGCCGCGGTAAGGAAAGAAACAGGATATGAGTATTTATATTACGTGGCCCTGGGATTTGTTGCTTGTGTGGTCCTTTTCATGTTCATTGGTCCGCAATTCAATATTTTCTAACCGATTAGATATATCCAGCTCATGAAAAAAAGAATTGCCCTCGACATGGATGAGGTGATTGCCGATATCATGCCCAGATTTTATGAACTGTACCAAAAATACATGGGCGGCCCTATTGAGGAAAAAGAATTGTTGGGGAAAAAAATTTATATGCTGCCGGGAGCAGAAAAGATTAGAGAGGCAATCTATGACAAAGGCTTCTTCAGAGATCTTCCGATAATGCCAGGTAGCCAGGAAGGCGTAAAGAAGTTGATGGAGCGCTACGATGTCTACATTACGACCGCCGCTATGGAATTCAAAAATTCATTTGAAGATAAATACGACTGGCTGGGAGAGCATTTTCCATTTATCCCCTGGAGGAATGTTGTTTTTTGTGGCGATAAAAGCATCTTCAACACAGAATATATGATCGATGATCATCCAAAGAACCTGGAGACCTTTCGAGGGAAGGGACTCTTATTTTCGGCGCTACACAATCATGGAGAAGATCGATTTACCAGGGTCAACAACTGGCAGGAGGTCATCACCTTTTTTGAGAACGAGCCGGATTAAATTTAGAACCATGCCGATAGGTGAACAACTGGAAAAGGGAGTCAAATTAGCCAGGCTCAAAGCTAAATTTGCTTTATCAAGCCTAGTTGCTACTTCTGTGAATATAGGATTGTATATGACACTAGTCAAAAATGTATTTGAGCCGGTACCATCAGAAGTGATTGCCTATTCTGTTGCAGTAATTATCAATTTTATCCTGCAAAAGCAATTCGTATTCACTTTGAAGCGAAAAGTATCGCATGCTTTTATTTTCTCTATGTTGGTATCAATCGTAGGCCTCTTACTGAGCACCGGCATTATCTATACGCTAAATTTAAAACCGTTCTTTCAGGAGAATCAACTACTTGCGAAACTTTGTGCAGTAGGAATTGTATTTTTTTACAATTTCTATTTCAAGAGATATGTATTTGAGAAACGTTTTTTTGAAGTAGATTAAAAAAAATCGGCCTATTCAATGGCTGTGTATTGAAAAGAATATTTTTATGGGAAATCATCTATACGTATTAGCTGTACTGCTGCTTTTTACCAGCTCACTGAAAAGTCAAACACCACTAAGCCTTTCTGAAGCAATTGAAACAGGCCTGAAAAACAGCTATCAAATAAAGATCGAAGAAACAGACCTGGAAATTGCCGCGAATAATAACACTAACGCGAATGCCGGAAAAGTCCCTACCGTTAACTTCAACCTGGTAAGTTCAAACTCTTACAGTAACGTAAACAACCCAGTATCTTTTATCCCTGAAATCAATTCTTTCAGTACCGGAGCGGTACCTAGTGTCACGCTGGACTGGGTGCTTTTTGAAGGCTACAGAGCACGCTTCACCAAGCAACAATTGGAAAAACTGGAAGCCCAGAACCAAAATCAATTAAAAATAGCCGTTGAAACGACTATACAATCCATTATTCTATCTTACTATGATGCTTTGCTTCAGAAAGAACAACTGGACGTTATTAGAGAAGTCATTGAGCTTTCCAGAGATCGAGTTAACTACGAAGAGGTCAGGCAGGAGTTTGGCCAATCTGTTACTTTCGATGTCCTTCAGACGCAGGATGCTTTCCTTAATGATTCTACCAATTTATTATTGCAGCAAAATAATTATAACATTGCCCTACGGAATCTGAAATTGGCGATGGGCGTAGAAGAGCAATCCGTCACTTACGAGCTCACTGAAGCGTTTAATGTTCCGGTAGAAAATTACGAACTTGATGATCTGCAATCCAAAATGTTGGAAAACAATAACCGCCTGCAAGACCTTTTCATAGGAAGAGAGTTGGCAGCTATCAATACTAAGATTGTTGAAAGTGCCCGGAAGCCGCGTGTAGCCGTTTCTACTGGCCCTACCTATAACTGGAGCCTAACTGGTGGCAGCGGTACTACCAGTACCGGTGAAAGCCGTACTTTTGATGGTATCATTGGCAGAACTTTCAATTTCGGAGTTGACCTGACTTTTTCCTACAATCTGTTTGATGGAGGTGTAAGAAAACGAAATGTACAAAATGCCCAGTTGCAAGAGGTGAATGTGCAGTACAATATCAATGATCTAAAGCGCAATCTTAATGCCCAACTTGAAAATACTTATCTCACTTTTCTCAATCAGAAAGCCGTCGTTAAGGTCACAGAAGATCTTCTAGCCAATGCCAAACAAAACCTGGATATCGCTGCTGAAAGGTTCCGTAGTGGTCTGATCAATTCTTTTGACTACCGGACAATTCAGATAAGTTATATCAATGCCTCTCAGGCCCGCCTAGCCGCTATTTTTAACCTCAAAAATACAGAAACTGAATTGATCCGATTGATCGGAGGCCTGGTGCGATAACAAGGAAATGGACTTAATCTTCTGGGAAACTGGTCTCTACCTGATCCGTTTCTGTGAAATGCTTACGAAAGTATCTGTGAGGTAACCAGAACGTACGCCCTACTTTCGCCTACTTAAATAGATTCCGGAAAGGATTAGCCCCATTCCAATGAAATGGTAAATGCTAATGGGTTCGCCATCCAAAAAGCCCCAGATGATGGCCACAATAGGAATCAGATAAGTAACCATGGAAGCAAAAAGCGGATTCGTCCACTGCACCATCATAAAAAAAAATAAAGTAGCCAAGACCGTACCAATGATAGCCAGAATACTAATATAACCTAGTGCTTTCCAGGCGCCTGGTTCTGTTTGTAGTACGGTCAGAAAATCGGTAGTAAATAAGAAGATGATGGTGGGAAAACCTACTAGAGAATAGGCCGCTGCATTAATACTCAATGAGGGAGTATCTTTAAGGAATTTACCTACTGTATTGACGCTAGTACCGTAGCCCATGGTAGCGATAACAATAAGCAGGCCGTACCATACATTTCCGGTTATGCCTACACTTTTTCCCATAAAAATTAACAGCGCAGCACCTACCAATCCTAACAATACGCCAAGCGTTTTGGACAGCATCCCTTCATTTTTAAATATCAAAATACCTAAAACGAGAGTAAACAGAGGGGTTAGGGAATTCAGTATCCCCGCCAACGAGCTACTCACCTGAGTTTGAGCAATGGCAAACATAAAGGCCGGAACGCCCGTCCCCAGAAAACCGACAACACAAAGATAAGGCCATTTACTCCAGTCAATTCGGCGCAGGCGCATCAGCAGTACCGGAAAGAAGGCCAGGAAAGAAATGCTAATGCGTAGGCTGGCTACCTGCACGGGAGAATAAACTTCGAGTCCGCGTTTAATCAATATAAATGAAGAGCCCCACACTATTCCAAGTGTACAAAGGATAATCCAGCTTTTTATATCTATTGAAGAGGACGATTTGGCGGCTGTACTCAAGGTAGTAGTTTTTGAAAAGTATGTTAGAAAATGAATGCAATGTCATAAATGCTCAATTAAAAAATAAGTTGCCGCAACTTATAGATTTGTCTCGTACCTTTACAGCATAAAAGAAGGCGTTGTAATGATAGATTTAAATAAACACCGGCAGCAGGCACAATCCGAAAAGAAAACGAACAAGAAATATTTCAATAAATTATCCAGAAGAAGGCCCGTTAATCTGGATCAGGTGGTGGAACAACTACATCACGAAGTTTTTGAAGAAATAGATTGTTTGCAGTGTGCTAATTGTTGTAAAACGACCTCTCCGATCTTCAGAGATAAAGATATAGAGAGAATCGCACAACATTTAGGCGTTAAACCTTCTTTTTTAGTAGAAAATTACTTACATATAGATGAAGATGGGGATTATGTGCTTAACAGTTCGCCCTGTGTTTTTTTAGATGATAATAATCATTGCCGGGTTTACGAGGTCCGTCCAAAAGCATGCAGAGAATATCCGCATACAGACCGTAAGAATTTCCATCAGATACTAGGCCTCACTTTAAAAAATACCATAATTTGTCCGGCTACTTTAGAAGTGGCTCGGCGCCTTCAGCAGGCTTTACCGCGGTAGTAATATCGAAAGATGGTAAAAAAACTACCTTTATAAACGGACTTATTATGCAAATTAGAAAAATTAGCACTGTTTTTGAAGCAATACGTTCCTAAAACGTCTAACATTAAAATGACCATTAAATAATGAAAGTAACTAAATATTTCGAAAAAGCGAATGGAAAAACTTTGTTCTCTTATGAAGTTCTTCCCCCGGTAAAGGGAGGGAGTATGGAGGATATTTTCGAAATTTTGGATCCCCTTATGGAATTCAAGCCTCCTTTTATTGATGTGACTTACCATCGTGAAGATTATATATATGTAAAAAAGCCTACGGGCTACTATGAAAAAACAGCTATTCGCAAGCGTCCCGGTACTATTGGGATTTGTGCAGCTATCATGCACCGCTATGGCGTTGATGCTGTTCCACACCTAATATGTGGTGGTTTTACAAAAGAAGATACCGAAAATGCTTTGATAGATTTGAATTTTCTGAATATCAATAATGTCCTGGCGCTAAGAGGTGATGCCGGGCATTTTGACAGCAAGTTCATCCCCGAAAAAGATGGCCATGCCTATGCCCTTCATCTGGTTAAGCAGATTGATGATATGAATAATGGGAAATATCTCAACGGACAGGTAGAAAATGCCAAACCTACCAATTTTTGTATCGGAATAGCCGGTTATCCAGAAAAGCATTTTGAAGCACCAAATATATGTATGGACCTTCGGTTCACTAAAGAGAAAATCAAGGCAGGAGGCGATTTCATTGTCACACAGATGTTTTTTGATAATCAAAAATATTTTGACTATGTGGATGCCTGTCGTGCTGAAGGAATTAATGTTCCAATCGTACCTGGCCTCAAGCCATTGACCAAAAAGTATCAGCTGAATTCTATCCCGCGTATCTTCCACCTGGATTTACCGGAGCCATTGGCCAAAGCGATGCTGAATGCCAAAAATGCAGAAGAACGTCGCGAAGTAGGTATTGAATGGTGCATACAGCAGTCTAAAGAACTCAAAGCAGCAGGTGTACCCTGCATCCATTACTACACCATGGGAGATACCGAAACCATCAAAAGAATTGTCGAACAGGTGTATTAGATAGATGCGAGGTATCAGCACCTTAGAGCTTATTCCATAAAAATAGATGTCGCCAGTTTTTTATAGTAGACTTGTTTCGAAAGAGTAGAATCTATGGAGCAACGGGTTCATTCAACAACCCGCTTAGGCGAAGTAGTAACTCTTCCTGCATCTCAATGGGAATAGAGCCGATCTTCCCGGGAATCACCGATACAAAGGATGGCAATTTCACTGGGAGAGAGCCTCTCAGGCTCTGTTCTCGTGTTTGTCGTTTCATCTTCAGTACAGGCGGTAGAAAAAAGCAGGGCAAAAGCCAGGAAACAATTAAAAGCATAATTTTTCATTATCAACATTTCTAAAAGTTTAATGATAAAACCGGAAATATTGACGATACCCTGCCGTTAAAAGATCAATTTTATCTTCTTTGCTACGCTTTTTGTACGTGTAGCCAATTATTTTTTCCAACGGTCATAGTGCCAATCAGGACAAGAATCGATAAAATAATAACTATGGTAAATAAAATTTTTATCTGTAAGCCCGCACCGCCACTGGTAAATGCTATCATGATCAGTGGAATCATTGAAATGGCCACTGGTAGGCGCCTGTTCAAAAGCTCATTTCCGGAAATTTCCACGGTATCTATAGCTTTGAGCTCGTCAACGGAAATGTATTGACTACCCACCCATTGCATGCGTGCCTGAAGCATTTTACCAGCGTACTCTTCAGGAATTTCCACCGTTCTTTCTTGACCATTCTCCAGCATTAACAAGGGTTCTTTGTCCACTAGTATCTCATATGAGCAAAACCTATTAATTGTCTCTTTTGGTCTTTTAAACGTAATGGTTTTCATAATTCTTTATTTATCAGACTTGTCTATTATAGAAGCTTAAAAATAAAAATTTTTATCTACCCCTGCAACTGATCCAGGATTGCCTCATCGAGTTTTTCTCAACGTATTTCTAATTTTATTCCTTCAAAAATACCTTAATTATCTGTCGGCCGATTTGTAAGCCTTTTTCTATATCTGAAGGAAATTGCAGGCCGGTTCGCAATCTGGCATTTTTAAAATTTTGTATTAAAATATCCAGATATGCTTGTCTATCCGGAAAGTAATGACCAGTAACAGCCTGCGCAGCTCCGGCCGCGGCACTCCATTCGCACACGAAAGCAGAATAATCTCGCTTGCGGCCCAGCTTTTGGACCTTTTTGCTCCGTAAAACAGCCGGACCCCCTGACCTCAACAAACAAAATTTAAACTCGATATTTTTTATTTTATAAAAAATTATAGGCTTAAATAATTATTATACAAAATAATAGTTCGAAAACTCTAACTAGAGAGTGCTTTCACATCGGTATTTCCCACAAATATTTAAAAAAACTTAAGAACAAAATTGAAAGTAATCTTACAATAGACTACTTTTGGAGCTACAATGGAAGAACATTCTCAACATATTACCTTATCTACTTTTCCTAACTGCCGCCGTCCATTTCCACGTCGCCGCCCTTAGGGGCGTCTGTACATATATTATCCCTTAGGATAAGCTTTCTCTGGCTTGTCTATCATCCAAAGAGCGGTAGCTCATCGTGCTTAATTTTCAATTCATTCTCAAGATAAAAAGTAGAACTAATGGAACTTACCATTATTCAGGCGACTGCCGAACATGCGGCCTTTGCCGAGAGGATTTGCCAGTTGTACTCAGCTTCTGCCAAAGAGCGCGGAACTGGTATTGCGGAACGTAAGCCTGAGTATATCAGGGAAAAGATCTTGAAGGGCAATGCTATCATTGCACTTGGTGGGGATCAATTGGCGGGCTTTTGTTACATCGAAAGCTGGAGTCACAACAAATATGTAGCGAATTCGGGACTAATTGTTTCACCGGATTTCAGAAAGCTGGGTTTGGCCAAACGGATCAAGGAAAAGATTTTGGAATTGTCCAGAAGAAAGTACCCTCAAGCCAGGATATTCGGTATTACGACCAGTCTTGCCGTAATGAAGATCAACTCTGCTTTGGGCTATCAGCCGGTTACTTTTTCGGAACTTACCCAGGACGACGCTTTTTGGGATGGTTGCAAGACTTGCAAAAACTATGATATCCTGCTGCGCAACGAGCGACAAATGTGCCTGTGCACGGCCATGCTCGCCCCTTCTCAGGAAGATCTCCATTATGACTTAAGCAACTTAATTTTAACCAACAATGAACAAAAATAAAATTGTACTTGCCTACAGCGGTGGTTTAGATACCTCTTTTTGCATCAAATATCTGTCCAGCGAGCAGGGCTACGAAGTTCACGCCCTTACTGTTAATACGGGCGGCTTTGATTCTGAAGAATTAAAAGCAATGGAAAAGCGGGCGTTTCAACTAGGCGCTGCTTCTTTTAAAGCTATTGATGCTGTGCCCAACTACTACCAAAAGTGTATCCGCTTTCTGATTTATGGTAATGTACTGCGCAATCAAACTTATCCGTTGAGTGTAAGCGCTGAGCGGGTCTTTCAGGCATTAGAAGTAGCCAAATACGCAGAAGAAGTTCAAGCGCAAGCTGTAGCCCATGGCAGTACCGGAGCCGGGAATGACCAAATCCGCTTTGATCTGGTTTTTAATGTTTTGGGAAATAACCTGGACATCATCACGCCCATTCGCGACATGCAGTTGTCCAGAGAAGAAGAAATTGAATACCTCAATAAACAGGGATTCGAATGGAGCAAAGCAAAGGGCCAATACTCTATTAATCAAGGAATTTGGGGAACCAGCGTTGGTGGTGTAGAAACTCTGACTTCTCACCAAACTCTGCCGGAAGAAGCCTACCCCACGCCATTACAAAAGGAAACGCCCTCCGACCTAACCCTTCACTTTGAGCAGGGAGAATTAAAAGGAGTAGATGGGAAAATATACGATAATCCGGTACAGGCTATCGAGGCCGTTACAGCCAAAGCCTCCGGCTATGCCATCGGTCGTGACATCCATGTAGGAGATACGATCCTGGGTATTAAAGGGAGAGTAGGATTTGAAGCTCCAGCCTCTTTGATCATAATCAAGGCGCATCATCTGCTCGAAAAACACACCCTGTCCAAATGGCAACAATACTGGAAGCAACAACTGTCAGAATGGTATGGCATGCTGCTCCATGAAGGTCAATACTTGGATCCGGTGATGAGAAATATCGAGACCTTTCTCGAAGATAGTCAGCAAACCGTCAACGGCCAAGTATTTCTCCAACTTAAACCCTATCGCTTTGAGCTGGTCGGGGTAAAGTCACCTAATGACCTGATGAACGCTTCCTTTGGTCAATACGGTGAGATGAACAAAGGCTGGAGTGGCGAAGAAGTTAAAGGCTTTACCAAAATCCTTGGGCTTTCTCATCAAATTCATCATTCTGTTAATCCAAAACTGAATACCTTATGATCAAAGTTGGCATTATCGGCGGAGGCGGCTACACCGCCGGAGAGCTTATCCGTATTTTGTTATACCATCCTGAAGTTACTATTCAGTACATTCACAGCAATAGCCAGCAGGGCAATTTAGTCAGTAGTATTCACAGTGACCTGGTAGGGGAATGCTGGCTTAGTTTTACGAGTCAGATCAGCTTCGATGTAGATGTTATCTTCCTGTGTCAGGGCCACGGGCGCACTAAAACCTTTATGGCAGAGCACAAAGTGCCGGAAAGAGTTACCATCATAGACCTAAGCCGTGATTATCGACTAGACCCTGCTTTTGTTTACGGGCTGCCAGAGCTAAACAAACCCGAAATCAAAAGTAGCAAGCGCATTGCCAACTGTGGCTGTTTTGCTACCACTATCCAGTTAGGATTATTGCCCCTCGCATACGCTCGGGAAATAGAGTCAGATGTACATGTACATGCATTGACCGGTTCTACCGGTGCTGGTGTACACCCGGCTCCTACTACTCATTTCAGCTGGAGAAGTAATAATGTATCAGTGTACAAGCCTTTTAGCCATCAACACCTAGATGAGATTAAACGCAGTCTGTTACAATTACAACCAGGCCTGGGAGCGGCTATTAATTTTTTACCCATCCGTGGTAACTTCTCCAGGGGTATTTTTGCCAGTCTATACATGGATACAGCGCTTTCTCTGGACGAAATCCGAAATTTATATCATAGCTATTATTCTGACGAGCCCTTTGTGGTTATTAGCGAGACTAATCCCAGCCTGAAGCAGGCTGTCAATACCAATAAGTGCATTCTTTATCTGGAAAAACATGAAGGCAAAATTTTAATCATCAGTTTGATCGACAACCTGATCAAAGGGGCCTCTGGTCAGGCCGTACAGAATATGAACCTGACGCAGGGCCTGGATGAAACCACGGGATTGAGGCTAAAAGCAGCAGCATTTTAAAAAAGTAAACGGAGCAAGAAGCGCTTCTAAAATAGCAGTGCTTCGCAACCAATATTAGCAATTATACCATGAAAAACTTCACAAAATTATCGGATGTAGACCATCCGAAGCAGCTATTGCAAGAAGCGCTAATTGCCAGGCAGCAACCCTGGGCAGAACAGCAAATCGGCCAACAAAAAACACTGATCCTGCTTTTCTTTAATCCCAGCTTGAGGACCAGACTAAGTACCCAAAAGGCAGCAATCCACCTGGGCATGTCCTGCATGGTATACAATGCCGGGCAGGGCTGGAACCTAGAATTTGAAGAGCAAGCCATAATGAATAGCGATAAGGCAGAACATATCAGGGAAGCCGCTGCCGTAATCAGTCAATACGCTGATATCATTGGTATCAGGACTTTCCCTGGCCTAACAGACCGGGAAAAAGATTATGCGGATACAATCCTGAATCAATTCCAGACTTACGCCTCTGTGCCAGTCGTCAGTCTGGAATCAGCTATCCGGCACCCACTTCAATCGTTGGCCGACTGGATGACGATTGAAGAATACCAAAAAAAGGAGCGCCCAAAAGTAGTATTAAGCTGGGCACCACATCCAAAAGCCTTACCTCAGGCTGTAGCCAACTCTTTTGTGGAGTGGATGCAGGTTGCTGATGTTGACCTAACAGTGACTCATCCGCCAGGTTATGAACTATCGGAGGCTTTTATCAAGGATACCAGAGTGGAATATAATCAGCAAAAGGCTTTTGAAGGAGCTGATTTTATTTACACCAAAAACTGGTCTGCCTTTACGGATTATGGCCGCCGATTAAGGGTTGATCAAGACTGGCAAATTACGGCTTTGAAGATGCAATTGACCAATAACGCTTTTTTTATGCATTGTCTTCCGGTACGCAGGAATGTGGTAGTCGCGGATAAAGTCCTGGAAAGCACACAGTCCCTTGTCATACAGCAAGCTAACAACCGTACTTATGCTGCTCAGGCTGTTTTATCCCAACTTCTAAAATCCATGGATAAATAATGAATAAAGAAGAGTTATTAATTGTAAAAATCGGAGGAAAGCTGATCGAGGAAGATCAACAGCTGGATGCTTTGCTGAAGATGCTTGCTCAAAGGAAGGGCAATAAAATTTTGGTACACGGCGGCGGAAAGAGAGCCTCTGAGCTACTCCGTATGATGGACATCATGCCCAGGATGATCGATGGCCGTCGCATCACTGATGACACTACGCTGGAGATAGTGACCATGGTGTATGCTGGTTCTCTCAACAAAAAGATAGTAGCCAGCTTACAGTCTATGGGCAGTAATGCTATTGGGCTTAGTGGAGCGGATGGCAATGTAATTAGGGCACACAAAAGAGTGGTTGGCGATATTGATTATGGCTTTGCCGGTGATATTGACGAGGTAAATACAGCATTACTATCCGCTTTACTATCTATGGAATTACTACCGGTTTTTTGTGCTATCACCCATGATCAGCAGGGGCAGTTACTCAATACCAATGCTGATACCATTGCTTCGGCAGTGGCTGCAGCTATGGCGGTACACTACTCCGTAGAGTTGATTTATTGTTTTGAGAAAAATGGCGTTTTGAAAGAGGCCGCAGATGATCATTCTATTATCCGTGAGTTGGATTATTCTACCTTTCAGGAAGGAATACAGCAGGGTTGGATTGCAAACGGCATGATCCCCAAGCTTGATAATGCCTTTGAGGCACTACAAAAAGGCGTAAACGCCGTAAGGATATGTGGTTTAAACTCTTTTAAAGATAACAATGGGACCACTTTACAAAATAAAATTTTGGATAAAAATTAACGTATAGAGCTCATTCTAGCAAAAAAGCGACTATCTCTAATGCTTTTACCTTTTTAAACGTCTAGCAAAATATGAAAGAATTAAGCGGCAAGGCCATTGCACTTTTACAACAATTAATTGCCACGCCATCCTTTTCCAGGCAGGAAGATCAAACAGCTGCGATAATCGCTGATTTCCTAGATCAGCAGGGGATTCCCTGTAAGAGGGCAGGCAATAACATCTGGGCCTTTTCCAAAAACTGGCAAAAGAATCAGCCTACTGTTTTACTAAATTCTCATCATGATACGGTAAAGCCCGTAAGAGCCTGGACACGTGATCCTTTTGAGGCTACAATTGAAGGGGATGTGCTGTATGGACTGGGGAGTAATGATGCTGGCGGACCATTGGTAAGCCTGATAGCTACCTTTTTATATTTCTTCCAGCAAACCAATTCCTTTAACCTCATTTTGGCCGCTACTGCTGAGGAAGAAATTTCAGGCAAGAATGGTATTGCCAGTATCATCGAGGATTTACCTCCCGTTCACTTTGCGATAGTAGGAGAACCTACCAGCCTGCAAATGGCTGTGGCCGAAAAGGGCCTGATGGTGATAGATGCCACTGCCCAGGGTAAATCCGGCCACGCTGCTCGAAATGAAGGCGTCAATGCGATCTACCTGGCCTTGCAAGATATTGAATGGATAAAGAATTATGAATTTGAGCGGGTTTCTCCTCTTTTGGGAAAAGTAAAAGCTACAGTAACCCAGATTGAGGCCGGGTATCAACACAACGTTGTGCCTGATCAGTGTAAATTTGTCATAGACGTACGCTCTAACGAATGTTACAACAACCAGGAGCTGTTGGATATTTTACAAAAAAACACCCAATCTACGCTACAAGCCCGCTCTTTGAGGCTCGGTTCTTCGGGTATAGCCAAAGATCATCCTATTGTACAGGCAGGCAAAATACTGGGAATGAACACGTATGGTTCACCCACTCTATCGGATCAGGCACTGTTGCCGTTTCCGTCTTTAAAGCTGGGCTGTGGCAAGTCAACCCGCTCACATACAGCCAATGAGTATATTAAATTATCCGAAATCGAAAAAGGTATTGAGACCTACGTCCAATTACTAAAACAAACCAACTGGAAAGCAATATGAAACTTTGGCAAAAAGATTTTGAAGTCAATAAATGGGTAGAAAATTTTACGGTAGGTCAGGATAGGATATTGGACTTAAAGTTAGCTTACTTTGATGTTATAGGCTCGCTGGCGCACAGTCAGATGCTGAATGCCGTCGGGCTGGTGAGCAATGATGAATTTCAGGCTTTAAAAAAAGGGCTCATCAAGCTGCTGCAGGAAGCAGAGCAAGGCCGATTGACCATCAAAGAAGGAGTAGAAGATATCCATTCGCAAGTGGAATTCCTGCTAACTGAACAGCTCGGCGATACCGGCAAAAAAATTCACAGTGGGCGTTCTCGTAATGATCAGGTTTTACTGGACCTACGACTTTTTTTCAGAGCTGAAATCAAAGAGATTGTTCAACTGACAGAAGCGCTATTCAGATTGTTGATTCAACAGTCTGAAAAATATCAGGCAAACCTCATGCCCGGATATACTCATTTCCAGATAGCGATGGTTTCTTCCTTTGGTCTTTGGTTTGGTGCTTATGCCGAATCGCTGGTGGACGATCTACGACTTTTGAATAGCGTCTATAAAAATATCAATCAAAATCCACTGGGCTCAGCAGCGGGCTACGGTAATTCCTTCCCGCTGGATCGCAGTATGACCACGACTTTGCTAGGGTTTGATGATTTGAGTTATAATGTAGTAAACGCTCAGATGGGGCGTGGAAAGACAGAACTTCAGCTCAGCTTTGCTATGGCATCCATAGCCCAAACGTTAGGCAAGATGAGCATGGATGTAGTGCTTTACCTCAGTCAGAATTTTGATTTCATTCAGTTTCCAGATGATATTACCACGGGCTCCAGCATTATGCCGCATAAAAAGAACCCGGACCTTTTTGAACTGGCCAGGGCCAGATGCAACCAGATTCAAGTGCTTCCGGGGCAGATCAGTGCTATTGTTGGCAACCTGCCGATGGGTTATCACAGAGATTTTCAACTCGTCAAAGAAATGCTTTTTCCGGCTATCGAGCACCTGAAAGACTGTTTGGGTATTCTGACTTATGCTCTGGAAAAGATACAAATCCGCAAGGATTTACTGATCGACGATAAGTATCAATATCTTTTCAGTGTAGAGGAAGTCAATAAGGAAGTATTACAGGGTTTACCTTTTAGGGATGCTTATCACAAAATTTCAAAATCCATCGCTGAAGGTACATTTGACCCTGAGCGCAAGGTCAATCACACACACGAAGGAAGCATAGGGAACCTTTGCAATGAGGCGATACAAAAGAAAATGGACGATGTACTGGGAAGTTTTAATTTTGGAAAATGGCAAACTGCTTTTAACCAATTGACTTCCTGAGTAAAATCAAGGAGCCTTACACAAGAAACAATAAACTGCTCATCAGGAACAATAATGAACTTTGTCATTTTAACTTTGCTTTAACTTTGAAGAGAAAATTGAAAGAAGAAAACCTACCATTTTCTTTTTTGAACCAAAAAAGAAAATATCATGAGAAGATATGCAACAGGCTTATTCGTTTTTTCAATTTTAATGATTCTCTTCGGATTTATTACCGAAAAAATAACCATCAGTAGCTTTCAGTACATCTCATTACCAGGTGTGATATTCGCAGTAGGAAAGTCATTGTTAGTAGTTTTAATTTTGCTATTTGCCATAGGTGCAGCTATTCCATCTTTATTCATTGATATCCTATTGACGTTTTTTACTGATTTGAAATTTCCCCTACTCAACTTTTTAAAGGAAATCTGTTGGGATAAAATGGCCGTAAGTTGGTTTTGGAATGATACCAGCGGCTCTTCAGTATTTTTCGGAGCTTTAATCTTACTTCTGATCAGCGGAGCGCTGAGCAGAAAAAGAGTAGCCTCCTAAGGCTAAAACAGCTTGCTGGGCAACTGTCGTATGGAATAATAGTTGCCCAACAAGCCTTATCTTAGCACTTTGTTGCTGTGTATTACTTTATCCTTATCGTTTTAGTGGTATCAATTACTGCATCGAAAGTCAGCAAACCTGTGCCGGAATCCCAAATAAAATCAATAGCCTCTCCATTATTTACTGAGCTGGGTTCCTTTTCCAGTCCAAGAATTTCAAACGCTCCCATTCGTTCCTTTGGTGCTCCTTCGTACCCATCACCCTCCATCTCAAAGCTGAGTAGCAGCTCCTCACCATCATTAACTATAGCTTTAAGCAACTGATACTGACTTTTTTCATAAGCTCCCGGCGTTTTACCATCATCAAAATAAACACTCGCTTCAAAGTCAGCATCATTAAGGTAATAAGATAAGATAAGTTTTTCGGTGGAGTAGTCATCGGTGGAACTAACAGCAGCAGCAGTAGCTACCAGACTTCCGCCCCTGGCAAAAACAGGTATATTTTCCAAAGTCAGGTTGCGCTCTAGCATTTGGCCCCCCTCAAGCGTCTGATTCGTCCAGAAATCATACCAGATACCTTCGGGCAAAAAGATAGATTGAGTAGTTTTTCCGGGTTCAATAACCGGAGCAATCATTAAAGCATCGCCCCACAAATACTGCCCAGATAGCGTATCGGATACTTCGTAGGCCGTAAAAAGAGGACGCGCAAAGGGCATCCCCGTAGTCAAAGCCCGCCATCCTAAAGTATAGTTGTAGGGGATCATACTGTAGCGAAGCGCCAGATAAGATTTCATAATCCGTTGTACCTCTTCGTTCCACAAAACGGGTTCGGCAGGTACATCGGGATTGGAGTGCGGCCTAAAAACAGGGGAAAATACAGCAAACTGCATCCAGCGGATATACAATTCCGAATCGCGATCCGGCCCGGCAAACCCTCCTGCATCAGAATGCATGTAGGGAATCCCGGAAAGCCCCATCCCAAGCATAACAGGCAACTGTGCCTGCAAGCCAGACCAGGTGCGGCTTACATCACCTGACCAGGGAAGAAGTCCATACCTTTGAGACCCTGCGTAGCCAGCTCTTCCCAAAGTAAACAAGCGTTCGTTAGGGAAATCTTTAGCGTATCCTTCATAAAGCATTCGGGTCCACTCATGCCCATAAACACCATGTACTTCCCGGCCAAAGCCATTGATATGAATCATAGTATCCGGATGGACTTCAGGCTCTCCCAAATCTACCCACCAACCATCAATACCATAGGCTTTTTGAGCTTTGTACTGCTGCCACATCCATTGCCTGGCTTCTGGCTTAAAGATATCCAGCAAGCCGGCATTACCGAAGTAGAAGTTAGGCATTTCCATAGTTTGGCCGTTTTTGTCTAGTCCCATAAGTTGGTTGCGGTCCAGATACTCGTAGTTTTTGGATTTTTTAGTAAAAAAAGGTTCAGAAACAGTAATGGTTTTTACGCCTTTTTGGGCCCAATTAGTGGCCATTTGCTGGGGCGCTGGCCATTTGTCCAAGTCCCACGATAATTCTCCCATTTTCCCGTCCTGCAATTCTTTTCCAAACCAATAAATATCAAGGATGATAGCGTCTACCGGATAGCCAGCTTCTAGGGCCAAATTCAAAATAGAATCTGCCTGAGCAGCAGACTGGTACCCAAAACGAGATTGTAAGTGACCGAAAGCCCAGCGGGGAGGCAGCGGTTGTCGCCCGGTGAGCTGGGTATAATGCTGCATTAAGCTTTCAAATGAGTAACCATTAATAAAATAGTAGGCCATATTCCCGCCCAAACTGGCAAATTCAAAAATGTTCTCTTCCGTTTTACCAATATCAAAATAGGCCTTCGCCGGATTATCGATCAGTAGCATATAGTCTTCAGAAGAGTAGATATGTGGGATGGAATAATTCAGGTATTCGGCACCCATTCCGTAGCCATAGTTAGCTTGGTTGTAGCATTGAAAAGCATACCCCCGGCGATTGAGCGGCAGTGCCCGGGCACCGGTTCCATAGACTTTTTCTTCCTCTTTTAACAAAAACCGGAAGGCAGTAGTGTCCGCCTGGCGAGTGTACCCCATTTCCTCCCTCAGCTTTACTCCCGATAATTTATCTTCAAAAATAACGGTAAAAGGCTGTAATTTAATCCTTGCTACCACATTTTCAGTGCTCAGATTGACCGTACTATCGGTGAAGGCAACGTCCATAGCCTGATAGTTGGTCAAAATGGGAGCATACACCCGATTGCCATAAGTAATGCTATCCTGATAGCTCACCTTAATAACATCATCTGAAACAGCCGCTATAGCGTACTGGCCGCCATCTGCTTCAAAGAGGTAGGCACCGTCTTCACTAACTGTAAAAGGAGATTTGGCTTGTTGGCATCCCCAAAAGAGGGTTACCAGGATCAAAAAGTAAGTACCGTACTTTATCATCTTAATTTTGGTTGGTTTTACTTAGCAGACTCTTTTTATTGCTCAGGCACAGCAACCTCGTAATACGCTACACGTCACCCGGTATACCATCAACCCAACCTCTTCTTTCCGGGCTGCAAAAACTAAAGCCATCGATTCTGAAGAACCACTAATACCCCGATGCTTTTCCGTCAAAGCTCCGGGAGTCAGCCGCGCCATACAGCAATCCTTTTTCGTAGTCGATGAATATACCCATGGCAGATCCCTGACGGCTGCGTTCGTAGACCTGGTGTCCCATCATTTCGTACAAACGGCGAGTATCAGGAGAAATACCGAATGCCTCGAAAGAAGTTCTGTCTGGCAACCATTGATGGTGAATACGGCTGGCTTCTATCGCCTGAGCCACATTCATATCAAATTCCAGTACATTCAGGGTTACCTGCAGCACCGTATTGATAATCGTTCGCCCACCGGGACTACCAATAACCAGTATCGGCTTCCCATCTTTGGCCACAATAGTAGGCGTCATGCTGGAGAGCATCTGCTTGGTGGGGGCGACAAGGTTAGGTGCTGTCCCGATCAGACCCCGGCGGTTTGTCAGGCCGGGTACGGGATTGAAGTCTCCCATTTCATTATTCAATAGAAATCCAGCGCCATCTACCATCATCTTGGAGCCATAACCCTGCTCCAGCGTATAGGTAACAGAAACTGCATTACCGGCTCCATCTACTACCGAGAAATGAGTCGTTTCTTCACTCTCATAGGCTAGGTGTGCTTTATTGAAATTAGCAGAATCACTTTCCGAAGCTTTAAAGAGGTCAATAGTAGAGCGTAACTTATCAGCGTATGCTTTTGAGGTTAGGCGCTCTACAGGCATCTGAGGATTGAACTTGGGATCTCCCAAAAACTGCGCACGGTCAGCGTAAGCCCGGCGCATGGCTTCGGTCAAAACGTGCAGGTACATAGCCGAATTATGTCCCATATTTTTTAATTCAAACCCTTCCAGCATATTTAACATTTCTGTCAACGCTACTCCACCGCTACTGGGAGGTGCCATAGCATAGATATCGTAGCCCTTATAATTTCCTTTTATAGGTGCTTGCTCCACAGCTTCATATTTTTCCAGGTCTTCCTCTGTGATCAAACCTCCCTGTTTTTTCATATACTTGGCAAAAAGCTCTGCTGTTTTACCCTTGTAAAAGCCATCCCTCCCCTTCTTCTGAATTCTTTTTAATGTAGCGGCAAGGTCGGGTTGCTTCCAGACCTCTCCGGGTTGATAAGCCGTGCCATCTTTTTTGAGGAACACGGCCCTGGAGCTTTCGTAGTATGGATCATTCTGCCCCTGCAGCCACTCCATGATCCACTGCATATTCCAGGAGATGGGAAATCCATCATCCGCTAGCTGAATGGCGGGCTCCAGTAGCTCTTCCCATTCCAGCTTACCCATTTTCTGATGGGCCTTCCACAGTCCGGCTACCGTCCCCGGAACGCCAACCGCCAGAGGGCCGCGATGATTAGCGTTATCTTTGATCTTATTGCTTTCATCAAGATACATGGTTTTGGTTGCCGCGAGGGGAGCCCTTTCTCTAAAATTGAAGGAAGTCACATTACCACTGGCTTGATGCACTACCATAAAACCACCCCCACCAATATTTCCGGCAGATGGGTAGACAACAGCCAATGTGAAGGCCGTGGCGACGGCAGCATCTACGGCATTTCCACCTTTTTGAAGTATTTCCCTGCCTACATCAGAAGCCAGATAATGGGTGCTGACAACCATGCCATTTTTGGCAGGAGCCGGCAACCGGCCACTTTGAGCATTTAAAGATTGATTGAGCAGGGGCGTTAGAGACAAACAGAAAAGTAAAATATTGAAATTGCATTTCATACCCATATATCTTTATTAGTACAGGAGTAAATTTAATAAAGAAATTGGGAAATGGAGGGTTCTACGGTAAAAGCCTAAAAAGAACAATACTTTATTGGATAATAAAGGCCGAGAACATCGCTACAGCGATATTCTCGGCAAGTAAAAGAAACCTTAATTGATGATTCTCTAATCCTTAATGACCTGGAATCGATTAACTAACCTTGTTCCGTTACTGTTGATATTTAATATAAATGCACCTGAGCTCAATCCTGAAATATCCAGATTGAGTTTATTCGTTCCTTTTGTGACGATAACTTTCCTGCGGTCCATTAACTGGCCCGTCAGGGCATATATTTCCAAGATAGCCTCTCCGGCAGATGCACTGCCGAATTTTAAATTCAAGTGTGTATTTGCAGGGTTAGGGAATAATTGGATATGGTTTAAGTCTTGTATATTCTCCTGAGATGGTGTTACTCCTGGCATTCCCTCCGGAAGTTCACCGGTGGTAGCAGGCAACCCAAAACAGTCTGCTCCTTCATGGATTCTTACGTTGCGGTAAAATGCATTACCATTCTGGCGACCACCGTCATGATCGCTCATGAAGAACATTTTAGTAGCATCACCGGTGTAGTACTGTCCAATAGGAATTCTGTAGGTTTTCCAGTCATCACTGCTCGTATAGTCATCATAGTCCAGGATACCCCAGTTTTGTGTACCATATAGCTTGAAGGCAAAAGCAGAAGAGATTCCATTATCATCATCCATACCAATACCCATAATCTCCCCCTGAATAGTAGATTTGAAATCAAATTCAAGAATAGTATTCGCTGTAATAGTATAGTTGACATCTACCGCTTTCCAGGCATTATCTTCGATCTTCAGCGTGATACCGTCATCCTCTACATCAAAAGTACCCTTATCCTGACTACCGCCGTAGGATTGTATCGGGAAGTCATTGAAATTGATCAATACACAATCTTCGCCGCCATCACCGCCGCCGCCATCGTCATTGACACAAATTTCTTTCTCTAACATAGAATCAAAATTGGCTGCATTCATGATCACTTCCCCATCGTCAAACTTTAATTCTACTGCTCCATTTCCGTAATCACAACAGATACCATCGCCATCTGCATCCATGATCTTAAAAATACTACATCCATCCGGCAAACAGAAGGTGTCTCTCATAATTTCACCTCCCATCTTATTATCGTACGGCCCGCCGTTGAAAAGTACAGACCCAGCAGGGCCGGTAATTTCCCAGGTGGTTTCCTCACCGAAGTTATCAAGCGTCAAAGCCATTATCACATAGCGCCCGTTACAGTCCTGGTTGGGCCTGTCATTGAGGCAAAAGTCTGTTTGCTCTTCCGTATCGTAAGAAGCGCCACTGGCTAATGAGCGCCCCTCATCGTCCGTTAGTTCATAACTTCCAGAGCCGTACGCACAACAGATACCATCGCCGTAGGCATCAAGCATGACCAACTTGTAACAGCCATTAGGCAAACAAATGGCCTCATTGACCACCGTACCTAGCGCGCCATCTGAATATGGACCTCCTGAAGCAACTACCTGGCCACCGTCATCTTTCACCTGCCACGTTATTTCAGAACCGTAATTGTCCAACCTTATTGACAGGTTCAATTCGTTATCTGCACAGTCATTATTACCACCGCCGTCGTCTCCATCACCATCGCCATCAGGATTACCAGTGTCACAAGTCTGAAGACAACTGGAAGCAGCCACCCGGCTTCTGATCACGTTACCCGGTTGATCACCAAAGCCTCTGGTAAAGTTAATCCCTACTGCATTGAGGTGACAGTAAGACATAATAGTACCTCCACCCGAGGGAACTCCATTGGAGGCACAGCCTCCCTCCGTGAATCCCGGACAATTATCCAGGGCGGTGTTATTACCATTCCAAACACAAGAGTGAGTATGGTAAGAGCCCATCAAATGTCCAAATTCGTGTGCTACTACCATAATAGTAAAAGAGTAGTTGGGGAAAGCGGCATAAGAAGAGCCAATACTACTGAAACTTAATTTGAGGGAAGTACTTGAACGACACAACCCGTTAACTACCGCAATACCTCCGGAAGCCTTGTATGACAACAACTGCCCAAGATCACCATTAATGCTTGTACGATAAGACTGAAACTGGTTCAAAAGACCAGATGATGTGCTGGCAGTGTAGGGACTTGGCGTATCCCATATAAACAGTTCAGAAATCTTAACCGTAACGTTTTCATTGGCATATATAGTAGCTACTTGATTAAAAAGACCGGTAATGTAATTGGTCACTCCGGTACTCCCTCCTTTATCTCTGAAGATATCATTATCTATTTCAAAAAATACTCCAACACATTTACCATCCGACTTTCGGGCAGATACGCCATCGAGTTCCTCCATGGTGTAATCTGGTCCTTCATCAGATGTTTCGCAATCGAAATTATCCTCTCGTACCAGATCTTCAGGACGGTATAAAATATGTTGATGCTCCGGATTATCGTTCAATTGCTCCAGCTGCAGGTTTCCATCTGTTGGATCACTGATCATACCGGCCATATGATCCTGATAGACACTCAAAGCCACAATGGAGCCTTTTTGGCCCTCAATAACGCCTCGGTAGTGAAGCCCCTCAAAATCAGGTTTTACAGGTTCTCCGCTAGAGAGCGTTATTCTGAAATCATCTGTTAGCAAGTCTACTTTTACCAGCTTAAGAGAGAGTACCCCTTCCTTTGTCGGTAAGTTAAAAGTGAGACTTTTCGGAGAAGCTTCATTCAACTTCCTGATAGCTTGAGCCTGAATTTCAAATAACTCATAAGCATTTAAATCAGCGGCAAGCTTTGCGTTTGTCTTTTGTTGGGAAACCGGACTTAAAAGTTCGTAGGCCGGAAAAGTTTCACCATCTAGCTTACTCTTGGCCACCAAACTAGATGGATTATTAAGAGAATACTGCCCCTCGGCGGCAATCCACAAAAACATCGAAATAAGTAGGAATACACAGGCTCTCATGGTGCGATACATTTGTTAGTTATTTGAAAATTAGAAAATCAACAATAAAATACCTGTTCTGCCTCGTGCAAGACAGAATAGCTGAATGGATGTTGTGCAAGTGTTTTAACTGATTATAATGGTAAGTGGTGTGAGCGCCGGTATGAGCACAGACCTATCTTACTTTGGTACACAGTTGATTGTACCAAAGAAAAGCATCGGGTACCATCAGGTCGTTGTAACCAACAAATTGAAGGCACTCCTCACCAAGAGTTATAAAAGATTATGGAATTGCTACACAAATTAAATAAATAGATTCCTTCAAAATAAGGACTTTATTTATCATAAAACACCTTTACACATATCCAAAAAAGATATATTCATCATGGGTAGATGCTTAATGTATAAGACAAATTAATTGTTGTGGTAATATGATTTGGAGAGATTACGACTAGTTGGAACGTGTTTGATTTTTACACATTCAAATATTTGTTATTTTGATGTGCGTTGCAAATATGATTATTTTTTATGTATCAAGGGGGCTTTTTTATGCTGTGGCGAATTTTTCATATAATACGGTAGGTATAATGTAGAAAGCGGCGTAAATTATCGTTATATAATTAAATATCATATAAAAGCATTCATTATTCTTCTATTAAAATTTAATTTAACAACAGATTTATCTACGCCCAAAATATGTTAATGGTTATTTTTACGGTAAATGCCTACACATTTGGGGTTATGGAAAAACGTAGCTACTTTAATAAAGCGAAAATGGAGGTTGTTTGTCAAGTATTAGAATAGGCAAAAATAGATTATTTTTCCATCATTCTACCCCTGCGAAACAAGTCTATAAAAAATCCGAAAATACAGCACTACGACTGAAAACGCCGGTAGCGGATGATTTATCGGCAGGCATTCAAACTGTAGAGGCTGAGAGTGAGGAAGTTAGAGCAGTGAAGAAAAAATTATTTGAGGAATTTAAAACTGACTGCCGGCCAATGACCTCGCACAAGCTGAATGGCTTGAGGATATCCCTGTCAATTTTCACTACAAAGTCTGATATTGACTATTTAATCAATGCTTTAGAAAGGGTATAAGTTAAACAAGAGTCATCCCTGATTCAGAATGACTCTTATTTTAGTACCTTTAGACGATTATCCCATTTCGGATACTACCTCCTTTACTTCCGGGATCATTCTTTTGAGCATTCCTTCAATACCAGCCTTCAGTGTAACGGTTGATGAAGGACAGCCACTGCAAGCTCCTTGTAAAATTACGGTAACTGTACCCTGAGAAAATGACTTCAATTCGATATTTCCACCATCCATCTCAACAGCCGGTTTAACGTAAGTATCAAGCAGCTCTTTAATTCTTTTTACGATCTCTGCTTCATCGTCAGAGTATTCCATACCTGCACCGCGCTCTGCCTCAATATTGGCCATAGCATCATCAAAACCATCCTTGATGATGGCTCCACCTTCATCAATATAATCTTTGATGAACTTCTTCAATTTCAACATGATGTCCTCCCATGCGTAATTGAATTCTTTTGTAACAGTAACAAAATTATTACTGATATATACCCCTTTAACGTACGGTAATTTAAAGAGCTCTTTACCTAGTGGAGACCATTCCTGAGCCAGTTCTTCTTCTCTGAAATCAGCTGTTCCTTTATACAACATTCTGTTGGTCACAAACTTGAGCGACTCAGGGTTAGGAGTTTGCTCTGTGTAGAGCATTACGGGACTCTTTGTTACTGGATTATCCATTGAAAATTGCTTTTTCCTTGATTTATACTATTTTGAGTGGCTCCTCTTCAGAGGGGCATTCATGATTCAAACGCGAATAAAATTTATTCCTTTTGATGCAACGACATTTCGCCTGGGAGCTATTGTCTCTCATTTGCAATTGCAAAAGCAAAATCAAACCGCGTTTCGAATCTCAATTTATAACACCAAATATAACAATGTAGTTTGAAATTGTTGAATTGATTCATTTTGGGAAATAGATTAAAAGGTAGAAAGCTCGTCAGGCTTAACGCTTTGCAGGATATCAAATGTTGGTATAGGCGGAGCTGTTTTTTCTTAAAATCATCTCTTCAAAAGTAATCATGGTAGTTAGACCCTTAGCTTCGAAGTATTTTTTGACTTCACTTTTATTCAGGGTACTACTGGCCAGTACAAAATCACCTCCCCAGGCACCAAGAGATTTTACACTGCCCGGAAAATCGTTAAAATGCAAATCCTTTACTTTTGGTAGTTCCAGTGTGGCGCTTATCAGATTTTCGTGTTCCTGGGTGTACTTTTGCCAATCTTTCAGAGTATTACAGCTTAAAAACGCTGTGGTAATTTCTGAAATCCGTTGCAATAAACTTTGATCTGGTGTTTCCATTTTTTGTCGGTATCGTAGGATACCTTCACGACTGTTTTGTTTTTGTCCTAAATAAACAAAATACAATTGGTTGCTAAAGGGTGGATGGAAAGGCACATGCACAAAGTGCGCCTCTGTGGCTCTTTTCTGAAAAAGCACTGGGCCTTCTGCTCTTGCACAGGCCAGATCGTACCCTGATCCTCCAAAAGAATTTTTTAGTAAAGTATGAGGGTTGGTTTGGCTCCATTCGGCGAGGTTGTTAAGCATAGTAGAGCTGGTACCCAGGCCCCATTTTCTGGGAAACTCCAGGAAGGTCTCTACGATAAGTCCGCGGTCAACATATTGATTCCAGAACCCCGGACGCTGCTTTTGAATAGATTGGAAAATAGCAGTCAGAAATTGGGCTGCTTTAGGGTCAGTGGCTTCTACTGGTAATAATTGATTAATATCAAAGTGTGCTTCAAACCATATTTGATCCGGCCCATCAATTCCGTAGCTGCGCCATATGAGCTGTTGGGGCTCGTTCAGGACCGTGACAATCATATTTTGTCCCTGCCGGGTGGGTACGGCCAGTGAGAGGGCACCATCCAGCACGAAATATTCCCCGGATAAGAGTAACTTCCCATTAGACCTGAAAGTATTGGACATTTATCTAAATGTTTTTTATTCCAACAGCTATTCCATTTTCAGACCTTAAGGTATCTAAAAACTGCCGCACAGAAGAAAAAGAAATGACTTGTTTTTCAAAATACCGAAAAGCTTTATCCTGTTCCTGAGGAGTGGCATTGAAATGATTGAGCATATTGGTTAAATGCATTTTCATGTGTCCTTTCTGGATGCCAGTAGTTACTAAAGAACGAACGGCGCCAAAATTTTGAGCTAACCCGGTAGTCGCTACAATCATCATCAGTTCTTCAGCTGAAGGATTGCCCAGCATTTCCAGGGAGCTTTTTGCCAGTGGATGAATACGCGTCAGGCCCCCGATTGTTCCGAGTGCCAAAGGCAATTCCAACCAGAATTTAAATACACCGTCCTCTACTTTACATTCACTCAGGCTTCGATATTGCCCGGATCGGGCGGCGTAAGCATGACAAGAGGCTTCAACGGCTCGAAAATCATTAGCTGTAGCAATTACTACTGCGTCAATACCATTCATGATCCCTTTATTGTGAGTGGTAGCTCGGTAAGGATCGATATATGCGGCCCGCACCGCTTTGTAGAATTTTTCGGCAAACACTTCCGGCGCCATATCCTCACAAGAGTAGGCCAGGTCCTCTACTTTGCACGCTACCCAGGCCCGAACCAGGCAATCTGGGGTGTAGTTAGACAAAATGGCCATGATAATTGACAATTCTCGCTCGTCATCATTGAACACCGGTGATAGCGTTATAAATTTTTTGAGTGTAGCGGCAAATGACTCCAGGACGGAGTTAATGAAGTTGGCACCCATAGAATCGCACGTTTCGAAGCTAACCAGGAGTTGATAATACCCTGGCTCCTCGTCGAATTCTCGCAGCTCTATAGCTGTTACTCCGCCGCCTCTTTTTTCCATATTAGCCGTAATCAATGCGGCTTCTTTTCTCATTTCTTGTTCCAGCTCGACAAACACCTTTTTGAGCTTCCGGATATTCCCATTCCATGAAAAATGAATATGTCCTAACTTGGTCATTGACACTACCTCGGCGTGAAAACCTCCTCTACTTTGCCAAAACTTGGCGGCACTAGAGGCCGCAGCCACTACAGAACTCTCTTCAATTACCATCGGAACAACGTAGCTCTTTCCATTGATCAAAAAATTGGGGGCCACACCATAGGGCAGCACATAATTGCTAATCGTATTTTCACTAAAACCATCAAGCGTTTTCTGCAATTGCCCATCCTTGTGCCAAAAGCGCTCGTACTCCTGGTTCGCTTGTTGTTGATCAGGAAAGAAATTTTCGGTTACCCAATGTAGCTTTTGTTCTTTTGATAATTTAGAAAACCCCTTTATCGTTTTTTGTGGCATGATTTGATGCATTTAAAAGAAAGAATCAGAATAGCAGGGTACCTACGATTGTATTACCGGGCGTGCTTTGAGATAAGCTTTAGCTAACTCCAACCCTCTGACTTGGCTCGCCACGTAATTTTGGAGCTGCTCGTAATCTTCTCTTGCATTTTTCAAAAATGCAGAAGCCTGGCCGTAGATAGCTGGGAGCTCTACATTTTCTATAAGATGATACCCATCCAGGAAGTGTCTGACTCCTCCCGAGATAATGATTTGCTTACAGGCGACTTTATCACCTAATTCTTCTATTAGCTTATTGGTCATTACTACCATCTGCGGAGCACTATGCCCGATCATTGCCAGCTGACCAAAAATCTGTTCTTTGACCTCGTCACTTCTCAGTAACTCCAATTTGGCAAAATTAGTACCTCCGTTGGCAGCATAATCAATAGCAGCAAGTGGCAGTTGCAATAAGGCTCTAAGAGAGGCCATGCCCATGCCCTGGCCTACCTCTTTGACGATAACCGGAAAATTTACTTTTTCAAGTAGTACCTCTACAGTTTTCAAAGGTGGCCATTCAAAGCGATCACCCTCAGGTTGTAACCATTCCTGCATAGGATTGACATGAACAATCAGGCCATCTGCCGATAGCTTATCTATCAATTTGTTGATCGTATCTATTTCATTGCGTATAAGCAACTGTTCTACCTGAGCTACCCCCAAATTGGCGAAAAGTGGATATTTATCACTAATTAGGTGTCGCACATCAAAATCCGGCAAAAACTCATCACTGTAAAGTAATGAACGGCAAGAACCAAGGCCCATACCCATACCAAACTCTCCGCAGGCTCTGGCTAGGTTGTGATTGATAATCCGGGCCATCTGTGTTCCTCCGGTCATACTGGACACCCACACGGGAACTTTCATTGTTTTACCCAAAAAATCAAAAGCCGGCCAGCTACCATCCCGGGGATGCGAAGAAAGCATTGGTTCATAGAAGAACCGCTGATCCAGCGTGTTACGCTCTATCTGTGACTTTAGGGCCAACTTGATATGATCCTCCTTTCTTACCTCTGCAGTAGGATCATCGTTATTATTTTTAGTCGATTTTACCAAAATTTCTTCGCTCTCAGGCATATATATTTACTATTTTTTTTCAAAAACTGCCTTAAAAACAAAGGCTTCAACAAATAGTTCATACCCTTAAACAGCAGGAAGTAACTTTACCCAAACAGTCAAGCCTATCCTAATTTTGCCCCCTGGAAAATAGGGATCAAAGCTTTTTAAAAAATATCCTGACCTGATATTCTTTTTTTATGTATTTTTAAGACCTAAGCTATAAAGTATAAGCATTCGCTTCGTAATCTCTCCATTTGTCTAATCAACAGACTTTCTTCGCTAGTGCCAGCCAGGCCAATTTTGACCCCGGGCTGTGTAATTTCTAAAACAAAGCTGGCAAAACAGCCGTTAGCATTCCGGCGATAAGGGTCCGTTAAAGGGCGTCTGGCATTTTGTAATCTTATTCTATTTTTTCAGATCACAAAAGTTAGTCTTATGAAAAAGCAAGATCCCCTATTGCTAAAAGCCAAGACTCGACAAGAGGTTGCAGAGGAGTACGGTGTACACCGTAATACTTTATCTAATCAATTAAAAAAAGCAAAACTTAAGCTGTCTAAAGGTATCCTGATGCCTAAAGATGTAGAGAAAATTTATGAAACGCTAGGATGGCCTGACCAAAAGGGTGACAAATCAAGAACATAAGAGCGTATTTGGATTCTTGTGCAATCTTGTGCAATCTTGTGCAATCTTGTGCATCAGAAGCACCTATCTTGTCCTTAAAATTGATAGATTAAACAAACTTATTTTGAAAAGATAGAATAGTGGTAAAATTGAATTATTTTGATACTATTTTACCCCTTCAAAACAAGTTTAATAAATATCCCAAAAATGATTAAATACCTCCCATTCTTTTCAACTGCAGAGCGTTTCCGGCCTAGTTGCGCTCAGGAACGAGCTTACCATTATCACATTTTTGCTCAGTGCCCTCAAAAGAGGGAAAGCTGATTCTTGTCAAAGAATAGGAGGCAGAATTACCTGAAGATATTTTCAAATCTATAATCTCCCTACTAGCTTTTCTAAAGTACCAGAAAGGTTGGCCTGGCCACAAATTAGGATACTATGAGAAAATATATTCTGAGACTTGTATGCACGCTTCTTTCTTCTGCTTGAGGGGCCAGCCCCTCAAAGCGGAAGAGAGCCAGCAGCAAAGCTCAGCCAGATATTTTCAAACAGCAGATAATAGAATAAACTTGTTTTTACGATAGAATCCCTACTGTATTTGAATTTTTACTCTTCTATTTTTTTTGCGATTGGCTTCCGAATTGTTGGGAACTAAAGGAGATTTCTCACCTTCGGAAGCCACATCAATTGCAGTTGTTATGTCGTATTCTTTCTTTAGATAGTTACGGGTATTGATAGCTCTTCGCATCCCGAGGTTTTTATTATACGAAGGAGTACCCTTGTCATCAGTATGCCCAATAATGAGTATCTTCTTTTCAGTATTCAGTTCAGTATATGTTTTTAGAGAATCTGCATAATATTTAAAGGCAGCCGTTGGTCGGAACTCATCAGAATCAAACTCAAAATTGGCATCCGAAAAATCTATATTGGAAAAGGTAAATCTCAATCGCTCTACTTGGGCAGCTCTGGGGTAGAGCTCAAAATCCAAAGGCTCTTTGAGGGTATCCGTATCACTAAATCCATAATCGAGGTCTATTCTTTGCTCATCAATACCTCTCTGCCTTATTTGATTACGGATAAAAACAGCTCTGGCAATACCTATATTTTCATAAAACCCAAAACTCAGGGAGCTGTCTCGTTCACTAGGCCTGTAAAAGGAAGTAATTTCTAGTGATTTATCGGGATGATCTTCCAGGTAAGCAGCTACAGAATCCAGAAAAATGAGATTGTTATCGTTCAAATAAGGCTGTACTTCTCCCTTATCAAAAACAAACTGATCGTACCCCTCCAGAATAACGCGATCTTTCTCGTGAAGCGTCAGCGTACTTAATCTAGGGATATACATATCAGTAGTAGTCGCACAAGTCTGCCGGATCTCACAAAAGAAATACCATCGTGCTCCCAGAGCATAGGCAACAAACAGTAAAAATATCAGTAATGAGCGCATCTTTTTTATCTTTTAGTCCTTACGAGTTGTAACAGTCTAGAAAAACGTAAAAGCTCCTGCATCTGATTTTATCGATCCATAGGAGTTTGCTTTGAAGCGTAATTTTTCGAGACTCAATATAATTTCAACTTATTAAAGTCGTTAGTATGCTTATAAAATTTATTAAAGGATATTTTTTGGGGATATATTCCATAAACCCTTGAATTATAAAATTTTGTCGATTATTTTGGAAACGTTTATTATATTTTCTTTATTGTTAGAATAGATCAAATGATGGTTTCCTTATATTATTGATTTAAAAAACTTGGATAGCATTGTTGAGATACAAAGAAAAGTCATAACGATCCAAAAGTCATTAAATATGAGTTTAGCAAATTTAGAACGAATATTTAGTTTTCTTTTGTGATTAGTTGACTTTTGTCGGGGTTGTTGGAGTCAACAGCTCCGATTTTTTATTTTAAATAAAAGGAGAAAGAAGCCGGCAAAACAGCCTATATTGAAGTGGATAAGATGCAGAATGGCTTAAGAATGGGATTGGTTCTTATAGCTGATTAAGCAGGTATTTGAAGCTCGCTTTAAAACAAGACAAGCTATCCTTCCAGTAATTTCTCACTCCCTGACAGAAACATATTTTTGGTCTTAGCGTAGACTATCAGCAGCGATTTTAACTTATTTGCTAAAAGTAAAGTAGTCCAAACGCAATTTATAAAATTGTAATTTCTCTTTCAAAATGCAGTTAGAAGCTTCTATCAGACCAAAGATTAGCTCTACAAATTTTTGAAACAATAAACATTTAGATTTTTCTAATTTTGCAAAAAGAACTTTTTACCATTGCATCATAATCCTCTTGACATCACCTCCCAGGCTTAAACTTTTATAATTAACCCAAGTTGTGATGGCCAAGGGTAAGTAGAAGAAATTAGTTTTGTGGTCATTTTTGATGACAGCGATCTAATTTCAGGACACTTTCTATCCTTTCAAATGCTTCAATCACAACTTTAATTGAGTGGATACAGTGATATCCCAAAGAAGTAAAAATACTTTGGTTGATACTTTTTTTACTTCTTTATCTTGCTGTTTCTGCAATTAGTTTTCAAAACAGGCGATTCCATGAAATACATTCTCGTGATTAGCATTACGCTGCTAATCGGAGTGGTGATATTGGCAACCAATACTCCCGCAAACCGACACTTAGACATTGTAATTGAGCAGAACCCACATTTGTCAGCATTTATTGATTCTTATGAATCTTATGTGGATGATGAGTTTGAAAGGGTAAAACTACCCGGGGCTGCCATTGTGGTCATAAAAGATACTACTATCCTTTTAATGAAAGGTATGGGCCTGCGTAGTATTAATGCAAAAGATTCCGTTAATGAGCAGACCGTCTTCCGACTGGCTTCTTTATCCAAAGGAATGTCGAGTATCCTGACAGCCATGCTAGTAATGGACAGACAGCTCGATTGGGAAGATCCCGTTGTAAAGTATCTGCCAGAGTTTCAGCTGCGATCAAAAAAACAAACCCAGGAGGTACAAATCAGGCATTTGCTTTCTCATACAACGGGCTTGCCATATCATGCTTACACCAGCGCTGTAGAATCTGGCGCTCCCCTTGAACAAATTCTCCCCAAATTCAGAAAACCCCGTCTTATTGGTGACCCCGGAGAGATATATGCCTATCAAAATGCTGTATTTAGCTTGATCGATCCCATATCGGAGGCCATTACGGGTAGTTCTTTCGATTTGGTACTAAAGGGCTATTTATTTGCTCCACTTAATATGGAACAGGCATCCTGTAGCTATGAAGCGATTGCCAACAACAACAATGTTGCGCTGCCACACAAAAGAATCGGAGATACCCGGTATCGGCTCGATAAGATCTCCAGGAAATACTACAATGCCATTCCGGCGGGAGGAATTAATGCCAGTATAGAAGATATGTCCAAATACATTCAGGTACTTCTGGGCAATCGTCCGGAAGTGGTTTCGCCTGAAATTCTGGATCAGGTATTTATCCCTATTGTTGATATGAAAAATACTAGGAGATACCGACGGTGGCCAGAAGTGCTAGACGCTCATTATGCTATGGGCTGGCGGGTCATTTCCAGAGTACAGGATACCATCATTAACCACAGCGGTTATGTAAACAGATATAGAAGTGAAGTCGCCTTTAACCCAAAAGACAAGGTAGCCATCTGCATTCTTAGCAATGCTCCTACTTCTTTTCCCGACAAGTGCGTTTCTTTTTTCTTTGATGCTTATAACACCTACCGAGATTCAATTAATACTTGGGAGGGACAACATAAGCTCGAAGAATTCCACGAGATGGTAACTGCCCGATAAACAAAAGCAATCCATTGAGCAGCGACTGCCCAAATAATTACAAGGGCTAACATGGATAGCCACAGGACCCTATCAATGTTAGTCCTAATTCAGGTTGTTACTTCCTGGAAAATAAATTTCCAAACAGGCGGAACCCATTTTTTTTCTTATCCTTTTCTTCCAGCCAGGATTCCGTAATTTGATTAAGCTTTTTGACCTTGTAATCAAAATCATTTCCAAGCTGATCTCTTATGGATTTCAGATTATCCAGCAGTGTTTGAATTTCATCGCTTTCCGGTAAAGTATCGGTGAGATACTCTCGCATCCGCTTAGCCAACGTAGGAGATTTACCGTTGGTAGAAATACCAATTTTCATATCCCCTTTTTTGACAATAGAGCAAAGGTAGAAGTCACATAAAGGAGGGGTATCCGCTACATTGGTCAAAATATGTCTTTCGGCATTGTAAGCTTTTATTTCTTTGTGAAGTTCTGGATTATCCGTGGCCAAAATGACGATATCTCTGCCATTTATATCCGCATAATCGAAATTTCGCTCTATCAGTTCAACATTGGGGTGGTTTTTGACTATCTCGTAGATTTCCGGCCGGCGTATCTCTCCCGCTACTACAGTTACTCTGGCTAGTGGAGCATTTTTTATAACAGCTTCCAGCTTTTCCAAACCTACGTTTCCACCACCAACAATTAGCATATTCAGATTATGTAGTTTCAAGAAAACCGGAAATAGGGTATTTCCGTAATCATTTTCCATAAAATTCATCTCCATTTTTTTTTAAATGGAATAATAAATAGTTGCAGGCTTTTGTTTCAGCATCTGTCGGGAAGGATGAGGATTAAACATTAAATTTTGACTAAAATTTGACTATTTCCCAAATAGAATTGTATTTTCGTCAAAACTTTCAATTTTTTCTGAAAGTTTTAAAACTCTTAATTAAATCAAAAACCTGCCTGCCGCAGGGGTGTTAAAATTGATGTTTTAAATAAGAAGACAAAAAGAATGATTATGAGTCTTTCACTCCGACTGAGTATTTTTTTATTGCTTTTCAGTAATTCAATTTATAGTCAAGTAAAGGTTTCGGGCCTAGTCCGTAATGAATCAGAGGTACTTATTGGTGCCAGTGTGCTTTGTGTAGAAACAGGCGATGGCACAATTACAGATGCTAAAGGTAGATATAATCTTACAATAGATAGAGAAGACCCATTTACACTACAATTTTCTTACGTGGGCGTTTCCTCTGTGGAAAAAAAGATTGATCCATCTGAAGGCAAGGAATACAATAACTTCAGTGTAATTTTGAAGAGTAGTTCTGTAGATTTGAACCCGGTGGTAGTGGGAGCATCCAGAATTGAGGAAAGAGTACTGGAAGCGCCTGTAACTATTTATAAAGTGAGCAGTAAAGACCTGTTGTCTAATGGCCAGCTGAGTTCTTACGAGGCCATCAGCAATATCATGGGGATATGGTCTCAAAGCTCCAGTTTGACACTACCCTCCTACAATACCCGTGGGTTTTCGGATTCTGGTAATTTCCGTTTCAAACAGCAAATTGACGGTGTGGACATGACCAACCCCATTGGGCTTTCTATCGGAGGTACGATGGGAGCATCAGACCTGGATATCTCCAGTGTAGAAGTCATTCCGGGAGCATCATCCGCGCTGTATGGTTCTGATGCTTTCAATGGTATTTTACGGATGTATACCAAAAACCCTTTTGACTTTCCGGGGTTGAGTATGCAATCAAAGGTAGGATTTACCCGCCAAAATGCTGCAGGTACACAACCCTTATATGAGCAGGATATCCGTTATGCCAAGATCATTAATGATAAGCTGGCATTTAAAATGGACTTTTCGTACCGGTCTGTTTATGACTGGATTGGCGATGACCAATCAGCAGTTATTCCTCCTAGAGCATTTGATAATCGGGCACAATTTGAAGCACTAGACAAAGACGATCCAAACGGATATCGTAGGTTTGATGCCGTTCACACTGTAGGAGATGAATACAGAAACGGAATTGGAACCATTCCCTTTCCGGTGGAATTAGTGGGGCCAGACGGTACAGTACTTAGCCTGGCTGCCAATGAGCTTGCCCGTTCAGGTATAGAAGAAAAGGATTTATTCACACGGGCTGATTTTGCCAATAACAGGATGGAGTCTTTCCGGGGTAATTTTTCTTTACACTACCGATTCGATGATGATTGGGAAGCTTCTTATACTTACAAGCATTCTTTTTCTGACTGGATTATCAGAAGTAGTGTTGCTTTCCCACAGTTTGATTATTTACAGCGCATGCACTTATTCAATTTGAGTGGAAAAAATGTCAACTTCAGAATCTACCAGCATAAGCTGGATAACTTTCGGGGCAGTTGGTCAGCGCCCAACGCTGCTGATGCTGTACAACAGGCCCTGCGCCCCAATGAGTTGTGGGTACAGGACTTCCAGTCCAGATATTCAGAAACCGGCAACCTCAAAGATGCCAGGCTTTTTGCCGATCGCTTTATGCCGGGGGGTAGTGAATACAACAACGAAGATTTTGAAGCCGCATTAGGAGCTACTACTAATAATACTGATTTTTCAGGTTTGAATTCCACCACTGGTATTGGTTCACAGACTATCGATTTCAGTAGCTATATCAATGCTGACCTGGACTTCGACTTGTCCCATACGGTTCCTTTCCAATTACTCGCCGGCCTCAACTACAGAAGGTACAATATTGATAGTGATGGTACTTTTTACAATGACGGGGAGTTAGGCTTCGGCGAACCCATCGTTGTCAATCAAGTAGGCATGTACGTACAAGCTACTGAATATATTTTTGATGAAAGATTAAAGCTGACAGGAGCGATCCGTTATGATGATAACCAGGACTATAAAGCCAACTGGTCGCCGAGGTTAGCAGCAGTATATCAGATCGATCCAGAAAAAAAGCATTACATTCGGGGTTCTTTCCAGACGGGTTTTCGTAACCCAAGTATACAGGAAGGCTTTTTCCGGTTGCAGCTAACTTCTGCCTTTACCAATATAGGGTCGGCACAGCGCTCACTTGATAATTTTATTTACGAGGGCCGTTCGGGACAAAGATATACTATGGCGGAAATTATCGAAGAAGATGGCCGGGGCTTCACGGCTGTTCAGCCTGAACGGAATACACTTTTTGAGTTTGGATATAAAGGGTTGAACCTTGATGGCAGGCTGCTGGTAGATGTCAATGCTTATTTCACTCAATACACTGATCTGATCATTCGTCCGGTAATTGCATTCAGGCCGGGAACACCTGATTTTCAGCTATTTGCTATTCGTCAAAACAGGGAGGAAGCCGTACAATCCTATGGAGTAGGTGCTAATTTAGACTACAAAGTCACACAAAAGCTACGTTTTGGTGTTAATTACAACTGGAATGACTTTCAGAGTTCTGACTTTGAGCCAACAAACCCCAATGTAGATGACAATGTGGAAGAAGAGGCCTTTTTGAGGGAATTACAATTTAACACGCCTGAGCATCGACTGGGCTTATTTTTGTCAGCCTCAAAATTAGGGCCGAAGCAGCGGCTTGGTTTCACTGTTACCTGGAAGTATTCTACTGAATATAACTTCTTTTCCAATTTTGGAGAAAATGTTATCCCAAGCATAAATACTACTGATGCCTCCATTTCATTGGCTATCCCTGAATTGGACTCTGTGGTTAAGTTGGGCGGAAATAATATTTTCCAGCAAGAATTCCGATTTGTTTATGGTGCTGCCAATACCGGCGCTATTTACTACTTAAGCTTTTTATATCAGCCTTTATAAAGTAGAGCGAGTTAGGTAGATAGCAGAAGGATTTACAAGAACATCCTTCTGCTTTTTGCCATTTTCCTCAGAAGTTGTTTAAGCAGGAAAGTATTTCTCAAAACAACTTCCACACAAAATACAGATATGAAACAATCAATAGCATGGATTCTCGCCTTTAGCGGCGTATTGGCATTAGCCGTACTTGTACTTCTTGTATTTGGAGATGCCAGCGCCAGCATTGGTAACTTTCCGACCTGGCTTTGGTACTTCTTTGGCGTAGAGCTACTCTTTTGCCTGGTTTTTTATCTCTTTACTCGATACTACTGGACTACTGAGGATTAGGTATTAAAAAAGACAAACTGCATCAAAATGATAATTTACATCATACTCTTCGGGTATTTGGCGCTTTCACTGGTACTGGCAAGGACTGGACTGGCACAACAAATTGTCAATGCTGATCAATTCTACCTTAATGACCGCAAGCTGAAAAGTGTCAAACTCTTTTTCACTTTAATCGCTACTAATTTTAGTGCCTTTTTCTTTATTGGTTTTGCCGGCGAAGCATACCGGGTAGGCTACGCTTATTATGCTATGATGGCCCTCGGAACATCTTTTGCTGCTGTGTCTTTCTTTTTAATCGGTTCGCCAGCCTGGAGAAAGGGCAAAGAAATGGGCTTTATCACCCCTTCCGAAATGATAGGAGCGCTCCTGAAAAGTCCGGTCTTATCCAGAATAGTAGCTGTATTACTTATTGTTTTTATGATACCATTTGTAGGGATTCAGATCATTGGTGCAGGTTTGATTATTTCTAAACTTACGGCCGGAGGTATACCATACATTGGTGGCGCCGCTTTGCTGATGACTTTCATTTTGATCTATGTTTGGTCCAGTGGTATGTATAGCGTTGCCCGTCTTGATGTATACAATGGCTTGATCATGCTTACGCTTATTGTCACTGCCTTTATTTTGATTAGCAGCTCACTTGGAGGAATCAGTACTATCAACGAAAAGATAGCGAATAACTTAAATGCTTTGATGAGTGGATCGGGGAAGGGCCCAGCTTACAGCCCAACTGTGTACCTGAGCTTTATGCTACTATGGCTTACCTGCTTGCCCATGTTTCCTCAAATTTTCTTTCGCTTTTTGATGGCCAACAAAGAAAGTGATTTTAAAAAGATTTCATTTTTATATACTATTGTTCCTCCCATTCTATTCATCTTTCCGGTAGCGTTAGGAGTTATGGGACATTTATCATTCCCTGATTTACAGGGCAAAGAGGCGGATCAGATTATTCCCATGCTGATGACTATGCATATACCCAAATACCTGGGTGCCCTGATTCTTACCGGTGCCCTGGCTGCCTTTGTAAGTACTACAGACAGTACACTTCTTGCCCTAAGTGGCGTTATGACCAGGGATCTATACAGACCACTAATCAAACCTGATATTAGTGAAAAAGAAATGGTAAAAATTGGTAGAATCAGCATTCTGATCCTCTGCCTGATCAGTTTAGTCATTGCCTATTTTCGTCCGGCTACCATTTTTCAAATCGCTACATTAACTTTTTCGGGTTTGTCGGTTTTATTCCCCGTTTTTCTGGCCGCATTGCGCTTTAATTATAAAAATGCTCCCACGGCCATAGCAGCTATCGTATTTGGAGAATTGGTTTTGGTATATTTTGCCATCATCCAGCCCAGCTTAAATAGGGTATTTAGCATACTACCTGTTGTACCGGCAGTATTAATTTCCAGCTTGTTTGTGATCCTTGGAATAATTTGGGATAGAAAAAAATAAAGTTCTCTACTAAATGAAGTATACACTAACAATCAACTGAAAATCAACGTTTCAGATTAAAATTCTACGCCCATTCGGACGTTTTCTACTTCTAATTCTCCTGACTTTTTATCTCTTTTTGGTATCCTTTTTTTTCTCTCCAAATATACTTACCAAATGGGTTCTTATGACACTAATATGATGTATCCTAAAATATTTACCCATTAAACCATTACAAAATAAATTATCCAAAAACAGAAAATTATGAAAAACTTAAACTTGGATCTGGTTTATCAGGAAAACTTAGCAACTACCTTTACTCAAAAAGAACAGAAGACCACTCAGTTAAAGCCCCGGAAGACTATTTCCACCAAATTGGTTGGCATTTTGGCAGCGCTTGCTGTAAGTATTATACTAATGATGCTGGAAGGCATTTTCTTTTACTTTGGAGTAGCTATGCTGGTACTGACTCCCATTGTACTTTACATCCTACCTATTTTTCAAATGGACTTCACATTCAGTAGCGACGACGACTTCCTTAATCAGATCATTGACGATTTGAATTAGACAGTTTTCAAAAAAGGATAGGTGAAATCGCCTATCCTTTTTTGATGCTCAAAATAACCATTCCAGCAAATAGCCAAGGCTTAACAACACACTGGTCAAAGCTGCGAGCTTAATTGCATTTAGGCGAGCTGGGATCAGATTACTGTGATCCTGGTACTGCTTGCTGTATTTTATAGTATTGAGGCTAAAAGGAATAGTCAAAAACGCCAGCAATCCTGTGGCTGGCAGTATCTGTGCAAACACCCCCAGAAGAATAGCAACATAAGCTAAAACAGAACCTCCAATCAGGACATTTATACCTGCCTTTCTACCAAATCTTACGGGTATAGATTGCTTACTGTATTTGATATCATCTTCATAATCAAAAATATTACTGATCAGGCCTACATTCATAGTGAATATCCCCGGAGCAATAGATACAAGTAGAGGTTCAAAGCTGGGTTGTCCGGTTACGACAAAGTAAGTACCAAAGATGATCATCGGTCCGAAAGAGAGAAAAATAACCACTTCACCCAGGCCATGGTAATTCAACCGAATCGGCGGAGCTGTATAAAAGAACATGATAAAAGCGCCTCCCAGGGTCAGGTAAAAAGCCGGCCATCCGACTTCTACCAGTAAATAGATGCCTATACCAAGAGCTACGATAGTACAAAACAGAGCGGCATTAAGCACTTGCCGGATGGAAATTTGTCCTTTAAAGAGTGGATTATCGTGAAATTTGTGCTCCTTACTCCCGTCATTACCGGTTTTGAAGTCATAAAAATCATCAAAAAGGTCAGCTGCAGAATGTGCTAACAGGACACCTGTAACGACCAGAAATAGCAGCCAACCATTGAATTGTCCATTTACCAGGGCGATGGCCCCGGCTAACAGTACCGGAAGCAAACTCATTACTAAAAAAGGAGCTCGTACGGCTTTCAGCCAAATGATAATCCAGTCTCTTATTGTCATATTTCTGAGTAAAATTGTTCTTCCTATATAAAAACCTTGGCATTACATTTGTTTTCAAAAATAACTGTACAAATTGAATAGCTTGTACAGATCAGCCCTGATTATCTTTTATTTTAGAGTTGGCTTGATTTTACTTTTGGAGCCGAAAATGTACAAAAACGGGTTATCACGAAGCCATTTTTGAGTCGTCTGGTAGTACCATGGGGCAATAAAGCTGAAGTGAGTGCCTGGTTTATAGTCATTGACAAGCCGGAGGGCAAGGTCCATATACGCTCTCAGCATAAGCAGATACGATAGCTTTTCATTTTTATTCCTGATCTTGAGAATAGACTCTTACCGTAGTCTTTTTATAGGGTAGCTGTTCGAAGTGACCTGACCGCAATAAAATCAGGCCTTGTTTATATTAGCTCCTTTTTGAAAGGTCGGGCTGATTACGATCTATGGGGTTAAAATTATTAACTTTAGATTTATGTAAAATATTATTCCATGCAAAAAACTATACTCACATGCCTGCTTGGCTTACTCTTTTTTACTGCCCATACACAAATTAACCTGAGCACAGAACAGCGAGAAAAAATTAATCTATTATTTGAAGAATGGGATAGTAATAAAAACCCCGGGATTACCATAGGCATTGTTTCGACAGGTAAGGTTATTTATACCCAATCATTCGGGATGGCCAGCATTGAGCAGCAACTACCCTTTACCACTAATTCGGTAGCCGATATTGGGTCTTTAGCTAAACAGATAACTGCTTTTGGAATTTTGTTATTAAATGAAGAAAAAAAGCTTTATTTAAATGATGATATTCGGGATTACCTTCCGCATGTACCTGATTTTGGAGAAGCGATAAAAATCAGGCATTTAATTCATCATACCAGTGGTTTGCGGGAAATATATACAGCTTTGTATATTGCAGGTCGGCAAAGCGGAGATTTACTGCGGCAGGGCGATGTTATTAATTTTGTGAAAAAGCAGAAAGCCCTGAATTTCCGGCCCGGTGAGGAATTTCTTTACTGCAATACGGCCTATGTATTGCTTTCAGAAATTATTGAGAAAGTAAGCGGAAAATCTTATGCTGACTTTTTGAGAGAAAAAATATTTGATCCCCTAGGGATGGCAAACACTTATGTCATGGATCGCTCTGGGAAAATTTTCCCCAATTGTTCCAACTCCTACTCTAGCTCAAAGAATACCTTTTTTAAGGAATATGACAATTGCTCTATGTATGGGCAGGGTGGTATCTACTCTACTGTTGAAGATATGATGAAGTGGCTTGGAAATTTTGAAAGCCCGCGGGTAGGCTCGGCTGCAACCATTTCCAGGATGCAAGAAAGAGGAATTTTGAACAATGGCGATACCCTCGAATATGCATTTGGGGTATATTGTGATTCATATCGGGGGCTGAAAAGGGTTTCACACGGTGGTGCTAGTGCTGGTTACAGGTCTACCCTTAGTTGGTTCCCAGATCAGGACCTTGGATTTATAATAATGAGTAATTGCTCGGACTTTAACAGAAAAAAAACGGCCAAAAGGATCACTAATATCTTACTGGCTGACCAATTCAAAAGCGATGATTACGGGCCCAGGCGTCGGCAAAGTGCCCAGCCGGTCAATAACAAGCAGACCGCTGCTATCCAAAATGATTTTCAATCTCTGGAGGGGACTTATTACAGTGATGAACTGGAGACGTTCTACACCATTAGTTATGAAAATGACCTGGTACGGGCTGAGCATTTTCGTTTGGGCAGATTTATATTATTTCCGAAGGCTGCTGCGAGGGATTTTTTCTCTTCAAAAGTGGGAGCGATCATTTTTGAGCGCAATCATCTGGACGAGGTCACCGGCTTGAAGATCACTATGGATCGAGTCAGGGACCTCCAGTTTAGGCGGGTTCGACTCTAACTTGGCTCCCCCAAGACATGTCATGTCTAGACATGTCATGTAAAAATACTAATCGCACAAGCTACTTATTTTCAATACCTTACAAAAATGTCATATTTAGAAATGACATGTCTAAATTTTTTTGAACATGAAGCCAGTATACTGCCTTATTCTCGTACTCTTCTCCACTGTCACTGCTCTACAGGCTCAAGTCGATGTACTCGACTCCGGCGGCCTCCTGATGTACGAACAAGCCGCCTACGATGTGACTCATTACGATCTGAACCTCAAAATTTTTCCTGACAAACAATCTATCCAGGGGCATGTGACGGTCGATGCTGATGTAGTACACCCTATGCACTGGCTGGTTCTGGACCTTGACCCCAGGTTGACAGTCTCTCAAATCGCAGAAGTAAAAGACAATCAGGAGCAAAAACGAGACTATCACCGCAACGGTGGAAAACTATGGATCAACCTCGAAAATACACGTAATGCCGGCGAAGCTATCTCCGTCCGGATAAGCTACAGCGGTAAACCCCGTGTTGCTCCTATGGCTCCCTGGGATGGAGGCTTCGTATGGGCTAAAACGACTGCCGGGGAGCATTGGATCGCCACAGCCAACCAAACCAACGGCGCTGACCTTTGGTGGCCCGTAAAAGACCACGTCTCGGACGAGCCCAATACCGTCGATCTGCACATAACAGTCCCCGAGCCCCTCTTTGTGGCCACTAATGGAAAGTTCGTCCGACAAGAAAAACATAAAGACGAATCAATAACCTACCACTGGAAAGTCAACAATCCTATCAATGCCTATAATATATCCCTGAATATTGCGCCCTACGAAGTTATTGAAAGTAAACTCAATAGCGTATCCGGTGATGAAGTACCTGTATTTTTTTACGTACTCCCAGACGATATCGAAAATGGCAAACAACTAATGCCGGAAATCATTGAACACCTGGAGTTTTACGAGAAATACCTTGGCCCCTACCCATTTCGATCTGATAAATACGGCGTAGTTCAAACGCCTCATTTGGGAATGGAACACCAAACGATTATCGCCTATGGAGCTGACTTTGACAATACCGCGATGACCAGAGGGCCAGACTGGGGCTTTGATGCCTTGCACCATCATGAATTGGGACACGAATGGTGGGGCAACCTGGTCACCAACTACGATTGGCGCGATATGTGGATCCATGAAGGATTTTGTTCCTATATGCAGCCACTTTACCTGGAAGATACCCAGGGAAAGGAAGCTTACCAAAAATACCTGCGCACCCAACGTCGATTTAGCAATACCCTCGCGGTAGCCCCTCGCGAAATCACCTCTGCTCAAGACATTTACAAGGCCCCAATTTATAATAAGGGAGCATGGATCCTACATACACTGAGGTACTTACTGGGCGATGAAGTATTTTTTAAATCCCTGCGCCGGATGGCTTATCCCGATCCTGCATTAGAACGGGTAACCGATGGCTCCCAGACCCGTTTTGTTACAACGGATGATTTTAAAAATATTTGTGAAGAAATTAGTGGTAGAAAATTGGACTGGTTCTTTGAGGTATATCTGCGTCAGCCCAAACTACCGATACTCAACTCCAAAATAAAAGATGGGCAACTTACACTTCGATGGATGACACCTATTGATACTGAATTTCCAATGCTTGTAGAAGTGGAAATAAATGGCAAAGTAAAAAAGTATGAAATACCCAAAGATGGCCTGGTAATAGACCTTCCTTCAGGTGCCAGGCCGGTAGTTGATCCAAATGATCAACTGCTTTTTGATAAAAACTAACGTTCACTCCAACTCGTCCTTATCATTCTCGTAGTATGAATTTTCGTACTACGAGACTTTTAATCCAAGGAATTTTGATTGAACCCACCTACCTTTTGGACTAGATTCCTCAGCAGTTTTCAATTCTAAAACTTTCTCCAGGATTAAATTACCAAATTCGGTAGTTATTTCAAGTCCCTTATTCAGCTTGTTTTCTGCGTTATAAGTACAGATCATTTTCACCATTTATTACTTTGGGGTGCAACCTGTCACTTTTCTCAATACTTTAGCAGCAGAACAAACCATAGGCCATGTACCCAAGACATCTCCTTCTTTTCCTATTGTTACTTGGAATAACTACCAAGCAAAGCTATGCCCAGGTTGAGCTATCAGGCATAGTCAGAGCATCCGAAACGCTGGAGGTGCTTGGTGGCGCTACTGTCACCTTGCTCCCCTTGAATCAATCTACAATTACCGATAAACGAGGTAACTTTACATTTACCGAATTGCCACCCGGACGCTACCAGCTCAGAATCACCTATGTAGGATATCAGCCCTATTTGCTGGCAGAATTAGAGCTGGAAGCAGGGCGTTCGCCCTTCCTTGAAATTTTACTGTATCCCTCAACGGAAATCCTCGGAGAAGTAGTGGTCAAATCTACCAATAGCAACTCGGCCATGCGGCCACTTGCCACCCACTCGCTTACCCTGGAAGAAACCTTTCGCTTGCCAGCTACTTTTTTTGATCCGGCTCGCTTGGCTGCTAATTATCCAGGAGTGATCGTAGCCAATGATCAGGCTAATGCCCTTTCCATCAGAGGGCAAACTCCTAATCAGGTAATCTGGCGTGTAGAAAACCTGGACCTTGTCAATCCCAATCATACCGCCAATGCCGGAACCTTCAGCGACAGGGTCACTCAGAGTGCCGGCGGAGTCATTATACTAAGTGCTCAAACACTCGATAACTCAACTATTTTTAAAGGAAATCTTCCGGTCGGCCTAAACAACACCATAGGCGGCCTCATGGATATGGAACTGAGGAAAGGAGCGGCCGACGAATCCCGGCAAACCCTACAAGTTGGACTGATTGGCCTGGAAGCAGCACTGGAAGGGCCAATAGGTAAAAATCAAAAGACTACTTACCTGACCAACTACCGCTATTCTACGGTAGGTTTGTTAAGTAATCTCGGCTTTGATCTGGGAGAAGAAGCCATTAGTTTTCAGGATTTATCCTTTCAACTGAATTTTGACCTCCCCAAAAACGGGCAACTGACCTTTTTTGGTTTGGGAGGCCTTAGCGAAAATATATTCGAAGCCGAACCCGATAGCAGCCTCTGGAAGCTGGAAGAAGATGTCTACAATCGCAACTTCCAGTCCAGAATGGGAGCAACCGGCATTTCACTGGTTCAGCCTAATGGTAAAAAAGCGATCTTAAAAGGTGGAGCGGCCTTTTCCGGACTAAAGCACGAGAGGATGGTCAACTCTACCGAGCCTGCTATTTCCGTACACCGAACAGCTAATGACACGCGCCTGCAATCTATTCTTTCTACTTATTTACAACAGCAGTGGGCACTAAATAATAATTTACTTAAGCTAGGTGTACGATTCAATTACCAAACTGATAGTATTGATTTTTCTGAAAATAATCGTTCGATCAACCGGAATACTTCGGAGTCAATTATCACTTCCTACGCTGAATTTCAGGCTGGCATTGCCCCAAAATGGCGGGCTAATCTGGGCTTAAACGCAGTTTATTACGCCGGGGCTGATCGCTATTTGTTGGAGCCTCGGATAGATATCTCTCACCTGATCAACAACAAACAGCACTTACTCTTTTCTTATGCTTTGCAAAGTCAAAGTTATATTCAATATTCTGGCGAGCCGGGAAAAGCTCATCACCTGAATTTGTCCTATCAGTGGAGAATCAATCGCTCCTTACAACTGCGCTCAGAGTTTTATTATCAATACCTTTTTAATATTCCAATCAATATCGGGTTCAATTTTTCGGCGCTCAATCAGGTTGATCAAATTGCAGATTTTGAGTTAAGCAATACAGGAGCAGGCAGAAACTATGGCGTTGAACTGTTGCTACAGCAATACTTTACAAAAAACCAGTATTTGATTGTGAGCAGCGCTATTTTCGAATCAGAATACCAACTTGATGGAGATGATTGGTATAATACTCGTTTCAATAGTCAGTACCAATTAAATTTAGTGTACGGGAAAGAATGGGAAAAAATCAATGAAAAACAAAAAAATAAGCGCTGGGGCATAAACCTGCGTTTAAATTTGCGAGGAGGTTTTTGGGAAAATAACATTGACGAATCAGCATCCCGAGATGCCCGGCAAACCGTATTTTTAAGGGAAAATGATAAGCTGATACAGTTACCCGGTTTTTTTCGGGCAGACCTCCGGATTTTTTACAAAATCAACAACCCAAAAGGTTTAAATAGTACTCTATCACTGGATATTCAAAATGTCAGCAACAACGAAAATGCAGCTTTTCGCTATTTTGACCCTTTAACTATGCAAATTGAAACTAAAAACCAGCTCAGCTTAATTCCTATTTTAAACTACAGAATTGAATTTTGATGAAAATAGTCAATTGGATACTAGCCTTGTTATTTGTCGTTTTTGCCATCCTGCAACTAAACGATCCTGATCCCTTCAAATGGATGATCCTTTACGGCGGCGTTTCCGTTATCTCGATTTACGGTGCCCTGAATCGCTATAATCGTTGGTTTATACTGGCCGGGTTAAGCGTTTGTATAATCTGGTTGATTACTTTAATTCCCGATTTTGGAGATTGGCTGTCTAAAGGCATGCCCAATATTACGGCTGAGATGAAAACAGAGGAGCCGCACATCGAAGCGACCAGAGAGTTTTTTGGCGTTTTGGTTTCAGGATTGGCCCTGTTGTGGCACTGGTATGCATCCGGACGCTGATCATTCTTCCAGTTCTACTTCTTTATATTCTTCAATATTTTGGGGCAGGCAATGTCGCATCCATACTTTGGGCAGCTCTGCTTTTACCTGTGGCCGCTGCCGGTAGCTCCAGTACCGATCCTTGTTAACTCTTACGGCCTCTTCGTAATTGATCATCGGACGAGGGTAATCAATGCCCAACCTGAAGCCGTACATAGTTTGTTCCATGCTAGTCATTTTCCAGGGCGCATGAATATAATTCAGAGGCAAAGGCTCCAATTCAGGTAACCATTTTCTTAAAAAAACACCTTCCGGATCGTGCTTTTTAGAATTGTGAATAGGATTGAAAATGCGAAGGGTATGATATCCCGTCAAACCAGCCTGCATTTGAAACTGAGCGTAGTGAATCCCCGGTTCAAAATCTGTAAATAAACGGGCCAGAATTGTAGCGGTAGCTTTCCAGTCTTGCCAGGCTCCAAAAGTCATAAAAGTAGCCAGCATTGCCCGCATCCGAAAGTTGATCCAGCCTGTGGCGTGCAAACAGCGCATGGAGGCATCTACCAAAGGAATACCCGTTTGGCCTTTTTCAAAGCGCTCCAGCAACTCCGGGTCCTCTCTTCTGTCGATATCCATTAGCTTTTTATTGATGGGCTCAAATTCCAATTGCCATTCTGACTCCAGCTTTTGAATGTAGTGGCTGCGCCACCAAATCCTCGAATGGAAATTTTCCATTTGCTGGTTGAGCTTTTTCTTACGCCCCGCCTGATCAGCCAACTGGTAGACCATCCTGGGGCTGATATTTCCGTAGGCAATATAGGGAGAAATGCGACTACAACTTTTCCGACTTAATTCTGGCTTCGAAAGATGACTATTGTAGTTTTCAGCTCTGCTTTTCAAAAATGAATTGAAATACCTCCAGGCATAAGTTTCTCCACCGTGCTGAAAAGGCGCTTTATATTGTTTGAATTCCAGAGGAATACGCTCTTCTTTTGCCCATTGCTCAAGCTTTCCGTGTAGCCTTACAACCTTTACTGCGGATAAATCTACTTCTAGCGGTGGTACCGACATTTCTTCTTCCCAACGATCCTGCCAGTTGCCCCGGCGCTTGAGGCCTCTGAATACCCCATCCTGACGGAATTCTTTCCAGCCAATATTATTTTTTTTACAAAAATACTTCACCGCCAGATCCCTGTCGAAGGTAATTTTCAATCCGGTTTCCTGATGGGAGAATATATTTTTTACGAAAAAATGCTCTGTCAGGGCTTCAAATACCGGAATGACTTCTTCAAAAAAGCAGTACAATTCGATTTTGTATCCTTTGAATTGCTCTTTAAGGTCTTGTACAGACTCGTAAGCAAAGCGCCAATGTCTTACGTCAGATTCAGGGATAGTTGTTAAAGACGGTTCTATGAAATAACAAAACAGCGTAGGCAGGCCGGTTTCCACTGCCGAGGCAATGGCGGCGTGATCTTTCGTCCTCAGGTCTCTCTTAAACCAGACTATATTTATTGGCTGCTTGGTCATGTTAATTTTATTCATCAAATGTGACTGAGGCGTCCTCAGCATGGATTACCCACTCCTTTAACGAAACTAATTTCTTGAATCCCTGTTCATCAATAGTCATTGAAAAGCCATAAGGGCTTTATTTAAATTTTTCTTACTAAGGAATGAGAAAAAAATAACTCATCATTTTTGACGGGGGCTTTTGCCCCAA